>NZ_JAWOTI010000003.1:0-296780 GCF_033338775.1 Vibrio sp. Vb1018
TACGAGAGGACCGGAGTGGACGAACCTCTGGTGTTCGGGTTGTGTCGCCAGACGCATTGCCCGGTAGCTAAGTTCGGGATCGATAACCGCTGAAAGCATCTAAGCGGGAAGCGAGCCTTGAGATGAGTTCTCCCTGATACTTTAAGTATCCTAAAGGGTTGTCGTAGACTACGACGTTGATAGGCAGGGTGTGTAAGCGTTGTGAGGCGTTGAGCTAACCTGTACTAATTGCCCGTGAGGCTTAACCATACAACACCCAAGGGGTTTTGATGGACTCAATGAAAGAACATTGAATGTGTAAGAACGAGAATTAAAAAAACAGCTTTCCGAATTAAAGAATTTGCTTGGCGACCATAGCGTTTTGGACCCACCTGATTTCCATGCCGAACTCAGAAGTGAAACGAAATAGCGCCGATGGTAGTGTGGGGCTTCCCCATGTGAGAGTAGGACATCGCCAGGCTTTAAACATCGCTTTCAAGTTTCCTTTTCACTTGGTATAACTGAAGGCAAAACTAAAAATTAGCATCAATAGTATAAGACTAAGTTTTAGTAACAATTTGTGGAGAGATGGCTGAGTGGTTGAAAGCACCGGTCTTGAAAACCGGCATACGTTAATAGCGTATCTAGGGTTCAAATCCCTATCTCTCCGCCACTTTTAAAAAAACCGCTGTTCTTACAGCGGTTTTTTTGTATCTGCTGTTTTTTAACCGCTGTTATCGAAACTTCTAATTGGTTTTTCTCTAGCTCTTTCTCCAAGTTTTTGCGTACCTACATTGGGTTTAGTTTACGCAGTAATACCTTCAATCGAAGACATTTCCATACGTGTCATTTGGGCTTCAAATAGAGCTTTGTTAAGTCTCAACGTGGGATGCTTAAACGCATTTTGATAGAGTCCCAGTCTAAATACTGCAAATGTACTTGGAGAAAAAATGAAGCTACTTTACTGGTTAGATGAATGGCAAGCTCTTACTCAACAAGAACAAGAGACGGCTTTACCTATCTCTGGCTACGATTTACTTGATGATGTGTTTGTGAAGTATGAACTCGTCGATCTTAACAAGCCATTGTTGTTCACATTTTCTCCTTCTGGTACTGATGTGCAGGTACAAGACTTAACTCCGGATTTTTCTCCTTGGGGCTACGAGCTCGGAATACAACAAAAAGTAAACATTATTGCCTTTCAACATTTAGGACAAAGTAATTGGTTCCGTAGTCGGAATTTGATTTTCTTTCTGGAGCAGCTATCTGAGTTGCTTCATCCCTTCAAATGTCGTTTGGGTTATGGGCAAAGTCGAGGTGGCTTTGCAATTGGCGCGTTCGCTAACTTGCTGAAACTAGAACATCTTTTGTTGTTTTATCCTGTTAGCACTAAAAATAAAGCGTTAGTGCCTTGGGATGATCGGCCGAGTACTGAGCTTGCTCAGCAGTTTGCTTGGGAAAGCGGCTACCATGATCGAGATTTGGGCAATGCCAAAGGTTATATTATTTATGACCCATCCAATCGCATTGATCGTCTTCATGCTGAACGTTATCCAGAGCTTACCCATTTAAAAGTCGTCGGTATGGGACACGGCACTCAATCCACACAATTAGATAAATTAGAATTTTTTAATCTGGTGGCGCAGGAGTTTGTTCGCCATCAAACCTTAGATATTGACCAATTTAATAAGCAAATTCACGCTTTGTTTTAAAAGAGGACTGATATCAGAGTCCCCTGTAACCAGGGGGAGATGATCACACACTAAAAACTAGATTTTTAACACAATTGCTAGGCGCAATTTAGATGGAGGATTAATGAAGTTACTGTACTGGTTGGATGAATGGCTGGCTCTTTCTCGTGAAGAACAGCAAACCAGGCTACCGATGTCCGGGGAGGACTTACTTGATGATGTATTTGTTAAGTATGAGTTTGTCGACCGCAATAAACCGTTGTTGTTCACCTTTTCCCCTGCTGGTACGAATCTACAAGTACAGGACTTACACTCAGACTTTGCGCCTTGGGGCTATCGCTTAGCCCAGAAACAAAAAGTAAATATTATTTCATTTCAGCACCTTGGGAAAAGTAATTGGTTTCGCAGCCGTAATTTGATTTTCTTTCTAGAGCAGCTATCAACTTTACTTGAGCCTTTTGAATGTCGTTTAGGTTATGGGCTTAGCCGCGGTGGTTTTGCTATTGGTGCCTTTTCCAATCTATTAAAGTTGGATCAAGTATTGATGTTTCACCCGGTCAGCACAAAAAACAAAGTTTTGGTGCCATGGGATGATAGGCCAAGTACTGAACTAGCCCAACAATTTGATTGGGAAGGAAAGTATCACGACCTTGACCTTGGCGATGCAAAAGGCTACATCATTTATGATCCAACTAATGAAATCGACCGCCTTCACGCCAAACGCTACCCAGAGCTCACTCACTTGAGAGTCTTTGGGATGGGACATGGTACCCACGCGACGTATTTGAATAAATTCGGTTTTTATAAGCAAGTGGCCGTAGACTTTATACGTTATCAGAAGATAGATATAGCGCAGTTTCGTCATCAGACCAAAACGCTGCGCTTAAAAGAAGATTACTATCAGTGCCTTAACAAGGCGAATGCGAGTTCACAGCATCGTTTAAACTTACTGAGTACCGCTCATAATGTACTAATTGAAGAAAAGAAAGAACATGTGAAGGAGCATCAAGCGCAAATCGATATTCAGCCACTTGTTGATATTGCACTTAAGCATGAGTATGACAACCCGCAAGATGCAGTACAGCTTTTGGAAGTCGCTCAGCAGTTGGTTCCGAATGATCCCGTTGTGGAGCACAAGTTGCAGCAACTGTCGTAACGTTGAGATGTAATGCGGACGATATTGGTCGAAATAGGTCAGTGGCTTTTGTCGCTGGCCTTTTTAATAGCTTATGGATTGATATTTCGATGAAATCTAATGAAGCAGTACAAAATAAAAAGCCCAAGCAAATGCTTGGGCTCCATAAATGTTAATGCGAGTTTTAAAACTCTTTTGGCGCAAAGCCTGTCATCACATCAAGGCGAAGTTCTTTACCAACTTTTGTTAATGGGTGAACGATTACTAAGCCGCGTACACGTTTTTTCAGTTTGCCGATGTCCGCTTGTTCTGCTTTGGTGATTTCACGAGAGAAAGGCATATCAAGTAAGCTTTTACGTTCTTTGTTCAGCTCATAGTTTTGCTTGTGCTTTAACTGGTTAAGCTTTTTGGTCAGCTGTTCTACTTCATCCGTGAACTTTGTAATCATTTCGTGATCACCACGAGAACGTGCCGCATCAAGTTTACGTTGGCATGTATCTAAACGGTTGTGCAGCTTTTGAATATCAGTTTTTATGCTCATGGTAATTTGGCTCAAATTTTAAATAGTCGAGGAGTATAGCATAGCTGAGATCACACGCTCTACTATACTTCTCGATTGTCTGGCTTTAGTTAATCAGTTCATTGCCCGATACGTTACCAGAGAAAAAGGCTTCGACGTTATCAAGCGTCACAGAGGCAATATTATTCAGTGCTTCGTGAGTCAAGAATGCTTGGTGGCCAGTAAACAGCACGTTATGACAAGCCGATAAACGGCGGAAAACATCATCTACAATGACATCGTTAGATTTATCTTGGAAGAATAAGTCTTTTTCATTGTCATACACGTCTAGGCCAAGCGCACCAATCTTACCTTGTTTCAACGCTTCTATCGCGGCTAGTGAATCTAGCAACTCGCCTCGACTGGTGTTAATGATCATTACACCATCTTTCATTTGCGCGAAGGCTTTTTCGTTCAATAAGTGATAGTTTTCTTCACTCATTGGACAATGGAGAGAGATAATATCCGCATTAGCGTAGATTTCTTCAAGCGAACAGTAACGGGCTCCCATTTCTAGCGCTAATGGGTTTTCGTAGGGGTCGTAGCAAAGCAGTTCCATGCCAAGCCCTTTGAAGATACGCATCGTCGCGATACCAATCTTACCCGTACCAATAACACCAACGGTTTTTCCGAAAAAGTTAAAGCCAACAAGACCTTCTAGCGAGAAGTTGGCGTCACGTGTCCGTTGGTAGGCCTTGTGAAGACGGCGGTTTAGGCACATCATTAAACCAACCGTGTGCTCTGCCACTGCCTCTGGTGAGTAAGCAGGAACTCGAACCACTTGTAAACCTAGTTCTTTGGCTGCTTGTTGATCAACTTTATCAAATCCCGCGCAGCGCATAGCAATAAGCTTGGTCCCGCCCAGAGAAAGCTGTTTAAGGACAGGAGCTGAAAGATCATCATTAACAAACGCACATACGACTTCACTGCCGTGTGCCATCTTGGCTGTTTTTTCGGTTAGTCGGAAGTCGTGATAGTGAAATTCAAAATCGCGGTTATTTTTAATTTTATTAAAAGAGGCTTCGTCGTAGGATTTTGCACTAAAAAAAGCAATGTTAATCATGGTTCCCTCTCAAAAAGTGCGGACTTTATAAATAAATATGCTTATAAAGTAATGCAACTTAGCCGCAATGAATAGAGAAATCTTCTCTTTGACTTTTGTTGTATCAAACAACAACAAGAAGTACGCCTTTCAGCGAGTGCTATCTTACGGTTCCGCATTAGATACTGTTTGCTTTACGAGCATTAACTGACTAGCATTATCGCTCTTTTCTTGTTCACTTTATTAGCTTAGGCGTTACGACAATGTCAGTAAAATGGTGCTCTATGTTCTTGTGTTGTGTGTTTGCTTCTGGCACTCACGCAGCTGTTGACCTCGTTAAAGTCGACAAGTCTAAGCGTCGAATGTATTTGATGGAACAAGGAGCAGTGCTAAAAGAATACCGAATTGCTTTAGGAGCGAACCCTCAAGGACATAAACAAGAAGAGGGAGACAATCGCACGCCAGAGGGCGAGTACACTCTAGATTATGTTATAGAGGACTCTGCTTTTTATCGTTCTGTGCATATCAGTTACCCTGATGCGATTGATACGTTGGAAGCGAAGCGCCGAGGTGTGTCCCCTGGAGGGAACATCAAAATTCATGGCTTAAAAAACGGTGAGAGTCAGTTGCCGATTTACATCCAAAGTTTTGATTGGACTAATGGGTGTATTGCGATTACCAACGAGGAGATGGACGAATTTATCCAGCTTGTCGAGATGGGGACACCAATTCAGATTGAGTGGTAATAAAAGGTCCCCTTTAATGTTCTGGCTCTTATAGGCTATGGCATAAAGCGCTGTGGATGATCACTAAAAATACCGTCTAACTGAGGCAGGTATTTCAGTTTATTTGGATTGTTCACCGTATAGCACATCACTTTGTAACCGGCTTGTTGGAGTTTGTTTATCTGGCGAGTACGAACCCAGTTAATGTTTAGGTTGCAGCTATAGGCACTAACTTCTTCCAAAAGGCGTTTATCTTTTCTCGTAAAGAATTCACTTAACACACCCAATCGGTAGCCACTGCAGTATTTGTGCATCGCTCTAATGACGTCATGACTAAAGCTCGATAGGAGTACATTCTCTTGCGGCATTGGACTTTTTGTTAACGCATTGGCGAGAGTCTGCGCCACTTCTTCCGCTGGATGGTTGTCTACTTTAACTTCGATATTCAAGTTAAGCTTATTCTCAGTAGCTAAAGTGAGCAGTTCATCTAGTGTCACGATCTTCTCGCCTGAAAAGTCTGTGCTAAACCAACTACCGAAATCTAATGCTTTTAACTCTTCCAGGGTGAGCTCATCAACACGGCCTTGTCCATTGCTGCATCGATTGACGGTATGATCATGGCAAACCACTAAAACATTATCTTTGGTAGGCTGTATATCCACTTCCACCCACTTTAATCCCAGGTCAATGGCTGCTTGAATGCTTATTTTTGTATTCTCAGGGTATGAACCTGCCACGCCACGGTGACCAATTAATAACGTTTCCATTCGCTTTATCTTTTGCTTTGCGGTTGCCAGATTGTACTCGTTTTTTCTATGAAGATATATCTAGGTGCATATTGTTAGGAACCTTTAGTAAAAGTGAACATTAAACTCTAATGGCACGTTGCTGCTTCTTGGACTGAGTCCTGTGGACTTAAAGCCTTAGAGTGTGTAGTTGTTTAATTGGTAAATGAGTAATAAAATGCGAACCATTTTTATTTGAATGGTGAGTGGTAATGTCACGAGTTTTGATAGTCGATGATGACGTTCCTTTGTGTGAGCTGTTAGAAGCGGTTTTGCAAGAGGAGGGCTACATCGTCTCTTCTGTACATTGCGGTGAAAGTGCGCTGCAATATATGGAAAAAACGCCTGTAGATCTTGTATTGCTTGATGTCATGTTACCAAACCTTAACGGTATGCAAGTTGCTCGTAGGATCTGTCAGCGCTTCGCGACACCTATCCTAATGCTTACCGCTCTCAACGATGAAAACTCGATGCTTGATGGTTACCAAGCGGGGGCCGATCAGTATATCGGAAAGCCCTTTAATGTCGCTGAGCTTCTAATGCGCATCAAAGCGATTCTTCGTCGTGTTGGCTTGGAACGTCAACGTCAGACGATGTGTAGTACCGTTCAAACGATCAGTGACCAGCTTAATAGCTTACCCCTCACAAGTACGGAAGCTGAACTATTGAGCTACTTGGTAAAAAACCAAGGAGTCGTGATTTCAAAAGCAGAGCTTCAAACTGAAGTGTTAAAGAAAGAGCTGAGTCCTTTTGATCGCAACCTTGATATGCACATCAGTAACATACGTCGCAAGTTAGTTGAAGCGGGGCTTTCCAAGCAACATATCAAAACCTTCCGTGGCAAAGGTTACAGTTATTTAGAGGCTGTAAACCGTTAATGAAGCTCCGGTGTCCACCTTTTATTGCAAAACGTAAAGATAGCTTAGCGTTCAAGTTATTTAGTTGCATGACCGCAATTGTCATTAGTATTTTGGTCGTGCAATCCTTAGCGGAACAAGCTCTGGTGAAAGCCATGTTGAAAGTGCCCGATAGTGTGCGAGAAGAAATGCTAGACCTTGCACATCAAGCCAATGTATTGATTGAGCACGGAGACATGGACGAACTTGCTGACTGGGCAAATGCGCAAAACTTTTATTTATTTGTGTTGAATGAACATCAGCAACCAGTTACGCACCGTCTGATGCATCCGCACTTCGAGTTCAAACTTCAATTTAAGAGAAGCATTGATGATCAACTTGAGGGGAAAGTGAATCGCCCCATCATCAATATTCCTTTAGTTCATGGCAATACTTTAGTGATTCAGTTGCCACATCGACTGCACCCTGCAAATGACTTCATTCTGTATTTCTCTATTCTCAAAGTCGTGATTGCAGTGGTTATTTTGGCGCTCTTTTCACTGCTAATGGCACGTAACTTACAGCAACCATTGGATCGATTGAGAGAAGCAAGCAAAAAGCTATCTAATGGCGATTTTAATGTCAGTGTCGTGAAAGAGCTGAAGTCGAGCACGCGTGAGTTTAACGAGTTAGCGCAAGACTTCGATCACATGACGCAACAGATTCATTCTCTCGCTGAAAAGCAGCGACTGCTTATAAGAGATGTCTCTCACGAATTGAGAACGCCGTTAGCGAGGCAGAACTTGGTTCTGCATCTTTTGCGAAAGCGTGTTGGAGAAAGTGAGCAAAGCCTAGTGACAAGGCTAGAAGATGAAGCAAAAGAGCTAAACCATTTGATCAGCGATATATTGGAGTTCAGTCGCTTGGAAAATGCGCGCTTCGACAAAGCCACGAAACGCTGTGATTTAGAAGTTTTGCTCTCCCCGCAAGTAGAACGTTGCAAAATAGATTTGAAGTCAGAACAGACGTTGTCTTTCCGCTCAGAAGCTGTATGTGCTAAAGCCATTTGTGAAGAAACGCTGGTCATTCGTTGTTTGAACAATCTTATTGGTAATGCCATTAAATATTCAGGACAAGCATCTCAGATAGAAGTTTCTCTGGAAAATTATGTCAAAGAAGGGCAGCAATTCACCACCATGTCAGTATCTGATGATGGGCCTGGTATTCCAGAGAACAAGCTGGTCGATATTTTTGATCCGTTTACACGCTTAGATGCTTCTAGAGATAAAAAGCTTGGTGGCTACGGTTTAGGTCTTGCGATTGTCAAAGAATCCATGCGTATTATGGGTGGAGCAGTCACGGCGAAAAACCGTGAGCAAGGCGGTTTGAGGGTTACTTTAGTGTTCAAGCAATAAGTATGATTAAGTTGTAATTTTTGTGATTAATGTCACATTATCATGGCGCATCATCAGAGAGTACTTTACAAAAGTTTGCAAATGCAAAGAATGTAAATTTAATGCAAATGGTAATACTTATCACTTATATTCACCCGCGAAATAATTAAGAGGGAATCGCATTCAACAAGTATGTGACCCGAAAAATAATAATCGGAGTGAAAGGATATGTTTACTAAGAGCCATTTGGCGTTAGTGATCGGTGCAGTGTTAGCAACACCTGCAGTGGCGGAAGTTCAAACAGACGAACATGTAGTTGTAGAAGGTCGAGAGTTCGGCTACAAGGCAGATACAAACAGTACAGCAATGCGCATGGAAATGACGCAGCTGGAAACGCCGGGACAAGTAGCGGTTATCGATGAAACGGTAATTGATGAGCAGCGTGCAAGTACACTTGGTGAAGTGCTACGTAACGATGCAAGTGTTAGCGCGGGTGGTACAAGCCGTAACCGCGAACGTTTCTCTCTACGTGGTTTTGAACTTAGCAGTTCAGACGGTTTTCTTCGTGATGGTCGTCAACACTGGTCACACTACCGTCAGCCAATTGAGCTTTTAGAGCGTGTTGAAGTGCTTAAAGGTCCATCAGGTCTGCTATACGGTAAATCTGAGCCGGGTGGTTTGGTAAACATGGTTTCGAAAAAACCAACAACTCAAACACAAGCAAGTTTGAGTCAAGATCTAGGTTCGAATGATCACTCACGCACTGTGCTTGATGTGAGCGGCGCGCTAAATGATGCAGAGACACTGCGAGCGCGCGCAATTTTTGCCAAAGAAAGCTACGGCTCTTGGCGCAGGTACGGTGATGGCACTGAGCCTAAAACAGATCGTACGGTAGCTGGCCTAGTGGTTGAGTACGATATCACAGACAACTTTATGGTATCGGCTCATTACGATCGCACGAAAGACGATGGTAGCGTGGACTCTGGCGCATACATTGTTGATGGCAAAGCGGTTCGCGGTGATAAGTACATTTGGGATGCGCAGTGGTCTGAAATTGATAACGAAGTAGAAAACTACGGTGTCGATATTAATGCGCAAGTCACGGATAACGTGAACGTAAAAGCAGGTTACAACCGCCAAGACTTTAAGCGTTTTGATGTAGAGTCTTACCCTAAGTTTGATCAGTATGAAGAGTTAAATACGATTAAGCATCGAGGCAACGATCGCTCCGATAATTGGGTATTTGATACTGCATATATAGATGTGACGACGGACTTTACTTTGTTCGGTACGGAAAATACGTTGTTAGTGGGCGCTAACTACTTAGATTACAGTTATGATCGCTTTATGGCATTTCATAATGAGGCGAGTATTGCGCCAGGAGAAACGGTGCCTAAGCCTAGCTATCGTAGTTCGAAGAAATCACCAACTGCTGAGTACGATACTTGGGGTATCTACGCGCAAAATATGATGACGATTAATGATTACTGGCAAGTGCTTGCAGGTGTTCGTTATGACGAAAAGCGTGATGATGAACTGACCGAAAACCAGGTTTCTCCAAAATTTGGTGTCATTTTCCACCCATCGACGAATGGCTCGGTTTACGTTCAGTATTCTGAAAGCTTCATGCCTCAAGGTGAAGTCAGCAACGGTAGTCGTACCTACATCAATGAAGGTGAGAAACTCGACGCTGAGCGTGGTATCTCTTATGAAATCGGTACGAAGTGGGAACTGTTTGATCAGCGTTTATTTGTATCTGGTGCTGTGTTTGATATCACATTAGAGAACATCTCGCTGGATGTTGAAAGCGGCAAAGACGCGGGCGGCAATCTCCTACACAAGAAAACGCAAGGTGGTGAGCAAGTTCACAAAGGCGCTGAGTTAATGGCTCAAGGTTTTGTGACCCCAGAGTTGTCGCTAACCGCTTCTGCAATGTATTTGGATGCAGAGCTTAAGAAGGCAGAAAGATATGAAGGTAACCGCCCTGTAGACGTGCCAGAGTTCTCGGCAAGTCTATGGTCTAGCTACAAGGTTCAAGACAACACTAACTTAAACCTTGGTTTGATTTATGAAGGTGATCGCTACGGTGATGCAAAGAACACCTTCAAGAAAGATGGCTACGCTCGCGTTGATATGGGCGTGTCATACAAACATAAGTACGATGAAAACTTGGATATCATTGCTCGATTCAATGTCGAGAATTTATTCGATACCGACTACTTCGCAGGTGGTGGTAGCACGAATGGCGAGCAAAAAGGTGCGAGTGGGGTTGTGGTTGGAGAAAGCCGCAACTACATGGCAACAATCCAGTTCAAGTACTGATAACAATTTGATTATTAAAGGGGAAGGGTAGTCTTCCCCTTTGGTCGTTTTTGGAACACAGAAATATAACTCGTATGAATCTAATGAAATCAAGTATCGCTCTGTTGATATCATCGGTTTTGATTCCCGCTCACGCGGCGAACTTAAACGATGCACAAGCTGTGCAGAGTAAAACAAACCAGTCGTCGGCGGTAAGCCAAAAACGTATTGATGCAAGCGCAGAAAAATCACTTACTCTAGAAGCTGAAATTGAGCAGCTGCAAGAAGAAGTCGGTAACTTGAAGATTTATCGCGATCATCTTGCAAGCCTTGTTGAGAGCCAAAATCAAGAAGTTGATAGCTTGAACGAGCAAATTGAACAGATTGCTCAAACTCGTCAAGGTGTCGTGCCTTTAATGTATCACATGCTTGAGGGCTTAAAAGTGCTCGTCGCTAACGACAAGCCTATACGCAAAGCGCAACGTGAGGAGCGAATTGCAAAGCTGGATTCCATGATGACGCGTGCAGACGTTGCGGATGCAGAGAAGTTTCGTCGTATTTTAGAAGCGTACCAAATTGAAATGGATTACGGCACCAAGCTTGGCGTTTACCAAGGCAAGATTAACCTGGGTGACAATGAAGCTGTGGAGGCGGACATTCTCTATTTAGGCCGTTTGTCTTTGGTAGCGCGTAGCTTATCTGGTGACACATTTTGGAGCTGGTCACAGCAACAACAAGCATGGCAACAAGTGGGTTCTGAGCAAAAATCAGAGCTAGACAAAGCGTTCGCTATGGCGAATAAACAGATCGCGCCGAGTATGTTAACTCTGCCAGTGTCGTTAACCGCTGCGGAGGGCAAATAAATGATGAAAAAATGGTTATCGGTTGCATTAATCTCGACAGCCGCATTAATGCCTTATACAACTTTTGCTAGTGATGCGTTGTTACAAAAGGCGCAG
Organism: Vibrio sp. Vb1018; assembly: GCF_033338775.1. Taxonomy (NCBI): domain Bacteria; kingdom Pseudomonadati; phylum Pseudomonadota; class Gammaproteobacteria; order Vibrionales; family Vibrionaceae; genus Vibrio; species Vibrio sp. Vb1018. The sequence continues at coordinate 11,407 of NZ_JAWOTI010000003.1, forward strand.
CAAGAAAATCGTCAACAGCAATCGCACAATGTCGCGCGTGAATCAGGTTTTAAGCAAACAGAGCAAGACCTACAGGCTATAAAGAATAAATTGGTGGCAGAGCGTGCTGCTCTTCAAGCAGAGGCGGACTCATTAAGTGTTACCTTCGGTGAAAATGAAGCAGAACTGGCACAGCTAGAAGAAAAGTTGCGTCTAGAAACCGGGAGCCTAGGTGAGTTATTTGGCGTCGTTCGCCAGAACGCAAAAGAGCTAGAGTCTGAGCTAAAAAGCTCAGTAACCGGTGTAGATGCAAACTCATATCAGAAAGATATCGATGCTATTGTTGCGGCTAAATCACTGCCAACGTTGACCCAACTTCAGGCGATGTGGCGCAGCATGGAAGAACAAATCAAAGCAAGCGGTGAAATGGCAAACGTCTCTTTCACACTGCTAAATGGCGAGGGTCGTGAACAAACGGTTAGTGGTGTTCGTCTTGGTTCTATGGCGCTGCTGGATGACACTGGCTACGTTAAGTGGAATGGTCAACGCGGAGATGCGGTAAACTATCTTCGTCAGCCTGAAAGCGGTCCAACAGCGAATACTATTTCCTCTGGTGACATTGATGCGCTTGTCATAGATCCGTCACGTGGCATTCTTCTTGAGCAGCTCGCAAACTCACCGACTTTGGCTGATCGCCTAAATGCGGGTGGCGTTGTCGGCAAAATCATCCTTGGTTTATTGGCTATCGGCCTATTGATTGCGCTCGTACGTGGTGCATCTCTGATGATTTCGCGCCAGAAAATCATGAAGCAACTGAAAACCCCAGCGCAGCCAGGAAACAACCCTTTGGGTCGCGTGCTTGCGGTATACCAGAAAGACAAGCATCGCAGCGTAGAAGCGTTAGAACTACGTCTTTTGGAAGCTGTTGTTGATGAGCAAACCCACCTAGAAAAAGGGTTGTCGATGCTTAAGCTTCTTGCTGCTCTAGCTCCTATGCTTGGCCTACTAGGCACGGTAACGGGTATGATCGAAACCTTCCAAGTCATCACTCAATTTGGTAATGGTGATCCGAAAGTAATGGCGGGTGGTATTTCAATGGCACTTGTGACTACCGTACTTGGCCTTGTTTCAGCCATGCCTTTGCTATTAGCGCACAACGTATTGAGCTCTCAAGCAGAAAATATTCGCAGTATCTTAGAAAAACAAGGCATCGGTTTAGTTGCAGAACAAGCTGAGCGTGATATGCCGAGTAACAAAAGTCACTCTAACACCTTAGCGGAGAACGCAGCGTAATGGAGCAGATCCTACTCAGCACATTGGGTTTGATCAGTGAGGATTGGGCCACAACCTTGATGAGCTTTATGCAGCAAGGTGGTCAAATCCTATGGTGGCTGGCCGCCGTCGTGGCGGTGTGCTGGCTGTTGGTTATGGAGCGAGTTATTTATCTCACAACGGTTTTCCCTGGGGTAAAAAAACAGCTTTGTGAGCAGTGGCAAGCAAGATCAGAGCACCACTCTTGGTACGCGCATCAAATCCGTGAAGGATGGATTGCAAAAGCGCAAATCGAACTGCGCCAAAACCTATCGACTATTAAGCTACTTGTGGCGGTTTGCCCAATGCTAGGGTTGTTAGGGACGGTGACAGGCATGATTACGGTGTTTGACGTAATGGCATCGCAAGGCAGCAGCAATCCGAAATTGATGGCTTCTGGTATCTCACTTGCTACGCTGCCAACCATGGCAGGTATGGTAGCAGCGCTTGCGGGCATGTTTATTCATGCTCGCCTTAGCAAAGTGTGTGAACGAAAAGCTATCCAGTTAGAACAATCTTTAAGGAGTCAAAAGTGAGACTCGGACGCAGACCTAACCAACAAGATGAAGCTCAAGTCGATTTAACCTCGATGCTTGATATCGTCTTCATCATGTTGATCTTCTTCATTGTGACCAGTTCGTTTGTACGTGAATCCGGTGTAGAAGTGAATCGCCCTCAGGCTTCTAATGTAGTAAGCCAAAAAGATGCGGGCATTTTTATCGCAGTAACGGCAGCGAATGATGTGTACATCGACAAACGAGTGGTTGATATTGAGCGTGTTGAGGCCTCTATTGAGCACTTGTTACTTGATCAGCCTGATGCCTCGTTAGTTATCCAAGCTGACGAGCATGCTTACAATGGCACTGTCGTGAAAGTGATGGACGCTGCAAAGGCGGCGGGTGTGAAGAACATTGCATTGGCGGCGGAGAAACCTTAATGGGCAGGCTGTTACTTGCACTACCAGCATCACTGTTAATTTCTGTGAGCTTGTTTAGCTTTATGGCGTGGATGGTTGATAAAGGCAACCAGCGTGCACCAGAAGCTTCAGAAGCCGTTCGTTTTGATATGGTGATGGTAGAGAATGAAGCAGACGTGCAGCGTCGTCAACGTTCAGTGCCGGAGCAACCAGAACCACCTCAAGCGCCGGAGCCAATGGATCTGTCTCAAGCTGACACTCAAATGGAACCAATGAGTCAGATGACGCCAGTCAGTGCTTTAGGTTTAAACACTGCCCTTGAAGGTATCGCGATCAGTGCCCCAAACTTGAAGGGAACAATGGGCAACCAGCAAGCACTGCCGTTGTATCGTGTTGATCCTCGCTATCCAAGTAAGGCGCTGAAACGTAGAGTGGAAGGTTATGTCATTATGCGTTTCACGATCGATGCAACTGGACGACCAAAAGATATTGAAGTGATCGAGGCTGAGCCCGAGCGCATGTTTGAAAGGGAAGCAATCCGTGCGCTTAAAAAATGGAAGTATCAGCCAAAAGTTGAGGATGGTGTGTCAATTGAGCAGTTCGGACAAACCGCTAAAGTGGAGTTCAAGTTAGCCAAATGATGAAAAAATTCTTAATCGGTACGGTATTAAGCCTGAGTGCACTCTCAACCATTGCCAGTGAGTTAAGCCAATACACCGCAGCGAGAGTTCAACGAGCACACAACTTGGCTCAAGAGGAGAAACTAAAAGAAGCGATTTCATCTCTTGAGGCTATGGAGCTTTCTCGTGGATATGACCAAGCTTATGTCGCTCGAATGTTGGGTATTTTTTACTGGCAGAACGAGCAAACTCAAGCGGCGATTAAGCAACTTGAGTTGGCAGTCAATAGTGGTTTGCTACAAGATGAGCAAGCATGGCAAACCCGAAAAATGTTGGCTGATATACTACTAAACGAGCAACGTTTTTCTAAGGCTTTACCTCATTACTATGCCTTGAGCAAAAACATTCCTAAAGGTCAAAAAGCGCATGAGCTATGGCTGCGTATTTCCCAATCTCATTATCAACTGAGTCAGTGGCAAAAAGTGCTTTCAGCAATGGCTCGTTATGAGAAATTTGGTCAGCCAGACAAGCTTGGCGCATTGTCGATAAAGCTTTCTGCTGAGCTAGAACTGAAAAAGTGGAAGCCGGCAATCTCGACCATCAAACGCTTAATCGTGATTGAACCTGAGCGAATTGAATGGTGGCGTCAGCTTGTTGCTCTATACCTACGGGTTGATGACAACAAACGTGCCCTAGACTCTTTGGCGTTGGCAAAACTGAAAGGGTTACAACTTAGCCAAGATGACTTAAAGCTGCTGGCACAATTGTACGCGAAACGAGGTATTCCTGAGAGAGCTGCATTGGTGATGAACGAGCTAGAGGATGTAAACTCGAATAGTAAGCTAAAAGCTCAGCAAGCAACGTATTGGCAAATGGCAAAAGAGTGGGAAGAGTCTATTGATAGCTGGCGTATTGCAGCTCAGCTAGATAGGCAGTATTACTGGAACTATTCTCAACTGCTGGTGCAAGAAGGCCATTATAAAGATGCCATTGCCGCGCTCGATAATGTCAGAGGTCGTAAAGCGGATGTTGCACTTATCAAAACTCGCGCTTACTACAAACTTAAGCGGTTTGACGATGCGCTCGCTAATGCCAAAAGAGCGAATGAGATTAAGCCATCGAATCAGGCAAAAAGTTGGGTTAAGTATCTATCACAGCTACGCAAAGTAGAATCGACGCAGAACTCATAGCGAACATTTTTATTAAATACCCGAGCTCAGTCTCGGGTATTTTTTATCTAAAGTCATAAAGGCTATTTACTGCATGAGTTTTTCATAAAAGGCTAACGCATCAAATGGTCGGGAGAAAAAGGGGCTTTTCTCTATATATTCTTGATGTACTTTGCTCAGTGTTTCAAACTTTTCTATAGATGTAGGTTCGATATGAAAAGTAAGGCTTTCAGTCGATTCTACAAGCTTTAATGTTGAGGTTCTTGAAGCGTTATTTTTTGCTATTAATAAGTAATATGCTAGTTCTTGTTTCTCTTTTAAGACACAAGCTTCAAAAGCTTTTTCGCTTAAAAAAGGTAGAGCAGGAGTTAATGCTTCTATATGGTTCTTTGAATACTCTAGGGTTTGTTTGTCAGGTGTATTCTGGTCTGCCATAGATTCGCACAGCTTTATCTTAGCACCATAATTATCGATAGATTGGCTTACGTTGTTAAACAAACTGGCTTCAAACTTTTCACTTGCGAAAGTGACACTTGAGAAAAGTGATAAGAGAATTATTCCAACATTCTTGTTCATATTTTTCCTTCTGAACTACACCATAACGTTTGGCTAGCATCAGAAAATCTTCTCTATCTAACCCTACACTAACTTCTTAGCTTACCTTTTTTATCTAGTTTATGGATAGCTTTTAAGCTTTTCATTAAATATACATAAAGGCGCATTTTGGTGGAGTCTATCCCACTTTTTAGTATTGGAAATATCATTAAATTTTGAGTCATTAAAATTGATAGGGTTATTATCTAGAGGGTAGGCAATCGGTAACTCGCATTGGCCCAAATAGCTAAAACATTTGCAAGCCAAGCTGAATTGAAAAAGTAAACAATGTAAATTAAATGCCAATACGAATGATTATCACCTAAATTATGCCCCACATTTATTGGTGATGATTGTTTCTATGTTGCTTAAAAGCAAAGGTGTTCAAACTTGGGCTCGCCGCCTACATATCTATATTTCGATGGCTCTTCTCTTAGTTACGCTGTTTTTTGCAGTAACTGGTATTACCCTCAATCGCCCCGAATTGTTTGAACGCAGTGAACCTATCATTCAACAACATACTCTGACGGTTCCGCACTCAGTTCTATTCTCACATTCAGATACCTTTCAACCTAATCGTGAAGAACTGGTAGCTTTCTTGACTAAAGAAACCGAGCTTCGCGGCACTCCCTCCGCACTAGATGTGTATACCGAAGTTGAGCAAGGTGAGTTGTTACTCGGAGAGCTTTCTATGGATTTTAAAGGCCCGGGTTATAACGCTACGGTCTTTATTGATATGACTACTGGTGCAGCAGACGTCGAAACGACGCACTACGGTATTGTTGCGCTGCTGAACGATCTACATAAAGGACGCAACAGTGGTGGGATTTGGAAGTGGTTTATCGACGTCACTGCGCTTTTGATGGTGTTTTTTGTTCTTACAGGCGTGTGCTTGTTACTGCCTAAGAAGAAGACGCTCAGAACGTCAATGCAATGGATGAGCTTTGGTACGTTACTGTCGCTCGTAATTTATTTTGTTGCTGTTCCATAACAGCTTTTTAGAGAACACTTATGTTGAACACAGGAAGATTTTTCCGCCGTAATCACTTTTGTAAAGCCGCTTTGATCGCGGCTTTTACTCCTTTCTCTCTTTCCGCGGCGCCTCTACCAGATAACGCGAAGGTCGACTTCGAACTCGAACTTCCAAAGATAGATACCTCAATGTATGCACGCCCTTATGTGGCGGTTTGGGTTGAAAACGATCAGCGTAAACCGGTTAAAACCATTCAGTTATGGGTAGGGAAAGACGAATGGTTAAAAGATCTACGCAGCTGGTGGAGAAAAACGGGTCGTTATGATCGTGAACTTGTTGATGCGGTGACTTCTGCAACACGTCCTGCTGGTCAGTACCGCTTTGTCTGGGATGGAACCAATGACTCAGGGGAGCGTTTGGAACAAGGAAATTACACGTTGTACGTCGAAGTCGTTCGTGAACACGGTGGGCGAAACTACTTACGTCAAAAAATAACGCTAGCGGACAGTGACGTACGCTATGAGCTTAAACCAACACAAGAGACGGGTGTCATCACCGTCAATTATCAAGTTAAGTGATTAAAGGACACAACAATGAAAACCAAAATGAAAGCAGTGGCATTGGCGAGTGTAATGGCAATGGGATTGGCTGTAACCACCACCGCACAAGCACATCCACGTTGGGTTCTGCCCTCTCACTTTACGGTTTCTAAAGAAGGCGGTGACTGGCTGACATTTGATGTTACTGCCTCTCACGGAACGTTTGTTTTTGATAAGCCTGCGGGTAGTGACCAGGCATTTGTGGTGATGCCGGATGGCCGCTCTGAGCGTCCTAACTTTGTTGTTCGTGGCAAGCGTCGCTCTATGTTTGATTTCTTTTTTACAGAAGAAGGCACGCACAAAGTCGCGATTAATAATCAGCCGAGCTACTACACACAATACAAAGCGGGCCGTCGTGATACGGTGAAATGGGCGCGAGCAAACAAAGCTGAGCGTGGTGACGTGCTTCCTGAGCAAGCGCGTGATGTGGTTACTCAACTAAGTTACACCCGAGCAGAAAGCTACATTACGGTTGGTATGCCAACGGACAAAGCGTTGGAGATTGAAGGCAAAATGCTGGAGATGAAACCGATCACGCATCCATCGGACATCATTGAAGGTGAGCCTGTGACTTTCCAGTTTTTCTTTAACGGAGAGCCACAAGAGGGCGTTACTGCTGAGATTACACGTGAAGGTACCATGTACCGAAACCATCAAGAACAAATCGATGTGGTGAGCGATAAAGATGGCAAAGTGATCTTCACGCCAGAAGTCGCCGGGCGCTACTTAATGAAAGCGAACTACAAAGGTGAATTAAAAGATAATCCATTGGCGGATAAAGCGAGTGCCAATGTTCACCTTACGTTTGAAACTCAACTTAACTAATCGAATTAGGCTCAGCAATTGCTGGGCCATTTTGGAATTATCATGAATAACACTTCTCTTCTAAAAGCGGTTTTGCTTTTTTCTGGATTTGCGTCCTTTCACGCTGCTGCACATTTTCCTCTGATGAGCTGTCACTTGGCGCAAGATAAAGTGATTTGTGAAGCGGGCTACTCGGATGGATCGACAGCGGTCGACTACGATGTCGAAATGTACGATTACGACGACAATCTGATCGCCAAAGAAAAAACAGATAAGCGTTCCATCGCAGAATTTACTCACCCTGAAACAGATTTCTATTTGGTATTTGATGCCGGACATGAAAGCCCGGTGGAAGTGGATATCGTTGAGCTGAAAGAGAAATGAGTGTACAGAAAGTTCGCCCTGATGATGGTAACCGAGAAGGAAAGTGGGTCGCACTGACAATCGCAGCAATTCTCAGTTCAGCAGCCATACTTATGCCCTACCATCAGGTCGCGACTGAAAAGCCAGACATGCAGTCTCATCAAGTGTTAATCACGGATTTACATCAAAATGAGTTGGGGTTGATCGCTGAGCTTAAGCTCGCTCATGAAGAGATTCGTGATTTGCAGTTAGATACCGGAACTTGGCCTGAGATCTCTGATATGGAGGTGCTTTGGATTGCTCCGTTCGTGAAAGACCAAAACTGGAAGCGTAAAGGTTCTCATCAGTGGCAACGAATTGATGACGGTGTCTACATTGGCGTGAAGACCAGTGCCCAAGGCTCTGCTTCCATGCTGTTGGATAGCCGCAGTTCTCAAGCTGATATTTGGCTTAATGATTCTAGCCGTTCGTTAAATGTGGAGGGACTAAGCGATCTAGCTAAACGCCACGATTTCGGGTGGAAACAAATCGTTCTGTCAGACTCTTCCTCTCATTCTCACGCCCATTAAGACAACATAATTGATAAGTACTATGATCAAACGCTCTCTTTTACGTCGTATTCTTACAGCCACCGCGTTATTGACGGTGTCTTCTACTGGCTTTGCTGCCGATAAACTCAGTATTGGTATTACGCTTCAACCTTATTACAGCTATGTTAAAGCCGTTGTTGGTGAGAAGGCGGACATCGTTCCTTTGGTTGATGCTGGTTTTAATCCTCACAACTATTTGCCACAACCTAATGATCTTAAGCGCTTAAATGAAATGGACGTAATAGTGATCAATGGTATTGGTCATGACGATTTTGCACTGAAAGTGATCAAGGCTTCTCAGCGTGATGATCTCGTGGTTATAGAAGCGAACAAAGAAGTGCCTTTATTGCCCGCTATGGGGCAGTCTGTTGGTCAAGGAGCAGTGAACCCTCACACCTTTGTCGGTCTATCAACAACCATTCAAAAGGTTTACACCATCGCGAGTGAGCTAAGCCAATTGGACCCAGACAATGCTACGTTCTATCGCCAAAATGCTCGTAAATACGCGAAAACATTTCGCCTGATGAAGCGTGATGCAATGTTGTCTCTTGGTGAGTTGGACACGGCTGGTATGAAGGTGGCGACAACCCACAATGCTTACGGATATATCCTTCAGGAGTTTGGTGTTGACGTTGCCGCTGTCATTGAGCCTGCTCATGGTGTAGAACCAAGTGCAAGTCAGCTACAGGAAACGATAGAGAAAATTCGTGAATCGGGCATTGATGTTCTGTTTTATGAGCTCAATATGCCGAATCGCTTTGTTGATACCATCGAAGAGGCGACTGGGGTGCAGCTTTATCGCTTTTCTCACATGACTCACGGTGAGTATGAGGCCGATAAAGTTGAGGTTGAGATGCGAGATAATGTGGAAACACTAATCGAAGCCATGAAATTTGTGGCGAGTAAGCGAGCAGGGGAAAAGGCGTAATGACTGGACCTTCCGTTTCCTTAAGTAACGTGGGCCTAAAATACGCCGACAATATCATTTTGCAGAACATCAGCGCCGAATTCGAGAACGCGAAATGTCACGTGATTATGGGACCGAATGGTGGTGGGAAAACTTCTTTGCTTCGTTCGGTACTTGGACTTACGCCATTTTCGGGAAACATTGCACTCAATTGGCCAGAACCATCAGCTGCATCGGGGAAGATAGGGTATGTGCCACAAAAAGCGATGTTTGAAGCAAGCCTCCCGTTAACCGTGATGGATTTTGTACTGCTTAACCAAACCCGTATCCCTCTATTTTGGCGACGTAAAACGAAACAAACTCAACATGCCCTGGCCCAGCTGGATCGCGTGGGTATGGCAACGCGTAGCGACCGTCGTATGGGGCAACTCTCTGGCGGTGAGCAACAGCGTGTTTTGTTTGCGCAAGCTTTACTGGATGAGCCCAATTTATTGGTTTTAGACGAACCTACAACTGGCATGGATGAGCAAGGTGTTCGATATCTTGAAGGTTTGATTCATGAAGTCGTTGGAGAAGGCAAAACGGTACTGGCAGTACACCATGACGTGACCGCAGTGCGCCGTTTAGATGCGCAGGTCCATGTTGTAAATCGTCAAATTGTGGCGTCAGGGCACCATTCAGATGTACTAAGTCCTGATCGTATAGAAACATTATTCAAGCACTACACAGCAAAAGTGGAGGCTGCATAATGGATTGGTTGCGAGAGTTAGCGGTTAGCGGCGTTGAAGCTGGATGGTTAAGCGATAGCTTTTCTTATGCTTTCATGGTGAACGCAATTGTTGCAGCGCTGATATTAGGACCATTACTTGGTGGTCTTGGTACATTAGTCATCGCCAAGCGACTGGCTTTTTTCTCTGAAGCGGTTGGGCATGCTGCGCTTACCGGAATCGCGATTGGTGTGTTGCTCGGTGAGCCGCCAGAGAATCCGATCATCGGATTGTTTAGCTTTTGTATGATTTTTGCGCTGTTGCTTCACTTTGTTCGTAATCGTACGAATGTACCTTACGACACACTGGTTGGGGTTTTTCTTGCACTAGCGTTAGCGGTTGGTGCTGCGCTGTTAATGTACGTTGCTCGCAAGATCAACATTCACATGTTGGAGAACGTGTTGTTTGGCTCGATCTTGACTGTGACGGACAACGATATCCTTATTTTAGCGATCAGTTGTTTGATCATATTACTGCTTCTTATTCCAACGTTTAACCGCATTTTGCTGACTTGTATTAGCCCGGATATTGCACGTGTACGCGGCTTTAATACCAGCTTTTATGATTACTTATTTGTCATGATGATCACCTTGGTCACCATCGCCGCGGTAAAGATTATTGGCGCTGTATTGGTTGGTGCATTGCTACTGATTCCTGGTGCAACGGCTCGGTTATTGACTAAACGCATGGGCAGTTTTGTTCTCCTTTCTTCTTTATTGGCAACCATTGCGTGTTTAGTAGGAACCATACTGCCGATGGAGCTTGAGCTACCAGTGCCATCAGGCGCATCCATCATCATTGTTTCTGCGGCATTTTTCCTAACAGCAACGGTTTACCGAATTATCCAAAAAGCGTAACCCTTTTTATAAAGTAATGAACATGAAGATAAAAAAATTAGCGATAACTTTTGGTTTGGTTATAGCGACGACACTTCCATCGTTGGCAAGCGCCAAAGACATTTTAACCAGCACTCCCGTCACGTACATGTTGTCTGAGCAACTCATGAAAGGTACAGGGATAGAGACTCAGTATCTGCCTCCAAAGCGTTACGGCGTTGAGCGTCTTGAGAACTGGTTCGCAAATAAAGGTACAGAGCAAGTTAAGCAAGCGGGTCAAGCCGCGACGGTTGCTATTACTCTTGGTGCGATTTGGAAACAAGACCCGACTTATGTTTATGCTCGACAGGGCAACATTCACTTGATTGAAATCGATGCATCGCAGGCCATTTCTCCTAGAGCTCAAGGAGTTGCAGTACTGACATTGGAAAACGGGTCAACATCGAAGTACGCGTGGCTTAACCCTACAAACTTAATCCGAATGGCGGGTATTGTTGGAGAGGATCTACAACGTGTATATCCTGAACACCAAAAGACGATTCAAACGAATCAACAGGCTCTTATGCTCAATGTGCGTGAACTGATCAACCAACAACAGGCAGAGATCTTCGATAAAGGCATCGATTCAGTGGTACTGATGAGTGAGTCACTAGAGGACTTTGCCTCTGGCAACCAATTGTTTGTGGTTGGGCGCGAATTTAAGCCGGAATTTGAGTGGACAGAAGAAGACAAATTATCTTTAAAAGCTCAGTTTGAACAAGATAAAACGCTATGGTTAGTGACGGATAAACGACCGTCGAAAACCTTGACATCGCTTATTAAACCGAGCCGCATACTGCAAATTGATGTTATTGACCGCTGGGGCAGTAAGGGTATCAAAACTGAGAAGCCACTCGCACGTTGGGAGATGTGACACGTAAAAAGCCACAGATTTTATGATGGGGAATGAAAAGTTCCCTATTTTTTTGTGATCAATTTCAAAATGTGAGCATTAATACCACTGGTTGCATAAGAAAGTGTTTGTTTCATTTCTATTTCATTACTACTTTGTTATGTGTTCGTTGCGATTGATTCGGATTTAATCTGTGTCTAAGCGAACCGGTACAAACAACTATACGGATGTTAACAATGAAAATGAAAACTCTAGCCGTTGCAGTGGCGGCACTAGCATGTGGTTCACAGGCCTTCGCAGCAGAAGTTTACAACAGCGATGGTACATCTTTATCGATCGGCGGTCACGTTTCAGTTGGCGTGGGTGAGTATTTCGAAGAAGATGTAAAAGTTCACCAAGTGTCTCCACGTATTAACGTTGCGGGTAAGAAGGACATTGGCAACGGTATTACTATCGACGCTAAAGGTGAATGGGCGCTTAACTACCTAAACGGTGGTGAACAGTCATTCAAAACTCGTCTAGGTTACATCGGTGCTACTCATGAGCAGTTTGGCCGTTTAGTAGCAGGTACTCAATGGTCACCGTACTACGATGTCGCTGGCGTTGCGGATCTACCTATCGCGTTTGCGAACGATTTCTTGTACAGCAACCACGGTAGCCTAGGTTCAGCTCGTGCTGATAAAATGCTTAGTTACCGTAAAGGTTTTGAATTTGGTGAAGGTTTTGCTTTCAACCTAGGTCTAGGTTGGCAAGGTGAGCAAACTTCAGACGCCGTAACTTACGAGCAACGTGGTCAAATTGCATTGAGCGGCTCTATAGCTGGCTTTGGCCTAGGGTACGTATACAGCGGTGGTGATATTAAGGAACAGAACCTAGGAACTAAAACAGCTGAATCACACCTATTCTCTGTAAACTATGGTCAATACGGTTCAGGTCTATACGCAGCAGTAGTATACGGCATGAATGATTACTTCTTTACTTATGATGGTGCTCTTTACGAAGAGACTGCTCAGTTGGAGGCTCTACTTGCCTACGGCGTTAATGATTGGACATTCAGCGTTAACTACGAAGCTGTTGAAGATGATAAAGCTAACGACACGCTATTTAGTCAATCAGCTCTACAAGCTGAGTATGCTGTAACTCCGGCGTTTGTAACGTTTGCAGCTTACCAGTTTGACCTAGGTAATGATATCGACGTTAAAGAGAACGACTACTGGACTCTAGGTGCTCGTTACTACTTCTAATAAATAGGCCAGTTTCTACTGCCTAAACACATTTATTGTGTTAACGCCTACTCGTTGTGAGTAGGCGTTTTTCTTTCTGCTATCCTTTGGCTATAAGAGACGCTAGTCATTCTGTGCTTAGGTAACCCCACTCTTTGTTTAGAGAGTGCGTCTATAAAAATGCCCGCAACTTGCGGGCATTTTTTGTTGTTAGAGATACAGTTCTATTAATACGCTTATTTTTTATCGAGTAAATCGAGGAAGAAGGCATACTCTAGCGCATCTTCTTTTAAGCGCTTAAATCGACCAGATGCGCCGCCGTGTCCGGCTTCCATATCGGTTTTGAACAACAAGACGTTATCGTCTGTCTTCATTTCACGAAGTTTGGCGACCCACTTCATTGGTTCAAAGTACTGTACTTGAGAGTCGTGCAAGCCAGTCGTTACCAACATGTTCGGGTAGTTTTGCGCCTTGATGTTGTCGTAAGGCGAGTAACTCAACATATAGTCATAGTATGTTTTGTTATTTGGGTTACCCCATTCATCATACTCATTGGTGGTCAATGGAATTGATTCATCGAGCATAGTGGTTACCACGTCCACAAACGGAACATGTGCACCGATACCGCGGTACAGTTCTGGTGCTTGGTTGATGATAGCCCCCATTAAGAGACCTCCTGCAGAGCCACCAACAGCGAAGACTTTATCTTTCGCGCCGTAGCCTTGTTCAACCAAACCTTTAGTCACATCAATAAAGTCGTTGAATGTGTTTTGCTTGGTTAGTTTTTTACCGTCTTCATACCAAGGGCGGCCAAGCATTTCAGAACCACGAATATGAGCGATGGCGTAAACAAAGCCGCGATCCAATAGGCTCAAACGTGTCGAGCGGAAAGTTGGCTCAATGGTTGCGCCATAAGATCCATAACCATATTGGTAGAGTGGATTCGTACCATCTTTCTTAAATAAGTCTTTACGATACACCAAAGAAACGGGTACTTCTTTACCGTCACGGGCTGTGACCATGATGCGTTCTGATTGGTAATTGTCAGGATTAAAATCACCAAGTACAGGTGTTTGCTTCATGATTTCTGACCCGCCCGTTTTTAGATCGAAATCGTAGTAGGTTCCTGGAGTGGTTAAACTGCTGTAATAAATACGAACTTTCTCGTTATCCAGCTCTAGGTTACCTGTCAAATAGGCAGCAAACGCATCGTCATTAAATGTGAGGGGGAGTTCTTTTCCTGTTGAAAGCTGACGTACAGTGACGCTTGCTAGGCCGTTAGAGCGCTGCTCATAGACGATGTGATCATCGAACAACTCGAAGTCGACAAGTTGAGTGTTGTCGTCTGCGGCAATCACATCTTGCCATTTAGAGCGGTCATGCATGTCATTTTGATGAACTTTCATCAAACGGAAGTTGACGGCTTGATAGTTAGTATAAATGTAGTACCAATCGCCTAGCTTAGAAATACTGTATTCAATGCCATCTTCACGAGGATAGAACGGTTTCGCCTTTGCTTTAGGGTTGTTCGCATCAATAATAGAGACCCCACTGGTTTCTGTACTCGAATGCCAGATATAAATATCTTCGCCATCTTTGCTTTTGCTTAGTGAGGTGTAATAGGCGCTGTCGGTTTCCTCAAAAATCAGCTCATCGCTGCTTTGTGGTGTGCCCAATACATGACGATAAACTTGGTAGCCCAATAAGGTCTGTGGATCTTTTTTGATGTAGTAAAAGGCGTTGTTATCGTTCTGCCATGCGACAGCGCTTGAGGCCCCTTCGATTTCATCTTGTAGGTAATTGCCTGTTGTCAGGTCTTTGATCTTAAGGGTGTACACGCGGCGGCTTAATGTGTCTTCGCCATACGCTAATAAGTTTTCATTCGGACTAACGTATAGGCCGCCGATACTGAAAAATTCATGTTCTTTTGCTAGTTCATTGACATCTAAAATGATTTGTTTGTCTTTGCCTGCAAAGTCTTTAGCTCGCAAATGGACTTCGTACTCGTTATCTCCGGTCACTTCACTGGAGTAGAAGTAGTTGCCTTTACGAACCGGTACTGAGTTGTCGTCTTTTGCGACGCGCCCTTTAATTTCTTCAAATAGCGTATCTTGAAGTGTTTCAGTGTGCTTTAGAACGGTTTCTGCGTACTGATTTTCTGTCTCTAGGTGCTGTAAAATTTCAGGGTCTTTACGTTCGTCGTCACGCATCCAGTAGTAGTTATCAACGCGGGTATCGCCATGAATAGTCATCGCGTGAGGGATTTTTTTCGCAACCGGAGCTTGAGTTTGTTGAGCAACGATCTGTGTTTGGGAGTATTGAGTCATGCTGGGGATTCCTTGATTGCTGCATCCGGCGACAAGCGCGACCGAGACGGCCAACGTAGTTAAAGTGAAACGCATCTGATTTTATCCTTATTGTACACCCAAGTGGCCTCATCCTGAGGGCTGGGCTTTCATTTTGTTAGTGGTTTTCAGTTGTCCATTCTTTGTTATGGGGTATGCCGAAAAAGTGAGAATCCTCAATATTTTCGAGTTGGCTACTCAATTTGAAGGAAGCTGAAAACACATTGTGTAAGCAGCTGTTATTTTTAACAAATATCAATTCGAAAGTTAAATCATTCTCATCGGGAAATCGATATAGTGTGATATGAAAAAAGGGACACACTTGTTGAGTGTGTCCCTTTTGGATTTTGAAAGTAAGCTGATAATGATCAGATAACTTGCGGTACTTCGTTTGAGTGATTGTGTGCTCGATTCACCCACATTAACCCAAGCATTGCAATTACCGACATTGCCATCATCAAAATGCCCAAAGGCATCTGGTTATGCGCTGGAAATAGTGACGCGAGCAAAGTTGCGACACCTGCCCCCAAGTTTTGCATACCACCCAATGTCGCGCCTGCTGTTCCTGCATGGTATGGGAATGGCGCAATCGCTCCAGTTGTTGCTGCTGGGAAGAGAATACCCGCACCCAAAAAGTACACGGTTGCGCCTCCAACAAGCGTTAATGCCGTGGTTAAACCAAACAAGCCTGGGATGAGCACAATAGCAGAGCCCACAAAAATAGAGACCAAGCCTACGTTTAAAGCACGACGCTCAGAGCGACGTCTTGCGATGTAGCTAGATAAGCCAGCACCCACCAAGTAACCTGGGATCGGCAATATAAACAGCAAACTTACCGTTGTTGCCGGTAATTCTAATACCCCACCTAACAACACCCCAGCCGCCGCTTCGAATACACCCACACCAGCGAATGTTGCAACCAGGCAAATCAAAAAGCCTTGAAAGCGACGGTCAGACAAAACGTGTTTGTAGCTTTTGGCTACTGGTTCGAATTTGCGTTTCTCTTTTGGTAGTGTCTCCATCATGCTTGTCATCATGGTGATCACAACCGCGATAGCAAATAGCGCTAAGAACAAGTAGCTTGACCGCCATCCGAAAGCTTCTGTTAGGTAACCGCCTAATACTGGTGCCATTAAAGGTGAGAAAATCACACACATGCTAATTAAGCTGTTTGCTCTGTGTAGATCAGAGCCTTCAAAGCAATCGCGAGTCAGAGTGCGTGACATCGCACCGCCGCAGCCAATACCTAAGCCTTGGATAAAGCTACCAATCAAGAACCATTCAAATTGATGTGCAAATAATGCTACCAGTGTACCCGCGATGTAGATAAGCAGCCCGACGATGATGATCGGTTTGCGTCCCAAGCGGTCCGATAGTGTGCCATACGCAAATTGCGACAAGCCATATGGGATTAGGTAACAAGCCATCACAGCTTGAAGTGATGACGCAGATACCAAAAACTCGCCCGCCATATGACCGATTGAAGGCACGTACATTGTCTGGGTCATTTGACCCACGGCAGTCAATATAGCGATTAAAAAGGTAAGTTTCGCTAATGGAAACGAAGCAGACATTTGCGTATCTCTCCAAAAAATTTAAGACGTAAAAACCCTTAGCGCTCTTTTACAGAGTGCCAACTGACTTCTTGTGTTGCGGGGGTATTTGCGCGAGATAATAGTGCTTGCTTGTATAATTAGCAATCGAAAAGTGTGAAGTTGAGCAAGATAAAAATCTATGATTTCAGTTAGAAAAACTAATCCGATTTTGTTTTCAAAAAGCGGTGCATTTCTTTGTCTAATTACGTTAAATCTTTTACTTTTCGTGAATAGAATGAGCCTTATAGGTAACTGGTTTTAATGGTTAAAGTGCAAAAATAAAGCGTCTGCTCGGTTGATCTGAGTTCAAGATGAAACGAGTGAATAAAAGGTAGAGGAAGGCATCAGAAAGAAAAGGGAGCCGAAGCTCCCTTAGAAATGATTATGTCTATTCGCGCTCAGATGCGTATGCGTAAAGCATTTCTAGTGCGATGGTTGCTCCCGCTAGTGCGGTAACATCACTGTGGTCGTATGGAGGCGATACTTCGACAACATCCATACCCACGATATTCATGCCGGCTAAACCACGAATAATTTTCAGCGCTTTGTCTGAGTTCAAGCCACCACAAACTGGTGTACCAGTTCCCGGTGCGAAGGCCGGGTCTAAGCAGTCGATGTCAAAAGTAACATACACTGGCTTGTCTGCGACGGTGCGACGAATTTCTTCTAGGATCTCGTTCACCGACATGTCATTCGCTTGCATCGCATTAATCACATTGAAGCCGTGATCTTGCTGTTTGTACTCCGTACGAATGCCGATTTGTATTGAGTTCTTCGCTGAGATCAAACCTTCTTTCGGCGCATGGTAGAACATCGTACCGTGGTCGTATGAACTACCATTTGCATAGGTGTCCGTATGAGCATCAAAGTGAATCAAAGCTATTTGGCCATGATGCTTCGCATAGGCACGTAGGATAGGTAGCGTGATGAAGTGGTCACCGCCCAATCCCAACATGGTTTTACCACTTTTTAGAATTTCACTGGTTGCCGCTTCAAGGCGGTAAGTAAAATCTTCCGCATCACCGCAATCGAACACGAGATCACCTGCGTCGATCACTTTCAGTTTATCCAATACGTTGAAGCTCCACGGGAACTTCTTACCTTCCCATGCCAAGTTGACTGAGGCACGGCGAATTGCATCTGGACCCATACGCGCACCTGGACGACCAGATGTTGCCATGTCCAGAGGGACTCCCAACACCACAACGTCTGCGTCTGCCGATACCGGGTTACGAATGTACGGCAGACGTAAAAACGACATAGAGTTGGAGTAAAGCGAATAATCAGTTTTAGTAAACAAATCATTCATATCAGAAGTCCTCTAAATAGGTGTATCCTGCTAGACCTTGTTCTAGTTCTGCTAGGATTTGTGCTTGTTCATTGGCTTCAACTCGCTGTGAAACCAATTGTTTATAATTGTCACGAATCGCATCCACGTCGATATGAACGTAGCGCATCATGTCTTCTACACTATCACCTTCGTTGATGTAACTGATCTCAAATTGACCGTGTTCATCAACATTGACTACAGCACTGTGGGTATCACCAAATAGGTTGTGCATGTCACCAAGGATTTCTTGGTATGCGCCTACTAGGAAAAAGCCCATTAAGTACGGTTTGTCTTTGCTCCAAGCTGGTACAGGTAGCGTGCTCTCGATGCCTTGACCATCAACGTAGTGATCGATCGCGCCATCAGAGTCACATGTGATGTCCAACATCACTGCACGACGCTCTTCCGCCTCGCCAAGACCAGAAAGTGGCAGAACAGGGAAAACCTGATCAATACCCCAAGCATCTGGTAGAGATTGGAAGAGAGAGAAGTTCACGAAGAACTTATCCGCAAGACGTTCGCTCAACTCGTCCAGAATCGGACGGTGGAAGCGATTCTTAGTGCTCATCTTGCGGCTTAATTCGAAGTAAATGCGCAGTGACAATTGTTCTGCCCACGCACGTTGTTCCAAGTTAAGCACACCTGTAGCAAATTGAGAGTGCACTTCTGCCAAATCACTTTGGGTATCATTGTAAATCTCAATTAACGCACGAGCGTCTGTACCATCTTGCAAGTTTTCCCAGTTTCGCCACATGTTTTGTAGCAAAAGCGGAGCGTCATCATCAAGCTCATGTACTTCTTCCGGTAGGTACGACTCGGTACCAATTACGTTAGAAATCAATACAGCGTGGTGCGCTGTTAGCGAGCGACCCGATTCCGAAATGATCACTGGCATTGGTTGTTCGTATTGCAGACACACATCGCCCACTGTGTTGACGATATTACGTGCGTATTCTGCAAGGCCGTAGTTCATCGAATTCGATGATTGGCTGCGTGTGCCGTCATAATCCACTGCCAAGCCGCCGCCCACATCGAAGTACTCGATGTTTGCACCGAGCGCGCGTAGTTCGCAGTAGAAACGTGCAGACTCGTTCACACCATTGCGTACATCACGGATGTTTGCCATCTGTGAACCAAGGTGGAAGTGAACCAGTTGCATCGCGTCTAGGTTGCCTTCGCGTTTAAGGCGTTCAATAACGCTAAGCACTTGCGATGCTGATAAACCAAACTTCGATTTTTCACCGCCACTTGCTTGCCATTTCCCTGCGCCTTGAGAGGCGAGGCGAATGCGTAAACCAAGGCGCGGTTTTACGCCCAAACTTTTCGCTTCTTCTAGTACCAGATCCAGCTCAGAAAGCTTCTCTAGTACGATGAATACCTTGTGACCCAGCTTTTCACCGATCAGTGCAAGACGCACATACTCTCGGTCTTTGTAGCCATTACACACGATCACGGAGCTACCTTGTTGAGCCAATGCAAGTACCGCCAACAATTCTGGCTTGCTACCCGCTTCAAGACCAAGCTGCTTGGTTTCTAGTTGAGCTTGGCTCGCTAGAATTTCATCCACCACTTCACGTTGTTGGTTTACTTTAATTGGGTACACCAACAAGTATTTGTTTGGATATTGGTATTCTTCAATTGCTTGGTTGAATGCGTGGCAAATACCGTGCACACGTTGGTGCACGATTTGCGGGAAGCGTACTAATACAGGCAGATTTAACTGCTTCGCTTCTAGCTCATTTACAATAGCGCTGAAAGGGATTTGATGTGCACGATCACTACGTGGTGATACATATACTTCGCCTTGGTCATCAATGCCGTAGAAACCTTGGCTCCAGTAGTGAACGTTGTAGTCCGCGCGGATGCGGTCTAATTTAGTTGCTTTTTCCAACTCGATTCTCACAAAAATGTACTTAACTCCTTAATTAATTAGAAGGAAAAGTACAAAAAAGCAAATCATGAGGTATTTACCTCATACCCTGACACGAACTCCGTGTGCGCGCATTAACGGATAAAAGGGCCCTTGAGTCTAATGATTAAAATCTATCATCTCGATTATGATTTGTTGTCGTCGCTACGTGTGAATATTTGTTTACCGAAGCTTCCATTCTGCTGTTATAGTTGGTCTGACCAGTAAGGATTCGGTCATGAAGCATCTCACTAAAATAAGGACATATTTTGCAGCTGCACAGAATTCAGGGGTACATTCAGACCATGTATCTCGCCGAATATTCCGATAAATTATTGTTGCTTGATGGTGCCAGTCGAGCAGACATCCCTCATCTTAAAGACTTTATTGAACATCAACTCCATCGTCCTTTTTCTGACCTAAAGTTGGTTGTTGTGACCCACATGCATCCAGACCATGCTGGTGGTGCGCACAAACTACGTGATTTAACAGGATGCAAGCTATTGGCCGCAAAGCGAGAGAACCAGTGGTATAGCGGTGTAGACGGTTGGCTAATGCATTTGACCGATTTGATGTTAGCACGCTGGATGGCGAATCGGATGCGTAAACCAAAGCAAAACCTGTGGTATTCCCGCAAGCTAAAGCCAGATATTGAACTTATTGATGGAGAGTTTATTCCTGGATTTGATGATTGGCAGGTGCTAGAAACGCTTGGGCATACCGACAGAGATCTGTCGGTTTATCATTCTGAACAAGATGTGCTGTATGTGGCGGATTTAATGGTGCAGGTGAAAAAGCATCTGATTGCGCCGTTTCCCATATTTCATCCGAATCAATATCGGCAATCATTAAAGCGTGTGTTTGAGATGAATCCGCAATGTTTGCTTCTGGCACATGGGGGAGAGGTGACTTTGGATGAAAAAGCGTATCAGCACATTTTGAATACAGCGCCGACTAAGCCAATGACGCACTGGCGAGTGACAAAAGTTAAAGCGAAGGGATTGTTGTTTGCGTTATTTCGTAGGAAGTAGGCGAAGATAAAGCCAGACGAGTGATGCTCAACAAAAACGTTCGATCACTCATCTGAAGCTACGGGGTTAAGATGCCAATAAGTGAGATTGGCTAGGATCAACGAGCACTTTGTCTGCCATGCCCTGACGACCTAACAACATCATGTAAGTCATTTTTTCACGGTTAGTCAACGTAATGTCGATTGGCCATTGTTGGTCGCCTATACGCAGCATCGTCGTGATCACGCAGCGGTGCTCAAAAGTACCGTTAGAAGATTTAACCTTACGGTTTGCTTTTAGTTTCGCTGTGCAGCGAACCACTTGTTCTAAATGGTATACATCTGGGTGCAGATCGAATGCAACATAAGACTGACCATCTTTTTCAAAGCAATCAATATTGTCTACATGTAATGAAGAGGTTTGAGCGCCTGTATCAATACGCGCTTCAAGGTGAGTAATCCCTAACTCTGGCAAGCAAATAGCTTCGGCATTCCCAATGATCATTTTCTGATTCATAGTGTCATCCTAGCGACGAGTAACAAGAGAGCCGGTTTTTGGCTCTCTTGTACGTTAAACAAAAATCAACCTTTACCGCGAGTACGGTTTGAATTTGGCTTAGCGTTTTTCTCGATAAAATCGAAGATCATACCTGCAATGTTTTTACCCGTTGCTAGTTCGATGCCTTCTAGACCAGGGGAAGAATTCACTTCCATTACCACTGGGCCATTTTTAGATTGAAGGATATCCACACCACAAAGGTTCAAGCCCATCACTTTCGCTGCATTTACAGCGGTCGCACGCTCTTCTTTGCTCAAACGCACGAGTTGTGCAGAGCCACCACGGTGAAGGTTGGAACGGAACTCGCCTTCTTTTGCTTGGCGCTTCATTGCGGCAATCACCTTATTTCCGACAACAAAACAACGGATGTCCGCGCCTTTTGCTTCTTCGATAAATTCTTGCACCATGATGTTAGCTTTCAAACCCATGAAAGCTTCAATCACGCTTTCTGCCGCTTTATTTGTTTCAGCAAGTACAACACCAATGCCTTGAGTGCCTTCTAGCAATTTAATCACTAGAGGTGCGCCACCAACGTTTTTGATCACGTCCTGAATGTTGTCAGGATGGTGAGCAAAGCCAGTGCGTGGCAAACCGATGCCTTTACGTGATAGCAGTTGTAATGAGCGCAACTTGTCACGAGAGCGGCTGATCGCGACAGATTCGTTGACACAAAATGTACCCATCATTTCAAACTGACGTACAAC
Source organism: Vibrio sp. Vb1018 (assembly GCF_033338775.1). NCBI lineage: Bacteria > Pseudomonadati > Pseudomonadota > Gammaproteobacteria > Vibrionales > Vibrionaceae > Vibrio > Vibrio sp. Vb1018. The sequence goes on from NZ_JAWOTI010000003.1 coordinate 33,401, forward strand.
AGCAGTGCCGTAAAACGTAATAGATGCCCCAATACGTGGAATAACAGCATCGTATTGCGGTAATTCTTCACCCTTGTAGCGGATCTTAGGGTTGTTGCTCGTAATGTCCATATAACAGTGAAGCGTGTCGATCACATCGATTTGATGCCCACGTTCTTCACCCGCCTGTTTTAGGCGCATGGTTGAATATAAATTTTCATTACGAGAGAGAATAGCAATACGCATGGCAATTCCTTAGTAAGTCAGTACCAAATTAAAATATAAGTATAGAGCATAGAATGCAGTAGGCAGGTGATCATGTTATGACATAACCTACTTACTTCAACGATTTAGAATTGTGGTTGAACAACCACGTCGTCAGAGGTGCGCACCTTAGGGCGTTTTTTTGTGAGATGAAAACGAAAAAGCATCGTCGACACGACAAAAATATTTTATCGAACGCTCACGCCTTGCGGTATGAGACTGTCAAGGGTGAGATAAATAAAATTGAGCAAAAATTTCATCGCTTTGTCACGAATTATCGCTTAAAAAAGCGGCCAATTTGACCGCTGTTTTTAGCTGTTTTGATAGTGACTTAAAAAAAGTTCCGCCGTTTGGGTAGCTAACAGCCTAGATTCTTCATTCGACAAAGAGGGGCGAATTCCCATTAACTGCGGCCAGAATGCACTGCCTTTAAGTAAGTTGTGCAATTGAGTGCTTGCTATATGTACATCATCAATTTGCAAAGCGCCACTGTTCGATTTCTCAGTAAGCCAGCGGTACAGGGCGGTTTCCTGTTTCGACATTTGTTCTGCTTGTTCTTTGAGATCTTCCGGCTTAAATAAGAAGTGCCCAAATGCCACTTTTGCCAGCTCAATATAGTTTGGTTCCGTTACCACAATGATCTCGCTGTAGAGTAATTCAATCAATTGATCTTTGAGTGGCAGAGTGGCCAAGCGTTTAATATCGCTTTCCATCATTGACGAACGCCAAAGCTCACTCAGCAACTCCGTCACGATCGCTTCCTTAGAAGGGAAGTGATTATAGACCGTGCGCTTAGAGACTTGTGCGATTGCAGAGAGCTTATCCATGCTGGTGTTTTGCACCCCAAACTCTTGGAACGCTTGCCTTGCCGCGCACAAGATGGCTTCTCTTTTGGTTTCGCTACGACTTTTTCTTTTTACATTCATAAGCTTGCTAAGTTAAGAAGATCATTTCTTGATCTATTTTACACTAAGTAGTTTACTTTTGATAATTAGAATGTAAACTGCACCGTGTAGTTTACTTTTGTTCGGGTTAACTTTTTATGAAAAAAACTTTGCTAGCCACAGTAGGAGCGTTCGCGATGGGTACATCAATGATTTCTTGTTCTAATGTTGATACTGAAAAAGCGCCAACATACCCGGACAAATTTGCAAATACAGAGTTGGAATACAAAAGCGGTTTGGGCGACATGTTCGAAATCATGAAAGCGTATTTTACGACTGAGCGCCTTAACCCAACACCAACGATTGAAATTCCAGTGCATGTGATCACAGCGCGGCAACTGTTAGAAGAGCAAGATGACGTCATCTATCGTCTGGGTCACTCAAGCGTATTAATGAAGCTCGATGGAAAACTGGTGATGACTGACCCTGTATTCAGTGATCGCGCGTCTCCTGTACAATGGGCAGGGCCAAAACGCTTTCACCAAACCCCCATCACGATAGAAGATTTGCCAACTATCGATGTGGTGGTGATCAGTCATGACCATTACGATCACCTAGATAAAGCTTCTATTAAAGTGCTAGGCGACAAGGTGGGCACTTTCTTGGTGCCGTTAAAAGTTGGCCAATTACTGGTGAATTGGGGTGTACCCAAAGAGAAAGTGATCGAACTAGACTGGTGGGAGTCACACTCTGTTGACGGCATTGAATATACACTAACTCCGACTCAGCATTTCTCTGGTCGAGGTTTGACAGACCGCGATACGACGCTGTGGGGCAGTTGGGTTATCAATGCACAACAACACAAAGTGTTCTTCAGTGGTGACTCTGGTTACTTCAATGGCTTTAAAGAGATTGGCGAAAAGTACGGTCCATTTGACTTCACCATGATTGAAACAGGTGCGTACAATGAACTCTGGTCAGACATTCACATGTTCCCAGAGCAAAGCGTTCAAGCACACATCGATGTGCAGGGCAAAGTTATGATGCCGATCCATAACAGCACGTTTGATTTATCGATGCACGATTGGAATGAACCGATGCAACGCGCGTTAGACATCAGTGAAGAGCGCGGTGTAACGTTAGTTAGCCCTGAGATCGGTCAACGCTTGGCGATTGCGGAGCCTCAGCCTGCTCAGGCATGGTGGCAATAATTGCTGAACTAAACAGCCAAACACCAGAATAGTTAAGTCACTTATCAGTAGTTACTATTAGTAGTTACGTGGTCAGGGATAAGGATAAAGGTGCGATGAAAGCAAAGTGGACGTTGTTACTTACATTAAGCATTCTGCCGACCTTTGCACTAGCAGGGGTAGAGCAAGATATCTCGACGTTGATAAAACGAGTTGAGCAATCCTCTTGCACCTTTATCCGCAACGGCAAGGCGTACACTAATCAAGAAGCGGCAGAACACATGCGTAATAAATGGGATTACGCCAAAGATGACGTTGATTCCGTGGATGTGTTTATAAAAGAGGTCGCGTCAAAGAGCTGGTTATCTGGCAAACCATATTGGGTGGATTGCCAAGAGGAACGCATTACCAGCGAAGAGTGGCTAACATCATTGATGCGCGCCACCGATCACATCCAATAACACTTCTTTGATGGTCTGATAGCGCAGAGGTAGAGCACGACTGCGCTTACGAACCAGAAATAGCTCTTCACATACAGTGTTTTTCAGTTGAGCAATGTATAACGTGTCTTTTAGTGGAAAATTGTCGACCGCACTTTGAGGCAGCACGGTGAAGCCAAGTCCTTTGCTGACAGGCAGCAAAATTTGGCTCAACTGATTTACGTAGCCGGATAATGGTAAATCGCTCATCTTAATTTCTTGGAGCTGTGGTTCTTCACATTGGTCAAAAAACAGCGTCATGTAATGCTCGGCATCAGGGTGGCTAATGACACCACAGTCATGCAAGAGTTGTGGCGTTATCTGCTTATTTTGATATTGCTTTGGCAGAACCAAGCACAACCTCTCTTTACCAATTCGCTCACTGTGAAACAGACCTTTGTTGGGAACATCAGTCACGATACCAATATCAATGTGCCCTTGCGTTATGGCGTTGAGAATAGATTGATTTGGCGCGGCTTCTAAATGTAACGATAAGCTCGGGTGCTGTTTTTGCTTCTCCAAAATGGGCCCATACAACATTAACGCCATTGCACCAGAACAAGCCAGTTTACAGTGGCCTGAAAACGCATCATCAAAACTGAGCTCTTCGAGCAGCTTCTTCTCTCTATCTTCTAACTCGAGCGCATATGCGTAGACAATCCTGCCTTGTTCGGTTAATTCGAAGCTTTTGTTTTCGCGCTTGATCAAGGCATGCTGACAACTTTGCTCTAATTTTTTGATGTGTTGGCTGACGCCAGGCTGAGTCATAAAAAGTTTTTCTGCCGTTTGCGTAAAATGACCGACTTCAATCAATGTCTTAAATGTATGTAACCAAACAGGATTAAGCATAGTGTGTGATTTTCTGAGAGCTTTGTTGGGAGACGTAAAGAAAATGATAGCACGGTGTTTTATGAAAACAGAGAAGACTTAAACGATAAAGATGAATCTTTATCAATACATTACAGACAAAATAAAACCCCGCCTGGTTTCCCAGACGGGGCTTATTCTTTTTCGCAGCAATCCAGCTACTAATAGGTGCTCCCTGCATCTATCCTTGATTGTGGCTAAGTCCTTTAACCGAGTTCCTTGTTCATCGCCTTCCTAGCGGTGTCCATTCTTGCCTATCATCCTGACGGGCGAACTCTATCCTAGAGCTTAACTACATCCTTGCTGACAACTCATCCTAAGCTATCAAATCTTCATCCTGAAGATACCCAATCCTTTAGGCTTTTTTCCTGTTCCCGCCAACATCCTGTCGACAAATTGAGTATTGATGTTTTGCTGATTTGACTCAATTAACTTTTCTAAATTATTTTTACTTATTATTTTAAGTGAATTTAAATATTACTGTTAAATCATATGTTTAATGTTTTTTCTGGCATTGCTCTTAGACGTGGTTAATCTATTTGCTTACAACTCTTGTAAGAGATATCGCACAAGTTTGGTGGTGAATGTATTAATGAGCGCTTTTTGTTCCGAGTTCTGTGGATTGAACTGGATCACAATGCGTTAAAAGGGAGACGATAAAGATGAAAGTGAATTGATCTTGAGTAGAGATTTGTTTGAAAAGAAATAAAAAATCTTGCGGTTTTTATAAACAGTATGGTAAATCTGAAATGCCCACCTTGTTAATCCTTATTAAGATTCAATGACAGTATAAGTAGGGAACTTGATTGCCATTTTTCTGTCATATCTGGTGAGTAAGTTAACTGTGTCAGATAGATAATATGCCGTTTGCCAGTAAAAACAGGCTGCAAGAAATCGGTAATTATCATTATGTTGTGAAATTGGTCACGGTTAAATGATTGATTCCCTTATAGATTGAAGGGGATACGACCTTAGACAATAAGCTCCATGAGGAGCGTTACTTATATAAGATGAGGGACTTTACTATGAAAAAGACTAGAAGAGCTCAGCTACATCGTGTGCGTATTCAATACTGGAAAGACACGAAAGACGCCCCAGCTAAAAAATCATAGTTAATTATACCTAAAGGCACGAGCTGGCTGTGGAACGCAGTTTCCCGTTGATTGCCAGCTCAAAAACGCCAAAATCACTCCGCGCAACTTCCCAAGCACCCTATTTTTAATATCGCATTCTTCCAAAAATAAAAAAGCCAGTCTTAAGACCAGCTTTCTCTACCATTTATTGAGCTCTGCGTATTACAGGTTGCCCTTTAGTTACAGGTAGTTGGCGTCAACTAGTTCGCCCGCTTGCGCGCTTTTCACTTCTGGGCGTGCTTCTAACCATTTGATAACTTGCGCTTTCTGTTCTTCAGTCGCACTGCCGTAACGGTTAGTAGAACATAGGAAGCCTTCAAACAGTTCTAGACCACCGCCACCGAAGCAAAGACCAAGCTCGTCAATGTAGTCGATAAAGTCATCAACGAATGCATCGTAACGGTCGAAGTCGTTAATGTCTGTTTCACAGCTGATCTCGAAACCTAGGATTGCGAACTCCCCTAAGAACAGCTTTTTACGGATACGACGGCTCTTGTTATCGATCTTGTCTAATTTCATGATTATCTCTCGTAGATGATTTGATTTCGTACACCTTATACCTTCTATCATACTTTAGCCCAAGTAAAATCAGAATGAAGCGATACAGTTGGTGATTATGTGACCAGAATTTAATTGCTTCGTTAGCTGTGTTGGTTGGTTTGCAGTATTGTTGAAACACAAGTTTCATATGTTTTAAGCACTTTTGTCATTTTTCTTATCCAAACTTCTTGCCGTTCAACTAATCACCTATTTATTAATTAAACTATAAGATCGGGAAAGTAAAAATGAGCAAGGAAACCTTTGACGCGACGCGTTATAACCAAAGTGAAAACAAACCATTTGAAGAAGTATTAGAAGCGAGCCTATCTCGACGCAGCATTCTGAAAGGTGGTTTAGGTATCAGTGCGATGACAGCGTTTGGTGCTTTCGGATTGGCTGGTTGTAACTCGTCTGACTCAGGGAGTACAGTAAGCAGTGGTTCGGGCGCATCTAAAGCCGTTCTTAACTTTGAATCTATCCCTGGCTCACTCACTGACGCAGTTTCAATTCCACAAGGCTACACCGCACAAGTACTAGTACCTTGGGGAACACCACTTAATGCGCAAGGCAGCGCATGGCAAAATGATGGTACCAACACCAGTACCGATCAGTTAAATGCGCTAGGCATGCACCATGACGGCATGCATTTTTTCCCATTGAACGATAGCACTACAGATGGCTTGCTATGTATTAACCACGAGTACATCGACACATCAGCACTGCATCCAAATGGTCCGACGGTTGAAAATGGCGTACGTACCATTGTAGATGAAGTGCGCAAAGAGATTAACGCGCACGGTGTGTCAGTGGTTCGCATTCAACTGGAAGACAACATGTGGAAGTTGGTTGATACCGATCCACTAAACCGTCGTTATACTGGTGCGACAGTCATGGATTTGTCTGGCCCGGTGGCCCACACATCTTTAACTGTCACTCGTTTCTCGCCAGATGGCAGCCAAGCGCGTGGTACGTTAAACAACTGTGGCAACGGCTACACGCCGTGGGGCACGTACTTAACGTGTGAAGAGAACTGGCCAGGTTACTTTGTTAATGCCGGGACTCGTACAGAAGAGCAAGATCGCATTGGTGTCGATGATCAAAGTACACGCTACTTGTGGGAGACATTAGCAGGAAATTCAGAAGAGCGTCTTGATGAGTTCTCTCGCTTTAATGTGGCTCCAACAGGAGCAAGTGCGATGGATGATTACCGTAATGAAGCCAATGGTCACGGTTACATTGTCGAGATTGACCCTTACACGCAAAACTCACGTGCGAAGAAACGTACTGCGCTAGGTCGTTTCCGTCACGAGGGCTGTACTTTCGGTAAGCTTGAAGAAGGCAAACCAGTGGTATTTTATTCTGGTCACGATTCTCGCTTTGAGTACCTATACAAATTTGAATCAGCGGCAGCGTGGGATCCAGCAGATGCTAACCCTGATAACCGCTTGGCGATGGGTGACAAGTACATGGACGAAGGCACACTGTATGTGGCGCGCTTCAATGAAGACAGCACAGGTACTTGGTTACCATTAACGCTTGATAGCGTAACAACCGCTGGTGGTACATTAGCGGATCACTTTGATTCACTGGCTGAAATTATCATCAATACTGCGGGTGCGGCGGATTTAGTTGGGGCAACACCAATGGATCGACCAGAGTGGTGTACGGTTGATCCATTCACGGGTTCAGTATATTTAACATTGACGAACAATACGCGCCGTACAGATGAAACCAACCCTGCGAATCCACGTTTGAATAACAAGTTTGGTCATGTTATTCGTTGGGATGAAGGTGCTTCAGCAACTGACTTTACTTGGGATATCTTTGTCTTCGGTTCGCCAGCAAATGGTGATGCAGATACCAACCGTTCTGGCTTGAATGAGCTAAACCAGTTTGCGAGCCCAGACGGATTAGCGTTTGATGGCCGTGGTATTTTGTGGATTCAGACTGATAACGGCGCAGATGAAGTCACGTCTTACACCAATGATCAAATGTTGGCTGTTGTGCCATCTAAGCTAACAGATGAGAATGGTGATCAAGCTGTGATTGGTGCGGATAATCAAGCTGAATTGAAACGCTTCTTTGTCGGACCAAATGGTTGTGAAGTAACAGGCTTTACCATCAGCCCTGATTACAAATCATTGTTTGTGAATATTCAGCACCCAGGCAACTGGCCATACAGTGAAGATGCAGCCGAAGAAACGCCTGCTGGTGTTTCTGTGCGCCCACGAGCGGCGACAGTGGTTATTCGACGTGAAGACGGTGGAGAGATTGCAGTTTAATCTCTAAATGAATAAACACCTTAAAATTCAAGCCCTGCAATTGCAGGGCTTGATGGTTTAGGCGAATGCCTAGTTGCACTTTATACCTAGACAACCGGCTTAGCTTTTCAATGAACCGCCTGAAGTACGAATCACGTCTTGATACCAGAAAAAGCTTTTCTTGCGTTTACGTTCTAGCGTTCCTTGCCCATCATCATGACGATCGACATAGATAAAGCCGTAACGTTTGCTCATCTCTGCGGTTGAGTTTGCGACCAAATCGATTGGCCCCCAGCTGGTAAAGCCCATCAGCTCAACGCCATCCAGAATCGCTTCGTGTGCTTGAACAAGATGGTCGTTCAAGTAAGCGATGCGGTAATCATCTTGAATCTCACCGTTTTCATCGATTTCATCACGTGCACCTAAGCCGTTTTCTACGACAAACAGTGGTTTTTGGTAGCGATCGTGAAGGAAGTTCAGCAGAACGCGAAGACCCTTTGGATCGATCAACCAACCCCATTGGCTCTTCTCAAGATATGGGTTTGGTACGCTATCGACAATGTTACCCACTTCCTTCTGTTTCGGGTCTGCACTTGCACAGCCACTTGCGTAGTAGCTGAATGAGATGAAATCGACACTTGCCGATGCAATTTCTTCTAAGTCGCCTGCTTCCATCTGAATTTCGATACCGTTTTCACGGAAGTAACGCTTCATGTAGCCAGGGTACTGACCACGTGTTTGCACATCACCGAAGAACAACCACTTGTTGTTTTCATGCATTGCTGCCAGCACGTCATCAGGGTTACAGGTGTATGGGTAATTGATTGCGCCAAGCAGCATGTTACCAATCTTGCCGTTTGGTACGATTTGCTGACAAAGTTTTACCGCTTTTGCGTTTGCGACTAGCTGGTGGTGAATCGCTTGGTAAATCTCTTGTTCACTGGCGCCTTCTTGCAAACCAACACCAGTAAATGGTGCGTGTAGAGACATATTGATTTCGTTGAAGGTTAACCACAGCTTCACTTTGTCTTTGTAGCGTTCCAGCACTGTGCGAGCATAACGTTCGAAGAATTCGATGACGCGACGATCGCCCCAACCGCCATAGTTTTCAACCAGTGCGTAAGGCATTTCGTAGTGAGATAAGGTCACGAAAGGTTGGATGTTGTGCTCGGCAAGTTCGTCAAAAATTTTATCGTAGAACGCCAAACCTTCTTCGTTAGGTTCTAGTTCGTCCCCGTTCGGGAAGATGCGGCTCCATGCCAAAGAGAGACGCAGACAGTTAAAGCCCATCTCTTTGAACAGCGCGATGTCTTCTGGGTAGCGATTGTAGAAGTCGATCGCCACGTCTTTGATACCCGGTGTACGCTCTTCACGGGTTTGATGCGGACTCAAAATACCGTTTGGCAGCATGTCTGATGTCGATAACCCTTTACCCCCAAGGTTGTACGCCCCTTCTACTTGGTTTGCAGCAATGGCACCACCCCAAAGAAAATGTTCAGGAAACTTAATCATGTTTCTCACTCTTTATCGTTCGGAAGTTATTCGTTTTATTTGCTTGAGAATAGTGTAGGTCAAGGAGGGATTCTTGTATCGAGATCGTGTTTTTCTCAAACAGCGGGGATGCCTAGTTCTAATGATGATTTTGTAATCAATATCAACCTAGGCTGATTTGAACAATAGAGTGAAAGTCAGCCCATTTTGTTCATTCTTATGCACGGTAATTTGTCCGTTCATATCACGCATATTGTTGGCCGTAATCGCTAAACCCAGCCCCAATCCTTCACCAATTTTCTTTGAGGTTTGGAAGGGCTCGAACATCGACTCAAGCATCTCATCCGACACGCCGCAGCCATTATCACTGACGATCAGTTCGACCTGATTGCCGGTTGGGTTGACGATCAAGCTGAGCTGCGGGTGGGTGGTACGGTTCATTGCGTCTAGCGCATTCGAGACAAGATTACCGAGCACCTGAAGCAGTCGTTGTTCTTCACCCATGATGTTAGGTAAGTCATGAGGAACTCGAACACGTACATCCACCTTGTCTAATTGGGTTTGATAAACGCGTAGGGTTTCTTCGAGTGCGGAGGTAAGAGAAATTGCTTGTAGGCTTTCTGGTTTGTTGTAGGCGAACGTCTTTAGCTGACTGGTCATGCTTGCCATACGATCAATCAGCTTTTGCACCAAAACATTGTTGGCTTTCATCATCTCGGCTTCGCCGCGTTCCGCCAGCAGTTCGTTCGTGGTGAGTAGGGTACGCAAGCCTGTCAGTGGCTGATTGAGCTCATGAGTAATAGCGCTCGACATGCGCCCCAAGGCTGCCATTTTGCTCGATTCAATTAACTGGCTTTGCGCTTCTTTTAGCGCTTGAGTTCGCTCTTCAACCCGTTGTGCCAGTTCTTGGTTGACCTGTTGTAGTGACTGTTCGGCTTTTTTCCGCTTGCTGATGTCGATGATCGTTGCAAGGAAATACTGCTCGCCATGCCAAGGGAAACTGGTTAGCGAGAACAGGACAGGGAAGACGCTTCCATCGCTGCGTCTGGCAATGGTTTCGACCGTGCTGATCTCTGCGAGCTCTTTATGCTTAGGCAAGTCCTTGAGCAACTTAAGTGTGGTGGAATTGGGGTTGCCTGCGTCGAATAATTCCCAAGCAAAAGCGTGTCGATTGACGCTTTCTGGTAAACAGAACAAACGCTTCGCCATTGGGTTGAGATCGAACAGTTGTCCTTGTTCATCAATCAATAGCAAACCAACGTGAGTTTTATTGATCATCTGTTTCAAGCGGCGTTGGGACTCTTCCAACAGGGCTTGAATTCGCTGTTGATTGATGTGCTTTTGGCGACGTTGTAGACCAATGATGACGAGTAATATAACCAATAAGAGTAGCGCTGCTACGCTCCAACCAATTACGTTGATGGTTTGCTGAATCGGCTTAGAAGGGGTGAGGTAGCTTACGTACCAATTCAAATCATCCAATTTTACGGTGTGCGCAAAATAGCGTTGCTGATTGAGCGTCCACACACTGATATTGGTGTTGTCGTATAAGCGCTGCGTTTCTAACTGAACGGTGTTGCTCGGTTCGTTAAACCAGTCAGCGTTATAGAGCGAGCTGCTCGATAGGAAAAAGCGTTGCTGGCGATTTTGCAACGTAATGATGTCTTGGCTAGTAATGGTCTGTTCGGTCAACAAGCTGAGGTTGATCTGCACCACCACAATGCCTGCGATATCCAGACCGTCGTAGATAGGAGCTGCAAGGTAATACAACGGGCTCGAACCTTTGGTTTTGTTCACCAAGGAAACACCGCCGCCTTGATTGTGAATTTGTTCCACAATGGCTTTTCGGTCAGACAGGCTAAAGCGCTCTTCGATCAAACTCGATACCAATACTTCGCCAGAGTTAGACAGGATTAGCCAACCTTCCGTATTGGCGGCTTTATCTAGCTGAGTCAGTTGGGTTTGCAATGGCTCGTAATAAGTCCGGTTTCCTTTCACAAATGCGATGGTTTCCGGGTTATTGGTGACAAGGTAAGGCAAGTGATAGAAGCGTTTGAGTGCACGGCGAACTTCACCGATATAGTCGAGCAGTTTTTGTTGAGCTTCGGTTTGAGTTTGTACACTCAACCACTGACGAGCCACCTCTCTGCTGGCGCTATAACAAGACAACATCAGCACTGCTGCAATTACGACCACAAGCCACGTTTTGCCATTCCTTTTGTGCTGCATACTGACTCCGTTCAGCTAGTGCGTTCTCACCGAGAGTCATTAAAGAGTGCGCCTAACTGGTTGGATGTTAAAGACTTGTAAGCAAGAAGTGAGATCTAGCTCCTTTTCTCCTCAGTGGTTTTTGCTACCGTTAGCAAAGAGCGATTTCTATTCCACCTACGGTAGTAACTCATGGCTTTTGACGACACCCCTAAAATTGCACTTATCGAAGACGATGACATTGTTCGTCAGGCTACCAGCCAGTGGCTGCAACTGGCGGGGTTCGACGTGACCGTATTCAGTTTAGGAGAAGAGGGGAAAGCGGCCATTCTGAGCCAAGAATTTGATGCGATTGTCAGTGATGTTCGCCTGCCGGACACCGACGGCTTGTCGATACTAGAAAGCCTGATTGCTAATCACATCCCAACGCCAGTTATCTTGATCACCGGACATGGTGACGTCGATATGGCAGTAGGGGCGTTACAAAACGGTGCGTTCGATTTTATTGAGAAACCTTTCCAACCTGAGCGTTTATCCCAACGAGTGACCGATGCGGTCGAGAGCTATCGCGCACAAACGTCTACTCAAGATCGCCAAGAGTACCTATCTAGCGTTAGCGGCTTAGAAGAGGTGTTGATTGGGCGAAGCCGAGTGATGCAACAGCTTAGAGAACAAGTAGCCAAGTTAGCACGCATTGATACTAACGTGATCATTTACGGCGAAACAGGTTGTGGTAAAGAGCTGGTGGCGACCAGTTTGCACAATGAAAGCCAACGCAGAACCCATCATTTTGTGCCAATCAACTGTGGTGCAATTCCTGAGAATCTGTTTGAAAGTGAGCTGTTTGGGCATGAAGCAGGGGCATTTACCGGAGCGGGTAAAAAGCGCATTGGTAAGTTGGAATACGCGGATAAAGGCACTTTATTCTTTGATGAAATCGAGAGTATGCCGCTGTCTATGCAGGTGAAAGTGTTGCGTTCATTGCAGGAACATACGGTTGAGCGCGTTGGGGGTAATCAGCAGATCTCGGTTGATTTGAGAGTGATCGCCGCCGCGAAAGAAGATCTCAATGATCATGACGAGTTTCGTCAGGATTTGTACTATCGTCTTAATGTGGCGCAGATCTATTTGCCACCGCTACGTGAGCGAGAAGAAGACGCGTTGATCTTGTTCGAACACTTTGCTCTGAAAAGTAACCCTGAGAGTCGTCCGCTGAGTGAAGCTGATAGAAAAGCCATTCTTGCTTACGCTTGGCCCGGTAACGTGCGTGAGCTAAGGAATGTCGCGATGCGTTTTGCATTGGATGAAACCGTCTCCGTGATGGAAATTCTCTCCAGTCGACCATCCTCAACAACTGAAGAGACGCATGCGGGCGTGCCGTTGGCGATTCAGCTACATAACTTTGAACGTAAGGTGCTACATGATTCTTTAGTCAGGCATCATGGACGCATCAATGAGGTGATGCAGGAGTTGGATTTACCACGTCGAACCCTTAACCAAAAGATGCAGAAGTTTGGTTTGAATCGCTCCGACTATACTTAGTGCGATTTCTAGCTAATGTAAAATCATTGGCATAACAAACATGTTATGCGCTTTTGGCAGGAGCTGGGACAAACTTATAATTTAGGTCTTTCCCTTCTCCAAACAAGGTAACGAGGTTCCTTCCTGTATGTTTAGAGCTATATAGCGCTTCGTCTGCTTCAGCAAGCGCCTCTTGAAGTGATTGCCCCTCAGATAACTGACTGATACCAAAGCTCATGGTCACTTCAGTTTTAAATGATTGCAAAGCGGTTTCAGTTTCGACCGCAAGGCGAATTTGCTCTGCGACAATTTTGGCTTGCTGTGCTTTTTCGAGCAAAACAATCATGAACTCGTCACCACCAAATCGCACAATGCAGGCGGACTCAGGAAGATGCTTTTTAAAAATAGTGGAGATCGTTGCCATGACGGAGTCGCCAACCGTGTGACCATAGTGATCATTAATCGCTTTGAACTTGTCGACATCAGTCATAATAATGCTGATTGCTTGGCTTTTTTTATGTGCTTTACTAACCAAGTTTGGAACGATTTCTTCCATGGCTCGACGATTATATAGCCCTGTGAGTGCATCTAAATGAGAGAGATCATTAATGGATTGCACCAAGCGTCCGTTAATTAACCACAGCATACTAAAGCTCAAAGCAACGATCAGGCAGATGCTAAATAAGAACGTCAGCTGATGGATAAGGCCTGCGACCATAAAGCTTGGTAACTCACCTGAAAAAGTACTCCAAAGCGCCCTAAATCCCATAAAAAAACTAAATCCAAAGAAAGAGTAAGCCATTGCTTTAACAGGGAGCTTTAAGTCCTTTTGGGTACCTTTAAGCATAGCGACACCACTAAAGAAGGTGACGATACAAATATACATGCTCAGATAAATAATACGGCTTTTGATAGAAGGATCATGGAAGGTGAAATAGTAAAATGAACCACTGAAAACAGGTGTTAACAAGGTGAGACAGTGAGCCAATTTTAAAGGGTATTGACGAAAAATGCTTACGCTATATAGCGTAAGCAAGAAGCCGACTAATATGAGAGTGTTGGCTATGACGATGGTCAGCCAGTCTGGCGCAGAGCCTCTAAAGCCAAGTAAAAAAGGGCCTAAACCAATAAACAGTAGTGATATCGAGAAGGTTTTTAAGCCTTTGACTCTACCCTGAGTGTATTGATAACAAAGCAGACTAATAGAGTAAATGCAAGAGAACAGAATAACGATAAAGTTCAGTGTTCTGATGTCTAGATACTGATTATCCATAGGCGACCCATATCAATCTTTCATTCAGGCAACTCCTTTGCCTGATATCAATAAGCGAGCTACATAGTAACGCACTTATTGAGCGATGTCTTATGTTAAACGGCTATTCATTCACCAGCTCGAATTGTTCGGTTTGGTTGGTTTTCGTCGTAAACAGCAGACCAACAATCATCATAAATACGCTAGGCACAATCCAGCTAGCAAAGTCATTGTACAGAGGCATGTAATTACCCATCCACTCATCAGTGGAATTTGGCATGTAACCTAGGATGTGCAGCGCATCAACACAACCAAACGTTAGAGCAGTGAACGCCGTCGCGACGACCATGATTTGCGACATCTTGTTGCGAACCGGTGCCATGATCATCAACGCAATCGCTACTGGGTGAAGCGCCACAACCGCTGGCAATGTGATAGCCAATAGTTGCTCTAGACCTACGTTGGCGATCAAACCAGCCAATACCATGGTCGTGATAACGCAGCCTTTGTAGTTCACTTTGCTGAAAGTGTTGTCGTAGAACTCACTGCCTGCGGTGGTTACGCCGATAGCAGTAGTCAAACACGCCAATACCATCACGGCACCTAGTAATAGTGAGCCAAATGCGCCGAAGTGGCTGAAGGTGAATGCCGTTAAGATGTCGCCGCCATTACTGAACTCAGAACCCAAGTATGAGCTTGTCGAACCAATGTAAGCCAATGAGATGTAGACAAATGCCATAGCAACCGCGTACATCAAAGCTGCGATCAGCGTGTATTTTGCAGTGGCTTTCGGACAATCCACACCCATGCTACGAATCGCGCGGAAGATAATCCAACCAAAACCGATAGAACCTAGCGCATCCATGGTCATGTAGCCTTGGGTCAAGCCTTCAGCAAATGCGCCAGATACGTATGGTCCTGTTGCGGCAGTTAGCTCACCTGCAGGAGAAATCAAAGCCGTCACAGACATGATGATTAAGATAGCCATCAATGCTGGGGTTAAGATCTTGCCTAGGTTGTCGACCAATTTGCCCGGGTATAGCGCAAACAAAATGGTGGTAACACAGAAAGCAATTGTGAAAGGTATCAAAGCGGCATCACCAAACATTGGTGCAAAGCTAAATTGGTAAGCTACGGTAATCGCACGTGGGATCACGAACGCAGGACCAATCACAATAAATACCATCACCCAAAAACTGGTCGCCAAAGGTTTAGGTAGGGCGGCGGTTAGTTTGTCTGAACCGTTTACTATAGCCACCATCACCAGTGCCATTGCAGGCAGGCCTACGCCCGTTAAGAGGAAGCCAGACATCCCGCTCAGAAAGTTTTCACCTGCTTGGTAACCCAAAAATGGAGGGAAGATTAGGTTACCCGCGCCTAAGTACATGGCGAAAGTCATGAAGCCCAAAGCGGCGATATTGCGTGCGCTTAACATTGTTATTCCTCTTATGTTTCGCTTGGAAGAAACTGAAAGGAATGGGAGGAGTATGTGGTGTTCCCGTCAGCTTCTTCTCAAGCTGACAGAAAGTTTAGATATAGCCTGTCAGCTCTGAATCAGTTTCAGAGAGAGCAGGAGGATCGCAGCAGCAACGCCAGATGGGCGTTTTAAAGCGAATTGTAATTGCGCAGTTGCTGACATGGGTGATCCTTAATGACGAAAAAATACCAAGGAATACGTTTGCCTTGGTGTGTTGTTACCCTAACGAACATAGGGCTATTGGCACAACCCCGAAGTAGAAAATAAGTTGATACGGTCAATGTTTGTTTCTGAACTGGTGGATCGAACTGCTTTTTAAATTCAAAATTAGAATAAATGACTTTTCATTTCTGTAACATGGCTTGTTTTGCTGTATTTTTGTGCTATTTGTAGTCGTTTAGGCTATAAACCTCCGCTGATAAAGTGAGCAGTTTAGAATGATGCGCTTTTTCTTCTTATTGTTAAGACGCTCATTAGTTGCAGTTCAATCCAAAATTGCATCGGCAAAATATTGCTTATTAGTGAATCGTGCATTTGTTTTGTCTTGATCACATTTTATTAACCTTTTGCGATCTAGGCGCACAACCTTCTTCTCTTCAATGAGCAAGATCTTGCTCATTACTTTGCTATCAAATCAGCAGAATTTTGCTCATTTTTGATGTCTTTCAGCACTTAGTTCAATAAATACAAAGGGTTAAAAGTTGGCATTTCAATTGCTCTAGGGAATTTGTTGTTAATAAAGATTTAACATGATGTAAATCCCCAATCGTGAAACGACTACACGGAGAGTAATAATGAAAATGAATAAGCTGGTAAAAGCTTTGGCTGTCGCTGTGACTTCTTTTGGTATTGCTGCTAACGCTGCGGCAGAAGATCGTAGCTACATTCTTGCAACGGCATCGACAGGTGGTACTTACTACCCTGTGGGCGTAGCGTTGGCGACGTTAAGCAAAGTGAAATTGGCACCAAAGCACCACTTCTCCCTTTCTGCAATCAGCTCTGCGGGCTCTGGTGAAAACGTCAAACTGCTGAACGAAAACGAAGCACAGTTCGCGATTCTACAAGGTCTTTACGGTGCGTGGGCTTGGTCTGGCGAAGGTCCGTATGAGAAAAGCGGTCGCCAAGAACAACTGCGTTCAGTCTCTATGCTGTGGCAAAACGTTGAGCACTTTATTGTTCGTTCTGACCTAGCAAAAACTGGCACAGTGACTGACCTGAACAACCTTGACGGCAAGAAGTTTTCTATCGGTAAGAAGAACTCAGGTACTGAAAACTCTGGTCGCCAAATCATGAAAGGTCTGAAAGTAGATCCTGATAAATTCAACCTTGCTTACATGGGCTACGGCGGTAGTGCGAGTGCACTTCAAAACGGAACCATTGACGGTATGAACACGCCTGCAGGTGTACCTGTTGGTGCGGTTACTCAAGCTTTTGCTGCGTTGGGTAAAGACATTTCGATTCTTTCGTTTACTGACGAACAAATCAAAGAGGCGAACGGCAATTACAACCTATGGACGAAGTACGAGATCCCAGCGAACACGTACCCGGGTCTAGATAAGCCGATCACCACCATTGCACAGCCAAACTTCTTGGCAGTTCGTGAAGATATCTCGGAAGAAGACGTTTACCAGCTAACCAAAGCGATCTACGAGAACCTGCCTTTCCTACAAGGAATCCACAAAGCAACAAAAGCAATGGCGATTGAGAAAGCGATTGCTGGCTTGCCAGTGCCTCTTCATCCAGGTGCGGCGCGTTACTACGAAGAAATGGGCATCGAAATCCCATCAGACCTAATGGCGAAATAACGCTAACTTGGCCCCGAGTTTTGGCTCGGGGCATTTTATCCCTACCGATTTCTAAGATGGAAAAAGCCGCCAGAGCTTGGAGTATGAGATGAGCGACTCAATAGAAAAGGAATTGCAGAAATTTGAGCTGCCCACGCGCACTGATTTTCCGTGGGTAACCACCACAATCACAGTGTTTGGCGTGGTGTTGTCTGCTTTGCACATTTGGTTTAATACCTTATCGACGTTACCAGAGTTATGGATTTCCGCGACCCACTTTGCTGGCTTTGCGGTGATTTGTGCGCTTTGGTATCCGGCTCATATCTCTCTCAAGCAGAGTAAGATTGCACTCGGTATCGATGTGTTAATTGCCATGGGCGCGGTCGCGTGTTTGCTCTACATTCCCTATGCCGAAGATGCGCTCTACGAACGTGGTGTGAAGTTCGTGACCAGCGATTGGGTCTTCGCCATCATGGCAATCCTGATTGTGATTGAGCTTATCCGACGCACCATGGGTTGGTTTATTCCAGTGCTGATTGTGGTGTGTCTGAGCTACGTTGTGCTTTGGGGTAAGTGGGCGACAGGTATTTTCCACTTCCCGGGTTTGAGCATGGAAACCTTGCTCTACCGTAGCTTTTATTCTTCTGAGGGCATGTTTGGCTCTATCTCGCGCATCAGCTGGACTTTCGTATTCATGTTCATTCTGTTTGGTGCGTTTCTTGTGCGTTCTGGTGTCGGTGATTACATTATCAATGTGGCACGTGCTGCGGCTGGCAAAGTCATTGGTGGTCCCGGTTTTATTGCGGTGATTGGCTCCGGTTTGATGGGCTCAGTATCCGGCTCTAGTGTGGCAAATACGGTTTCCACCGGTGTTATCAGTATTCCTTTAATGCAAAAAGCAGGTTTTCCTTCGCGCTTTGCGGCGGGGGTTGAAGCTGCAGCGTCGACAGGTGGTCAGTTGATGCCACCAGTGATGGGGGCGGGTGCTTTCATCATGGCGTCTTACACGCAAATTCCTTATGTCGATATCATCGCAGTTTCTTTCATTCCTGCTCTTATCTATTTCTTGTCTGTGGCGTTCTTTGTGCGTATCGAAGCCAAACGCAGCGGCGTTCAAAAAATCACGACCAGCGATGAATCTCTATTAAAAGTGTTGATCAGCGGTTGGCACAACCTTATCCCGCTGGCGGTATTGGTTACTTTGTTGGTTCAAGGTTTTACACCGACTTACGCTGCGGGCTTGTCGATCATCTCAGTGGTGGTGGCGTCTTGGTTCTCGAAAGATCACAAGATGGGACCAAAAGCGCTCATCGAAGCACTTTCGCAAGGCGCGAAAAACATGGCGACAACTGCCGTATTGCTGGTGGGTATTGGTCTGGTGATCAACGTGATCAGTACAACAGGCATCGGCAACACGTTCTCACTGATGATCGACGGTTGGGCGAATGGTGACTTGTTCATCATGATCGTTCTGATTGCGCTCGCTTCTCTTGTTTTGGGTATGGGTTTACCCGTGACAGCGGCGTATATTGTATTGGGCACACTGTCTGCCCCTGCGCTTTACAAGTTGATTGCGGAAAACCAATTGCTTGAATTGATGGTGTCGGGTCAATTGCCTGAACAAGCAAAAGCCATCTTCATGTTGGCGGCGCCAGAAAAGCTGGAACTGCTTAATGCACCAATGGCGTTGGAAACTGCGAAAGAAATGGTGGCGCTAGTACCCGCGGACTTTATGGAAACCCTACTAGAGCAAAGTTTGGGTATGGAAGCGGTAGGCTTGGCATTGCTGGCTGCTCACCTCATCATCTTCTGGTTATCGCAAGACAGCAACGTTACGCCTCCAGTGTGTTTGACCGCATTTGCAGCAGCAACCATTGCAAAAACACCGCCAATGCGTACCGGTTTGATGGCATGGAAAATCGCTAAGGGTTTGTATCTTGTACCATTACTTATTGCCTACACAGGCTTAGTAAGTTGGGATGTAACGTCGGTAATTACCGTGGGCTTCTTCGCCATCATCGGAACCTATGCATTGATTGGTGCGATTGAAGGCTACTTGGAAGGTCCTCTAAACATTCTGACTCGTCTCTTGTTGGTAGTGGTGGGTACATTGCTGGTTTGGCACGACATCCCAATGTTGGTTCGTGTGGCAAGCTGCGCGGTATTTGTCGCGGTGTTCATTTACAGTGGTCGCAAGTTCAAATTGCAACAATCTCAACTATCGGTTTTATAAGAGGTCGTATGAAATCAGTCTATGACTACATTATTGTCGGTGGCGGTATCGTCGGCGTATCGACAGCATGGCAACTGCAACAACGTCACCCAGACAAATCCATTTTATTGGTTGAGAAAGAGTCCGGTTTTGCCAAGCACCAAACCGGACACAATAGCGGTGTGATTCATGCTGGGGTGTACTATGCTCCGGGCAGCTTAAAAGCCGACTTTTGTAAGCGTGGGGTAGAGCGAACCATTTCGTTCTGTGCTGAGCACGATATTCCGGTGGAGAACTGTGGCAAGTTGTTGGTTGCCACTAATGAGCAAGAAGTCGAACGCATGAATGCCCTCTATGAGCGCTGCCATGTCAACGGCATCGACGTAAAGCTACTCGATGAAGTTCAACTCAAACTGGCTGAACCAAACATCACAGGCTTGGGCGCGATTTATGTCAAAACCACCAGTATTGTCGATTATCGTTTGGTCACTGAGCAGATGGCGGAAGAATTCAAAAAGCTCGGCGGTCAAATCAGCTTGAGAACCAAAGTGGTGGCTGCCGAAGAGAAG
Organism: Vibrio sp. Vb1018; assembly: GCF_033338775.1. Lineage (NCBI taxonomy): Bacteria > Pseudomonadati > Pseudomonadota > Gammaproteobacteria > Vibrionales > Vibrionaceae > Vibrio > Vibrio sp. Vb1018. The sequence continues at coordinate 53,512 of NZ_JAWOTI010000003.1, forward strand.
GACGAGGAAGTCCAACTGACCTGCATTTCAGACGGTCAAACGATGCAGCTTAATACTAAGTTCTTGGTTACTTGCAGCGGCTTGATGGCGGATCGAATGACTAAGATGATGGGTATTCCAACTGACTTTCAGATCATCCCTTATCGTGGTGAATACTACCGCTTAGATAGCAAACACGACCAAGTGGTGAATCATCTTATTTACCCAATTCCCGACCCTGATTTGCCATTCTTGGGCGTCCACCTGACTCGTATGATTGATGGCAGTGTGACTGTTGGTCCAAATGCGGTGCAAGGCTGGAAGCGAGAAGGGTACGATAAGGTCAACTTCAGCTTGCAAGATACCATGCAAATGCTGAGATTCTCCGGTTTCTGGAAGGTAACACAAAAGCATCTAAAAACCGGATTGGATGAGTTCAAGAACTCGTGGTGGAAGCCGGGCTATCTCAAACTGGTCAATAAGTACTGCCCAAGCATCAAGGTCGAAGACCTCAAACCATATCCTGCGGGTATTCGTGCACAAGCAGTGTTATCCGATGGCTCTTTGGTTCATGACTTCCTGTTTGCCGAGAGCGCAAGAAGCCTACACGTTTGCAACGCGCCCTCTCCCGCAGCGACATCTGCAATGCCTATTGGAGAGTACATTTGCGATAAAGTGAATGAGAAGATAGAGGCGAAAACGGTATAAAACAAAGGCGACGTAACGGTCGCCTTTATTGTATTTGAATCTGGGATTTAGGAGTTGCCATCTTTAGGGCAGAGTTCGCCTTTCTTTGCGTGTCTTTCTATCATGTAATCGCCTCGGGCACTGTGCAATACAATTGCATTCCAGACTTGACCATCTTGCAACTCGAACTCAAAAGCATAATGGGTGCCGCCGACCATTTTCGTTCTCACCTCATGAATTGCTTTCAATTTATCATCGGCATTCATTTGATAAAGCACCATGTTAAGTGAACGTCTGGCGTCAGGAGTTGCCTCAGCAAGTTGCCAATGGCTCTGTTCGTTTGTTGCGGAGCAAATAGACCGCATTTTACTTTTCATGGCGGATGACATCTGCTTGTCTACGGCCAATGCATTTGGTGAAAACAGTGGAACCGTCAAAGGAATCAAAGTTACCAGAAACCGCTTTAAGGTCATAAAAACACTCCGTTGTTTTACTCTTGCTTGAGTATAGACCTCAATGGCTTCAGATGTGGTGCAGTAGACTCTGGGCCTACAATATCGCAGTTCGTATCAACGAACTGATGATAAACAAGGCGACCACGCTTGCCAGCCAAATGCCAATGAACCACAAAATGGGTTTTAGTTTCATCAGTGATATCCTTCTCCACGTTTCATCTTGCCGCGGAAAACCCAGTACGAATAAGCCGTGTAGGCTATGATCAGAGGAAGTAATACCACCGCACCGGCAAGTAAAAATGCCAAACTCTTATCTGGCGCGGCGACGTCTTGATAAGTGAGTGCGAATGGGACCAAGTAAGGGAATGTACTGACACCGAAACCCATCGCGGACAAAAGAAACAGGCCGATCGCAAGAACGTAGGCTCGGACGGCTTTGTGATCGAGTAAGGCTTTGAATAGCTGCCAAATAAGTGCCGCAGCAATAATTGGTAAAATGAAAAACAGTAGCGAGTTTGGTAATGAGAACCAACGTTCAAAGACGATATTTTGGCTCAATGGCAGCCACAAACTGGCGATGAATATACAGGCTACCATCGCTAGTCCCCATCGTCGCGCGACCACGTAATAGCGCCCCATCAGCTCTTCTGGAAGCTTGATTAATAACCAGCATGAACCGAGCAGAATATAAGCACAAACAAGCGCCAGGCCACAAAATACGCTAAATGGTGAAAGCCAATCAAACCATCCACCTGCGTATGCTCGTTCACTAACCTCTATACCTTGGAGCAGGGTTCCGAGCATAATGCCTTGCATCAATGCCGCGGTGAGTGAACCAATGAAAAAAGCGCTATCCCATAAAAACTTTCCGCGTTGTGTTCGGAAGCGATACTCAAAAGAAACCCCGCGCAGAATTAACCCGAGCAGCATTAAAATCAGGGGAGCATAGAGTGCTGGCATAATGACCGCGTAGGCGAGGGGGAACACGGCAAAAAGCCCACCTCCGCCAAGAACTAGCCAAGTTTCATTCCCATCCCAAACAGGAGCGATGCTGTTCATCATCATGTCGCGCTCTTCATCGTCATTAGCGCTGAGAAATAGGATACCAATACCGAGATCAAAGCCATCTAACACGATATAAATCAGAACAGCGAGCCCAATCAAAGCGTACCAAATTAATGCGTAATCCATGAGTAAGCTCCTAGGTTAGATGGTTAGAGTGTGTGATGGCATCGGTTTTCGTGCCATCAGGAAGTCGGCTATCTAGACCTTCTTCATATCGAGTTGGAGACTTGCGCATCAAACGTAGGAGATAGAAGAAGCCAGCTCCAAAAACCACAAAGTAAACCACGATGAACGCCGTCAGGGAGACGCTCACCGCGGCGGCATCAATAGGCGATGCCGAATTGGCTGTGGTTAAAAGACCGTATACGGTGTAAGGCTGTCGACCGACTTCGGTAGTTATCCAGCCTGCTAAAACTGCAATGAACCCCGCTGGGGCAAACAGCACACAAATACGTTGAAGTGCCCTCGAATCAAAAAGTTTGCGACGTTTTCTTAGCCAAAGGCTCCACAAACCAATAACAAGCATGCCAAAACCAAGCGCGACCATGACTCGGAAAGACCAGAAAACGATAGAGACAGGAGGGTGTTCCTCCTCTGGAAAAGCATCTAATCCCTTCACTTCACCGTTGAGGTCATGAGTTAAAATCAAACTACCGAGTTTGGGGATTTCCAGTGCGTATTCCATACGTTTTTCTTCATCGTTAGGGATACCGAAGAGGATCAATGGCGCGCCTTGGTGAGACTCATAGTGCCCTTCCATCGCGGCGACTTTGGCGGGTTGATGTTCAAGGGTGTTCAATCCATGCATGTCTCCAGCAACGATTTGAATTGGTGTCACGATGGCTGCCATCCACATTGCCATCGAGAACATAATTCTGGCTAGTGGATTATGGTTTGCTTTTAGTAAGTGATAAGCGGCAACGCCCGCTACAACAAAGGCGGTAGTGAGGTAAGCGGCGAGCAACATATGAACGAGCCGATAAGGGAAGGAAGGGTTGAAGACAATCGCCCACCAATCTTCTGGGATAAACTGTCCGGCTTCGTTGATACTGTAGCCCGTTGGTGTTTGCATCCAGCTATTGACCGAAAGTATCCAAAACGCAGACAAAAACGTCCCGAATGCAACAATACAAGTCGCTGTGAAGTGAAGCTTCTTGCCTACCTTATCCATACCGAAGAGCATCACGCCTAAAAACCCCGCTTCGAGGAAAAACGCAGTGAAAACTTCATATCCCATTAACGGGCCTAAGACTGGGCCTGTTTTGTCGGCAAATACGCTCCAGTTGGTCCCGAATTGATAGCTCAACACGATGCCACTTACCACACCCATACCAAAACTGATGGCAAAGATTTTGAGCCAGTATTTATATATCTGCATGTACTGTTTGTTGCCCGTTTTTAAGTACAAGCCCTCTAACACGGCGAGGTAACTTGCCAAACCAATCGTAAACGCTGGAAAAATGATGTGGAAAGAGACAGTAAAGGCAAATTGGAATCTGGCTAAATCGATGGCGAGTGTATCCATGGGCATTCCCTTTTAAGTTTCGAATTAACAGTTCGCCGAATTAGAAGAGATGAGGGAAGAGCGACGAACAAAATGGAATACGAAGAAGGAAGGCTAAGAGATTAAAAAACGATCGCTTTTTACGGCAGTGCGTACCATCTTTTAAACAAAGGAGGAGTTGTTATGAGCCTTAAACACTACTTTGAGAAAGCGACACCTAAGTTTGGCCCAGGTGGGAAGTATCACAAGTTCTATCCATTGTTCGAAGCTGTCGAAACCATTTTTTACACGCCTGGTAAGGTTAACCAGGGCATGACTCACGTTCGAGATAGCATCGATTTAAAACGTATTATGATCATGGTGTGGCTGGCGGTCTTCCCTGCCATGTTCTGGGGTATGTACAACATAGGTCAGCAGTCCAGCGATGCTTTGTTGTATGGAATGGATCAAGCCTCAGCTCAGCAAGCGCTGGCCTCTTCGTGGCAACTGAGTTGGGTATGGGGCTCGTTAGATGCGGTTTCACAGGCGGGGTGGGCAAGTAAAATGTGGCTTGGCGCCACTTACTTTATTCCGGTTTATGCTACGGTGTTTATCGTTGGTGGTTTCTGGGAAGTTCTGTTTGCTATTGTGCGAAAGCATGAGGTGAATGAAGGTTTTTTTGTCAGCTCTATACTCTTTGCGCTGATCCTTCCTCCGACAATTCCACTATGGCAAGCGGCTTTAGGTATCACTTTCGGTATTGTTGTGGCGAAGGAGATTTTCGGTGGTACTGGACGAAACTTCCTAAATCCAGCTTTAGCAGGGCGAGCGTTCTTATACTTTGCCTATCCTGCCAACATGTCCGGTGGTGCTGTGTGGGTCGCGGCTGATGGTTACTCTGGCGCTACTCCACTTAGTCAATGGTATGAAGGCGGGCAAAGTGCTTTGATAAATAATATGACAGGACAAACAATTTCATGGGGAGATGCTTTTGTTGGTAATTTACCAGGCTCGATGGGTGAAGTCTCCACGTTGTTGATCGCACTAACAGGCTTGGTTCTCATCTTTATGAAGATTGCATCGTGGAGAATTGTTGCGGGCGTGTTGGTCGGTTTAATCGGAGCTTCACTACTATTGAATGCGATCGATTCAGACTCTAACCCCATGTTCTCCATGCCGTTCTACTGGCACTTCGTGATTGGTGGGGTTGCGTTTGGTACCTTCTTTATGGCGACAGACCCTGTCTCGGCAGCTTTTACCAATAACGGGAAATGGGCATACGGACTATTAATCGGCGTGATGACGATTTTTATCCGAGTGCTGAACCCGGCTTATCCAGAAGGTATCATGTTAGCGATTCTATTTGCTAACTTATTCGCGCCACTTTTCGATTACCTAGTCAAAGAAAGTAATATCAAACGCAGAATGAAAAGGGCGAGACCTTCTTAAAATGAGGGTGACCTCACTGAAAATTGATTGAAAACTGCACTATATTGAAAAGGTCAGAGACATGGGGTTTCTGACTTTTTATTTTTATCAGGAGGACGAAGACGATGAGAATAAAGGATATTCTCGATAGCCGTTTGGTGCTGTCGTTCTGGTATAACCTAGACTACTGCTTGTCTCTTCTTAGTAAAATCTCTTCTCGTTGATTTCCTCAATGCAATCGCATTGAAAAGCATTCTATCTATTTGTTTTTTAGTCTTACGTGAAACTGCGTAGGGCAATGCGTATAAGGAAATTAACAATGAAACGTATTCCAGAACCTTTCCGTATCAAAATGGTTGAGCCAATCAAAATGACGACTTTGGCAGACCGTGAAGTCGCGTTAAAAGAAGCGGGCTATAATCCATTTCTTCTTCGTAGTGATGATGTTTATATCGATTTGCTGACTGACTCAGGCACTGGTGCCATGAGTGATAATCAGTGGGCTGGTATCATGATGGGGGATGAATCCTATGCGGGGAGTCGAAATTACTACAACCTGTGTGATGCAGTGGAGCACTTCTTCGGTTATAAGCTCACCGTGCCTGCACACCAAGGGCGTGGTGCCGAGCAAATTTTGTTCCCCGCTTTGATTGAGCGTATGCGTCAGGTGCGTGGTGGCGAAACGCCAGTATTTATCTCGAACTACCATTTTGATACCACAGCGGGTCACATTGAACTCAATGGCGGTAAAGCGATTAACATGGTAACGGAAGAAGCATTCGACACCACTACGCCTTATGATTGGAAGGGCAATTTTGATATCGATAAGCTGGTGGCAACAATTGAAGCGCACGGTTCGCATAACATCTGTGCAATTATCACCACGATTACTTGTAATAGCTCCGGTGGTCAGCCTGTGTCGATGGAAAACATGCGCAGTGTGTACGAGATTGCAACCAAGTACGATATTCCAGTGGTGATTGACTCGGCTCGTTACTGTGAGAACGCCTACTTTATCAAGCAGCGTGAAGCGGGTTACGAGAATAAATCGATTCTGGAAATCATCCGTGAGATGTACCAGTACGGTGATATGCTCACCATGTCAGCTAAGAAAGACCCGATGGTAAACATTGGTGGCATGTGTTGTATTCGTGATCATAAGGAGTTGTTCCAGGCGGTGCAGACGCGCTGCGTACCCATGGAAGGATTTGTAACATACGGCGGCATGGCTGGGCGTGATATGGAAGCGCTCGCTCGCGGTTTGTATGAAGCCGCGGATGAGGATTTTCTTCACTATAGAATTAGCCAAGTTCAATACTTAGGTGAGCGCTTACGTGAAGGCGGTATTCCGATTCAATACCCAACGGGTGGTCATGCGGTGTTTGTGGATGCCGCTAAGATTTTGCCACATATTCCAGCGGATCAGTTTCCTGCGCAGGTATTGTGTAATGCTTTGTACTTGGAAGCGGGTATTCGAGCAGTAGAGATAGGATCGTTGCTGCTTGGTAGAGATCCGGAAACGGGTAAACAAAAAGTGTCAGAGCTTGAGTTGATGCGTTTGACCATTCCACGTCGTGTCTACACAAACGATCATATGGATTACATTGCGGATGCGATTATCGAACTGAAAAATCGTGCACATGAGTTAAAAGGGCTCACTTTCGAGTACGAGCCACCAGTGCTGCGCCACTTTACTGCTCGATTTAAAGAGATCGATTAACTCAAGTTTAAATCTAGATAAGCAAAAGGCCGCGAGTTTCGCGGCCTTTTTCGATTCGTTTATTTCTTAGCGTTACACTTACGCCAACTCTAATGTGATGCGAACGAACTGGTCGTCTTGATACTGCACTTCATAATTGAAGGTACCACTGGCGTAAATGCTGCCAAGAAAAAGTGAACGTTGACTCATTGGTCCGCGGAACAGCATCGAAATAGGAGCGATTAGGGCGTTATTATCATCGAAGTGCTGATTTAAGTTCTCAGAAAGCACACACAGCAAACAGCCGTGTTGGTCGTGAGATAAGTCGACGTCTTCCGGTCGAGATAATAACACGGTAGTCCCCAGTTTCTTCTCAATCTCGTTGATCAGCAGCAAGTAGCTATCTAGATCGGGTTGAGGGTTGCTGGGTTTGTCTGCACCGACGCAGCGCTCGAGTAATGCTTCCAGATTTCCGTTCTCACCTTTTGCCTGCTGAGTCAAAGATTTTAACGGCTTTTTAATCAGCTTATAGCGATTACTCTTCAGTTTTGGTTTCAGCCATTTCTGAAGTAAGTCATTACGTTCTTTAAGGGAGAGGCCATGCGAGGACGCGTGAATTTTAAAGTGCAGGTGTAATAAAGCGTGAACCGCAAGCTCACTCAGAAGTTGGTTAGCATCTGTAGACTGTCTTGCCTGCTTAGAACTTTGCATTACACTCGAACAAAATTAGGGAAGAAGGATAATGGTGCCGAGAGAGGGACTCGAACCCTCACACCAAAGGCACTAGCACCTCATGCTAGCGTGTCTACCAATTTCACCATCTCGGCATCATGATGCTCTGAATACTCAGAGGCCTCGAAAGAAGCAACGCGAATTATAACCAAAATCCACCTGTTGGCGAGAGCAAAATGACGAATTTTGGCTCTTTCGAGTTTGATTGCATATTTATTGGTCACTTTTATGTTTTTTACCATCAACGCCTATCCTTATGCCCTTACTTTTATTAATGGTATGGCGACAAAAGAGTACTTTTGCCTAAATTTTGAACGCTTGAACGTTTGCGTAAATAAATGTGATGAATATCTCTTTTTGTTGGTTATACTTGCGTCCCGTTTAAGCGGGAATTAGGGTTTAGTTGTTCAGGACCCTTACCCATACAAGCCGTCACATGGAGCAGGCCAAGCAACATGCTCGCCAGCAGTGAATGACCCCACGGACCGGACCAGCTACGTTCAATTGCTTGTATAAGGTAAAAATAAGATGTCGAACTATTCGTTCTGTCTACATTCTGGATCTAAAAGTGAGTTATCACTCGCTGCGTTGTCCCTTTCTTCTGCCAATTCCTTTGGCTCTTTTTTCTTTTTCAACGTTTAGTAGGTCCAGCTCATGAGTGTTCTATTTAGTCTATTTGGTATTGTTGCACTGCTAGGTTGTGCTTTCCTACTTTCTGAGGGTCGTTCTTCCATTAATTGGAAAACTGTATCTCGCGCCTTGATGCTACAAATGGGGTTTGCTGCTCTGGTGCTCTATTTCCCGTTGGGTCAAGCGGCGCTGGCGAGTTTAAGTAATGGTGTCGCGGGGCTACTCAGCTTTGCTGATGAAGGGATTAAATTCCTCTTTGGTGACCTCGCTTCTTCTGGCTTTATCTTCGCTATCCGTGTCCTTCCTATCATCATCTTCTTCAGTGCTCTTATCTCCGCCCTTTACTATTTGGGCATTATGCAAAAAGTGATTCAATTTATTGGCGGCGCTATCCAGAAGTTCTTGGGTACGAGTAAAGCAGAGTCTTTGGTTGCAACAGGGAACATTTTCTTATCTCAAGGCGAGTCACCACTTCTTATTCGTCCATTTCTTTCTAACATGACTCGCTCTGAACTGTTTGCCGTGATGGCTGGTGGTATGGCTTCAGTGGCGGGCAGTGTGCTTGGTGGTTATGCTGGTTTGGGTGTCGACCTCAAATACTTGATCGCGGCAAGCTTTATGGCAGCACCAGGTAGTTTGATGATGGCAAAAATCATCGTTCCTGAGCGTCAAACGCCAAGCGATTACAACAATATTGAGCTAGATAAATCAGAAGAAAGTAACGTTATTGATGCGCTAGCAAGCGGTGCCATGGGCGGTATGAAAGTTGCCGTTGCTGTTGGTACCATGCTTATCGCTTTCGTGAGTGTTATCGCGATGGTGAACACGGGGCTAGAAAACTTGGGCGAGATACTTGGTTTCTCTGGCGTAACGCTACAAGCGATTTTTGGTTATTTGTTTGCACCTCTAGCGTGGTTGATTGGTGTGCCAAGCCACGAAATTCTAGCTGCGGGTTCATACATTGGTCAGAAAGTGGTGATGAATGAGTTTGTTGCGTTTATCGATTTTGTGCAGCACAAAGCGACACTGTCTGAGCATACTCAAATTATTATCACTTTTGCGTTGTGTGGTTTTGCGAACATTGGCTCAATTGCGATTCAGTTGGGTTCTATCGGCGTGATGGCACCTGAGCGCCGCAAAGATGTTGCAAGTCTAGGCCTAAAAGCGGTTGCTGCTGGTACACTCGCTAACCTGATGAGTGCGTGCTTAGCGGGCATTTTTATCTCTCTCTAATTTAGATTGAAGATACACACTAAAAACCCGCCTAAATGGCGGGTTTTGTTATTTCTAAGGCTTGGGCATTAAGCCGTAAGGTATCGATTTAAAAGCCTCTGGGTGCTCTTGATAAGTTGGCGCTTTATGTACCCCTTTCCAATCGAGCAGCATGATGGCTAGTACGTTACGGTGTTCGCCGTACTTGAGATCAAAGTTACCGTCGACAGACGGAATCATCCCTTTTTCTGCGTTGATTGCGTGACGAATGGCTTGGCGGGTTTTCTTTACGACCGGATCATGGTCCAAGCCTGCTAACAAAAACGAAATGCCTACTTCCGCAATCACGTCTTCTTTGGCGCGCAGTAGGATAGTGTCGATATTGTTGCGAAAGTAATCATAAATCCATTGGTGTTTCTTCTCGCTTACTCGCTCCTGATAATACTGTGAATCGGCAAAGATGATGTGCGTCATACCATAGAGTTTGTTCCAATACTGCTGAGCTGAAAGCATCTTATCTTTATCGTCGGGGTAGGTGTCACGGAAGGTTTGAGTGAATTCCTCGACCACATCTTGCTCTCCTAGCTGACGAAGCCAGTAGACTTGGTTTGCAAGCTGAGCTGCCCATGCCTCTATCATCTCTTTGTCCGTAACGTAACGCGAGAAATCGTAGCGCCTAATAATTTTTCTCAGCGTTTTGTCTTGTTTATGCTTTAGGCCATATTCGTTTGCTCTTGCCATTGCGCCAAGCAAATCCACACCAAGATAAAGGTACTCAGGATGGTGTTTAGTCACGGTATAGCGTCGCTGACCTCGTTCGGTTTCTTTCTCTTGATACGTGGTCAGCCTTTGAGATGAATAGAGAATGATGTCTTCTGGTTCAACGACTTCATTAGCAAATTGGTTTAACCGGCTGGCTACTTGTGCCATGTCGGTCCAAATGGCAGCGTGATATTTCTCATCTAATGTTTGGCGGTACATGCGTAAGCCAAAATGGCCCTCTTTAAACGCCGGGAAAGTGAACAGTTCTTGTTCGTAGGTACTACGAATCAACTGCGCTGATTGAGTATTATCGAGAAGCGGTACCTCTTCCTGTGATGCCTGAGCTGCAAAGGTAAGTGAGCAAGAGAGTAAGACCGCTAAGCTAAGAGGTTTAATACGCATAAATCCATTCCCTATGAAGTCCTGAACCTAAACCTACCATCAATATTAATTGAGAATGTAAAAGCTGAGTCAATAGTTAAAAATTTGCCTAAAAGTCAGGTTGATACGTTCATCTTTGGTTTTCGCGGTTTTTGGTACGCAGTGCTTCCAGTGATGCTGTAGCTCGCCAGCCATAATCAGTAAGGAGCCATGAGAAAGCTCATATTCAATCTCAGTTTTACAATGTAAATTTCTAAGCAAAAATCGACGTGTTTCACCTAAGTTCAAAGATGCGATAACAGGGTTTCTACCTAACTCTGGTTCATTATCTTGGTGCCAGCCCATTGAGTCTTGGCCGTGTCGATATAAGTTAGCGAGAACAGAATTAAAAGTGACATCAGCAACTGATTCACAACGCACTTTGAGCTGAGTTAACTCAGGAGTCCAAGGGTGAGGCTGCATGGTTAAGCCTGAGTAAGTATATGCTGCATCACCGTGCCACGCTTGTAAGCGAGGTTGAAGTACTGACTTGCCGAACATAGCAATGTGTTCTTGGTGCCATGGCAGTGTCTTTCGAAGTTGGTCAAAGTAATTATCCGCCTCAAGATGGTTAAGAAATTGAGGATCATAATAAAGTTTTCCTCTTTCTACTTCTTGCCATAGATCGCCGCCAAATAAATCGCCTTGTTGATGCATCATCTCACACCTAAAACATAAAAGTTGTCAATCACTGTTACCTTTCTGATTATGATTGGTTATTCTTGTGATAATAAGAATTTTAACAATAAATAAAAAATCTCGTAGTTGTATACGAGTTGTGGGGAGAAAATGCGTTATTTACCCAGAAAACGATGCTATTTTGCATTGTTCTTCCTCACCTTTTTCGCTTTGTGTATTGGGGTTATCGAGCTGTTAAATCGAAACCAGCAAGAGCTTCACAAAGAGCGAGTTCAAGTTGAGGCCAAAGAACAACTTTCCATTCTCCGTTCCAATTTGGAAGCGGTACTTATGGCGGATATCTACAAAGCCAGTACTTTAGCGACACTCATTACGTTACTTCCTAAAAACCAAGAAGAAGAATTGAGTATCGCCGCTCACCGAATCCTAAATAAAAGTAAACATATTACAATCATCGGTATCGCGAAAAATGATGTAATTAGTCATGTATTTCCACGCCAAGGTAATGAGCGCCTAATCGGCCTTGATTACCGCGCAGTGCCACAGCAGTGGGTACAGGTGCAAAAAGCCAAGGATGTACAAGAAATTTTCATCGCAGGGCCCGTTACATTGATCCAAGGTGGCCGAGGTTTGATCGTGCGTGTGCCTGTTTTTCTTGATCCTCCAATGAATCAGGACTACTGGGGAGTGATCAGTGCGGTGATTGATTTCGATGCTCTGATGAGAGAAACCGGCGTAATTGATTTCTCGTATCGTTACCCTTTAATGATCCGTGGTTACGATAGCGGTGGCTCATTTGGTGATGCTTTCTTGGGCGCGCAAAGTGTAAATAGCATGGTATATGCAAAAGAGATGGTTCATTTTCCTTATGGTGGGTGGAGTATGGTGGTTTTCTCTGGAGGCAAAGCTGATCGCCAAATCTCTTGGCATCAGTTGCATTTAGCTAGAGTAATCGGCTATCCCATTATATTCGCACTTAGCCTCGCGCTGTTCGCCATTTATCGACTGTATACCATTGCAGATGACAGAGCTTTACACGATGAACTCACGAATTTACCAAACCGTCGCTATTTTATGAAGTTTTACAAGCAGCAGTTCGAAATAGCGAAACGTTATAAAAAGCGTTATAGCTTCGCCTTAATTAATATTGACCTAGATAGGTTTAAACACATTAACGACACCTATGGTCACGACGCAGGTGACAAAGTTTTAATCGCTACGGCTGAAAGGGTAAAAAGCTCTCTGCGTAAATCAGACATCGTGGCCAGAATGGGCGGTGATGAGTTCTTAGTTGTAGTTCATCACCCAGGAACGGAAGAAAATGTTCAGTCCCTTCTACAAAAACTTCGATTAGCGCTATGCTCGACGCCCGTCATTTACGATGAAACGCTTATCTATTTGAAAGCCAGTATTGGGTACGCGATATTTGACCCGAAAATGTCATCTCCTGAGCAAATGATGAAAATAGCCGATGAGAGAATGTATCAACAAAAGCATGGCGGATGAGCCTGAACCCAGTTTCAATAAGGGGTTAGAGGAATGGTAAAGTTGGGAGCCCGAAATCTCATCATCATTGAGGTGCAAGAATATGTGACTTCATATGTTCACAGACACTTTGCTGAGAGAGTCGTTATTAGTAGTGCATTCAGTGGCATATTTGCATGATGTTGCATTTTGCAAATGCAGTTTGCGAAATTAATGGTTAATAAAGCAACGATATGCATCTGGATCTACTAAAAAACGGCTTTTTTAAAGTTGGCACGCATCGTGCTTTACTTAGAGTGACCCTTATTAAGCCGAGGGTCACCTAGCCAACTGACGTTGTTAGTGAATACAAATTGTTCACAAGTATATACCGCCAATCACGTTTATTGTGATTGGCGTTTTTTCTTTCTAAAGCCCGATGATATTCACGTAGCTGCCCGTCTCATCAGCTTCTCCGCACTTGCTGTAACAACTAGGTTGTCTTGGACAAACCGCCCCTCTGGAGCAGATCAACCTTGCTTGGGTTTGAATCCCGCGCTCTATCCAGTTGATGTTTAATATCTTAGCGATAGTCGTTAAGTCTTTTTTGATGTGGGGAGGAATAACACTACTTCCGCCGGAAGCGACACAAAGGGACTTAAGTTCTTCCGCTATGGAAACGGCATCGCCACCTTGTGCAGAAATAGCAGGGTTAAGATCAATACCGGCACATAGCACGCGATTATTTCCCGCAGGGTCAAATACGTTGACCGATTCGCAGCAGTAGATACGTGGCTCGTCGCCAACATTTAAAATCGAAATTTGCGCTGAACTGGTATCCAAAGGCTGGGAAAGGCGTCGGAATACCGCCCAGTGCTGGCAAGGGTCGTTTACTTTGCGCATGTTGCCCCAAGGCAATGGAATACCATTTCCTCGATACACTGCTTTTAACTTGCCGGGGCCATAGGCATCAAAATAGTGCCAATGAGGGTAAGGCGAGACCACCGTCATGCGACGCATTGCAACGGAAGGAGAAACGCCGGCCTTTTTGTGAACATCAATTTCGTAACCGGAGCGGTCAAGCAACTGACGAAATGGTACTTTGGGGCAAAGCAAGGCACCAGCAAAAAAGCTGGACTCAAAATCACGCCAAGCTTGCAGGATATCTTGCGAATTGAGTTCAGAGTTCGACACAGGGCTGTCCATTTGCTCCCAATTGTTTTGATGCCCGATAGATAAAACGTTATTCATTGCATCGCTGCTATGGAGCACTCGATGGCCGATATATACCGCCAAGTCATACTTCAATCGGGTTGGATAGTCACGCATTCGTTTATTGAGATAAATAGTCCCAGGTGGCTCCATGAAAGACGTAATCAACTGTTTGGCGCTGACGCCCAGTTCATCAATCACATCTTGTGGCGCTCGATCTACCCAGCGGATATCCAATCCCATACTCTTTGCAATGTCTACGAGATCTTCTACAGATAGATTCAGCCGCTTCAAGCCGACCTCTTCGGCGGCGCGCTCTAAATCAGGAAAATGGTTTTGATGGTTTTCTTGGTGTGCGCGGATCAGTAAGTGGGCAAACTGACGCCCCGTGATACCTGTTTGGGAGAGCATTTCTGGTATCGCGATTTGAAGAATATCATTGGAGAACAGAAAGCTCGGCTCCAACGCCATGCCACTAATCCCGCCACGATTTCCTTTGTTGGGTGTGATGGCTTCTAATTCGGGTTCATCATCTAAAAACCAAGCAGGATCTTTTTGAAAAACTTCCGCGATCACTTCGAGCATATCGATACTCGGTACGCGTTTTCCGCGCTCAATCATTGAAAGGTAAGAAACCGAAGGAGCGTACTCTGGATTAATTCTTACACAACGGGCAGACAAATCTTCCATCGTTAAATGGTTGTTTTTTCTTAGGTTACGAATTTTCGTACCAAGAAAATGAGACTGACGAATAAGGCTTTTTGACACAGACATTTTGTAAAATTCACATTGTAAAATTTTTGTTGTGAAATTGTAGTCAATATTTCGCTAGTCTACATAATGAGCAGGCAAGGAAATTAACCATCCACTTCACAGAATTGCCTGAAACTTAAATAAAGGATTTAAGTTTTTACTCTAGGACGAGTTTTTAAGTGCGAGGATATGACGATGAATATGCTGAACTTCGATAAAAAAGAGATGCAACAACAACAACGCCCATTTATCGCTGAAGCCGTATTTGCCGTCGAAGCGGTAAGTGCTGAGCAGCAGAGTGAGAAACAAGTAAAAGCGAAGCAACTGCTTGACCGCATGTTCCCATTGGAGAACGGGTCGCACCAAGACGTATCAAGTTACGTAATTGATTATCGCCATGTATTGGCTTACTTCAAAGACGGTACGCATAGCGGCCTGAAAAGCCCGAAACATTTTGTGGCGTACACTGGTGAAAAGGAAGATCCAAAGTCGATTTTGTTTAAAGATGATTCGGGCAATCATGTAGAAGTGCTGTTTGGCTGTCACAAAGGCACTGGTTGCGTGGAATTAGTGGACATTGACGATATTCAATTAGAAACTCGCACGACGTTTCATCCTGAACTAACTGGCAATGCACCAACCGCGATGCGCCATTGGATAAGTCTAATCAAAGGCGACAAAAAAGGTAAGCCGATGGCATGCAGTGAAGATAAAGAATATACCGCAAAAAATGGTGACGACTACATTCTAAGTTACTGTTACAGCGTCGATTAAGATACTCATGATTGGATACAAAAACCCCGCACTTTACAGCGCGGGGTTTTCTTTTTCATCATAAAAGTCGTTTTCGCTTAGCCAGTTTATTTAAATTGGCATCACGCGGTTACGACCGAGTTGTTTTGCTTCATAAAGCTGTTTATCGGCTTTATTGATTAAGGCTTCAGGCGTATCACCCGGCTCAAATTCTGCTACCCCAAAAGAAGCGGTAATGCTGTGAACTTGTGTGCCTGAGCGCTTATCTCTGATACGTAGTTTTTCTATCATCCGGCGTAGTGTGTCTGCATATTGGCGAGCAATTCGCAGAGATTTGTTAGGTACAATTAACGCGAATTCTTCACCACCAAAACGGTACGCACATATCCCATCTCGACAGCTTTGTTGTAGCCGGCGGGCAATGGCTTTTAATACTGTATCGCCAAAAAGGTGCCCGTAATTATCGTTAAATGATTTGAAATGATCGATATCAAGCATGATTAAGGTCATTGCCTGATTTGATGCAATAAGTGAAGAGAGATCTTTGTCAAATGCTCGGCGGTTGTATAGGTTTGACAAACCATCGAACAACGCATCTTGCTGTACTTCAGCCAGTTGGTTTTTGAGGCGAGAAATTTCTTCACTCGCGTTGGTCAATTGGCTATTCAAAAACTTTGTTGAGTGACGAATTTCGTGTGACTCTGCGACAAGTTGACGAATCACCACCATCACTTCTTCAATGCTTAGGCTATTGTCCTCAACTTTTTCCAGTTTATTAAAGCTTTTGTCTACCATCTCAGAAAAGGAGGAAGTATCTGAAATCGTATCGCTCATTGAACTGGATACTTCATGTAGCAGAACTTCTACATTGGTTCTAAGATCTTCAAGGCTGGTTTCTGCTTTGCTGGCCACATAGTTGTTGTAAAGCTGTTTATTGGTTGCTGGCGGGCAAATACCGTAGTTTTCTAACACCGTGTCTAACTCAAAGTTGAGTTCTGGAATGGTCTTGTCAACGTAGGTATACCAAAGCGCGTAGTTGGCTGGCGTGGCAGCAACATGGTTTTTGATCATCAGTGGGACCGCTTTTTTTAAATTAGCGGTTGATTTCTTAAACTCGTCGGTCATTTCTGCGATGGTACTAGCAAAATGGGATTGGGCTTAGATTAACGGATATTAACTAATGTCGCTTTAATTTTTATCACTTTTGCATGGTTTATATAGAAAATGAGTGATTAAGATCGTGATCAATACCGGTGGATTCAAATTTTATAAAATATCAGTATGAAACATGTACAGGCGTTTGGTGGTATTGCGTGTTTTGAGATATCCAGCAAATGGATTCCGTGTGAACGTTAGTAACCTAATGATCGTCAAACTCTCGTTTGCGTATAAAAGCAAGTAAATCAAAAGGCTTAACGTCAGGGTCTCCGTGAAAAGAACTCGTAGACGAAGAATTAACATCTGAGGGTGCGAATTGAAAAAGAAAATAGGACTTTATTGGTTCACGAACGACTTGCGATTGCACGACAACCCACTGTTGAAAAGCGCCAGTGTAGAAATGGACGAGTTAATTTGCTTGTATTGCTACCCTTCAATGACGCCTTACTTGCATCACTTTGCGCAGGAAGCCTCTTTCGGGCGCGCGAAATTGCAGTTTCTCGATTCATCGCTTAGTGAACTCAATCAATCTTTGAATCACCTTGGTCAGCGATTGTGGGCAGTTGAACTGACGCCCGATCAAGCAATCAAGTATGCTGTTAATCGCTTCGGCGTCACACATATATATGCTGACGCCTTTCCCGGTTCGGATGAGCAACAAGCGTTAGATCGCGCAGTTGAAGGCGCGTCTCATGTAAAAATAAAACAGCACGCAATCCGGACCCTGTTAAGGGAAGAGCAACTGCCATTTGACTTGAGCAAACTGCCTACGACTTTCACGCAGTTTAGAAAGCAAGTTGAAGGTTTAGACATCTCTCGGCCCCACGAGAGTATACGTTCGTTACCTCCAATTCCTTTAGGTGTGAATCTTCCTTCCGTTACTGCATATTACTTTGACACAAAAGCTGCGTTTCATGGTGGAGAAAGCCGCGGGCTTGAACATTGTCGCCAGTATTTTGCTTCCACACTAGCCAGTGAATACAAACAAACACGCAATGGTTTAGATGGCATGGATTACTCCACCAAGTTCTCTCCTTGGCTAGCTCATGGGTGCGTTTCTCCGAAAACTATTTATGCCATGTTGAAACGTTATGAAGCGGAGAATGGTGCAAATGATTCAACCTACTGGATTTACTTCGAACTGCTTTGGCGTGAATACTTTTATTGGTATGCCCGTCGACACAAGCGACAGCTCTTCCGATTCGGTGGCATCCAAAATCGAGCACCACTCACCAGCTTTTACGCGCACCGTTTTCAACAATGGAAGAAAGGTGAAACGCCATTTCCTATCGTGAATGCATGCATGCACCAACTTAATGAAACGGGTTATATGTCGAATCGTGGCAGGCAGTTAGTTGCCAGTTGTTTGGTGCATGAGCTTGGCCTCGATTGGCGTTATGGCGCGGCGTACTTTGAGTCACAACTGGTCGATTACGATGTGGCATCAAACTGGGGAAATTGGCAATACTTAGCAGGCGTTGGTGCTGATCCGCGTGGTTCACGACAATTCAACCTCGAAAAGCAAACCGAAATGTACGACCCGCACATGGAGTTCATTGATAGGTGGCAAGGTCGTTGTCCTGGCGCGCATTTGGATAGTGTAGACATGGTCGATTGGCCGATTGTGATGGGCAGCAGTGACAAAGCTTCGTCATCGGAGAAACCGTAATGCAATTTGAAACCGTACGATTGATCTTGGGCGATCAACTTAACAGTGAGCACTCTTGGTTTCAGCAACCGGATGAGCAAGTGCTTTACCTGATTGCGGAGCTCAAGCAAGAGAATACTTACGTCACGCATCATATTCAGAAAGTGTGTGCGTTCTTTTCTGCAATGGAACAGTTTGCGAAAGAGCGTCAGAGTGAAGGTCATCAAGTTCTGCATCTCACGTTGGATGACACACAATCCTTCGACGATCTTGAGCAAGTCTTGCAACACTACGCGAGTGAAGTTGGTGCAAGTAAGTTTGAATATCAACGCCCGGATGAATACCGTCTTCTGGAGCAGTTAGCCAAACTAAAGCTTGATGGGGTCGTGACGCGTTGTGTCGACTCGGAACATTTTTTGTTGCCGTTTGAGGAAATAGAATCGCAGTTTCCTCAAGGTAAACACATCATGATGGAGCACTTTTACCGCCGTATGCGCAAGCGCTTCGACATCTTGATGCAAGACGGAAAGCCCGTCGGCGGAAAATGGAATTACGATGCCAATAATCGTAACAAGCTCAAAGCCAAAGACATTGAACAACTGCCACAACCTTTGATGTTCAGTACTGACATCCACGGCATTATTGAGCGGCTGGCACGACATGACATCAAAACCATCGGAAATCTCGAAGGGGACTTGTTGTGGCCGATTAATCGCGCGCAAAGCCTCTCTTTACTCGCGCATTTCTGCCAAGTCTGTCTGCCGTTATTCGGACGTTTTCAAGATGCCATGACAGGCCAGCACGACGCTAAGTGGAGCTTGTATCACAGCCGAATTTCATTCTCGCTTAACAGCAAATTACTGCACCCGAGAGAAGTCATTGATGCTTCACTCAAGGCATTTCATTCCAACGCAGACATCGACATTTCTCAAGTCGAAGGGTTTATTCGCCAAATCTTAGGATGGCGAGAGTACATTCGAGGCGTCTATTGGGCGAACATGCCTAATTACCCGAAAAAGAACGAGCTGGGCGCAGAAAGAAAGCTGCCAAACTTCTTTTGGAGTGGCGAAACCAAAATGGCCTGTATGCGCAATGCGATTGAGCAGTCCCTCGATTATGCCTACGCACACCACATCCAACGTTTGATGGTCACTGGTAACTTTTGCTTGCTAACCGAGATCGACCCAGATCAAGTGGATGAGTGGTATCTCGGTATCTATGTTGATGCGATTGAATGGGTCGAAATGCCGAACACACGTGGCATGGCATTGTTTGCGGATGGCGGCATTGTTGGCACCAAACCTTACGCGGCGAGTGGTTCTTACATCAACAAAATGAGCGACTACTGTAAGGGTTGCCATTACGACAATAAGGCGAGGAGTGGGGAAGGATCGTGTCCGTTTAACAGCCTTTATTGGCGCTTTATGAACAAGCACGACAAGCGCCTCGCAGCCAATCCACGAATCGGGATGATTTTCCGCTCTTGGGACAACATGGAAGAACAGCAACGCCAAGCGATTCTTGATACCGCAGAGCACTACATAGAAAACGTGGAGAACTTGTGATGGAAATACTCATCGTCGGTGGCAATGGTGGAATTGGTTTGGCAGTGGTGAGAGAAGCCGCAGCTCGGTTCCCTCAAGCGCGCGTGCATGCCACTTATCGTAAGCAGCAACCAGATTGGCAACACCCAAATGTCGTTTGGCATCAAGTGGATGTATCGCAAGACGAGCAGGTAAAAGCGTTCAGTGAGCAGATTGAACACGTCGATTGGTTGGTGAACTGTGTTGGTATGTTGCACACCCAAGAGAAAGGTCCTGAGAAGAATCTTAGCTCGCTCGACGCAGACTTCTTTCAGCAAACCATCACGGTCAATACTTTGCCAAGTTTACTGTTGGCAAAATACTTCACTCCCAAGCTAAAATGCAGTACTGCACCTAAGTTTGCGACCATTTCAGCCAAAGTTGGCAGCATTAGCGATAATCAGTTAGGTGGTTGGTACAGCTATCGAGCATCGAAAGCCGCATTAAACATGTTCCTCAAAACCATGTCGATCGAATGGCAAAGAATGGTCAAACATGGCACGGTGCTGTCACTTCACCCAGGTACTACAGACACCGCTTTGTCGGCACCTTTTCAAACCAATGTGCCAGAGGGAAAGCTGTTCACACCAGAGCGAGTCGCAAAGGATTTATTAGGCTTGTTAGAAAAAGCAACTCCGCAAGATAGCGGGGCGTTTTGGGCTTATGATGGGACGTTATTACCTTGGTAAGAGAACGCGTACAAACGTTAATACAAAGGGAATAACATACTCCAGAGAGGGTCGGAGTGACCTACGTTTTCGTTGATTTATTTCTTCGGCAACGCTCAGAACAATAAACGATTTCCTCCCAATTTCGCGCCCACTTCTTTCTCCAAGAAAATGGGCGCTGACAGACCGGACAGACTTTCATGGGAAGGTTGGATTTAAAACCTTTCATCGCGCTGAATGTTCACTCCTAATTTGGTTAAAACTACTTATCAAATAGGTATAGGTAATCGCCGTAGCCTAAACTCGCCATCTTGTTCACAGGTACAAATTTCATCGCAGCAGAGTTCATGCAATAGCGTAATCCCGTCGGCTTCGGACCATCTTTAAACACATGACCTAGGTGTGAATCACCAAACTTACTGCGGATCTCCGTTCTAGGGTAGAGTAGTTTATAATCGGTTTTCTCCACGATGTAACCCGGGTTAATTGGTCGAGTAAAGCTTGGCCAACCTGTGCCAGATTTGTATTTATCAGTAGAAGAAAATAGCGGTTCACCGGTCACAATATCCACATAAATTCCCGCTTCTTTGTTGTCCCAGTATTCATTATCAAACGGACGCTCCGTGCCTTCTTCTTGCGTCACGTAATACTGTAGCTCTGTTAAGTTTGATTTGATTTCAGACTGAGCAGGCTTACTGTACGCTTTCACTTTCGAAAGCAGCTTTTTTTCTTCAATCAACTGTCGAAGTGTTTTAGGGCTTTCTTTTCGATCTTCACCAAATACTTCGTCGAGATATTTATCGCGACCTGATGCGTAGCGGTAGTATTTGTACTTCAGGCTACTCTTCTTGTAGTAATCCTGATGATACGACTCCGCAGGGTAAAACTTTTCAAACTCGATCAGCTCTGTTTTCAACGGTTTTGGATAGATCATCGCCTTGTCGATTTCCATCATAAACTGCTTAGCAATCTGCTTTTGCTCCGCATTATGATAGAAGATCGCCGGACGGTATTGAGGACCACGGTCAACAAATGAACCTTTATCGTCGGTAGGGTCGATATGACGGAAGAAGTAATCCAGCACTTGTTCGTAGTTCACAACAGCAGGATCGTACTTCACCTCAATCACTTCAATATGACCAGATTTACCAGAAGAGACTTGGCGGTAAGTCGGGTTTTCAATATGACCACCTGAATAACCTGATACAACATCGATTACGCCGGGCAGTTGCTCTAAATCCGATTCTGTACACCAGAAACAACCGCCAGCTAGCGTTGCGATTCTTGTATTCTCTGAAGCCTTCAGCTTATCCATCGTATCGGCGGTACCTGTTTTACTCAATAGTAGAAACAAGACTGGAAGTGCGAAGGAGAAACCGGCCAATAACTTAGACATATTCTTCATAGCTACCTCATCGTTATTTTTGTAGAAAGTGTTACTTGAATAAAAAGTGTTACGTATAGAGAAAGGTAACCGAGCGAAAAAATTACAGTAATGTTGAAAATTCCGTTGCCCTTTTATGCGATAGAGCTAAAGTATCGACAAGAAACATACCGCTAGTAAGGGCAACGATGCCTTGAATGAGCGATGCTAAATGAGGTAAATCATGCAAGCTGAAGTTAAATGGATAGAAGATTTTAAATTTCTTGGGCAATCTCAGTCGGGCCACTCCGTAGTGATGGATGGCAATGGCGGTGCAACCGCACCAAGCCCAATGGAAATGGTACTAATGGCTGCTGGTGGCTGTAGCTCTGTCGATGTTGTTGATGGTTTGAAAACAGCAGGCCAAAAGGTTTCGTCAGTTAATGCCAAGCTAACCACAGAGCGTCGTGAAACCGCACCGCGTATCTTTACGCAAGTGAATATCCACTTTGAAGTGTCAGGTGACGAGCTTGACCCAGAAGTCGTAGCAAAAGTGGCGGCTGACTCGCTAGAAAAATACTGCTCGGTTTGCTTAATGCTAGGCGAAGGTGTTGAGATGACCCACAGTTGGGAAATTGTGTAAGTTGACAGACTCCACAAAATATAAAAACAGGAAAGAGAAAAGTCCGGGCTTTTCTCTTTTTTTATTTCGCAGTTCACGTACCTTGTGAAGAATCTGAAAGCAGTAATTGCAGGTTGTAGGAGTCTTCCAGTGACAGAACTAGAAAAAATGATGTCTGGCCAGGTCTTTGATGGCATGGACAAAGAAATTGACGCCATTAGAAGCCATGCTCTTCAAGCACTTAGAGCACTTAATAATAACACCGACGAAAGTCAGCACGACGAATTGCAAAAGCAGCTATTTGGCAAGGTAGGCCGTTGTATTGTCCAGTCCCCTTTTCATTGTGAATTTGGTAAGACCATCGAAATAGGAGAAGAAACCTTTATCAACATGAACGTGGTCATGCTCGATGGTGCCAAAATTACCATCGGGAACCACGTGCTCATTGGACCGAGCGTGCAATTCTATACCGCTTCTCATTCTGTTGATTACCGAAGTCGTCGACGTTGGGAAACGTTTTGTAAACCTATCACGATTGAAGATGATGTGTGGATTGGCGGAAATTCCGTCATCAACCAAGGTGTAACAGTTGGCGCTCGCTCGGTGATTGCGGCGAACTCGGTCGTTAACCATGATGTGCCGCCAGATTGTCTATACGGAGGCACGCCAGCTAAGTTGATTCGTCGTCTCAACGAAGAAGAGTAGAGATCAGTATGCAATAACACTGGCGATTAGAGAGTTCTGACTGAGCTCTCTTCGTCGAGTACATCGTTATATTTTAATGTTAATTTCTCATTCAATTGCTAAAAGAACGGCACCAATTGATAAAGTCAGGGCAACGACAACAGAGTTAACAATGATAATACCCAGTAATAGAATCGACAAATAACGATACCATTTTGGTACTTCTCTAGAAATATTAGGTAATTTTCGCTTTTCACCTGAGCTAGGTTGAACGATTAAACGAACAAACATCAATGTTCGGAAAAATGCGTAAGGCCACCCTGTGAATAAAGAAAGCTCAAATTCATTAAAATATGGTTTTTTAAAATAGTTCCCAACAATCTCCTTCGGCATCAGAAAGTGCATGACACCGATAAAAATGGTTTGTAAGAAAATAATAATCACACCAGTCATTAAAGTGTAAAAAAGAAATGTGATTACTTGCTGCATATAGACTCTATTCCAGTACTAGCGACTAAGTTTGGCTTGCTTTCAATTGAATTATAAAAGCTTTTTGCCACTTTACCGGATGCATAACCTACAGCCGTTGAACCGGCAGCGAGTACAATGGCAGTCACCCAGCCAATAGGGTTTGATACTAAAAATAGACCGACTAACGCGCTGGTACCCATTCCTACAGCTGTGCTAGTTATTGACTCAACAAAAATTTCATTCTTCTCATGTTGGTCTTGTGTATTCGCAATCTGAATGCTGGAAGCCGTCAGACCAACACCGACTAAAACATGTCCGCCCACTTTAGATGCTTGAGCTATTTTATTCAGTTTTTCGGCTTGTTTAACTATATGAGCATTCGCAGGTAACCCTCAACTTCGAGCGATGCGGATAGACTCGTAAGCTTTTTATTATCAAGTGATAAATTTAGCCTTTCATATGGAGTACCATACATGTTTAATATAATTGATGATAAGTTATCATGAGTTTTTATTTTATACTCAAATAATCCCGACACAGAGCACCTCTAGCTAATAATTTGTTTGTGCAGATACTAACAAAAAACTATATTTAAAAAGGTTTATTTTTTGCATTCTAGACTTTCATTTTAAAAAGTTACAAATTAGCTGATGTATTTATTATTTGTATGAAATTGTTAATGTGATTTTTTACATTTAAAGTGTGATATTAAACTTGGTTGGATAAGTGAAGGTCATACATGATTTGCTAGTGATAAAAAACCTGCGATAAAAAATACAAGTGCTAACATTGTAGAGTTTATGATAATTACCCATATTATTATGAAGGATAATAGACGGTACCACCTAGGCACCTCTTGGGATACATCGGGTAACTTTCGTTTTTTACCTGAGTTAGGTTGAACGATTAAACGAACAAACATCAATGTTCGGAAAAATGCGTAAGGCCAACCTGTAAATAGAGCTAGTTCGAAAGTGTTAAAATAAGGTTCTTTAAAGTAGCTATTGACAATGTCTTTTGGCATTAAAAGGTGCATGATACCTATAAAGAATGTTTAAAAAAAAATAACTAATACACCAGAGAACATTAAGTATCCAATAATGTTCCAGATCAATTGCATATTGCACCTATCCTTATAATAAACCGATGCTTTTTCAAAGGTTTTATCCTAATTTTTATCATGAAGAAATAAAGAGACTAACAGATAACCTATATCTTAGCTATGAATGTAAGGCCGTTTTGAAGGAGTGTCGAGAACGAAAATAAGAACTATTTTATTGATTTTTATGTAAATATAGTTGGTCGTGTATAAAATGGATAACGTGTAATGGCGAGATGTAAGCCTTGCACAACTAACAAAGGTTGGTTAAACAAGGCTAATAGTCGGTTATGGATGAATAACGATTTGTTGCTCCTCAGTCATCACAAGTGTCGCTTTGCTTTGTTCGATAAGTTGGGCAGCATAAGAAGGGGTAACTGCCTGCATATCACCTTTAGATCGAAGAGTTAAAGACTCCCACGCTTGATCTCGATATTTCCCTGCTTGGGTGTATTGAATCAGTACTTTCATAGCTTCACGCTCCGGTGTGGTTGACGTGCTACTTAAGTTAACGATCTTAGGTTGGTTGCGCATCTGTTAAAAATGAAACATTAGTTTAACTAAATGTGCCTTTCCAAATATCGCGCATTGAGCAGAGCAATTTAGAATCCTTGTGATGGAAGGATGAAGAACACTCAATCTTTCGATTCATACTGCGCAATATAATGTTTGAGAGATTTGGTTTCCGCACTCTGAAACTCTTCATCGTGCATACGCAGTGCTTGGATACGGTCGAGGCGGAACTGGCGGTAGTCATCGCGCAATTCGCACCAGGCGACCAGCGTCCAGACTTTGCCCCAAAAGAACTGGCCTAACGGTTGGATTTTTCTTTCGGTCACCTGTCCGCTTTCATCTTGGTAATCCAAACTGACCTTAAACTGATGATCAATCGCGTGGCGCAGAAGCTGCCCTCGTTTGGCAGTCTCGGATTGGGTGTGATAATCGGGCACAATCAGCGGACAATCTTCCACTTGTTGTTTGAGCTTATCGGGCAATACCGAAAGTATTTTGGTGGACGCAGAGTGAGACGCTTCGGCGAGTTCAACATCCGACCAGGCTCGAACCATCCGCATACCCAGTTCAAGCGCCATCATCTCTTTTTCTGAGAACATCAAAGGCGGCAGATGAGAGCCAGCTTGCAACAGGTAGCCAACACCTGCTTCACCTTGAATAGGAACACCAGAACTAAGCAACGACTGAATATCGCGATAAATCGTACGTTCGCTGACTTCCATTCTTTCTGCGAGCTCTTTCGCTGTCACGGCGTAACGCTTTGCGCGCAAAAGCGTCAGTAGCTCAAACAGTCGTTCTGATTTGCTCATGATGTTCCTTATCTAGACCTACTGGTTGTTAGTAGTAGTGTGGCTGATTACTTCTCTAGCTCACTGCACATTTTTAAGTTGTGATGTATAAGCTCGAAGCTTTCGCAGTCAATCATTGATAACAGAGGCTGAAATTCAGCGGCTTGCTTAAGCTGTTTTCCCGCCTGTTTTGCATCGTCCATTGAACGCCAGTAAATGATGTCTGTCCACACATCGTCCGTCGCTTCGTGACTGAGTGAGCGATACAAAAAGCCCGGCAGATTCTTCACAAACGTTTGTGACTGTTTGGCAGCGGCGATCACGTCTTGCTCTGTTGTGCCTGCGGTTAGACGAAATTGCACAGTTTCGATAACGGTTTCCATATTGTGATTCCTTATTGGTTTTGGCGGATTGCCTGTTGAGTTCCAAATAAGGTTACGCGGATGGAATGTCAGAACATGTCAGTAGTGAAATCTCACTCACTTATCATCAATATGGTTATTTTTCTGGGCTGTTGTAACGATCCCAGTAAGGTAAATCTGTGCCGAGTTTTTCGCTGATAAAATCGATAAAGGCTCTTACTTTCAACGGCATGTGCTTGCGCTCAGG
Organism: Vibrio sp. Vb1018; assembly: GCF_033338775.1. Classification (NCBI taxonomy): domain Bacteria; kingdom Pseudomonadati; phylum Pseudomonadota; class Gammaproteobacteria; order Vibrionales; family Vibrionaceae; genus Vibrio; species Vibrio sp. Vb1018. The sequence continues at coordinate 80,091 of NZ_JAWOTI010000003.1, forward strand.
GAACACCGCATAAATGGCGTGTTCTGGTAGAGAATACTCTTCCATCACCGGTTTTAGATTTCCTGCGGCAAAGTCTCTTCCTGCAATAAACGTCGGCAGTTGCGCAATGCCCGAACCTCTCAACAGCAACTGGCGAATGGCTTCGCTGTTATTGACGATAAAGTTTCCTTTTGGAAGCACCTTGTATTCGCTGCCATTGTTGATGAACATCCATTCGACGCCGCCACGGAAATAGGAATAGCGCAGGCAGTTGTGACTGACTAAATCACTTGGTTTTTGTGGTGTTCCAAACTCCGCTAAGTAATCTGGCGAGGCACAAAGCACACTTTTACAAGGGGCGAGACGTTTTGCGATTAGATTGGAAGAGGTGAGTTCACCAATACGGATCCCCAAATCAAAACCGTCTTTAACCAAATCGACCATTTTGTCTTCGAGGTTTAAATCCACTTCAATTTTCGGGTAACGAGCGAGAAACTCGCTGATCAAAGGCGCGATATGCAGTACACCGAAAGACATTGGCACGGTAATTTTGAGCCGACCTTGTGGAGAGCCTTGCAGTTCCGATACCGCGTCTACGCCTTGCTGGGCCAGATTGAGCGCTTGAGAAGCGTACTCAAAATAGCGTTCTCCCGCTTCGGTCAGGCTCAGCTTACGCGTGGTTCGGTTAAGGAGACGAATGCCCAAATCGTCTTCTAGTTGGTTGATGCGTTTGCTGATCGCCGATTTCGTCAGATTCAGCTGTTTGGCCGCAAGGGAAAAGCTGCCGCATTCGACAACAGCAACAAAAACGGGCAGGGAGGCAATCGCGTTCACATCAATCTCCTATTATCGTGAAGCATTTATTGTTGAGCACAAGGATACAATTAATTTCCAATTATAGAGATTATCTTCAAGAAGAAAACAATCTAGACTATGCACCAGTATTACGACCTTGATTTTGGGAAGAAGAAAATGAAGTACGATTGGATCCTGTTTGACGCTGACGAAACCTTATTCCACTTTGATGCTTTCAAAGGTTTGCAGCTTATGTTTTCTCGCAAAGGCGTAGATTTTACTGAACAAGATTTTGCTCATTACCAAACCGTAAACAAACCGCTTTGGGTGGATTACCAAGACGGCAAAGTAACGGCAGATGAGCTAAAACATAAGCGTTTTACCGAGTGGGCTGAGAAGTTGAATACCACAACAGCAGATCTCAACAGCGCATTTTTAGAAGCGATGGCCGATATTTGCAGCTTGTTGCCAGGTGCAAAAGAGCTGATGGAAGCGCTGCAAGGCAAAGCTAAAATGGGCATCATCACCAACGGTTTTACAGAGTTGCAAGCAATTCGCCTTGAGCGCACAGGGATGACTGAGTACTTCGATAAAGTGGTGATCTCTGAACAAGTGGGCGTAGCAAAACCGGACTTAGGTATTTTTGAATACGCGATGCAGCAAATGGGCAACCCATGCAAAACGCGCGTACTGATGGTGGGTGACAACCTGCATTCCGATATTCTGGGTGGTAATAATTTTGGTATTGAAACTTGCTGGTTAAATACCACAGGCGCAAGCGTCGATGAGCGTATCGCACCAAATTACACCGTTGAGTCTTTGAGTGAACTAAAGAACATTTTGGTGGCGTAACCGAATCGGGTATTATTCCGCAGTAACCCTCAGAAAAATCAAGGAATAACCATGTCAGACATCAAACAGCTAGACAGCAAAGTCGTTTACCAGAATAAGTGGATGACGGTGCGTGAGGACAAAATTTTACGTCCGAGCGGCGCAGAGGGTATCTATGGTGTGGTCGACAAACCTGATTGTGCTGCGATTCTGGCTATCGATAACGGGATGATTCACTTGGTTCAGCAGTACCGTTACACCGTAGGTCAACGTTGTTGGGAGATCCCACAAGGGGCGTGGGAATCAAACCCAGATGCGGATCATCTTGAGCTTGCCAAAGGCGAGCTGCGTGAAGAAACGGGCATGCAGGCGAGCGCTATGGCGTATGTCGGCGCGCAGTTTATCGCATACGGCTTTTTGAATCAGACATGTCACGTCTACTTCGCCAGTGATTTAACGGACGTGGGCAATCAACTCGACAGTGAAGAAGAGGATTTGATCACTCGCGCTTTTTCGGTTGAGGAGTTCGAACAGATGATGATCGACGGTACGATTAAAGATTGTGTCACCATCGCTGCTTATGGTTTGGCGAAGCTGAAGAAATTCATTTAGTTATCCATGACGATTTTTTAATGAAAACAGCGGCCTAGTGCCGCTGTTTTTAGTTTGGGTGAGTTCGTTGAGCCATCGCTTACTCGTCGATTTTCTTACCTAAGATTTCCACTTGCGCTTTTTTGGTCACCCCCGCGACTTGCAGCGCTGTGCTGCCAACCGATTCATAGTTCAACTCGATCTTGTCTAATTTCGCGTTATTTTTTGTTGGTAGGCTTAAACTTCTTGATGACATGCCTTTAGTCAGAACACCTAAACTGTCGAACGTCTTTTCCTGACCATCTTTCATGATTACTTTAACGCTTTTCAGATCGACCGTACCTTGCGTACATTTGATTTTGATGTGGCTGAAACGAGCGTTAGCAAATGGTGACAGTGGATTGACTGTGTCGGTTTCCGATTTAAAACTGACGGTTTTATCTGCAATCTTGTCCCAATCGTTGTCTCCAGCAATCGATTGGAAAGAGGCTACAGCCGCTAAAAGACAGAGCGCGATGGTGTTGAACAGTTTCATAACTTTTCCTTACCTTAGGTTTAGATATTCTGTTTAATCAGTTCGATGACGTGTGTGACTTCGTCTTGAGTTAAAGCCCCTTCTTTCACGAATAAAATTTCACCTTGTTTATTTTGTACGATAATCGCAGAACTTTCTTGCTGCAGATCCCAAGTTGTTGCTAATACGCCATTTTTGTCTAACACCATGGAAGACCAAGAGAATGTCTTTTTGCTGTCCTCTGCCGACGATTTTACAAATGTACCGGTTCCCCATATGGCGTCTTCTTGGTTGATCACGGTTGTGGTCTGATACTGATCTTCAGGAAAGTGAGCGGCAGTGATTGCTGACATCAGCGGCGCGTTCATCTCTTTGGCTTTACTACGACCTGCAATGGCTTGTATCACACGGACTTTGCCTAACATCTGCTGAGTTGCCCAAGGTTGATAAGCCACATCGTTTCCTTGCAGCGTCATTTCGCCATAGGTATCAATGCTGACGGAAGGGGGGGGGGTTGACCGACAGAAAGGTTATGAGAGAAGGCGAATGTCGGGGCGAGTGCGAGTAAGAGTGACAGAACAGATGGAGTTTTCATCGGGGGTTCCTGTAACGAAGTGAGGTTAGAGCGAATCAAAATAAGGGGCAAATACGATGCCCCTTATCGGATATGGCGATTAGTTAGAAAGTACAACGCGCGCATTTAGCGGTTGCAGCGGACGATTGTTTTGTCCCATGACTTCCATCAGTTTCGCGGCTTGATCTTTGGATAAGGTTTGAGTGTCTTTAAGCACAAACCAGCGCACACCTTCTGAACATGGCGGTGTGGTTAAAGAGCCGTTAAATCGATAGTAGTTTGCAGTTTTTGGCAGTAAGTCGTTAATCTCAAAAGTATCTTTAAAGAAGGTGGTTTGATTCTCTTGTGGGATTGCGTTGATCAGTTTAGACAGCGCTGCGTTTTGATCGCCAGCATCAAAGATCACCGAAATTACCGCCAACTCGCCGTCTGCGTTGGCGTGTACAAAGTGCGCTTCAAGTGGATACTGGCGGCCTTTGATTTGGTTTTCTGAAGGTGTGTGGAAATGGAACTGTTGCAGCTCGAACGTCTCGCCATCAATGGTGAAGCTATTACGTCCGTTCACTTGCGCTTGCAGCGTATGACCATTGTTGGTTAAACCAATGACCTGACCAGTGTACGAAAGGTTCAGTGCTTCCAGTTTTGCATCGGCTGGGTTGTCGATGTTGATTGGGCTTTGGTTTTTCGTGGTTGCGCAGTCTTTGGCGATTTTTCCCCAGTGCTCTGGCCCGTGTTTGTCATTGCCATAGCCCCATTCTGAAGCCTGAGCCGCGCCTAGAGTGAGAAGTGAGAGTGAAAAAGCAAGTAGTGTTTTGTTCATAATAATGTCTCTGTTCGGTCGCTTTGATAAGCGTTGTTACAAGGCAATGACCTAGAGGTTTGATCACTGCCTGACAAATTAGAAACGGTGGCTGAGTTGGGCACCAATTAGGAACGCATTTGAATGGGTCACGCCCGTTACCATCGGTGCAGGAACACCTTCATACGCGTACTCTTCTACGTTGACATCTTCACCAATCAAGTACGTCATGCCGATGTCAACCGTGGTATCTGATGACCATTGGTAAGAGGCACCCGCAGATAACCAGTGACGGTTCGAATCTGGGATAGAAAGCGAAGTCAGCTCATCGACAGGTGTTTTGTCGAACATGTAACCCGTGCGTAGTGTCCAACGTTCATTGGCGTACCAAGTCGCACCGATGGAGTAGTGCGCGGAGTCTTGCCACTGAAAATCTTTTAGCAACTGATCATCAGCTTTCAAGCTGTCAAATGCTGACCAACCAATCCACTGCACAGAATAGTGCAGGGCAAATTTAGGTAAGACGCGGTGATAACCGGAAAACTCCGCAATATCCGGTAGCGGCATAGCAAGTGAGTCGTACGATTCGCCAGCAAAGTGGATGTCACCCTTGGCATCGATGTTAGGGCTGTGCTTGTAGCTTAAACCTAAGCGATGACGTTCGTTAAACTCGTACATCATGCCAATATTCGCACCAAGCCCAATGCCGCCGGCTTCCACATCAAGTGCGTTGCCTTTTACGGATCCACAGCGTTGTTCTAGTTCGTTTCCAAGTATGTTCCCACCAACGCAAAAACCCACGTCCATATCGCGGTACAGCTCACCAGAGCCGTAAATCACATCAATACCACCACCGATACTAAAACGGTCGTTCACCTTGTATGCCAAGCTTGCGCCAAGGTTGACACTCGCTACGCTGGTGACACCGCCAAAAACAGGTGCGCCATAGTTTGGTTTAAACTCCATGTCGGTTCCGAAGTTGGAGTATGCCGATAAGCCTAGATACCAGTCGTCGTTGATAGGGTGAATAAAGTAAAAATTGGGTACAACGGCTGGTTGACCAACGCCATCGACGTCATCAATGTCGGTCACGGTTTGAGAGAAGGACGGGGTAATTTCAACTTGAGGGGACGGAGGAAAACCGCCCATACCAACATTGACATCCGCATTAATGTTAGCTCGATGATATTGCGCATTTTTAACGGTAACGTCAGGTTTGACGTAAGTGACACCGAACGATAAGGCATTTTGTTTAAACAGCGTCATCGCTGCGGCGTTTCGGCTGACTACAGACGCATTATCACCAATGACGGCATCACCAGCAAAAGCACGACCAAGACCCGTCGCCGAATGTTCGTTAATTTGAAAACCACCGGCATACGCCGTCGAGGAGGCTAACCCGATTAATAAATAAATCGGTGAAAGAGTTAATTGTCGCTGCATGTTTTTCTCATGAATTAATTAGAAGTTGTATTGCAACTAAAATTAGTAAAATAAACAAATCTGACCAGTGTATTTAGGAGTAAAACTAACAGTGTGTTGACAATAAGTAAATTTAACTTAATAAATATTTATCGTTGAATTTATTAATGCTTCATGGCGTGAATATAGTGGTTATTTTAAGTGTAAATTAAACCCTGAACCTCTATTTTTATTTTTGCAGTATTACTTCTCTATTTTTATTGTGCTGACTGTTCCCTAACAAATAGAGGGAAATCCAGCGATAAAGTGTCTGTGATGGAAACTCTGAGTCATTTGTATTTCCATTGCATCCCAACGTTGGTAGTTCGAATCAGCAAGAGAACTATCGTTTTAAACCCACATGACACACCCCTCTCGGTCTTACCTGTGTTATGTGGGTATTTTTTATTTAACTTGTCACTTAACTCCTCTTTAAATTCAATCATCAAAATGGCCATCATGAAATTTAAATTAATGGAATGTTGAATAATTTTGGATTTTACTGGTTTGTTAGTATTTAAAAGTTTTGTTTATAATACTTATAACTTGAATTTATATATTAAAAATGGTCTTTGTTATATGTATTGAATAATAAAGTTTTGAAGTGACTATAATATCTCTGATTTTTCACGTTAGTGAAGTTATTCATTCAGTTTCTTGACGTTAATTTACCTATCTTTACGTCTTGTACCCTGTACGGCTAAGACAAATAGCAGTATAAAATCAAAACGATTATTTACTTCACTCCTGCTATGAAACTCAATAAAAAATGGCTCGTTTTGTGTGGCCTACTTGCTATTGGTGCTGGTGGTTATCATTATCTGCAACGTCCAGAACCCATTTCTCCTTACGCGACAGAAGTCGTTCGCAAAGGCAATATCGAAAAGGCGGTATTAGCTAACGGCATGTTGCAAGCGTCCAAATTGGTGAATGTAGGTGCGCAAGTATCTGGGCAAATTCAACGCCTCGCTGTGAACTTAGGGGATGAGATAAAACAGGGGGACTTGATTGCACAGATTGACAGCCTGACTCAGCAAAATAGCCTCAAAGAAGCCCAAGCGTCTCTTAATAGTCTCAACGCTCAGTACCAGGCTAAGCAAGCGCAGATTAAACAAGCAAACTATGAATACGTGCGCCAAAAAGGCATGTTGGCAGCGAAAGCGAGCTCACGAGCTGATTACGAGAATGCCGAAGCGACGCTCGCCATCTACAAAGCCGAGTTAGCGCAACTGGATGCTGAAATCGAGAAAGCCAAAATCAACGTCGACAATGCGCAGTTAGATCTCGGTTACACCACCATCAACGCACCGATGGATGGCACGGTGGTCTACACCGCGGTGGAAGAAGGACAAACCGTAAACGCCAATCAAACCACGCCAACTATTATCGAGTTAGCTAAGTTAGATACGATGACGGTGAAAGCCGAAATTTCGGAAGCCGATGTGATTTTTGTTCACCCAGGCCAAACGGCGCTGTTCACCATTTTAGGCAAACCGAATCAGCAGTTTAAAGGCACACTGCGCGCCATTGAGCCGGGGCCAACCATCATGGATGGCGATGACAGCGATTTGAGCATTTCAGATAGCGACGCCATTTACTACAACGCTGTATTTGATGTGAAGAACCCGCAAGGTATTTTGCGCATCGGCATGACTGCGCAAGTTTCGATTGTCCTTGAGCAATCGGAAAATACCTTGATTGTCCCTTCACAAGTGCTGCAAAAATCTGGCGGCAAAGGCAACTATACCGTGCCAGTGCTTGAACAGGGCCAAGTGGTGGAAAAGCCCGTGACAGTGGGTATCAACAACAAAGTGAACGCAGAAATTCTCTCAGGTTTGAAGGAAGGCGACCAAGTTGTTCTTGGCAATGCTATGGATAGAGAATCATCAAGCCGAGGTGATCGTCGTCGACCTCCAATGAGGTTCTAAGATGAGTGACGTGCTTTTAAAAGTTGAGGATTTAACTCGACGATTTGTCTCTGGCGACGAGTCGCTTACCGTGTTGAACCACATTAATTTAGAGATAAAACGCGGTGAAATGGTCGCGATCGTGGGGGCATCAGGCTCAGGTAAATCGACGCTGATGAATGTGCTCGGCTGCTTGGATAAACCGTCCAGCGGTCGATACTTCATTAATGGGCAAGATGTCTCGACGTTGGAATCTGATCAACTGGCGGAGCTGCGCCGCGAGTATTTTGGCTTTATATTCCAGCGTTACCATCTGCTGGGGGATTTAACCGCGGTGGCAAACGTGGAAGTACCTGCGGTTTACGCGGGAGTTCCTCATCGTCAAAGAACGGAGCGAGCGCAGTCGTTATTGGCTCGCTTAGGGCTGGAAGATCGTTTGACTCACAAGCCCAGCCAACTAAGTGGCGGCCAGCAACAGCGCGTGAGTGTTGCTCGTGCACTGATGAACGGTGGTGAGGTGATTCTCGCTGATGAGCCCACTGGCGCATTAGACAGTCACAGTGGGCAAGAGATGATGGCACTGCTTAAAGAGTTGCATCAACTTGGGCATACGATCATCTTAGTGACTCATGATATGAATGTGGCGAACTTTGCGGATCGCATCATTGAAATCAAAGATGGTGAAATCATTGCAGATACGCCAAATGCACAAGTTGTAATCAATGAGCAAGCAGCAAAGACACCGAGCGCGTCTTTTCATCGCCCAGCGCAAGCCGCCAGTAAGTGGTGGAAGTGGGACAGTTTTATTGACGCGCTCAAAATGGCGCTGCTGGCGATGTCTAGCCACAGAATGCGCACGTTTTTGACCATGCTCGGCATCATTATTGGTATAGCCTCGGTGGTTTCCGTGGTGGCACTAGGTAATGGTTCACAACAGCAAATTTTGTCGAATATTTCATCCATGGGAACAAACACCATTGATGTCAGGCCGGGCAAAGGGTTTGGTGACCGCCGCTCCGGACGAGTGAAAACGCTAACCGCCGACGATGCTAAATCGTTGGAGAGTCTACCTTTTGTCGACAGTGTCACGCCGTCTTTATCCAACAGCTTAACCGTGCGTTACGCCAATCAGGATGCAACCGCGTCTGTGGAAGGGGTTGGGGAAGATTATTTCCGTGTGCGCGGTTATGAGATCGCCAAAGGTCAGTTTTGGGATGAAGAGAGTGTGAATTCGCTCGCCCAAGAAGCAGTGATTGATGACAACACCAGAAAGGAAATGTTTGCGGATAGAAATCCGATTGGTGAAGTGATTTTTCTTGGTTCATTGCCAGTGCGTATTGTGGGTGTCACGCAGAAAAAAGAAGACGCGTTTGGCAACAGCGACGCGCTGAAAATTTGGGTGCCATACACCACTATGTCGGGACGCATGATGGGACAACGCTACCTCAACGGCATTACTGTACGGATTGATGAGAACGCCCCAAGTGCGGCGGTAGAGCAGAGCATCATCAACTTGTTAAAAATGCGCCACGGTACAGAAGATTTCTTCACGATTAACACTGACACCATTCGTCAGAGCATCGAGAAAACCACCGCAACCATGACGTTACTGATCTCAGCGATTGCGGTGATCTCCCTAATTGTCGGGGGAATTGGCGTAATGAACATCATGTTGGTGTCGGTGACAGAGCGCACGAAAGAGATCGGTGTGCGAATGGCTGTGGGTGCGAGGCAAGCGGATATTTTGCGTCAGTTTTTGATTGAAGCGGTACTAGTGTGTTTGTGTGGTGGCATTGCTGGTATTGGCTTGGCATTTTTGATTGGTTTTGCATTCAGTACCTCTGGCAGCAGCTTCCAAATGATTTACTCAATGAACTCGATCATCTGGGCGTTTATTTGCTCAACGTTGATTGGCATCGCTTTCGGCTTTTTACCCGCTCGCAATGCCGCCAAACTCGATCCGATAGAAGCGCTAGCGAGAGACTAAAAATGAGTAACACAATGAAATTCAAAACTCGATTGGTCGCGGCTGCCTTAAGCGCAGTGTGGTTGTCAGGTTGTGGTTCGCTTATGCGTAGCGACTATCAAGCTCCTGAGGTGCAAGTGCCTGCAAATTGGCAACAGATGCATGTTGCGGGTGATGTCAGTATGGATCCTTGGTGGTTGGCGTTTAACGACCCAACGCTTAATCAATACATTACTCAGGTGTTGGCTCAAAACAACGATTTGACGCTGGCAACGCTAACGCTAAAGAAAGCGCGTTTACAGCTGGGTTTAGCGCAAGATGACCTTTTCCCTACGTTGAGTTCTTCCACATCAGGACAAGTTCAAAAATCTCTTGATAGCGGGGAATCGGCAGATAGCTACAGCACTAACTTGTCCGTCAATTACGAGTTGGATTTGTGGGGAAAAATCTCGGCAGACGTTGACCAAGCCAAGTGGACGGCGATGGCAAGTCAACAAGATCGCGAGGCGACCGCACAAAGTTTGGTGGCAACGACGGCATCGTTATATTGGCAAATCGGCTATCTAAAACAGCGCTTAAACCTCAGTCAACGTAATGTGGCAGACGCAGCTCAAACGCTACAATTGATTGAAAAACAGTACCAACTTGGCGCTGTGGATCAGTTAGATGTGCTTGAAGCCAAACGTACGTTGGCAAGCTTACAAGCGCAGCAAAGTGAGTTTGAACAGAGTTTACTTGAGGCAAACAACGCCTTTGCGATTTTGTTCAATCAACCGCCGAAGAGCATCAGTGCAAACATCCAAATGCTGCCTGAAGGCGATATGCCATCGTTGAGTGTTGGTGCTCCGTCTGATTTATTGATCCGCAGACCCGACATTAAAGCAGCGATTTATGACGTCAAAGCCGCGCTAGCAAATAAAGACGCAGCAGATTTGGACTACTTGCCTAAGCTGACGCTCACTGGGGCTTTGGGGGGATCGTCACAAGCGCTCAAAGACCTGCTTTCCAACCCGATCGGCAGTTTAAGTGCGGATATGACGCTACCGTTTTTGCAGTGGAATGAGATGAAAAACAGCCAAGCCATTGCCGATTTAGACTATCAATCGGCTATTGTGAGCTATCGCCAAGTGTTGTACGCCGCATTCCAAGATGTCGAAAATGCCTTGTCAGCACGAGAAAAATTGAAGTATCAAGCGGCGCGTTTACAAGAGCAGTATGATGCCGCAAGTGCTGCTGAGTCCATTTATGCTGCGCGGTATCAGTATGGCTCGACATCGATCATGGACTATTTGAATGCACAAGAAGACACCAGAAACGCGCAAGCTTCTTTGTTGGAAAACCGCTACAACCAGTTTCTTACTCAGGTTACGCTTTACCAGTCTTTAGGAGGAACCGACGTTGCGCCGTTGTAATTAGGGATCAGCGCACACTAGCGAAGCGTCATGCAACAAAGCCTTTTTTGAAGGTATTACTGGTCCCATCAATGGGACCAGTAATAAAAGCTTAAGTTACTTGGCGAACTTCTTGAAAGGTGCATCAACCGGGGTGTCAGCTAGGTGATTGGTGTAGTTACTCATCACTTTTTGCGCTAGACCAAGTACAATTTCAAGCAGTTGCTGCTGTCCGTAACCCGCCGCAAAGAACTTCTCTATCTGAGACTCTTCCACTACACCACGTTGGCGCACCATTTGAAGCGTTGTTTCTCGTAGTGTTTCAAGTTTTTCGTCTGCCAATGGTGTTTGGTTGACGAGAGCATCAACAATCTCCTGATCCACTTTCATTGACGCCGCGATCGCACTATGAGCAGGAACGCAGTAGTGACAACCATGTTCAACGTTGATGGTTTGCCATACGACGGTCAATTCTTCTGTGTTAAATGATGTTTGTTGAAATAGCTCATGCACAACTTGATAACCCTCAAGCAAGGTTGGCGCTTCAGCCATAACAGCATGAAGATTTGGTAGCATGCCAAACGCTTTGACTGAATTTTCAATCAGGTGCTTTGATCCTTCGGGTGCGTTTTCTGCGGTATACAGTTTAAATTCTGTCATGTTTAAATCTCCTGTAATTGGATATGAGCGGATTAGGCAAGAACAGGATAGTTGATTTTGAGCGGTCGCTCAATATAAAATTGAGCATATGTTCAAAATTGATAATTGCTCATGGCGAATACAAAGAAATTCCAACGTGATGAAGTGGTGAAAGCCGCCTCGGATCTATTCTGGAAGAAAGGTTTTCATGCAACATCTACACGTGATTTACAAGATAGCGTGAATCTGCGTCCTGGAAGTATTTATGCGACGTTTGGGTCAAAAGAGGGGCTATATTGTGAAGCGCTAAAAATGTACGTTGCGAACTTGCAAGCCCTGTTTGAGTTGCATTTAGCTCAGAACACAACGGTTCTAGATGCAATAGAAGCTTTCGCGATTGATGTGGTTATCAATCAGCGAGACTCCAATCCCAGTGAAGTGTGCATGTTAGTCAAATCAGCAAGTGAATTTGCTGAGGATTTTAATGCGCTGCGCAATCAAACAAACAGCTTAGCAAACCAATTTGAATCTTTTCTTGCAAAGCTGTTTGAGCGAGCAATCGAGAATGGCGAAATTGAAGCCCAGGATACATTGCTTCTTGCTCAGTTGTTCCAGGTTCAGTTTACGGGTATACGAGCCTACTCATACCGCAGTGATGATGAAACCTTAAAGACGTTGATCTCTATTATGGTGAACAGCTTCCGCGGTAACGTACCAAAACAGAACGCTGAATGAGACTGCTCAAAGTCAACGTCTCTAAATCAACGGCTTGAAGTAAGCGAGCTCAAATAAACCCGTTATCGGGGGTCGATATCGATAAAAAATGACCACGAAGCATCGTGGTCATTTTTATGCAGATTAACTTGCAATGAACAACAACGGCTTATTAAAAGCGAAACTCTTCTAAGTTATTGCTGCTTTCTAACATTTTTTCAGCCACATAACGATGCGTTGCTGTGGTTGGGTGAGTCACATCCCAGAACACGAACTTATCTGCGCCAGATGCTGCACATTCAGAACGTAATGAGTGAGTGTACATGTAGTCAACAGAGGATGAACGGTTGATGTCTAAGCAAGGGTCGCTTGCATTTACGAAACCGTGTTCTTCTGGTGCCGAGGTTAACTTCTCAAACAGTGCGTGTGTATCAAACAATGCGATGTTGTAGCCTTGGGCTTTGTAGTACATCGCTTGTGCTTTGATGAACTCGTTCATCTTCAATACTTTCGCACGAATCGTTTCAATTTCTTCCTGTGTTGAGTATTTGAACTGTGGTGCTTTGGTTGCATCAGGCAGTGTCATCAACATGAAGTTCTTCGCGCCAGCGTCTGTTAAACGAATCAGAGCTTCAGCGTAATCCGCTTTTACTTCCGGCACGCTACGGTTGTAGTTCATGAAATCATTTAAACCAAACTCTAACGTAAACAATGTGTTAGCAGGGTTGTAGTTCTTCGCCAGCTTTGTGTAGGTTAAGTAAGAAGAAACTTGTTCGCCGACACCAGTTAGCGCGATGTATTGGTTTTCACCTGCTGCGCCACCAACTGCCCAGTTGTATAGCGGTAAGTTTTTGGCTTTAGCAACGTATTCCGTCCAAACAAAACCGTTTGAGAAGTGACCCAAGAACCAGCTATTCGGGTTAGGGAAGCGCCATTGGGACGCGTTAAAGATGTTGCCTGTATCAGACAAGCTATCGCCCAAAGCCACTACCTTGTTGATTTGATCTGGTTGCATTGCAGCATCATTGCTCCAGATCGTGTGGTTATAAGAATAACGATTGTCAGCAGCAAAAAATGTAATGTCTGCGTTCTCGTTCGCTAGATCTAGTGTTTCTTCACAACGCTGGCGAATTACGTTTTGTGAGGTATTGGTGTAGAACATGTTTTTAAATGAGACAGAGCTCCACCAATAACCATCGATAGTGAAGTCACTACCATCTTGGTTTTTTGCCCATTTCCAATCGGTAGCCGCATCGTCCTTAGAGTGGCTCGTACGATACCAGCATCGAACGTACGTATAAGTTTGATTTTCTTGCGCGCTAACCACTTCAGCCGCAGAAACCATTGCCGGTGATAAAGTTGGCTCCTCTGCAATGGCGGAGGCAAGCGGAAGTAATGCAGTTAATAGTGTGATTGTTTTTTTCATCATTCACTCTTCTTGTAATGGTTATTGTTCCGAATGCGTGAATACGCTCGGCTATAACAGTATTTAGATGAGAATTTTTCTCACTAAACCTTCTAATTCTGAGTAAATGCTCAAGACAGTCAACAACTAAATATTCAATATTTCAGTTTTGGCACCACGGTCAAAAAATCCATTCAGCATAGCAATCGATTAAATGGGTGATATTTAGAATAATTACTCACTAACATTAATTTAACATTCACTTTTTGTTAATTAAGTAATTGCTTTATAAGGTTTTGTTGATGATTTTTAATGTTAACTTAAAGTGTTTATTGAATGATCTTTTGTACAAATTTGTATATTCATGAAACAAATTGTTTGGCATTTTTGCTCTGTAAACTATAGCTGAAGCTCTCATGTAAACATCATGATGATGACTTTTCATGAGAATATAGTGAATAAAAATTAGCTCAAATAAGGAATAGGGCAAATGCACTACACAACAAGTAAAAAACAAGGCTTATTTTCGTTGTCTGCCGTAGCAATAGCACTGACCACTTCGATGTCAGCGTTTGCGGCTCCACCAATGGGATTTGATGAATCTAAGTTACCGACGAAGTACATCGTCAAATTCAAAGAAGATGCAGTCAGCCGTTCTTCAATGGGGGGTAACTCATTCTGGGGGCCACGAATCGCGCAGGAGTCTGTTCTAGAACAGGTGAAGGCACGTAAGGTGGAAAAACTGGGCAATCGCGCCATTTACAGCGTTGAATTGGATGGCGATGACTTAGAGCCGCTTCGCAACCGTAGTGATGTGGAATACGTGGAAGTCGATCCACCTCGCTATTTGCTCAGCGAAACGACCCCATGGGGATATGAAGCGGTTAATGCTCAACTGCTAGCCGACTTCAATGCGGGTAATCGCACTGTATGTATTATCGATTCAGGGTACGACATTTCGCACAACGACCTAAGCGGTAACCGCGTTGCTGGTACTAACGATAGTGGTACGGGATCATGGAGTGATCCGGGTAACAACAATGCCCACGGTACTCACGTCGCGGGTACGATTGCTGCGATTGCCAACACCGAAGGTGTAAAGGGTGTGATGCCAAACCAGAATGTGAATTTGCACATCGTGAAAGTATTTAACGAATCGGGTTGGGGTTACTCATCTGGGCTTGTTAAAGCAATCCAGACCTGTGCCGATAATGGTGCTAACGTTGTGAACATGAGCCTTGGTGGTAGTCAATCAAGCCGAACTGAGCAAAATGCACTGCAAAATATTTACGATCAAGGCGTTCTATTGATCGCCGCTGCGGGCAATGATGGCAATACAGCGCACAGCTATCCAGCTTCTTATGACTCAGTGATGTCTGTTGCGGCTGTTGATAATCAAAATGATCATGCAGCGTTCTCACAATCTACTAATCAAGTTGAGATCTCAGGCCCGGGTGTGGCGATCTTATCAACGGTTACGGTAGGTGAAGGTAAACTTTCTGATATTACCTTGAATGGTGTAAGTCAGTTTGATCGTGGGATTGTTCCTCACAATCGTTTGATCAATAACGGTTCTTCGTATGTTCCGGATCCAATCGCTGGTTCAGTAACGGCAACGCTAGATAGCTGTGATGTATCTGGCGGTAATGTTAACTGTGGTGATATGTCGGGCAAAATTTGTTTGACTGAGCGTATTGGCAACCAGTCTTCAGGAAACTACCCTGAAGTGGATGCGGTTCAGGCTTGTTACAATGCGGGTGCGCGAGCTGCAATCGTATACAGCAACTCTGAACTACCTGGTTTACAAAACCCATTCTTGGTAGACACAAACAACGCTTATCGTATGGTTTCGGTAACGGTTGATCGTGCATTTGGTCAAGAGCTATTGGGGTATGTTGGTCAGGAAATTACTGTTGCAACAACCTCTGGTGAAGATTACGAGTACTACAATGGTACATCAATGGCGACACCGCACGTAACGGGCGTAGCTGGCTTGGTGTGGAGTTACCACCCAACCTGTACAGCAGCGCAAGTACGTAATGCCCTAGTGAAAACTGCAACAGATATTGATGTTGCTGGTCGAGACAACCGTACTGGCCACGGCCTAGTTAATGCTGAAGCGGCGAAGCTGTTCTTGGACGCTGGCTGTAATGGACCTGATGGTGGTAGCTCTTCGGACTCTAGCTTCTCAAATACCAGCCCTGTTGCGATTCCAGATAATAAATCTTCTGGCGCAATCAGTGCAGTAGAAGTCGATCGCTCTGGTGATTCAGGCACAGTAAGTATTGACGTTGATATTAGCCACACTTACATCGGTGATCTACGAGTGACTTTAACGTCACCGACTGGTGGAGAAGTTGTACTTCACAATAATACTGGCGGTAGCGCTAACGATATAAAAAACACGTTCCAAGCGGATTTTTCTGGTTTTGAATCGCAAGGTACATGGGAACTAAAAGCGGTGGACAGTGCCAGAAGAGACACAGGCACCATCAACAGTTGGACTCTGACCTTTCAATAAGGAGTGACTATGAAGAAGTTGACCTTACTTTCTTTGTCTGTGGTAGGCGCTACCGCACTATTGGCAATCGGACTGAGCTCAAGCAGCTTGGCAAACAATCAAGGATTTCCTCTCGTGGATGAACGCCAAGATCAAGCCGAGCAGCAACCTGCGCGTTACTTTGTTAAGTATCATGAAGGAAAAGAGAGCGAAGTGAGAGCGCTTCTTCGTCAGCACAACATTGAAGTGGTCGACGCTCTGGTGAAACAACACGTGTTGGTTGTGGTGGGTGAACAGGCGGAAGTCGAGAAGCTCGCGGATCACGATGCGGTCGAATACACCGAGCAAGAGCCGACAAGAAAGCTGCTATCTAACGGAAGTACGCTTCAATAAGCTAAACTTGCTTAAGATAGTGCCAAAAAGAAAAACGCCCCTCACGTGAGGGGCGTTTGTTTTCTTTCTACGATTGTTTTGTATGATTATTTTTTATGACTGGTTTCTTCTAAAGCTAGTCGCTTGCTATGACTAGAGATTCTTGAAGATTGATGCCGATGAGCCTATTCGCGCCTCAATCAAGTCAGTTATCAGCTAGTCATATTCAGACTAACCACTTAGCGAACAATCAGACCCAGTAGGATACCAACAGCGCCGAAGTCTGCGTCACTGAAGGTCGTGTTAGCAAAGCCTAGGTCACCAAGTACTGGCATTAGGAATACTGGTAGGAAGGTAATCAGTAAACCTTGCGCAAAAGCACCTAAGATTGCACCGCGACGACCACCTGTAGCGTTACCAAATACACCTGCTGCAGCACCTACGAAGAAGTGTGGAACGACACCAGGGATAATCACAGTAAGACCCATCACGTAAAGTAGGAACATACCCAAAAGACCCGCCGCAAAGCTCGATAGGAAGCCCACCAATACCGCGTTTGGTGCGTATGGGAATACAACCGGACAATCAAGCGCAGGTTTCGCGTTTGGTACTAGTTTGTCTGAGATGCCTTTAAACGCCGGAACGATTTCTGCGATAACCATACGTACACCTTGAAGGATAACGTACACACCACCGGCGAATGTGATGGATTGCATCAGTGCGAACATGAACCAGTGCTTACCACCGCTAACTTCGCGTACAAAGTCACCGCCAGCGAAGATACACGTCACCATAAAGATGATGCCCATGGTGAACGAGATTGCTACAGGCGTATCACGTAGGAACAACAAGCTCTTAGGTACGTTCATCTCTTCAGTAGAGTGTTCTTTATTACCGAACTTGCTGCCAATAAAGCCCGCTAGTACGTAAGAAAGGGTAGAGAAGTGACCAATCGCAACGTCGTCAGAACCTGTTACTTGCTTCATGTACTTGTGAGCAATCGCAGGGAAGAACACCATCACAGAGCCCACAACTAGAGAGCCAAGCGCGATCAGTGGAACACCTTTCATGCCGCTAGAAGCAAGGATCGCCGCTACCATCATTGACATAAATAACGTGTGGTGACCCGTTAGGAAGATGAATTTCCATGGCGTGAAGCGAGCGATCAGAATGTTCACTAACATACCGAAGAACATGATCATCGCCATCTCTTTACCAAACGCTTCTTGTGCGATAGAGACGATAGCTTCGTTGTTTGGAACCACGCCAGTGATGCCGAACGCGTGTTGGAAAATCGTCGCGAAGTCACCCAGAGAAGTTACAACCAGACCCGCACCCGCACCAAGCACGATGAAACCAAGAATAGTTTTTACCGTGCCTTTAATACACTCAGTGACTGGTTTTTTCTGGGCAATTAAGCCGATTAGGGCGATAAGACCTACCAGAACCGCCGGCTCTGATAGGACGTCGTTCATTAAGAAACTGAAAAATTCCATAACGCCACCTTATAGAGCGCCAAGCTCTTGAAGTGCTGCAGATAGACGCTCTTTCATTGCCACTTTGTCGACCATGTTATCAAGCGCAACGATTCGTGGTTCAACGCCAAGCGCGTTCAACTGTTCAACGATGTCGTTAGTACCGATGAAGATGTCACAATCCGTACCTTTTGCAGAGCCTAGATCGATATGATCCACTTCTGCGTTTACATTCAATTCTTTCACGATGCCTTTGATGCTCATTTCCATCATTAGGCTAGTACCAAGACCGTGACCGCAAACAACCATAATTTTCATAATTCAGACCTTTTCTTTTTATAGGGGTGTATGCCCATTTTTTAAGGGCACATCAGGAGTTAGTATTTTTCGATGATCGCGAGAACATCTTGTGTGTTTTGAGCGGTGCAGATGGCTTCTACATGCTCTTCATTCATAAACAACTCAGCCAGTTTAGAAATCGCATCCACGTGCGAGTTACTGTCTGTCGCGGCTAGCGTAACCAGCATTTTTACTGGGTCGTTACCTTCAGAATCGAAGTTCACGCCGTTTTGAATCACTGTGATGGCAAGAGACAAACGGTTAACGCCATCTTCAGGGCGAGCGTGTGGCATTGCCATACCAGGACCTACCACGTAGTAAGGACCGAGCTCTTCGTGTGAGCGGTAAATAGCGTCCACGTAGCTTGGCTCAATCGCGCCATTTTCAATCAGTGCTTCACAGGATTTGCTCACCGCATCTTTCCAGTCAGTAGCATCAGAATGGATGCGAATCACATCAGAGGTAATCAGTTCACGTAGCATTGGATCTTTCCGGTTTGTTGTTTTGTTGATGGGTACTTTATCGATCAATTTGTCAGAAAAACCTGAGAATGATCACAAATGGTAGCGCTATCTGATAGCGCTATCATAAATTGTGATAGCGCTACCATTTTTATCAGTCATCCGAGTTTCATATGCTTGTGATCGACTTCTAATGCGCTAATATCAAAACCACTAAAACGCTGTGGTAAGATGTCGCGGCAGAAAATAGAGAACACTAAATAAGAACAATGAGCGAACCTCGCAAACGAAGAAGTACTGGCAATGTCACCTTGGCGGACGTCGCTAAAAAAGCCGGCGTAGGCACCATGACGGTGTCGCGAGCATTACGAACGCCCGAGCTAGTATCTGACAAGCTGAGAGAAAAGATTCAACAAGTGGTTGATGAGCTCGGCTATATCCCGAATAAAGCGGCAGGGGCTTTGGCGTCTGCTGAAAGTTACTCCATCGCTCTTATCATTCCTTCCCTGTTTGAAAAAGCGTGCGCGCTTTTCTTACCGAGCTTTCAACAAGCGTTGAACAAAGCGGGTTATCAGTTACTGCTTGGCTACAGCGACTACTCGGTAGAGCAAGAAGAGAAACTGCTTTCGACATTTCTTGAGAGCCGCCCAGCCGGAGTCGTGCTGTTTGGTAATGAACACAGCCAACGTACTAATCAGCTTTTGGAAGCCTCGAACACGCCAGTATTGGAAATTGCTGAGTTAAGTTCGAAAGCCAGTTACCTCAATATCGGTGTTGACCATTTTGAGGTGGGTAAAGCCTGTACCAAGCATGTGATTGAGCAAGGCTTCAAGAACGTGGGCTTCATTGGTGCGCGTGGGGATCACTCCACTTTGCAACGTAAGCTACACGGCTGGCAAAGCGCGATGATTGAGAACTACCTTGCACCGGACCATTTCTTAACCACCCACGAAGCGCCATCTTCACAATTAGGTGCGGAAGGGTTGGCAAAGTTATTGCTGCGCGATTCAAGTTTGAATGCTCTGGTATGTAGCCATGAAGAGATTGCGATTGGCGCGTTGTTTGAGTGTCATCGCCGAGTGCTGAAAGTCCCGACTGACATTGCGATTATCTGTTTGGAAGGCTCTTCTATGGGTGAGCACGCCTACCCAAGTTTGACCTGTGCGGAATTCGATTACGAACGTATGGGGACGAAAGCCGCAGACAAGTTACTGCAAGCCATTAAAGGTGAGCCTGTAGAACATGCAACGGACATGGGCTTTAAGCTAAAACGCCGAGCGAGTACTGCGATCAACTAACCTCATTTGGTTAGAAACTAATACGTGATACAAAAAACCTCTCGATGCTGAGAGGTTTTTTATGTGTGAGAATAATGATTCTCTACTACGGACGCTCACCTGCTGCTAAGCGACGTTCGATATCTGCAACCACTTCAGGGAAGTCAGCAATGGTGTCGATGAGGTAATGCGGCGAGCTCTTGAGCAATTTTGCACGCGCTTTTTCACGGGCGGCATTAAGCGTTGCTTCGTCCGCAGCTTGGTATTCTTCAAACGTTAGACCTGCTTCGTTACCAGAAAGTAATAGACCAACGGTCCACATACCGGCGTTATGACCTTCATCGATGCCCGGTGCGGCGTCATCCACTTTGATACACGTATTAACGTCCGTTACATTCAGCTCAATCACGTTTTTCAGTGCCATAAATGGTGCTGGGCGACCACCTTGCGGCAGGTCATCCGTTGCTACCACGTAATCCGGTTTGTAGCCGTAATCCGCTGCCACTGGAATCAGTACGTCCATCACTTCGCGAGGGTAACCAGAACAAGAACCGATCTTGATGCCTTTGTCTTTCAGAGCGTTCACAACTTCAATCGCATTAAGGATTGGCTCTGCGTGGTCAGCCACTTTTGCTTTTTGCAGCGGCATGAATGCTGCGTAGATAGCGTCGATGTCTTCGCTGGTCATTGAGCGACCAAACTTCTCATTCCAGCGCTTATCAACTGCAGGAATACGACCCACTGCTTGGATGTGATCCCACTTACCAAGACCCATTGGTTCGCGCGCTTCTTCAAGGTCGATTTCAAAATCAAAGCCTTGTTTGAACGCTTCCACAAAGATGCTGGTTGGCGCAAAAGAGCCGAAATCGACGATAGTGCCAGCCCAGTCAAAGATCACTGCTTGAATTGGTGAGTTGCTCATGTTCAATCCTTTTTCTTGCTTGCCAGAGCGCTGCCTACACATTGGAACCGCGCTCTGGATAAATTGGTTTTTGTTGAGGTCTATTGACCCTAAATGTAGTTAAAGTCTTTATACACTTTGGCGATGGCTTCTTCGAAGATCGCCAACGCTTCTGTCAGTTGTTCGCGAGTGATGATCAGCGGTGGGCTGAGTTGAATCACGTTACCTTGCGATACCTTGAAACTCACTCCGTTGTTGAGGCATTGGTACAGCACAGCTTCCGCTTCGTCATACGCGCGTGCTTTGCTTTCGTGGTCAGTGACCAACTCAATGCCCCACAACATGCCGATGCCACGCACATCACCAATCACTGGGTATTTGGCTTTCATCTCTAGCAGCTTTTCACGCATGAACTGGCTGTCGGCTTTGGCTTTATCTAGCAAGCCGTCTTGCTCAATGGCTTCCATGGTTGCCAGTGCTGCAGCACAACCGATAGGACTTTTCTCATGAGTGTAATGACCCATGGAGATTTGCTCGGCGGTGTTGTATTTGTCTTTGGTTACCATGGCTGCGATAGGCACTAAGCCACCACCCAAGCCTTTACCGATGCACAGCATATCTGGCTCGATGTCGTAGGCTTGGTAGGTAAACCATTCACCGCTGCGACCCATACCGTTAGGGATGTCGTCGATGATCAGCATGACATTGTGTTTGTCACAGATTTCACGGATGCGTTTCCAGTAGGCTTTGCTCGGCACTTGAACATCCGTGTTGCGAACCGCTTCTGCGATAAATGCGCCCACGCCGCCTTCTTTCTCAATCACGTATTCGAGGTAATCGGCGTAATGCACGTCGCTGCCGTCCTCTACTGGGAAAGCGCCTCGGTAAGACACGGCTGGTGGAATGCGCTCAACACCTGCCATTAATGGTCCCATACCTTGGCGGAAACACGCTTCGCCACCTACTGAGATGGCATCCAATGATGCGCCGTGGAAGGAATCCCACAGCGACACCACCTTGTAATTGCCCGTGATGTGGCGTGCTAATTTAAGAGCCATACCAACCGCAGATGTGCCACCCGGAGCAAACAGCACGCGGTTCAATTCGCCGCCACAGATTTGGGTGAGTTTTTCGGCACATTCAATCGCAGTTTCATTGGTAAAACGACGTGGTGAAAACGGCAGTTTGGCAATTTGCTCTTGCACACGTTTAATCACATGCGGATGACCGTAGCCCAGCTGATGGACGTTATTGCCATGGAAGTCCATGTACTTTTTGCCGGTGGCATCTTGGATGTAGATGCCTTCTGCTGCTTCCAAGGTATCTAAGCAAGGCGTCGACATGGCTTGATGAAGAAAGACTTCCGAGTCACGCTTCAATAATGCTTGCGTGCGTTCGTCGTCCATCGATGCATTCCAAGTTTGGCGCGCTGGTGTCGTGTTGACATCACCTTCGCTGCGGAAATGAGTCGGTTTGATATTCTGAGTCATAACGCTCTCTCAATCAGAAGGCTGCTTTACGCAACTTGCCAGTACATTGCTTTTTCAATTGCACCGATTAAGCGCTCGATATCTGCTGGGTAAACTTCGCCAATGTTGCCGATGCGGAAGCAATCTGCGTTCGATACTTTACCCGGATAAATCACGAAGCCTTGCTCTTTCAAACGCGTGTAGAACGCTTTGAACTGGTAATCACTGTGCGTCGGAGAGTAGAAAGAAGTGATGATTGGCGAGTGAAGGTCATCACTCAGTAGTGGCTCAAACCCCAAAGAACGCATACCTGCAACCAGTGTTTTCTGGTTAGTTTGGTAACGGTTATGACGAGCTTCAATGCCGCCTTCTTGTTCCAGCTCTAACAAGGCTTGGTAGAAAGCGCGAACCGTGTGCGTTGGAGACGTGAAACGCCATTTACCGTGGTTCACTTCCATGCAGTGCCACTGGTCGTAAAGATCAAGGCTCAAAGAACGTGCCTGACCTTGGCACTTTTCTAGCTCAGTTTGTTTCGCAATCACAAAGCCAAAGCCCGGCACGCCTTGAATACATTTGTTTGCAGAGCTGATCATAAAATCGATGCCTAGCTCAGCGATATCGATAGGAATGCCACCAAAGCTCGACATGGCATCGAGAATCACCACTTTACCGTGCGCTTTTGCAGCAGAAGCAAACGCCTCAATTGGGTTAAGCATGCCAGTGGTTGTCTCACAGTGAACAATTGCAACGTGGGTAATAGCTGGATCCGATGCCAATGCAGTTTCCACCTCGTTCAAGTGTGGCTGTGATGTTTCGCCTGGGGAAACTACATGGCATGGAATATTTAGGTAATCAGCGATCTGAGCGATACGCGCACCGTAAGCACCGTTGTCGACAACCAACAATTTTCCATCTTTGCCAATGGCACTGCCAATCGTTGCTTCTACTGATGCGGTGCCGCTACCTTGCATTAGTACGCTGGTGTAGCCGTCTTGCTCCGTCGCCAGTTTTACAAGCTTAGTGCGGATCACTTCTACAATGTCTTTGTTGTATTCATCATCCCAAGTACACCAGTCTTTTAGCATGGCTTCACGTACTGTTTCAGAAGTAGATAGAGGACCTGGAGTCAGTAGTAGGTATTCGTTTTTCATCTCGATTTCCATTAGAATAGGCTAATTGGTCTACACCAAGTTTCGAGTTAACTCTAGCGAGGAAGAAAAGGGCAGTAAATAGGCGAATGTCCAATTTCATAAAACTTTAATATCCAGAAAATGGCGGATCAATTGAACGATTATTCATCGCAAATTTTCGTAAAACTGCCATTTAATGGTCATGATTTCGTCACAAAGGCTCAGTAGGGTGTATATCGTCAACTGGTACAGACCAAATGAAAGCTTTGCCAAATTAACTGGAGAAAATGATGAAAAACCGTTTGATGAAAGGATCGCTGGCTGCACTTGTCTCTCTGCTAGCTACGAATGCAATGGCAGCACAGGAAGTCACGGTTTACACCGCTTTCGAAACTGACATTCTTGCTAAATACAAGTCTGCGTTTGAGAAAGATAACCCAGATATCAAGATTAAGTGGGTTCGTGATTCAACAGGTATCATGACGGCGAAATTGCTGGCAGAAAAGAATAACCCTCAAGCAGAAGTGGTTTGGGGTCTGGCTGGCTCGTCAATGGCACTGCTTAAAGATGAAGGTCTTCTTAAGCCTTACACACCAAAAGGTTTGGAAGAGCTGCATGCGAACCTAAACGACCCTCAATCAAACCAAGCTTGGTTCGGTAACGATGCGTTCTTTAACGCAGTTTGTTTCAACGAAGCGGTTGCGAAACAACTTAACCTACCGAAACCAACGTCCTGGGAAGACCTAACAAAGCCGGTTTACAAAGGTCACATTGCAATGCCTAACCCAGCGTCTTCAGGCACTGGCTACATGCAGGTTTCTGCGTGGCTACAAAACATGGGTGAAGATCAGGCATGGAACTACATGCGTGACCTAGACAAGAACATTGCACACTACACGCACTCTGGCTCTAAGCCATGTGTTCAAGCGGGCATGGGTGAAGTGGCTATCGGTATTTCGATGGCAAGCCGCGGCGCGAAGTTGAAAACACAAGGCGCGCCACTAGCGGTGATCACACCAAAAGGCATCGGTTGGGAATCAGAAGCCGTTGGTCTAGTAAAAGAGTCGGATGCAGCGAAACGTGTTGTCGACTGGTCAATCTCTAAAGCGGCAAACGAGCTTTACGTAGAAATGTATCCGGTGGTTGCACATAAAGAAGTGAAAGCGACTGTGTCTAACTTCCCTAATGTTCAAGAGAACATGGCGAAGATGGACTTCGCGCAAATGGGCAGTAAGCGTGCAGAGATTCTAGCAGCATGGTCTGAGAAGTTCGATGCGAAATCAGAGCCAAAATCTTAATTGAATTTGCTTTGAGTTGAATGCTGAAATCCACCTCGGTTGAGGTGGATTTTTTGTTTTCTCTGTTATTTCAGAGTTTGCTGCAAGTAGATTCCTAGTCTCACCTAGGTTCGCTGGAATGACGGACTTAAGAAAGTCGGGAATCTCTAATTACCACTCTCATCTCCCTTCATCTATTTGTCATCTTCTGGCTATAAATTTGTCATTGGAACGTAACACTCCAAAACTAAAGTTGGTATATACCATTTGGAGCGTGTGTTATGTCAACTAACCAACATTACCTAAATATCGAAAATGTAGTGAAGCAATTCGGACAGTTCACTGCATTAAAGAAAATCTCGTTAGCGATTGAGAAGGGCGAGTTCGTTTGTTTTCTTGGTCCTTCTGGCTGCGGTAAAACCACTCTGCTACGTGCCATTGCAGGTTTAGACTTGCCAACGTCTGGTGCGATTTTTCAAAACGGTCAAGAGACCACATTCCTACCACCAGAGAAGCGCGATTTCGGCATCGTATTCCAATCTTACGCGCTGTTTCCTAACCTAACTGTGCAAGAGAACATTGCGGTGGGTTTGAAGAACCAAGGTATGTCGACCAAAGAAGCGTTAGAGAAAGTGGATTACTGGTTAGAAACCATTGGTCTTCCAACCTCTGGCGAGAAATTCCCTAACCAACTTTCTGGTGGTCAGCAGCAGCGTGTGGCACTCGCTCGCGCATTAGCGTTGTCTCCGGGTCTACTGTTACTTGATGAGCCGCTGTCAGCGCTGGATGCAAAAGTACGTGTTCACTTACGTGACGAGATTTGTAAGCTGCAACGTAAGCTTGGCATCACCACCATCATGGTTACGCACGATCAGGACGAAGCGCTGTCGATGGCGGATCGTATCGTGGTAATGAACCATGGTGTGATTGAGCAAGTCGGCACACCTCAAGAGATCTACCAACAACCAGCTACGCGCTTTGTCGCTGAGTTTGTCGGCAGTATGAACTTTATTGAAACCTCAGTCGCAACGGACTCCCAAGTACGCATTGCCGAAACCTTGATGCCAGCGCCAAGCTTGACCAATCGTAAGATCCAACGTGGTGACCGCTTCGACCTTGCGGTGCGTCCTGAAAGCATCAAGTTCGTTGAAAACTACAACAACTCTTTACCTGTGCGAGTTACGGCAACCGAGTTTCTGGGTGCGTTTTTCCGCATTGATTGCGTATTGCAAAACGACAGCTCAACGAAAACCATCGTAGTGGATGTGCCTGTGGATACGGTTCAAAAACTCAATATCAAGGCGGGCGATGTACGTTACATCCAGTTTGCTGAAGAAGGGCTGCATGGTTACGCCGTGCCCTCGGTTGATAAAGCGCTAGCAGCGTAGGTGTAAACATGGATGCGAAGACAATGACGATGAATAGCCTGACCACACAAGACAAAGCAAAATCCTTACTCGGACGTGTTAGCCGCGACAACCTTGTGCTGTTTGGTTTGCTTGCTGGTTTGTCGACCATGATGGTGTTGTTCATCTTAATGCCGCTTTGGGCAATGTTGACCAAGAGTGTGCAAAATGCCAATGGCGAATTTGTCGGATTGGCAAACTTTGCGACATACTTTTCCTCTTCAAGCTTGTGGGTGTCAGTGGGAAACACCTTCACTTTGGGCGTGATAGTGACCTCGGTAGTGGGTGTGCTTGCGTTCGGTTATGCCTACGCGCTGACTCGTTCATGTATGCCGTTTAAAGGTTTGTTTCAAATTCTAGGTACTGCGCCGATCCTTGCGCCTTCGTTGTTGCCGGCGATCAGTTTGATCTTCCTTTTCGGCAATCAAGGCATTGCTAAAGAGATGCTGTTAGGAAACTCGATTTATGGCGTGATTGGTATCTCGATGGGTTTGATTTTCTGGACCTTCCCTCATGCATTGATGATTTTGACCACTTCGCTGCGCACTTCTGATGCCCGTTTGTATGAAGCAGCCCGCGCACTTAAAACTTCACCAATCAAAACCTTCTTTATGGTGACGTTACCTGCGGCGAAATACGGTTTGATCAGTACGCTTATTGTGGTTTTTACATTGGTTATCACGGACTTTGGTGTGCCGAAAGTGATTGGAGGAAGCTACAACGTTTTGGCGACTGACATCTTCAAGCAAGTTGTGGGACAGCAAAACTTTGCCATGGGTGCGGTGACCAGCATTATGTTGTTATTCCCTGCGGTAATGGCGTTCGGCGCAGACCGCTGGGTACAGAAAAAACAAAAGAGCTTATTTGACACTCGCTCGGTGCCTTATCAGCCAGAGCCTAACAAAGCGCGTGACAGCATTTGTTTGGTTTACTGCAGCATCATTTCTATCGCAGTGTTGGCAGTGCTTGGCATGGCGGTGTATGGCTCGTTAGTGACGTTCTGGCCTTGGAACAAAGCGCTGACGCTAAACAACTACAACTTTGCCGAAATGAGCACCTACGGTTGGAGCCCATTCTTCAACTCACTAACACTGGCAGGTTGGACAGCGGTTATTGGTACAGCAATCATCTTTGTCGGTGCTTACTGCATTGAGAAAGGGCGAGCGTTTGGTCCAATTCGCCAAGTGATGCAAATGCTCAGCGTGGTGCCAATGGCGGTTCCGGGTATGGTGCTTGGCTTGGGTTACATCTTTTACTTCAATGATGCGAACAATCCTCTGAACGTGCTTTATGGCACCATGGCATTCTTGGTGATTAACACGGTAGTGCATTATTACACGGTGGGTCACATGACAGCCCTGACAGCGCTAAAGCAGTTGCCATCGGAGATTGAAGCCACAGCGGCATCGGTGAAGCTTCCTCAATACAAGTTGTTCTTTAAAGTGACATTACCTGTGTGTTTACCTGCGATTTTGGACATTGCGACTTACTTGTTTGTTAATGCATTGACCACCACTTCTGCGGTAGTATTCCTTTACTCAACCGATACGATTCCGGCTTCGGTCTCGATTCTGAATATGGACGATGCAGGTCAAACTGGCGCTGCAGCAGCGATGGCTGTGATGATCATGATTGCTGCCGCAATTGCGAAGATTGTTCAGATGACTTTGGGTAAATTGTTAGAGAATCGCACACAAGCTTGGCGCAAAAGATAAGGACACTTCGTGCAATACGTAAAAATTAAAGATTCGATTGTTGAACAGATTGAAGCGGGCATGCTATCGCCGCGTCAAAAACTGCCAGCAGAGCGTAAGTTGGCGGAGTCGTTCGATACTACACGCGTCACTCTGCGTGAAGCTTTATCACTGCTAGAAGCGGAAGGTCGAATCTATCGCGAAGATCGCCGAGGTTGGTTTATCTCACCTGAGCCATTGCGTTACGACCCAACCCAAACGCTGAACTTCCCGAACATGGCGAAAGCGCAAAATCGTGTGCCAAAAACGGAGTTGGTTGCAGCAAAAGGGACGCTGGCAAACAAACAAGCCGCGCGCTTGCTGGACTTGCAGCCTTTCTCGGACGTGTATCGAGTCGACCGTGTGCGATACCTTGAAGACAGACCTGTGGTATTCGTAACAAACTACATTCGCCCAGAGTTATTTCCGAACCTGTTGGACTACGATTTATCAAATTCGCTGACGGACATTTATCGCGATCATTATGGCGTTACATATCAAAAGATTCGCTACCGCATTTCAACCAGTACTTTGTTGGGTGAAATGGCTCAAGCATTGCGCGCGACAGCCGGCACGCCAGCGATGGTGGTGGAGCGCATCAACTACAACCAGCACGGTGAGTTGATTGATTGCGATATCGAGTATTGGCGACACGATGCCATCAGCATTGAATCTCTTGCGGAACTCAATCGTTAAGTGGATTTTCTCATTATATAAGGCTCCATCTCGGGGCCTTTATTTTATTCAGACAGGAACATTGAAATGGATTTGTTGGCGATTGGTCTCGTCGTTTTTTCTGCTGTTCTCCATGCGGGTTGGAATATCCTTGGCAAAAGCAACTCAGGCTCTGGACTCGCGTTTACTATGGCGGCCAGCTTTTCTGCATGTGCCATTCTTACCCCTTATTTGATTTGGTATTTGGCGACCATTGGTTGGACATCATTACCGAGTGAATTTTGGGGATTGCTGTTCATTAGCGGCATTTCACAAATGGTCTATCTAGTCGGTTTGATTGTCGCTTATAAGCACGCAGACGTGGGTGTGGTTTATCCGATTGCTCGGGCACTGCCTGTGATGATGGTCGGCGCAATCAGTGTGGCATTGGGGCATGAATTATCCAGTCAGCAGTGGCTTGGGTTCTTGCTGATTACCCTTGGTTGTATGCTGGTGCCACTGACGAATTTTCGTCAAATGACATTGGGCTCCTATTTGAACGTTGGTGTGTTCTGGGCATTGATTGCCGCAATAGGCACAACGGGTTACTCGGTGGTCGACAAAGAAGCGCTGAGTTTACTCACAGGACAAGCATCAGAGATCTTGAATGATCAGTACAGTGCAATCTTCTACTTGGGCGTGCAGTTTTGGGCAATTGGTATTCCTGCTCTTGTGTGGTGCTTAGTTACGGGCAAACCAGATGAGATTAAGACAGCGTGGCAGATCCGCAAAACAGCCAGCATGGCAGGGGTAATGATGGCATCCACCTACGGCTTGGTGCTGTTTGCGATGACCATGACAGACAACGTTAGCTTGGTCGTAGCACTAAGGCAAATCAGCATTGTGTTTGGATTGTTTATGGGGATTTGGTTTCTGTCTGAGAAATGGTATCTCACCCGAGGGCTTGGCGTTACTTCGATTGTGGCGGGGATCATTCTCGCGCTTGCGTATTGACCTATATTCACGAAAAAAGGCAGCGAATGAGCCTCTCGCTGCCTTTTGTATTAACTTGTAAGCCTTGTTTAAAAACGCAGTTGCGCACCAAACATCACGCCGTTAGAGTCAAAATCGCTGTTTTTTGAGTACACATATTCTGCATTCAAACCAAAGTGTTTATAGCTCCAGCCGATACCGCCAGCCGCTTCACCTCCGACACTTGAGTGTTCGATGTTCTTGCTCTGACCGTTCACTTTATAAGTGTATTCGAGAGTGTAGAGAGTGACACCTGCCTTGCCGTACAGTTCGAAACCTGAACCCAGAGGATAGCTAGCATAGCCACTCAAGCGAGGTCCGGAGAAGCTCGTATCGGTGACTTCTGAAATCGGACTCACGAGTATCGAGCCGATACCGTCAAACGCGCCTTTATAACCTGCTTCGATACCAAAGTTATGTGTTGGCATGTAGCGGTAATATATTTCACCTAAGAACATGTCGCCTGATTCTTTGCTTGTCGGAGCATCGTAGTTCACATCGCCATAACCAATGTTTGTACCTATGATGTGCTCACTGGTTTCTGCATTGGCTGACAAAGAAAAAGCCGACAGCACTAAAGCAGTAATGAATGAATAACGCATGAACGTTTCTCCTTAGCTTTTAGCTTGCTCGCCTTTTAATATTTGTTCGAAAGTGATCTTGGTGTTGTCTAGCCATTCATAACGGCGACGATACATCGAACGCTTAGAGCGCGACATGCCTTCGATATCTCGACGGGGTGCATTTACATCAATTGAGTAAAAATGACGATTGTATTCGGTGCCGCCCAATTCTTGCCAGAGTGCATCGTAATCCGTTTTGATTCGCCCTTTGCTGTAGCGCTTAGCTGCGTATGTATGGGACTGCGTTTTCACTGCTAGAATCGTATTTACTTCCCAAATTTGTGCGAGCAAAGTGAGCAAGCTCACCATCAAGCTTTTTGGTCTCTGTCCGTAAAGCTTACGGGTTAGCTTTTTAATTTTCGCGTTGTTTTCTTCACTGCTTCGCGGTCCTTGTAAGCCGCCAATCATAATACTGCGTCCAGATTCGATGTGACCTAGCGTAAAAGAGAGCGTGTAGAAGTTGCCATCTTCAGCGCTGTGCAGCACTAGGCTCATGTCGCCTTCTTTTTGATAACGTGCTTCGTATACTAATCTCACCGAGTACAGTATTTCGTCAATTTCAAAAGAGGCTAATGTTAGGCCTTTCGAGTCTGTGTAGATTTCTTCGATTGTTTGTTTAGAAAACAGTTCTGAAATCGTTTTATAGTGATCAACCACCAAGTTGGAGCGATCAAAGGCGGAGTTATTCTTGATGATGTACGGGCGAAACGGTTTTTCTAGGAATCGGTGTGTACGCGTACAAAGCAACTCTAACAATGACGATTCAATATTGTCTGAAAGGTGCTTAAACGCACGTTTGTAATAAAGCGCACGTAAGATGAACTTAGCTCTGTAGGTCCAAATTGGCTTGTAGACATCAGCATAATCATCTGAGTAAATCGATTTGCTATGGTAAAAAATGGATTTGTTCGCGGTCATTTTCACTCCAGATTAACTTGTGCTCAATAGCGACAATTAAGAACCGACGGACGAGCAGCGAAGAACCCGAAAAGGAGGAATGCAAAGCACGACTGAAAAGAGGTGGTTTTTGCTGTGTCCGACGTTTTTGTAAGGTTTTGAACACTGTTCTTTTGCTGGAATTCTAAGAGAAAATTGACCTTAGGTATTGTATGGTTTGGTAAGGAAGTGTCAGGTTGAAACCCATTGTTCAAAATGAAGAAAATGCGAATGTCGGCTGAATATGACGTTGAGTTGCTAAGTTAATGTGAAATAAGTTGAACGAAAATTGAACATTATTTGAAATTGTTTTGACGTGTTTTAGGTCTTTATACGTACCTTATAAGTATCGAGCCAATTTTGGCCCGATGTAAAGGTAAGTAAGGAGAGGTTTATGAAACGCTTAACAACTTTAGCAAGTACGATTGCTCTGATTGCTGCACCTTCTATGGCTCTTGCTGGTGGTTATCAGTGGACAAACGATACCGAAACTATCCATGGCGACGTAATGGATAGCAAACAAGCGGCTTATGAAATGGGCCGAGACATGATCCAAAGCTACCAAAATAAATCATCTGGACAACTCCGTGATGAGTTTACGAGCCTTACAACGTATGTTGATCGCCAATCGTTTTCTATCAC
Organism: Vibrio sp. Vb1018; assembly: GCF_033338775.1. Taxonomy (NCBI): domain Bacteria; kingdom Pseudomonadati; phylum Pseudomonadota; class Gammaproteobacteria; order Vibrionales; family Vibrionaceae; genus Vibrio; species Vibrio sp. Vb1018. Next base: position 111,884 of record NZ_JAWOTI010000003.1, read on the forward strand.
TGACTCAAAAGTCATGGTAAATGAGTTCTTGCAAAGTGACGGGCAAGTTGTTTACCAGCCTATTCTCAATGTTCAATACGAGTACCGCATGCGTGATACCGGTAAATACTAACCAGTAAGACGGACTCGAATTGTTTACCACTAATATTTTTTGCTGTTTGTTTTGGGGAGTCACGAGCTCCCCATTTTGTTTTTGTTGGAAGCGAAAATTCGCACACTCTCAGTGCAACATTTTCTATCGCTCAGCGTTAGATTTTCTTGCTCGTTGATTGTCATCATCGTTTGTAAAGTGTTTGCGGAAATGGATGTAACGCACTAACGAGGATACCCGATGACACATCATTCATATTGGTTCAAGCAGGCAATTGAAGCTGAGCAACCAGAAACGCCACAACCGTTACAGCAGAACATTAATACTGACGTTGCGATTGTTGGTGGCGGATACACCGGACTTTGGACCGCGATTATGATTAAGCAGCAATCTCCGGAAAAAAAGGTAGTCGTGATTGAAAAAGGCCTTTGTGGCAGTGGTGCATCGGGCGCAAACGGCGGTTGTATGCTGACTTGGTCTACCAAGTTTCCGACATCGAAACGGTTATTCGGTGAAGAACATGCTGCTTGGTTAGTAAAAGAGTCGGAACAAGCAGTGCTAGAGATTGACGACTTTTGTCAGCAGCACAACATCGATGCGCACTTATCGTTGAAAGGGGTTTATTACACTGCAACCAATCAGGCTCAAACTGGGGGAATGCAGCCAGTTGTGGACGAGTTAAAGCGATTAGAAGTGAACAGTTGGCGTCGTTGCTCGGTGGAGGAACTGCGTGCCAATGCGGGTTCACCTCGACATATAGAAGGCTTTCACTCTCCAGTTGCAGCCAGCGTTCAACCTGCATTATTAGTGAGGGGGTTACGCCGTGTTGCTATTGATCTGGGTGTAGAAGTTTATGAGAACACGCCGATGACGCGTCTAGATTATGGAAAACCTGCCACTGTCTGTACACCTAAAGGAAATGTTCAAGCGCAGCAGGTGGTATTGGCATTAAATGCATGGATGGTGGAGCAGTTTAAACAGTTCAAAAACAGTATCGTGGTGGTCTCTTCCGACATGGTGATCACCAAGCCGCTTGGTGACGCACTACCTCTATCTGGTTGGCAGGCAGGTTCTAGCGTGTTGGATTCACGTATCTTCGTCCACTATTACCGAGATACGCCAGATGGCCGTTTGATGTTGGGGAAAGGCGGCAATCAGTTTTCTTTCAATAACCAAGTTGACGCAATGTTTAACAAGCCAACACGCTACCAAGGTCTACTGCGCAAGTCGTTCGATAAGTTGTTTCCTCATTTGAGAGGAGAGGAGTTTGCTTATTCATGGACGGGGGGCTCTGATCGTTCTGCTACTGGTTTCCCTTTTTTCGGCGAGCTAGATAAACAGAGCAATATCTTTTACGGATTTGGTTATTCAGGCAATGGTGTAGCGCAGACTCGAATGGGCGGAAAGATCTTATCTTCATTGATATTGGGAATCGATAACGAGTGGACGAACAGTGGTTTAGCCAAAGGACCGTTGGGGTATTTCCCACCAGAACCGCTTCGCTGGACCGGGGCTATGATAGTGCGCAACGCGGTACGTCGAAAAGAGGAAGCAGAAGATAACGAGAAAACGCCGTTTATCTGGGATAAGTGGCTAGCAAAACTCGCGGGACCAGCAGGCAAAGCGGATAAGCTTGACTAAACTGAAGACTTTAGCCACAAACGAGACAGTTTGCAGTGAAAGTCATTGGGGCGCGATGAAGCCTTGTGTTAGCCTCTGTCTTTCAAGCTCAGATTTAAAAGGTGAGTCATAAAATGAAAGTATTCAGCAACTTCGATAGCGGCAGCATTCACGTAGTGAAAGCGGACGACAAAAACGACATCCAACTCAAAATTCCTAACGACAATATGTCGGAATTCTACCAGTGGTTCCACTTCCGTCTTGAGACAGAAGCCGAGCAATCACACACCATCAAATTGCTTGATTTGGCTAAATCGGCTTATCCAGAAGGATGGCAAGGTTACGATGTGGTTGCGTCTTACGATCGTGAAGAATGGTTCCGAGTACCGGCAGAGTTCGATGGCGACACGCTGACTTTCACTGTAATCCCTGAGCGCAGCTCAATTTACTTCGCGTACTTTGCGCCATACACGTACGATCGTCATTTAGACTTGTTACACATGGCACAAAGCGCGCACCACTGCCAACTTGAAACACTAGGCCACACATTAGACGGCAACGACATGAGCTTGCTTACTTTCGGTGAGCCAGAAGAAGGTAAAAAGAAAATCTGGATGATTGCACGTCAGCACCCAGGTGAGACGATGGCAGAATGGTTCATGGAAGGTATGATCCAACGTCTGTTAGATGAAAACGACACGGTCGCGCGTGCATTGCTTGAAAAAGCGGTGCTTTACGTCGTACCAAACATGAACCCAGACGGTGGTATTCGCGGTCACTTGCGTACCAACGCAGTAGGTGTAAACCTAAATCGTGAATGGCAAACGCCATCAATGGAAAAGAGCCCAGAAGTCTACCTTGTGCGTCAGCGCATGCTGGAAACGGGTGTTGACATGTTTTTAGATATTCATGGCGATGAAGCGATTCCGTATAACTTCGTCGCTGGCTCAGAAGGTATTCCTTCTTACGATGAAAATCTTGCCGCTTTAGAGACATCATTTAAGCAAGCGTTACTGACTATTACGCCAGAGTTCCAAGATGAGATTGGTTACGATAAAGATGAGCCTGGTAAAGCGAATTTGACTGTGGGTTCAAATTGGATTGCAGAGCAGTTCAAATGCTTGTCTTACACAATCGAAATGCCATTTAAAGATAACAACAATCACCCTGATCCACTTTACGGTTGGTCTCCTGAGCGTAGTGTCTTGTTTGGGCAAGATGTATTAGCTGCAACGTTAACCGTAGCGGATAAAATTTAGCGCGACGAGTTAACGCTTTTTCATTATTTCGAAAACAGCTCATTTAAATGAGCTGTTTTTTTGTGCTCTCCACATCCACGCTCCCCTGTAAAAATTTGTTGCCATTCACAAGCTTAAATGATGATTCTTAAATTTGAGAAAGTGGCTTTTTATGGTGATTTGCGTCACAGAAAGTTGGCTTCTTTGTGATATTCTCCGCAACGAATTGACTATGGCTAAACCAACGCAACGAACTTTATTTTTCGGTTGGGTATGCGGATGAAGCTCATGAATAGATGGTCTTGAGGTTACCTTTTTCCGTTTTACGTCATTGGCGTTTGAATATCATTTTTGATTCTTTCCTACGCTATTTAGCTATTTCTATTCGAAGAAAAGAGAAAGTTACGGCTTCATATTTTACGGCAGTATGCTGCCGCGATGTGTTGCTTTGTGTACAAGAAAAAGGAAAAGAATAATGAAAAAAATCGCTATAGCAGTGGCTACTGTACTTGCTGGTGGTGTGATCTCAAACGTTGCACTTGCTGACACTTACATGGGCGGTAAAGTAGGTTACAACTCTCTAAACGATGCGTGTTACCTAAACGAACCTTGTGACGACGACAGTTTTGCAGCATCTATGCACTTAGGCTACAGCTTCAACAAGTACGTTGCGGCAGAGTATGGTGTTGATTACCTTGGTGACTTCACTGCAAACTTCAAAAAGCCTGGCCTAAACACCGTTGATGGTGATCTTTGGGCATTGACGCTTGCTCCTAAATTTAACCTACCACTAACGGATTCTTGGAATCTATTCGCGAAAGTTGGTGCTGCATACATGATGGCTGGTGACGAGAAAGATTTCGTACCAACTGGCTCTCTGGGTGCTGAATACCAAATCAACTACAACTGGAGCCTACGTGCTGAATACCAACGCTACCAAGATATGTCTGATGATGTAATTGAAGACATGGATTCAGATTTCTTCGGTATCGGTTTCAACTACAAGTTTGGTTCTGAGCCAGTCGTTCAAGAAAAAGCCGTTGAAGAGGTGGTAGAAGCACGTCCTGCAACACGCATTGTAGATCACGTTTACCCTGCTCAAACAACAGCGACAGTACAATTCGACTTAGAAAGTGCAGAAGTGAAAGACGCGTCGAACCTTTCTGGTACCGTTGATTTGATGAATACTTACCCACAAGCTCAAGTTGAGATCACGGGTTACAGCGATACGACAGGTTCTGCTGCTTACAACAAGCAACTCACAGAAAAACGTGCGAAAGCCGTTGCTGACGAGTTCCAAGCAAAAGGTATTGCGGCTGAGCGTATGACAGTGAAAGGCATGGGTGAAGCTAACCCAGTGGCAAGCAACGAGACACGTCAAGGTCGTCAAATGAACCGTCGTGTTGAAGTGGTTGTTCCTGCGTTTGAATACCAAACAACTGAAAAAGCAGAATAATTCCTGCTTAAGATAAAGTTCCAAAAGCCAGCGTGTATCACGCTGGCTTTTTTGATCCCGCTTAACAAACTCAGTAGTTGTGTAGAAACATAGTTATATCGGGACGCTTTGACATGTGCTCAACATACGTAAACTCAGCTCCTTCATCAATTTGTCATCACCAGTTCATAGCATGACAGCCAAGTGCTTGGGAGAATGATATGCAAAGTTTACCGCCGCTCAATTTGCTCCGAGCTTTTGAAGCCACGGCGCGACTACAGAGTTTTACAAAAGCCGCAGAGGAGCTAAATGTGACTCGTGCGGCCGTAAGCCAACAGGTGAAATCGCTAGAGTCACAGCTCAATGCGACGTTATTCGTGCGCAAGGGCACTCACCTTACGCTGACCTGCTCCGCACAAGAATACTGGCCTGTGGTTAATCATGTGCTTCAAACATTATCGACCACGACGCAGCATTTATTTACTCGTCCCAAGAATACGCAAGTTAACTTACATGTCGCTCACAGCTTTTGCTCTCAGTGGTTAATGCCAAGATTGGCTGATTTTCAGCGACAATTCCCAGACATTTCCTTTAAAGTCTCGACAACTGCTAATACAGTTCCAAACGCCAGTGCGATTGCGGATATCGAAATTATTAACGGAGATGGAGATTGGCAAGAGCAAGAAGCCATACGATTAACCCAAGAAAACTGGATTGTTGTCGCAAGCCCCGGCTTTATGCATTTAAACCCGATAAATGACCTCTCGCAGTTAGCTAAAGCGCCTAAAATCTGTACTAGCGGTTATCATGAATCTTGGCAAGAGTGGCTTACGCACCAAGGTTATCAAGGGAAGGTGAGCAAAGTCGTCGCCGAGTTTGAACACTCATTGCTTGCTATTCATGCTGCGATTAATCAACTTGGCGTGTTGCTGGTAAGAGACTTTCTTGTTGAGGATGAGCTGCAACAGGGCGTATTAGTCCAGGCTGGAAATTGGCATATGCCAAGTTCTGGTGCACATTATATGATGGTTCGAGCATCCGAAAAATCACACGTAAACACCTTTGCTCAATGGTTAATACAGAGTCTTTAATGTTCGTTCAGCGAGTAAGTAGAGCGCATGTGTGGTTTGGCTATTATTAGCAGTAGCAAGTCATCAGTCTAGGACTGAGCGACATGCTTAATGACATCTAATAACCACTGATTTACCGGAGCTTGCTGTTGAGAGCGACGACAGCTCATCACGTAGCGAACATCAAGCTCTAGCCCAGCAGGAAGCGCGATACTCCGGCAACCCTTAGGAACATGTCCACTCATCGTTATGCCAAAATGATTCGTTTGCAGAAGCACTTTTTTAATCATCGCTGGATGCTCAATTTCCACTTTAGGCGTGGTTCTAAAACCCATATGTTTGAGCCTTTCTAACACTGGGTATCGGTAGTCGTTCCATCCCGGCGTTTTAAAAAGTATAAAAGGGTATTCTTCTAGTTCTTGGGAGTTTTGAGCGGGATGATCTTGTCGAACAAAAAATACCGCTTTTCCTCGCCCTAGCTCGGTCTGAACAATTGACTGTGGCAGATCTTCATCAAAGTAATGAATCGCAATGGCGTTTTCACCGTCAATTAATCGTTTTTTTGCTTCGCTACCCCAGCGCAAACATGAGAATTTTGCTTCTGGAGCGTGCTTTAGTAACTCCAAGTAAAACTTGTCACCGAAGTACTCCCAAAACAATGTGTTGGCATAAATAGTGATTGAGCCGTCAAAATGAGCTGGTGAAAAATGCTGTGGTTTGATGGAATCAATACTGTTGATTATTTGCTCAAAATGCGCAATGTTCGCTTCCACAAAAGCTGTTGGTTCAAAGCCATTTTTGGTCTGAACGAATAGCGGATCATTGAGCTGAGTTTTCATCTTAGTCAGATTTTTGCTGATTGCTCCTGACGTTTTACCGAGTGATTCTGCGACTAACCGGACGTTACGTAGCTCATACATCCGTTTTAATACCAAAATGTTTTGAATATCCAGATTAACGCTCATACATTCTCTCGCTTGGCTTTTGTCGACAAATCATATCGCTGAATTTCTTAAGAAAAGACAACGCTCGGTCAATTTAAGTTGCTGCCTTATCCCTGATTTATTGAAGGTAACGATAAGTTATTCTTGGTTACATCAGTTTATTAGCATGGATTTCCATTTGGTAAATAATGGCTTTCCTCGTATGAGCGCGTTTCTGTTGTTACAGTTTTTCCACCGACAGAAAGTAAGAACGATAATAGAGGTGATGTATGAAAAAACTAATCGCACTTGTTTTGATGGTTTGCTCAACAAACGTAGCATTTGCTGGCGATGGGTCATACACGGGCACGATTGATATGACGATGGCAACGAAAAATCAGGTTGACGTAGAGCGTGCAGATTCTCAATTGACGCTGAAGGGTCGCAATGAAATGGCCTATGGCGGTGTAACAATCCATTCGGATGCTGCAACTCAAAAAATTGAACTTCGTGGTCGACGTGATTAATCGAATAGTTTCTTGTTAAGAAAATGCCGCGAAGAACGCGGCATTTCTATATGTAATATCATCAGATCATAATTACCAGATAAGCGTATGGTGAGAAGCTAAGCACAATGACCACTTGCCATTATTCGCATGGCGGTGCCATATGAATGACAGCTAAGCCCCCCAAAGAGGTTTCACGGTATTTTTTATTCATATCTTTACCAGTCTGATACATGGTTTCGATAACTTTATCTAACGAAATTAAACATTTACTTGTGCGCTTTAATGCCATACGCGATGCATTAATCGCTTTCATTGCTCCCATGGCATTTCTTTCAATACAAGGTACTTGAACCAAGCCGCCAATCGGGTCACAAGTCATACCCAATGAATGCTCCATCGCAATTTCCGCAGCAATACAAATCTGCTCGTTACTGCCCCCTCTTAGCGCTGTTAAGCCAGCGGCAGCCATGGATGAAGAAACCCCAACTTCTCCCTGACACCCCACTTCTGCACCAGAAATTGACGCGTTAGTTTTATATAAGATGCCGATAGCGCCGGCGACTGCGAGAAAGTCTTTTAGCTGTTTAACATCGAGCTCTTTGATGAAGCGATGGTAGTACATCAATACCGCCGGAATCACCCCTGCTGCACCATTCGTTGGAGAAGTGACGACTTGCCCTCCTGCTGCATTTTCTTCACTAACCGCAAAGGCGAAGAGATTGATCCAATCCATGATCTCCATCGGATCGTTTTCAACTGCAGCGTTGGCTTCGAGCTTTTTCAAAAGGTTTGGTGCTCGACGAGTGACATTTAGACCACCTTCCAAAATCCCTTCCGTATCGAAGCCACGTTGCATGCAGAGCGACATCACTTTCCAAATTTGCTCTGCTCTTTGGTTAATTTCTTCGTCTGAGCGAAATGCGAGTTCGTTTTGGAGGATCATGCCTCCCAAGCTGAAACCGTTCGTCTCGGCTTTTTCCAGCATCTCATCTGCGGATGTAAACGGAAATGGTACTGCGACCTCATCTTGTTGCGTGCCGTTCTCTAGTTCGTCGGCGGTGGCGATGAATCCGCCCCCAATGGAGTAATAAATTTCAAACGCTACTTGATCTCCAGCTGCGTCTAATGCCGTAATCGTCATGCCATTTTCATGCAGGGGAAGGTTGTCGCTATGAAAGACGATGTCATGGTCGTAGCTAAACTCAATCTGGTGTGTACCGGCGAGCATGAGCGTATTATTGTCTATGGTATTTTGTAGCGCACTTTTGGCACTGCTCATTTTGATGGCATCAGGTTTATTTCCCATCAAACCAAGGACCGTGGCTCGGTCTGTATGGTGCCCTCTACCTGTCAGTGACAATGAGCCATAAAGGTCCACTTGCACCCGATGCACTTTCGCCATAGAGTCGCTAACTAGCTGAGTGAAATGGAATCCGGCAAGCATAGGACCATTAGTATGGGAGCTGGATGGCCCGACACCAATTTTAAATATATCGAAAATCGACAGCATAATTGACTTCCTTTAGCAGTGAACCTTTATAAAGGTCTCTAGAACAGTGTTGTTAACTAGATGTTAAAGCTTGTGGGTCGGGAGTGAAAGAAGATTTTTGTAACACTGCCAACTAAGCGCGAGATTTTAAAATGAAGTTAGACAACATCGTCATCGTTTTAGGTAAACGCCTCGTCAATAACAGGTTGACCTCTGAGGGCATAACCAGAGTCGAAGCTTTGTCTTGTAGGACTGCATCACTACCGATAGAGCGAACGGTGATTGTTTTTTGTGGCGGAGTAACGCAAGGACAAAGCGTTTCTGAAGCAGAGGCGATGTACGCGTATTTTAGAGCCCTAAACACAGACTCTGTGAATCCGTTCCCTGAACGTCATATACTCTTAGAAACGGAGTCGTTGAACACGTTTCAAAACATGCGTTATGTTTCCCAAGTTTTGTGCAAAAGTGGGTTGTTCGAGTTATGGTCGGGGCATCCGGTTGAGGTTATCTTGCTGTCTAATGACTACCACCTCGAACGAATCATTGATATCCAGAATTTGATGGATGAGCAAGGCTTATTACGAGTACTTAAATCCGATTGCGAATCCATGGGGGTGACCCTCAATATTCCACTGGATATCAGCAAACATATTAGCGTGCCATACCCACATAAAGGGCTTATGGCGGAGACATTCTTGCTACTCGATGAACTCACAACCTACCGAGTTTATTTAGAAGGGGTCAAGCATGGCGTATTTTTCCGAGATTTATCAATTGTCCGAAAAAAGCCACTGATGATCGCAAGAGATGCTATTCACAAATTGCTCTCTTTCCCGCTCGATAAAGAGGCTTTGCAAGATATTGAAGAAATGAAAAAGGCCGTCGAAATGACGGCCTTGGATGAATCTGTAGGTGCTGCGGAAAAGGCATTAAGTATCTTCCATCCGATACTGACTGCATTGAACCGTCGCTTTGATCCTGAGTCTATTCATTAAGCTCGCGTTTTGTACGGACGGCGCTTAATGCGATCAAACAGTAGCAAAGCAGTTCTATACCTTCTTCTGAGATATTTTTAACATCACGGATGTAATTTTCATCCATCACTTGTTGCCAAAAACTGCCCATACCATACAAACGAGAGAAGACTAATAATAGCATCACAGCGCCTACTAATAGCTTCATATGTGGCACCGTTAAAATGGTCGCCATTTCGTTCATGGTACCTTTACCACCTTGGTAGGCTTTGGCGCAAGCCAGTGCGGTGACAGCAAGTGCTGGGAAAACCCAAGAGCCATGATGAATCATGTCTGTCCAATAGTCCGTTTCGCGAATAATAAGTACTGCAAAAAATCCTGCAATCAAAATAGCCGCATGCTTTAGCTGAGGCTGTTGTTTCGATAAGCTGAAAAACGACCATGATGCAATAGCAAGCATCACAAGCTGGAGCGTTTCTGTAACGGAAAGCTCGCCAAGGCTTGATCCCAACACGACATAATCAAGACGAAGACTAAGGTTAACGAGAATACTGATAGCGACAATCATCAAGGCGTTTAAACTCGATTTATAAATAATGCGCTTCGATTTTTCAGTAACAACGTTGCTTGGGGCTGACTCGGCTTCTTTTACTATTTGTGTTTTCATCTTGCTCACCTGTCCCAGAAAATGTGGAAGAAATGTGAATTAGTGTGATCTGTGTTTGGAATTTTATTGTCCAAGTGGAAAGTTATGTCAGGGGAATGTCAAGAATAGAACACTGTTCGATATAGGGTCGATGTGCGGTAAAGTCAGAGATATGTAAAAACAACGTAAGAACACTTTGATAAATCAAATAAAAAAGGAGCCCAAAGGCTCCTAAGTGATAGAGGGAAGGTGACGTATCGATAAAAATAATTAGTAGTTGTCACCCTCATTTTCTTTGTGATTCTCGCTATAGTATTCCCATTGCTCGACGCGTTCATTGTCCGACAGCACACAGTAAGTGACACGTTCGCCGTTTTCCGACACGGTATCCAGCTCACCACCTTGCTGAACACAGTATACGGCTGCGGGATTTGCAACGGAGGTATACTCAGTTGATCGGGTCGCTCCCTCGTAAGTTGAACAACCAGCCAGTACCAATGTTGCAGCCATAGCCATCATTAAATTTGTCTTTTTCATTCTTTATCTCCGCATGGGGTGGGCGAGTATTGTATTGATTATAGGCAACTTTAAGAGATTATTGTCTTATCGATGTTAAAAGTAAGAGGGACGTATAAGAATTTAGATATTCTCATTTATTGCTGATTAGCACGTCACACTTCTGTTCTTGGCGTATTGTTGTGAAGGTCATATCAATCACTTCCTGACAAGCGCTCGAACGTACCTGGCCTACAACAATGATTTAAAGTGTGAAATTCGGTAATATGCGCACAAAACATTGACCGTGGTATTTTCGATGAGACATTTAAAATCGACCGTTCATCCAGACATAGAGCATTTGGATGACAAAATTGTTTTTCAGCGCAATGCAGCGCGAGCCATTGTACTTGATGGTGAAGATGTGCTGTTGCTCTATACAGAACGTTACCATGACTACACGCTACCAGGCGGTGGTATTGATGATGGTGAAGATGTCATTGCTGGATTAGTCCGTGAATTAGAGGAAGAAACGGGCGCCCAAAATATACATGGTATTAAGCCTTTCGGAATCTTTGAGGAGTTTCGTCCGTGGTACAAGGATGACGCTGACGTGATGCACATGGTGTCGTATTGTTATACATGTAAAATCGAACGTGAGCTAGGCGAAACGGCGTATGAAGATTACGAAGTTAAAAATGGAATGCGCCCGGTATGGATGAACATACACGAAGCAATTGCACACAATGAAAAAACGATGGCAGAAAGCCCGAAAAAAGGCATGAGCATTGAGCGCGAAACGTTTTTACTTCAGTTGATTTCTAAAGAATTACTATAAACAGCTAGTTTGCATCATTACGACTTAGCTTCTGTTGGCTCTATTGTGGGCAAAGATTTTAGAGCAATAAAAAAGTCCGGACTCCCCCCCGGAACCCGGACTTATTCCAGACGCGCAAGCGAAGCGTCATCTTGATATGTTAGATTTGTTTCGAACTATGAAAACAATAGCTGTTTTACATTTAGTGTGTAAATAATTATTAGGTCTGACCATTGGTTTTCATGTTTTTTTGCAAACGCAATGTGACGCATATCTACCCAATTGCCAAGCGCAATTGGGGCGCTTTTTAGTAAACCACTACTCTTTCTTATCTTTGAGATACCTTACCTCAACTTTTTTGCACACGTTTGCATAGAGATCACGAGTTTTCAAATTCGCCGAACAGGATCTTGTAATTTTACGTTTCTCTGACATTGAGCTCTGTCGTAGCTTTTATCACAAATTAACTAGCGGAGGCAGTCGGCTAAAGTCGACCAGCGGTTGTGAAATCATAGGAGCGTCTGGAGCAAACAAGAGTAAAGGTTGAAATGATGAGGATTGTAACTGACCGATATCTATCAACTTTTCCAATGCATAGAAGCGGCTGACATATTGGCGAGTCTCGTTAGGCAGCGTGAGTTGTTGGAAATCTCGACTTCCTGCTCGCTGAATAGCACGTGCAACACGTCCTTCTCCGGCATTGTATGCAGCTAAAGTGAGAGCCATATTTTGATCGAATTTGTTGTATAAAAACGCCAGGTACTTGAGCGCGGCCGTTGTGCTGGCTTCTGTGTCAAAGCGATCGTCTTGTTTTGTATTTATCGTTAATCCGAATCGTTTCGCTGTGGTTGGTATCAATTGCCAAAGTCCGGCGGCGTTAGCGTGAGAAACGGCTTTGGGGTTGTAAGAAGATTCTAACATTGGCACTAAGGCTAGGCTATTTGGTAATGAGTGGTTTTGAAGCTGTTTGAAAATGTGGTTAATTACCGGCTTGGATGAATCGAGACGCTTGGCAATTTGTGGTTTGTATGGTGCTAATACTTGATACTGCGTTTGAATATCGACAGCATTTGGTTTTGCCTGGCATGTGATTGGAAGGTAGGACAGAAAGGCAATAAAAATAAAAAGGCCTACAGTACTCAGCCGAGATGGCGACTGAATCTGTAGGCAAGACGAACATCGTTTAGAACGATTTATCTTCATAAGTGTGTTGCACAGGTTGTTTGAGTTGACTGACCAACTCATGGAACGCCGCAGAGCTGTGGCCATTGCTCTGATTGTATTGTTGGCACTGACTTACCAACGTTTCCAATAGCGCCCATTGTTTTCTAGCTTGCATACCTATTTGGGCAGGCAAAGCATTGAAAATTCGTTTTACGCTGGCGTCATTACACGCTAACCCCAGCGCTCGCATACACTGGCTTCTGTCATTGGCGGAGCGGCTGAGTTTATTGAGTATCGGCATTTGTTTCTGAACATTGTCGTTCAGTGCCTCTCCATCAAACTTTAAGTACAATACCTTTTGCTGCTGCAGCAAAGGAAGCAGTTGTTGATAAAGCTTAATATCCTCAGATATAGAGCGAACAAATTGTTGAATTCGCTGCGATACTGCGCTTGCCATGATGTCTTCCTAGCGTTTTATTACTCGTGACCTGTATGGAACTGCATGATTGCCTTGGATAGCACTTTTGTATCTAGGCTAAGTTCACCACGCGCTAATGCGTTGCGTACTTGTTCTACTTTTTCCATATCAACATCAGGTAGTGATGCCATTTCAGCTTGAGCGCGATCTATCGCTACGGTATTCGCTTGAAATGCAGGCTCGTGTACTTTGCTCTGTTCGACGACGTCGACAGGCTGTTTGCTTGCTTGCTGTAATTTTGTTTGTGGGACATGACCGCCCGCGACTTTGTCGATTTTCATGCTGTGGTCCTCATCATCATGTTCTAAATTAAGTAGGCGGTTCGAATGTGATAAACATTAAATATTTTTTTTGTACTCGAAGTTCAGTGTTACTGACGAGAGCCAAAATTAAAAAATGTTACCCCGAGTCCAAAAATCAAAATTGAGTATGAACCTGGTTTAATCCAGTTACGACTGCTCTTATGACCTTGCCCGAACTTGGGTTTTCCACGTCAATTTGTTGCCCTTTCGCTCCATCTTCTAAGGCGACTCCTTTTGTGCTGGCACTAAATCCATTTTTGCTCGCAATGACTATGACTTCATTGCCTTTCTCGATTAGAGGTGGGGCCGACAAATTGGATGGATTAACCACTTGTCCAGCCCGCAAACGACGAGAGGTTTCTAAGCCTACTGCTTGCTCGGGGCGAGTATAAAAATCGTCTTGGCGAGAGATGGTTCGGGTTTCAAGCTTTATGTGTTTAGCCGTTACGACTTCATTTCGGCCAACCGTGGTTGTCGCGACCAAAACAGGCAGAGTCAGCGAAGACTTTATCGTAACGTTAATTCGCCATGGTGATGCGATATTGTCGCAGCTGACTGAGCGCTTGAGGTTACCGACTGGCAACGTGTTGTTGTCACGACCTGTGATAACTAAAGGCGATTCACATTCTGGCAAGTGATTGGCTGAACCGGGCACCCACATGTCGAAGTCCAGTTTGTACTTCCCCCACTGATTGGAGAGCGCTACGCGATCCACCTCTTGTTCGAAATCCGTTGCTACAACGGACCTTATCTCTTCAACGCTTAGGGTTTTGTCATTGGTGTTGGCGAATGCTTGTTCTGATGTCAAAGCGAGTAACGTCAGCATTATTGTTGAGGAAGTGGACACTTTCCTCTTGTTTTTAATGCTTTCCGAGAACCGGAAGTTTGGCTTCCATCCTTGTTTGTAAATCATTGATATATATGGCTATTTTTTATGGCACGTATCTTGTTTGTATGTTGGCGTATTCGAGCCAACTGTAAGGAAGATGCATGGCGATCACATTTGAAAATGCTTTAGGAGTACATCCAGAGGCACTTAATTTTCGCGTTCAGCGTACCAAAGTCCTCGCCAGTAACCTAGCAAATGTTGACACCCCTGGGTATTTGGCGAAAGACCTAAGTTTCACCACCGTAATGAACCAAGTAACGGCAGGTGGTGTGAACAAACCGGTGCCAAAGTTCCAGGTTCAGGCCCAATACTCGGTGCCTTACCAGAATAGCAAAAATGGCAACACCGTAGAGCTTGGTGTTGAACAAGCAAAATTCACGCAAAACAACATGGACTTTCAAACTAGCCTGACGTTTCTCAACATGAAATTTAATGGCTTAGCGAAAGCGATTGAGGGACGTTAATTATGTCATTCACTGATATTTACTCGATCACTGGTTCCGCGATGACAGCACAAACTGTGCGTCTGAATACGGTAGCCAGTAACTTAGCAAACGCAGATGCAGTATCTGCAAATCCAGAAGATGCTTATAAAGCGCTTAAGCCAGTATTTGCGACTGTGTACCAAAAAACGCAAATGACAACAGAAAATGGAGCTTATCCCAATGCAGAAGTTCGCATTGTTGACGTTGTTAAAAATGCTGGAGATGCAGAGAAGCGTTTTGAGCCGAACAACCCACTGGCTAATGATGAAGGCTATGTGTTTTACCCAGATATTGATGTAGTTGCTGAAATGGCAGACATGATGTCCGCAACACGCAGCTTCGAAACGAATGTTGAAGTATTAGCCAATGTAAAAAGTATGCAGCAAGGTCTGCTTAGATTAGGGCAGGGTAGCTAATGAGTATTGCACAATACACCCCTTTATCGTCTGACGCTCCAGTAAATACAAAAGCAAAAGACAGCAACGGTATCTCACCAAACCCTAAAGACATGAACAGTGCTTCTTCATTGGAGAATGAGTTTATTTCTTTGATGGTGGCTCAAATTCAAAACCAAGACCCACTTAACCCCCTTGATGGTACGGAATACGTTGGTCAATTGGCTCAGTTCTCGCAGGTACAAAGTACCGAGAATATGTCTAAGACAATGCAACAGAGCATGGTGTTACTGGACAACATGCAAGTGCTATCAACAGCGGGCCTTGTTGGGCAAACGGTTTACGTCAACGCGGATGAATTTCAGCTTGGTGAAGACGTACAAAACGGAAAAATCGAACTCGCTCATAGCTCAAACCAAGTCACGTTAGTTGTTAAAGATGAATTTGGTCAATCAACTAAAGTGCCACTAGGTGCTCACGGCAAAGGTGACGTCGACTTTTCAATTAATCCTGAAGAACTTGGTCTTAAACCAGGCAAATACTCAGTGGCCGTAGAAGTGCAAGAAGGGCAAGCAAGTCCAAATGTGCTGATGGCAGGCACTGTTGAGCAAGTGCGCATTCCTAATACCGGTGGCGCAGCATTAGTCAATGTCCATGGCGTTGGCAACGTTCCTTTCTATCAAATCACTCAGTTTGGTGCTTAACCAAATACGGAAATCAGAGGTCTATTTATGAGTTTTAACATCGCACTAAGTGGTCTGGACGCGACCAACACAGAGCTAAACACAATCAGCCACAACATTGCCAACGCATCAACGTATGGTTTTAAAGGTGGGCGCACAGAATTCTCCGCTGTATACAACGGCATGCAACCTGGTGGTGTGGAAGTCGCGTCAATTTCACAGAACTTCGACAAAGACGGCAGTATCACAGGAACTGGCCGTGCGATGGACCTAGCTATTAATGGCGGTGGCTTTTTTGTTACTAAAGATAATATGGGTCAAATGTTGTACACACGTTCAGGTGTGTTCTCAACGGATAAGAACAACTTTGTTACGGCTAACAGCGGTGCAAAGCTTCAAGGTTACAGTGTCGATAGCAACAACAACCTAATGACAGGTTCTGTGGGTAATATTCAGGTATCGACTTCCTCACTGAATGCTAAAGCAACAGACAGCTTAGATTTTGTTGCGAACTTCGACGCAAGCGCGTCTGTTATTGATAAAGCCGTAACGCCATTCAATCCAAAAGATCCAAGCTCATTTAACTCGTCTTACACAACAAAAGTCTACGACTCATTGGGTAACTCGCACACGGTAACTCAGTACTTTACTAAGACTGCTTCTAACTCGTGGGAAGTGAACGTTCAAGTAGATGGCGGTACGACGCCAGTAGCAACTGTGCCTGTAACGTTTGGTAAAGATGGCTCGCTTTCAACACCAACTGCGCCGTTTAATGTTTCATTCCCTGCAGCAGGCGCGAACGCGATGAGTGTAGACATTAACCTGAAAGGCAGCACGCAATTTGGTGCAGCTTTTGGCGTAAGTACTAATAGTCCTAACGGTTACACATCAGGTGAACTTGCAGGTGTACGCGTTGAAGGTAACGGCATGGTTTACGCGACTTACACTAACGGCCAATCACAGCTACAAGGTCAGGTTGTTCTTGCTGATTTTGCAAACACACAAGGCTTAGCGAAAGTGAGTGGAACATCATGGACTCAAAGCTTTAGCTCAGGTGCTCCAATTATGGGTGTTCCGGGTTCAGGTACGATGGGTGACCTAACTCCGGGTGCATTAGAAGGTTCTAACGTTGACTTAACCAGCGAGCTTGTTGCTCTAATGACTGCACAACGCAACTACCAAGCAAACGCAAAGACAATTTCTACCAGCGACAAGCTTACTCAAGCTTTGTTTAACGCGGTGTAATGGGAGTTTTGCATGGATAGTTTGTTATTTACGGCAACGTCGGGTGCCAGCCGAGTTCTTAAAGCGCAGCACGTTCGTTCAAACAACTTATCAAATGCTGATACTGCGGGTTTTCGAGCGGATATGGAGCGTGTGCGTAGTGTAGAGATGCAAGGCCCAGGTTTTGATGGTCGCACTATGGTTGTGACCAACTCTGCCTCAACACGTTTCGACGCTGGCGATATTGTGAAAACAGGACGTCCGTTGGACGTTGCGGTTATGGGTGAGGGGTATCTCTCTGTAGAAACCCCAGCGGGTAACGAAGCTTACACCCGTGCAGGCAATATTCAGGTCGATACTTTTGGCGCTCTAACAATCAATGGGTTCCCTGTCCTCGGTGACAATGGTCCTTTGGTTGTGCCGGATTATCAAAAGATTGAAATCAGCGAGCGTGGTCAAGTCTCAGTGATCCCACCAGGTGGCGGCGCAGAAATTGTGGCAGGCACTTTGAAGTTGGTTAAACCGGAAATTAATCAACTGCAAAAAGAGAGCGATAGCTTGCTGCACAGCGTAGATGGCGTGCCATTCGCGGCAGATGAAACCGTGCAACTCTCTCCTGAGCACATTGAGGGCAGTAACGTATCTGCTATTGATGAATTGGTTAGTGTGATGTCGCTGACGCGCAACTTTGAAATGCAAGTTCGCATGATGAAAACGGCGGAAACTTTAGCAAAAGCTGGTAACAAATTAATGGCGGCGAGCTAAGTCTCGCCCCGCAAGGAGTAAAAAATGCATTCAGCATTATGGGTAAGTAAAACAGGCATGGCAGCGCAAGACACGAAGATGACTGCCATTTCTAACAACCTAGCAAACGTAAACACGGTTGGCTTTAAGCGTGACCGAGTTGTATTTGAAGATCTTTTCTACAGCATTCAGCGTCAACCAGGCGCTCAAGTAGACCAAGTTAACGAACTACCAAGTGGTATTCAGCTAGGTAGCGGTGTTCGCGTTGTTGGCACACAAAAAGTATTCACTCAAGGTAATACCCAAAACACAACGCAAGAGTTGGATCTTGCTGTAATGGGTCAGGGTTTCTTTCAAATAGAAAACTCGGACGGACAGATCATGTATACACGTAATGGTCAGTTCCATAGAAACTCAGAAGGCTTAATGGTGAACAGTCAGGGCCTGCCTTTAGAGCCTCAAATCCAGATCCCAGACAATGCGGTCTCTTTCTCTGTGGGTGTTGATGGCACCGTGACTACAACAACAGCAGACGATCCAACACCTCAGCAGCTTGGTCAAATTACACTTGCAAAATTCATCAATCCAGCAGGCTTAGAGGCCATGGGTGGCAACTTATTCCGTGAAACGGAAGCCAGCGGTCCAGCTGATGAGCTGATTGCAGGAGCTGATGGTGCCGGCATTATCAAGCAAGGTGCACTGGAAGGGTCAAACGTACAAGTAGTAGAAGAGATGGTCGACATGATCACCACTCAACGTGCGTATGAGATGAATGCGAAAGTGGTCTCTGCTGCAGATGACATGCTGAAGTTTGTTTCGCAATCAATGTAAGTATGAAATTGGTGATGATGAAGGAAAAAGCAATGAAATGGCTTTCTAAGAGTTGGGCAGTAGCCGCCGTGTTGCTGGTGGGATGTGCTGGCCGTCAGGAATTTATTCCGCCTGAGCCGAATGCTGAGGAATATGCACCACCAACGCTCGATTACACGCTGCCGGAAACCCAATCTGGTAGCCTTTATCGTCACCAATACACGATGACCCTGTTCCAGGATCGTCGTGCTTACCGAGTTGGCGATGTATTAACGGTTCAATTATCAGAAGAAACCTCATCGAGTAAAAATGCGGGTACTAAGTTCGGTAAAAGTTCAGCAATTAACTTTGTGGCGCCGACCATAGGCACGAAAACTATCGATGAGTTAGGGGTTAGCGTGGATGGCAAACGTAACTTCGATGGCAGTGCATCAAGTTCACAAGGCAACAAGCTTCAAGGTGCCATTACGGTAACGGTACATGAAGTATTACCTAATGGCGTATTGCGTATCAGCGGTGAAAAATGGCTTCGTCTGAATCAAGGCGACGAGTTTATTCGTCTAACCGGTATCGTCCGTGTGGATGATATTAACCGCAGTAACCAAGTTTCTTCTCAACGAATTGCTGATGCAAGAATTACCTACGCAGGTCGCGGAGCGCTAGCTGACAGCAACGCAGCCGGGTGGCTAACTCAGTTCTTCAACAGCCCATGGGTACCTTTCTAATGAAGACAATGCAATCTTTCTTTATGTCTCTCCTATTGGTGTTGACCTTGGGACTACCAGGCACTTCACGTGCTGAAGCGGAAATTCCGATCATGGACTTGGTCGATGTTCGCGGCATTCGAGAAAACCAACTGGTTGGTTATGGTTTGGTAGTTGGCTTAGCCGGCCAAGGTGACCGAAACCAAGTGAAATTTACCTCTCAATCTATTACCAACATGCTACGTCAGTTTGGGGTTCAAATTGATGACAGTATGAACCCTAAGCTACGAAATGTGGCTTCTGTGAGTGTGACAGCGTCCGTTGACCCAATGGCAGGCCCAGGACAAACGTTGGATGTGGTTGTGTCTTCAATCGGTGATGCAAAGAGCCTTCGCGGTGGTACGTTATTGCTAACGCCTTTACGTGGTATTGATGGCGAAGTGTACGCGATTGCGCAAGGTAACGTGGTTGTGGGCGGCTTATCTGCAGAGGGGCGAAGTGGCTCCAAAGTAGAAGTAAACACACCAACGGCGGGTCGCGTTCCGAATGGTGCGACTTTAGAGAGAGAAATCAAAACCGATTTCAACCAACGTGATGAAATCACCCTAAACCTGCGCAAGCCTAGCTTCACTACAGCAAAAAATATTGCGCGTGAAATTAACAACACTTTTGGACCTAACGTTGCAGTTGCGATCAATAAAGCGCGCATTGATATGCGTGCACCAAAAGATACACAGCAGCGTGTCGTCATGATGTCGATGCTTGAAGAAATGAGCGTCGTTGAAGGCCGTAAACCTGCTCGTATTGTCTTTAACTCTCGCACTGGCACCGTAGTGATCGGTAAGAGTGTCAAAGTGAGTGAAGCAGCAGTAAGTCACGGTAACTTGACCGTGCGAATTTCTGAATCACAACAAGTTAGTCAGCCTAATGCGTTTGCAAATGGCGATACGAAAGTCGTTAACCAAACGGACCTTGATGTGAATGAAGATCTTGCTCAGATGGTGATTTGGCCTCCAGGCACGGAACTTAACACCATAGTTAATGCGGTAAATAGTTTAGGTGCCACGCCTACAGACTTGATGTCTATCCTGCAAGCTTTGAGTGAAGCGGGTGCATTGAACGCTGAATTGGTCGTGATATAAGGAGTTAAGGATGAAGCTAGACAGTACCAATGAACAAACTCAGTTAAATTCGATGCTTTATCACGACAATAGTGCATTGGCTAACATCAAGCATAGTCGTGATCAAGAAGGCGCACTTGAAGTCGTCGCAGGTCAATTTGAGGCAATGTTCCTACAAATGGTGTTACGCCAAATGCGCAGCAGTAGTGACGCTCTTGCTGATAAAGACAGCCCGTTTGCCAGTCAGCAACAAGGGGTGTTCCGTGATATGTATGACGGTCAGCTGGCGATGGAACTAGCAAAGAAACAGAGCTCAGGCATTGCCAATATGCTCATCCAGCAGCTGAGCCCGTCTATGCGTGAGGTTGCTTTCGATGCTGCGCGCAACATCTCATCCGCTAACGATGGTAAAGGTTCGAATTCTGAATCTATCTCACAAGTAGATTCTAAAGAGGTGGAGAAGAATTCAAGCCTATTTAATACCGCTTCTCAAGCCGTCGCCTCTGTTAAACAGGTATTCGGTGAGGCCGGTATGACTACCGCGTTTTCTCAGCCGTTGATCAGAAAAATGGAGCTGTAAATGAACCTAGTTAATATTGCCCTTTCAGGTTTAGGCGCGAACCGTGTGGCCCTAGACGTAACCGCGCAAAACGTGGCAAACGTGAATACCGTGGGTTACAGTCGTCAACAAGCGTTGATGGCGTCTGTCGATGATGGTAAAGCCAATCGCTTAAGTCCAGGTTTAGGGGTAGAAGTCACTAGCATTCGCCGCGTTACTGATCAATTTCTGATTAAGCAAACGTGGTCGACTAACAGTATGGCGGCATACGCATCTGGATACACCAGTAACATGAGTCAGCTGGAGAATACGCTTGGTGCCGATGGTTTCAGTATATCGGCTGGCTTGGACTCGCTAAACGCTGCGCTTAACGATGCGACCGTTAAGCCGGAATCCATACCTTACCGCCAGCAGATCATTAACGAATCTGAAGCTTTGGCCCGCCGTTTTAATACGCTTACCGAATCTTTATACAATCAACATAAAGACATGAGCGATCAACGTAATGCAGCGCTTAACCACGCGAATAGCCTTATGGAAAATATCGCGAAGGTGAACAAGCAACTGGTAGAGATGCAAGGTACAGGTGGTAACCCATCACAGTTAATGGATGAACGAGATAGGTTAATCGGTGAGTTATCTCAAACCATTGAAATCAAAACAACACAGCAGCATGACGGCAGTGTTCAGGTCACACTAACCTCTGGTCAACCGCTTGTGATGGGTACGGACCATGGCAAACTGGAAGCCATTCCTGACCCGAGTGATCCTTACTTGGCGGACTTACACGTCACGTTCTCGAATCAAAGTTTTGCGATTGGTGACTCGCTTGGTGGCAAATTAGGTGCGATTAATGACTATCAAACCGAAGTGTTGAAACCAAACCAATTGGCTCTGAATGACATGGCGAAAGCTCTCGCGGATGAATACAACGCCGTACTTGCGACTGGCAAAGACTTAAATGGCAACCCAGGTAAACCTTTGTTCAGCTATGACCCAGCAAACCCTGCAGCCAGTTTGGATATTACCAAGCTAACTCCAGATGAGCTTGCGTTCTCAAGTGATGGAACACCTGGTAACGCAGATGCGTTGCAATCATTGATCGAGTTAAGCAACAAGCCAGTGGCGGTATCAGGTTACGGCTCAGTAAGCTTGAACGATGCCTTTAGTTCAATGGTGGGTCAAACCGCAATTAAAGCACGCCAAGCTAATGCTGATTATCAAGCGAAGTTAGCCATGAACAAGCAAGCGCACGCAGCTCGCGATAATGTTAGTTCCGTAAACAGCGATGAAGAAGCGGCTAACCTAATGATGTTTGCTAATGCGCACAATGCCAACATGAAAGTGATCAGCACAGCAAATCAACTGCTCGATTCTATTCTGCAGTTATTCTAAGAGGAAAGTTTAGATGCGAATTAGTGACAATCAATTTAGTCAAATGATGTTGCACAGCTTGCAGAGCAATAGCGCGGGATTAGGCGAAGCTCTGCAACAGATGTCTACTGGCAAGCGCTTAACCAAGCTGTCTGATGATCCAATGGCTTCGATCAAGTTGCTTAACTTAGACCGAGAAACCAGTGCGATTGCTCAGTACAAAAACAACATTGAAAACGTAAAAACGACGCTATCGAGTCAAGAAACCCATTTAGATTCGATCAAAGAAAGCTTAAAAAGCATGCGAGACATCGCGCTTTGGGGTGCGAACGGCTCTCTTACTGACGAAAGTCGTGGCGGTATGATTACAGAGCTTAAGAGTTACCGTGACTCTATTGAGTCGTCTTTTAACGCGCAGGATGAAGAAGGGCACTACCTTTTCTCTGGTACTAAAACGGATACTGCGGCTGTAAGTAAAGCGAGCGGCAGCTACGTAATTGAAGGTAATAGTGACAAGCGCGTAGTAACAATTGCTAAAGGTGTCACGATGGATTCCAATATGACTGCAAAAGAAATATTGGACCTTGGGGGAGGCCATAACGTGCTTAACCAAATTGATGCGCTGATCAAAGAGTTTGAGAGCCCTACCGCCAACTTCAGAGCTGAAGTTGAGGCGAGTATCAGCGCTATCGACGATACTTTTTCAAACGTACTAGGGACCATGACTGAGATTGGTGGTCGACACAACAACTTAGATCTTGTTGGTGGCGCGCACAGTGAAAACAAGCTGTTCGTTGACAAAGTATCTGGAGACCTCTCTGCTCTGGACTATGGTGAAGCGTCGGTACGATTGAGTAATTACATGGCCGCTTTGCAAGCAACGCAAGCAAGCTATGTGAAGATCGATGGTTTGTCGCTGTTTGACCGTTTATAAGGTTAGGAAGTTCTTTTTATGGTAATGAGTACAGTAGAGGTTAGACCCCATAGCATACGCTTAGGTGGACAAGAACAAGCCTCTATCATGCCGACCCGTTCTGCAGACTCAAGTACGGCAATTAAACCGCGCCCGGCGCAAATTCAGGCTGACACTGCGTCAGCCTACTCTGTATCTGGTATTCAGCTTACGCAGGGTCAGCAGCAAGCCACGGCGGTTCAGATCGCGTCCAAATCGCTGCAGGTGATTGGCAAAGAGCTCACGCAAATTAAACGTGGTTTGACGCAAGCTATTAATCAAGGCGTACAAAATGTTCCTGGTTTGCAGGATACATTGGTTCGTTCTAAAGCCACCATCCAAAAAGTCGTTGAGCAAGCACGTTTCGATGGCCAGAAAGTCCTAAATAACGAACTGCACTTAAAACTGGATAAAGCGGATATTCGTCGCTTTTCTATTCCAGGTTTGAATGTTCATCGCTTAAGCGACAAGGCCGAGCAAATCCGTTTGGATTTTCCTCAAGGTCAAGCGGTGATGATTCAGTTTGATGGACAATCAGACGGTGAGCGAACGGTCAAAATGCTGGATCGCAGCTTGATTGCGTTAGGAATGCGAGCCTCATTAGCCGATGATGGCAGCATTTTATTTGAAGCCAGAGACAACGCTTATCAACAAATGCAGCAAAAGGTGATGGTAACGGGGGAAGGGCACCGATTCCCTGCGGGACAGCCTAACGTTTTGAACTTAAAGTCTGAGCCAGATGGTATTGCGGAGCTCGGGTTTGATCTAGGCTCACGCGACGGCATCAAGCAGACGATTGCCAAAGTAAATCAGCATCTGAAACAAGTTCAAACGAGTTTGCAAGAAGCGAAAGCTTTTCATGGTGAACTGAATACTCAAATGCGTTCTATCCAAACCAAAACCGCACAGCTTTCAGTCAATGAGGTGAATGCAAAACTGGATGGATTCATGCAAAAGTCTGGCGAGTTTACTTCGACTTTTCAGGCATTGAATGCGCAAGCAAACGTGCGTCGTCATACCGTGGTCGCTTTACTGAAGTAACGAACACTCCAATGATTCCCGGCTTTACACTGTTATCGTCCCCCAATAACGAAAACAGCGCACTGTCGGGAATCTCTCTTTGACTCGTCTAGGGCTCGAGTGCTTTTGCCACCGAACGATTCAATTTCTGGAATAGCCATCCAAGTGCTATCAAAGACGCACCTAAGCCTAAGAAGCTTATTGCTCGCCAGAACCCATCCAGAGAGCTCACATCCCATAAGAATACTTTCAGTGCGACACAGGCAAGGACCACTAGACCGACACGCTGCATCATCAGCCCCTGTTGGGTCACGCCGCGCCAAGTCAGCAATCCACCTACGAGCAAGCCAGCCACTGAATAACTGAACAACTCTGCCATGCTGGTTGGCTGATACAGCATCATCGATGTGGTTTGCCAGAATTGACGGATAGACATCCCCAACCAAATGGCTGCAAGTAAAAAGCCTAGACTAGCAATCGCAAATCGATGAACTTGCAACGTATTCCAGCGTTTAAAGGTTGCGATAAGCAGGATGCAAGCTGGTAACAGCCAGCCGATACTCAGCATGTTAAAGATGGGAAGTGCTTGTGCAGAGACGTTATCAGTCACCAACGGCGATTCTGCCGTATTAAGCAAAATAATCAATATAGCGAACGCGCACCAAAGCAAGTAACTATAGATTTCGTAGATACGGCTTAAGCGTTGCGCAAATTGGCTGCGGTAGCTGTATACCAAACCCATAACTAATGCTTGATTGGCAAAGACTGCCGCACTTGTGAAGTCGATGTTCCCCAAGTAACCATATTGTCCCGTTAACCAGTAGTTAGTTTGGGTGAACAATGCCATTAAGAATACATGTAAAAACGCCCCTTCAAACCAGTTGGTCAGTTCTCGGTCCACTTGTTTTAGTGTTGAACGAGCATAAGACAAGATGAAGAGAGAAGGCATATAACTCACAAGAACCCAAGCCCAATGCCCAGCTTCTACCGGTTGCCATTCGGGGATGAAAGGTAGCAGCGTGAGTCGGATAACCAGTATTCCCATTGCCACTTTAATCGCCCAACTCGCAGGTCGAAATAACCCGACTTGAGCCTGTAAGGCCATTATCGCAACTTGTATTGAGATTGCTGTTGTTAACCAAGTATCGCTCAACCAAACAAAAGCAATACCTATGATTAAAGCATGCATAACGGCAGAGCATTCTAATGCCAACGAACGTGCACGCTGACCAAGCACAACGTAGTAAGTGGCCATCAATGCGCAGAATGCAGTCCAATACCACAGGTAGCCCTGCATAAATTCGTCAATATAAAACAACGTAATTAAGCTCATCGCGGGAGCCAGTACCAGCAGAAGCAGCCCACTGAGTTGCGAACGGTCACTAAGTGATTGGCAATATGTTCGATAGCAGATCAGCGCAATACTCACCGCCAATGCGAATAGGATGCTAGCTTCTCGCTCTACCATATACAGCGCATCAAAAGCGATGGTAAGAACTATCAGCGCGGTTGCCGAGACGAGTATGGATGGCAAAAATACACGTAATGACCAGCCTGTACGAAGTGCTGGTAGCCAGATGATCGCAACAAGCAGCGTATAACAGTACGCCATTTGTAGAGTGTTCAGCTCCGGCATTCTGGTGACGGCAGAAAAGGTCAATAAAGCAGTTGCGAGAGCGGTAGCGGTCGGCGAGTTTGTCCACTTGCTTTGATAGTGACGAAAGCGAGGATTGAGCATCCAACCCATTCTCGGAACCGCGAAAATGAGATACAAAGTGATGGAGAGATAAATCGCGAGCCACGAGAACAACCGTTCTGTTGGTACACTCTCAATCAACAGCAACATCCAAATGACATGTGGAATCGCGATACTTGGCGTAATCCATGCCCTACGCACTTTTTGCATCAATAAGGTCGCCGCGAACGAAATTGCGCAGATGTATCCGGCTAACAAGAAGTAGTTGGGTTCATTACCCCCAATCCACAGTGGTGCTGTGTAGCCACCAATTAAGCCAAGCACGGCCATTAACGGCCCTTGTCGCAATGATAATGCTAAACTGAAAAATGCGGCTGAAGCCAAAATGATCAACGAGATACTCGGCGTTAGCATTTGATAAACCACAAAGGCAAAAATGACGGTGCAGTAAATGCCCGTTAATCCCGTACCGGTAACGGCAGCAGGAACATACGTAAAGCCTTGGGCTCGTGCTGCCCGTTGCGGATTCTGTTGTTCTTTACGGTGAAACCACTCGCCAACAAGCACCATAAGTAATGAGAGCACAAAGGCAAAGGATACTCGCATAAATGGCGAAAACTGGATGTGGCTACCAATCACCTGTACGAGATAACCTCCACCGATCAGCATGGCCAATGCGCCTACCCAAACCAACCAATTTTCTTGAATGTTGCTAAGCAGGCTCTGAACTTTACTCTGAAGGAATGACTCATTTTCTTGACTAAAAACATCCAGTTGCACTTCTCTTGTCTGGGCGTACCCTTGATTCGCAGCGCTCTGGTCAAAATCTAGGTTGGCAGCTGGATCATGTTCCCCAGAGGATGAGACATTTTTCTGTTGTGATTCTATGTGAGGTGACGTCGCTACAGATGGTGTGTCTTTTTCGATGCTGGATTGTTGGTGCACTTGTGGGTTTGAGCCCCCATGGACACTGGCTCGTAGTGATGTGACTTCCTCACGAAGTTTGGCTAGTTCTTTTTCTAAAAGTGCAGCTCGGTTGGCGGCTTTCACTCCGATGAGGATGGCGAGACACGCCATGAACAGTGCTAGTATTACGTACAATCCATTTCTCCTTGCGTACGTCGCGTGACCCACGATTCTTAACTTTGAGCACTTACGCTAAAGCTTAGTTCATGCTCTATGCCTTAGCCTCATATAGTGCTAGGTTCCGCGCTTTCTTTAGAAATCATTCTACATAATGAAACTCAATGCGTAATGATGAATTCGACAAAGTCGCACACTTGTGTGCCACTTTAAGACCTGATGAACAAAAATGAGTCGTTAAGTCATTGGGGGTCAACTATATTCATAATTCTGATGCGATCGCCAAAGGACTTCAAACATGTGCGTTTCGTAGCGATGTCATCGAAGGTCAGTCGTTTGATTTGCACGTTCGGTTGTTTCTATTTGACCGTAAGGCTGAATGTATTCGGGTATAGCGCATTCACGCGAAAAAAGACAAAAACAGGTAATTATTGATGCAAGTGGGTAATGAAGCGCTGGTGCTGTCAGCGGTTGGGGTTATTGGTTTAGTTTGCCAATGGTTAGCTTGGCGATTGCGTTTGCCAGCGATTTTATTTTTGTTGTTGGCAGGGCTGATCGTCGGGCCATTTATGCAGTGGTTAAATCCTGATGAGATATTAGGTAATTTGCTCTTTCCGTTGGTTTCTTTAGCGGTGGCAGTGATTTTATTTGAAGGCAGTTTGACCTTAAACTTTAAAGAAATTCGTGGCGTGAGTGGTTCGGTATGGAGCATTGTTTCCATCGGGGCGATCATTTCGTGGGCAGCGACCAGTATCGCAACACACTATTTCCTCGGCTTTACTTGGGAGCTTTCCATGTTGTTCGGCAGCTTAACCGTAGTAACAGGGCCGACGGTCATCGTGCCACTTCTACGAACCGTAAGACCTAACAGTACGCTTGCTAACATTTTGCGCTGGGAAGGGATTTTGATTGACCCGCTCGGTGCGCTTTTTGTTGTGATGGTTTACGAGTTTATCGTATCTCACAGTGCGATAAATAGCGTCGAAGTGTTTGGGACGATCATTGCTGTCGGTGTCATGCTAGGTGCGGCCTCAGGCTATGCAGTTGCGACGATCATGCGTCGCTCTTGGCTACCGGAATATTTGCAGCCATTTGCGGTTTTGATGGTGGTTCTAGGTGTATTTTCGGTCTCTAACCACATTGAGTCTGAAGCTGGGTTACTAACCGTCACCGTAATGGGTATGTGGCTCGCAAACGCTAAAGACATCAATATTCAGCAAATTCTGCACTTTAAAGAGCATTTAACCATTTTACTGATCACCGGATTGTTCATCTTCCTTGCGGCTCGAATCAGTCTGGATGATTTTGCTGCGCTAGGTAGCGGTGCGTTATTGTTGTTTGTATTTATGCAGTTAGTGTCGCGTCCGTTATCGATTTTTCTTTCAACCTTCCGCAGCAACTTGCGTCTCAAAGATAAGCTGTTTTTGTCTTGGGTTGCACCGCGCGGTATTGTTGCTGCTTCGATTTCGTCTCTTTTCGCGATCAAATTGACCGAATACGGCATTGATGAAGCGATTTTACTGGTCCCTATGACCTTCATGGTGATTATAGGAACGGTCGTGTTACAAAGTGCGACGGCACGTCCTGTAGCGCTGACGTTGGGCGTCGCAGAGCCAGCACCATGCGGCTTCTTGTTGATTGGTGCTAGCCGAGTAGCAAGAGAAATAGGGCAGGCGTTGTCGCGTTATGACCGTCGCGTATTAATGACTGACTCAAACTGGGAGTACATCAGTCAGGTTCGTATGTTGGGACTGGATTACTATTACGGCAACCCTATTTCTAGTCACGCGGACGACAACTTGAACTTGATAGGAATAGGACAAGTGGTTGCATTAACGCCCGACCAGCATTTCAACATTATGGCTTGCATGCAATTCGTCGACGAGTTTGGGGAAGATAAAGTTCACTGCTTACAAAAAGTGAAAACCAACGGCAATGGCAGCGAGAAGCACTCCGTGGCTCAGGAGTACCATGGTAAATTGCTGATGGGCGGCAATGTAAGCTACACCCAGCTAGCCAGTATGTTAAGTCGTGGTGCAGAGGTTAAACACACGAAATTGAGCGATAACTTCACGTATCAAGACTATTTAGCGCATCACAAAGGTAGTTCAGTTGTACCGCTGTTCCATGTAGAAGAAAAAGGAAAAATTCAATTCTGTGATGATCCAGAGCAGTTTGAACCAACGACGACAAGCACTGTTGTGTCGCTAATTCTGTCGGACAGCGTAAAGTAAACTACAGAGCAATGTGATCCATTTGCATCATGGGTATCGTACGCTGATTATCTCAATTTGAAGAGAAACTTGCCGGCTTGTTTAAAACGGAAAGCGAGTTTCTTTTCTTATAATGTCAGGGGCAGTCGAGATTCATTACTCGTTTCGGAAAAGTAATCCGGCAAATTCACAAAATTCGCATTGACGTTACTGATAAGGATCGCAATACTGCGCGACTGTTTTACTTTAGGGTGACATTATGGCTCCGCAAACTAACCGAAAAGATTTACACCTAGATGCTGTTTTACATCATGATATGAGCATGAAGCATAAAACGGCGGGTTTTGAGTCTGTCGAGTTTGAACACTGTGCGCTGCCAGAATGTGACTTTCACGCGATCGATTTATCGACAGAGTTTCTTGGTCATCAATTAGCGCTACCGTTTTTGATTAGCTCGATGACTGGCGGAGCAAAAGACGCAGAAACGATCAATTGTCGTTTGGCTGAAGCCGCAAGTGAATTAGGTATTGCCATGGGTGTGGGCTCGCAACGGATTAGCTTAGAAGAAAGTCAGCATTCGGGCTTGGGTAAAACCATTCGTGAGTTGGCGAAAGAAGTACCGTTGTATTCCAATCTTGGAGCCGCTCAATTGCTCGATAAAGGTAAACTCGATAATGCGCAACGTGCGGTTGAGGCGATTCAAGCCGATGCCTTGTTTGTGCACGTTAATCCAATGCAGGAAGCGTTTCAGAAAAATGGCGACCACAATTGGGTTGGTGTTTTCCAGGCAATTGAGATGCTTAAATCTCGCGTGAAGGTTCCTATCATTATCAAAGAAGTCGGTTTTGGTATTAGCGGACACGTTGCGCAGCGATTAATTGATGCTGGTGTGGATGCAATTGACGTTGCGGGCGCGGGTGGTACAAGCTGGAGTGCGGTTGAAGGGTATTGCCAAGACAATCCGAAAATGCAGCGTGCAGCCGAGCTTTTCCGCGATTGGGGTGTCCCTACAGCAACATGTTTGGCTCAAATCCGCGCACTGCATCCTACATTACCGTTGATCGCCTCGGGAGGTGTTCATAACGGACTTGAAGCGGCGAAAGCCATTCATTTGGGTGCTAATCTCATTGGGCAAGCTGGTGCGGTATTAAAAGCTGCGACGATCAGCACGCAGTCTGTCGTCGAACACTTTGAACAAATGGCATTAGAGCTGCGTTTAGCGTGCTTTGGTACTGGCTCTTCTAAGGTTGGTGAGCTAACGAAAGCGCGCTGCCTATAGCTTTTAGAATGGCGCGCTTTACACAGAGTCGCTCAATAATTTTTCGATGTCTTAACACGTAGACTGATAATTTCGTTATAGTTGATACAAAAGTCACTTCAGCTAGTGACGCCTTTATTCAGACACTTGAATGGGCACGTGTTGAAGAGATTGAGTTTAATTTTACTATTGTTTGCAACTGGAACCTTAAATTTATGAAAAAACTAGTCATGCTGATGTTGGCGGCTTCTGCTTTGACCGCTTGTAGTGATGAAGTGGGCACTGAAGGCTGGTGTAACGACATGCGCGATAAGCCAAAAACAGAATGGACAGCAGACAACGCGGTAGACTTTGCAAAGCATTGTGTTCTGCAAGATGGTGTCGGCAGCGAGCAATGGTGTGAAAACCTGAAAGATAAGCCGAAAGGTGACTGGACTGCAAACGAAGCGACCAGCTTTACTAAACACTGCATTTTTTAAGCACAGCGGAAAGCGCCTTTTCTGAGGCGACATTCTGTGAGGTAAACACCAAGCGTTATTGCTTGGTGTTTTTGTATCTAAAATAGCTCGATTTTTCACGTGTCAGCGCACCTCCCTCTGAATGGAAAGTTTTACATTTTCGTTTCATTTTTGAAAACCTGTATTGCCTGTCTTTAATTTTTCGTACTGCAATGGCATGGTGTCGAGATAGCCATCTAATTCAATTAGATTCATAACAAAAAGGAATTCAAATGGAAGTACTAAAAGGCTCATGTCTGTGCGGCAAGGTAAAGTTGGAAGTGGCAGATGAATTTAAGTACATGGGAAATTGCCATTGCTCTGAATGCCGCAAGTTCACAGGTTCTGACTATTCATCTGCCGGTGGTATTGCGTTGGATAAACTGCTTATTATCCAAGGGAAAGAAGATATTCAAACTTATCAGAAAAGCGAAAATACCATGCTATGCTTTTGTCGCCACTGCGGATCAAGTCTGTATTCGAAAAAGAACAATGGGATCGTCAATATTCGCCTTGGTATCTTGGATGACACATCTTCTCACAAGCCTGATTTCCATATTTTTGTCGCGTCGAAAGCGCCGTGGCTCGAGATATCGGATAACCTGACTCAATTTGATGCAGGGCCAAAGTAGAGTTGTTGTAGATAAGTATTTAGAAACAGAGCGCGTTACAATACGCTTGCGACGCGCTCTGTGCTTTTACTTTGTATATTAGAACGGAGACGACTATTTGGCGTCTTGTAGTTCTTCAAAGCCACCTGCATTGTGCAGATTCGTAAAGCCTTGCGATTGTAAGTATTGATACGCTTTGCCAGAGCGGTTACCACTGCGACAGTACAACACGATAGCTTGATCTTTATCGACGTCTTGAAAATGTTTATCAAGTTCAGATAAAGGGAAGTTGACGGCATTATCCAAATGCCCTTCAGAAAACTCTTGCGGCGTGCGCACATCGACAATCATCGCGCCCTCGTCAATCAATTGCCAACCTTGTTCAGCGCGTTCAGAAGCTGACACGTTGGGTGAGAGGAAGCCAACGCATAACGTTGCAAGAAATAGAGATACGGCCTTTTTCATTGTTTGATTATCCTTTTTAAGAGTACGTAACCACTCTAGATTTGATTGAGCACATTTTCCATCATAAAGAGATGCTAAGTGGTTGTGAATGCGATAATTCGATAGAAAATTTTATTTAATTTAATAAAAAATTTTTATCAAATTCACCTCTTGAACTCTAATTTTTCGACCTTATTATTTTCATCGAAAGCGAGCTGTCGACTCGCAAATCCATCTTGATGTTTATTTTGTCTTTTATTTTTGGTTCCAAGTAGGAGGCACTTAAAAATGAAAATTCGTCCTTTAAATGACAAGCTAATTGTTGAAAGACAAGAGGTGGAAAATAAATCTGAAGGGGGAATCGTTTTAACTTCTCAGTCGGTGAAAAAATCAAACCGCGGGAAAGTCATTGCTGTTGGTTTAGGTAAACGTCTTGAAAATGGCGAACGCGCTGCGATGGAAGTCAAAGTGGGCGACCAAATCATTTTCAATGACGGTTACGGCGTGAAAACCGAGAAAATTGACGGCGCAGAATACTTAATTCTGTCCGAATCTGATGTGTTAGCAATCGTTGAGTAATTATTTTTGTAGTAGTTTTTTGAGGAGATAACCATGGCTGCAAAAGACGTATTATTTGCTAATGACGCACGTCAAAAAATGCTGAAAGGTGTGAACTTACTGGCGGACGCAGTAAAAGTGACACTAGGCCCGAAAGGCCGCAACGTTGTGCTTGATAAATCTTACGGCGCGCCAACCATCACCAAAGATGGCGTGTCTGTAGCGAAAGAAATCGAACTGAAAGATAAGTTCGAAAACATGGGCGCACAAATGGTGAAACAAGTGGCGTCCAAAGCGAATGATGAAGCGGGGGACGGTACAACGACCGCTACCGTACTGGCGCAATCTTTCATCAATGAAGGTCTTAAAGCGGTAGCCTCTGGCATGAACCCAATGGACCTAAAACGTGGTATCGACAAAGCCACTGAAGCGGCGGTTGAGAAACTACGTGAAATGTCTAAGCCATGCAGCGACAAGGAATCCATCACCCAAGTGGGTAGCATTTCTGCAAACAGCGATCGCGCGATCGGTGAAATCATTGCAGAAGCGATGGAGAAAGTGGGTCGCAATGGCGTGATTACGGTTGAAGAAGGCCAAGGTCTAAACAACGAATTGTCTGTGGTTGAAGGTATGCAATTTGACCGCGGTTACTTGTCGCCATACTTCATCACTAACCAAGAAAATGGCAGCGTAGAGCTAGACAACCCTTACATCCTATTGGTGGACAAAAAAGTCAGCAGCATCCGCGAGATATTGCCTGTACTAGAAGAAGTGGCGAAATCTTCTCGCTCGCTATTGATCATTGCTGAAGACATCGAAGGTGAAGCGCTAGCGACATTGGTTGTGAACAACATGCGCGGCATCGTGCGTGCGACCGCGGTGAAAGCGCCTGGCTTTGGTGACAACCGTAAAGCGATGATGGAAGACATTGCGGTACTAACTGCTGGTACGGTCATCTCTGAAGAAATCGGCCTAGAGCTCGAAAAAGCAACGTTAGAGCAACTAGGTAGTGCGAAGAAAGTGACCATCACCAAAGACACAACAACCATTGTGGGTGGTGCAGCAGAAGCAAGTGCGATTGCTGATCGTGTGGCTTCGATTGAAAAACAAATCGAAACAACCACCTCTCAATACGATAAAGACAAGCTTCAACAACGTGTTGCGAAGCTTTCTGGCGGCGTAGCGGTGATCAAGATCGGCGCTGCAACCGAAGTTGAGATGAAAGAGAAGAAAGACCGCGTGGACGATGCGCTACACGCTACCCGCGCAGCGGTTGAAGAAGGTATTGTTGCTGGTGGTGGTGTTGCCCTAACTAAGATCGCGAAAGAATTGGCGGATCTAAAAGGCGACAATGATGACCAAAACGTGGGTATCCGAGTTGCGCTACGTGCAATGGAAGAGCCTCTTCGTCAAATCGCAACTAACGCAGGTGACGAAGCTTCTGTTGTGGCGAACGCTGTCAAAGCGGGTGATTCCGATTACGGTTACAACGCTGCAACAGGTGAATACGGCAACATGATCGAAATGGGCATCTTGGACCCTGCGAAAGTAACACGCTCAGCGCTTCAATTCGCTGCGTCTGTTGCTGGCTTGATGATCACCACTGAAGCGATGATCACCAACCACGTTGAAGACAAAGAACTTGATATCTAACGTCATCAACCGTTAGTGATTAAGTAAGCGTTAAAATAACAATAACATTGCAAAACCTAAGCGGGCTCGCTTGAGCCCGCTAATCAGTCATTTGAGGTAAGTGTTATGACCCGTTTACCTGCGTTTTCTTTCTCAATATCTGAGCCGGGCGGTAATGAAGCTTCGTCAACGTGGCCGACTGCTATTCACTTCCCCCTCGTTCCAGCTGGGCCAGAGTTTTCGATCGAAAATGCTCTGCCTAAACGTCCGACAGTGACGATATTCACTATCGATCTGTCTCAGTTATTTAAAGGGGACGCTCGGGTCATCCATTAACTGTATCGAAACAGCCAGCGCACGTTGGCTGTTTTTTTCTAATTTAAAGTATTGATAATGTAGATTTTTATTTGATTACTGCCACTTGTTCAATGATCAATTTGAACTGGGGTAATCGGACCGCAAGCGCACTACACCTTTAAGCCCAGCATTGCGCCGAAAATGATTAATCCCGCCCCACATGCTTGATTGAGTCGATGCTTAATCTTCAACAAGAAAGCTTGTAGCTGGGATGACGTGAATAAAACAGCAACGATAGAAAACCAAATACCATGCAGCGCAATCATATAAATCCCGTAGAACAAGGCGATGTGTTGCTGACTAGAGTCGGGAGAAATCACTTGGCTAAAAATACTCAGAAAAAACAGCATCGTCTTGGGATTGAGTAAATTACACAGAAATCCCTGCATGAAAAATCGCCACATTGAATACTCGCTCTGTTGAACGGTTTCTGAGTTTGATGCAGGTTGCGAGGAGAATATTCCTTTAATCCCAAGGTAGGCAAGATAAGCGGCCCCAAGATAGCGCACGAGATTAAACAACCATTCATTTTGTGAAATTAAGTAACTGATCCCCAGCATGGAGTAAGCGATGTGGATGCTGATCGCCATGCTGATACCAATCGCACTGTACACGCCTGCTTTTCGTCCTTGATTTAAGCTATTTCTTAATACCAAAACAAAGTCTGCGCCAGGGCTAATAACAATAAGCACACCTAATAACGCAAGAGTTACAAATTCCATATCGATTTCCTGTTTGAATGATGAAGTCTGGGATGTAGCGGAATTGTAGGCGTCTTTATTACTGACTATAATCGAAAAATATTCCCATATTGGTGAGAAAAACTCACAGATGCGTCACCTGAAATCTTTTTATGTATTCCACGTTGCGGCGAGCTCTTCAAGCTACACTGAAGCGGCTGACAAACTGAACATTACCCACGGAGCCGTGAGTAAGCAGATCAAGCAACTTGAGCAATATCTGTCTCAACCTTTGTTCTTCAAAGAGGGCAGGAAAGTCGTGTTGACGGCAGAAGGCGAATTACTCAAGACATACACAGAAACGGCATTCCAAACGCTAGAAAAAGGCGTGAATACGCTTATGCAAGAGAAGCATCAGCATCTTGAAGTGTCTTGTGAACCGACATTAACCATGCGCTGGTTGATGCCAAGGTTGGCCGCGTTTAATGATGAACACCGTGCTGATGTTCGTTTGTCGACGGCTGGTGGCCCGGTAACATTAGGATCAACTGGGCTTTCGATGGCGATTCGTCGAGACGATTTTGCGCAGCATCACGATTACGACAAAACCATTCTTGTGGAAGAGTGGGTGGGGCCGGTATTTTCTCCTGAGTATTGGCAATCCATTAAAGACAATTTGAAAGCAGCTCGATTGTTGAATAGCCAAACCAGACCGAATGCTTGGGCGGATTGGCAGCAATCAACACGTTGTGAAACTTTCAACGGCAACACTCAGCAATCATTCACGCATTTTTATTTTTGCATACAAGCAGCGGTGGATGGCTTAGGCGTCGCAATGGGATCGTATCCTTTTGTCATGGACGATATTAAGCGTGGTAATTTGGTCGCACCATTTGGGTTTTCTCCATCAAGTTGCAATTACGTTTTATTGAGTCAAGATAAAAAGCGTACAGAACTCGAACATAAATTTATCACGTGGTTACAAACGCAAATGGCAGAGTGTGTGCCACTGTCATCACAGCAGATTACGCAAGGCGAATAGAAGGCATAGAGCGAGATTACGTCAGTCAGTTTTATGGAAAAAGGCTTAGGAAATTGGAAATGGAAAACCTCAATATTGTTGAAATCAAATCATTTGTTCCGGCGAAAGATTACGCGCTATCAAAACGTTTTTATGAGGCGATTGGCTTTGAAATGGCATCGGACTTCGGTGATGTAGCATATTTCTCTCAAGGTAGCTGCGCGTTTCTTTTACAGAATTTTTATGAGCCAGAACACGGCAATAACTTCATGATGCACTTGCTCGTAGAAGACGCAGAAAGCTGGCATCAGCACTTATCCAAAGTGGGTCATGAAGAATTTGGTTCGCGTTTGACTGAGCTGGTCGAGCAACCTTGGGGCATGCGCGAATGTTGTTTGTTTGACCCTAGTGGCGTTTTATGGCGAATTGGCCAGAACATGAATACTGACTAACGCCAGTCTTATTTTCACCATATCTACGCGCAGGTATTGAGATCTCGATATCTGCGCGTTTTCTTTTTTACTTAGCCTTGCCAACGTTTGTAGCGCACTCACGCCTTTTTCGAGGTGGTGTGCGATGGGCTAACGCCAAAAAACTCCTCAAGCAGCATGGCTTTGAGTTCTGCTCTGACTTCTGCGCCACCGATTAACGCCAAAAGTGCGAGTCCTCCTGGAATAAGGATGACCATTAATATCGGTCTTAAAATATACGAAAAGCAGAAGATGGTCGGGAAGAAAATCAATCCTTGGCCTAGTTTGTTTAATACGTACATGAGCGATTCCTTTTGTTTTTATATAAAATGAGCGCGCTCAATTTTATAAATGAGCGCGCTCAATTTGTCAATCTCAACCACGCAAGGTATGATCCTTTCAGGCTCATTAAGCAGACACATCAATGACGAAGCGACAACAAACCAGAGATAAAATTCTAAAAGCCGCATGGGCATCTTTTGCTCAAAATGGCTATGACATGACGACCACAAGGCAGATAGCGAGAGAAGCAGGAGTAGCCGATGGCACAGTGTTTAGCCATTTCCCGACTAAACTGTCGATTTTGCGCGAAGGGATGCTGACGCAACTGCAACAGATCAGCCAAGAAACGCTAGTCAGTGTGGAAGGTAAAACCGATATCGACATTGGTTTGGCGCTGACGGAGAAATACTATCGCTACTATTTTGCGAACGTTGAGCTGAGCCGAGCTTTGCTGAAAGAGGTGATTTGGGATTTGGATTATTATCAGTCGTTTAACCAAGCTTTGTTTCAATCTGTAAACGGAAGCTCCGTCCTTGAGGGAAAAATACCGCTGATTTTTGACTGCTATTTTATGACGTTAATCTCGCACTTGAGCCGTGCAGAACCGGATGTTGAAGCGGCACTTGAAGAGCTTCATGCTAAGTTTCAGCAAATCATTGCGACTGCATAACATGGCCCCAACGCAGGATCTGAAAGAATATACTGCCTGTCATTTTATTTGCTGGACTCCCATTTTCTCGTTTCAGTTGGCGTCTCACCAAATAGCCGCTTGTAGCTTTGACTGAACTGCCCGAGATGGAAAAAACCAAAGTCAAAAGCGATTTCTGCAATTGTTCGATTATCTTCAGGGCTTTGTAGCACTCTACGTACTTGATTTAGGCGCATTCGATGTATGAACTGCTTTGGGGAAGTATTACAGCAATGTTCAAAGGTGTACTGTAGTGTGCGACGACTGACGTGTACTGCGTCACACAGTTCACTGACGGTTATTGGTGTACGGTAGTCTAGATCCTGTAGCTGTTGTTTTATACGCTGCATCACGTGTTGACGATGAGAGATTGATATCGGATGGCTCGTGTGCAGTGAACTGAGTGAGAACAACTCCAGCACAATGTCTTTTAAGATTGCTTGATGTGTGGTTTCAGACCATCTTGGCTCGGCGGAACCAAGTAACGTGCCTAAGTAGTATTTAAGTTGTTGAATGTGTTTTTCCGTCAAACCCGTTAAGTGAAATGTGTTGTTTTGGATACTCCCAAGCTCAAGTTGATTTTCTATGATGTGAACGAAGTTTTTGTCGAGCACTATTCCATAGATAGAAAACTGCTCCGGTGTCATTAACTCAAAATCAGCGCCACCTTGCCTAAGCAAAAGCTGGCTTGAATTAAACTGACTGTGATTTAGGTGTAGCGGCTTATTTTCCGCACTCAAACCCAACCAAATACCTCCCTCTTCAACCCTGCATTGCTGTCTTAGCGAGCGGTTACTGTCTTCACGAAACACATGGAAATTGGGAAATCGTCGTTCTCGAATTTGACCTAAAAATCGACCATCGCTGAGTTGGTCATATTCCTGTTGCCAGTTTATCAGACTCGCAGCTTGTTGGTTTGCATCCTTAGTGTGATGGATGCACAGCATTGGTGCAGTTTGGGGCATTTGGTTACTCATCCTTGTGATGCTCATTCCTTTTTTGTGAGTCATGTTGGAGCAGTATTTACATAACTCATTGTTTATTATTGGTTTATAAATGTTGCCAGTTTTTGATAACGCTACGGAACACATTTGGCAATACTTTCTTAAAGCTTATTGATAGTTCAGCAAAAAGCGAACCAAATAGTGAAGAGGAAGAGCAATGACGGCAACTTATCGTCGGCAACAAGGAAGTAAAGTCTATACCTTTAAGTCATTAGCTGACTTGATGGCGAAAGCGACACCGGAGCGCTCAGGCGATGCGTTAGCCGGGGTTTGTGCTCAGTCAGCGGCAGAACGTGTAGTCGCACAAATGGCGCTGTCTGAGTTACCACTTAAAACGTTTCTTAACGAGGCGGTTATTCCATACGAAAGCGACGATATCACTCGCCTAATTATCGATACGCATGACCTTGAAGCCTTTAAGCCGATTGAGCACTTGACGGTCGGAGATTTTCGAAATTGGCTGCTGAGTGAAGAAGCCGATGGTGAAACGTTGGCTAAAATTCGTCAAGGTTTAACACCAGAAATGGTGGCCGCAGTCAGTAAGATTATGCGCAACCAGGATTTGATTCTCGTTGCTAAAAAATGCCAAGTTGTCACGGCTTTTCGGAATACGATAGGTTTGCCGAGTCGCCTGTCTACTCGCTTACAGCCGAATCATCCCACTGATTCTCTCAACGGTATCGCAGCGACCATTTTTGATGGTCTGATGTACGGAAATGGCGATGCGGTTATCGGTATCAATCCGGCAACAGATAATGTACCTCAAGCTATTAAGTTAATGAACTTAATGGATGAGGTGATTCAACACTATCAAATACCGACTCAGTCTTGTGTGTTAACTCATGTCACGAACACGATCGAAGCCATTGAAATGGGTGCACCAGTCGATCTCGTTTTTCAGTCGATAGGCGGCACGCAAGGGACGAATGATACCTTCGGAATCGACTTGTCGATTTTGAAAGAGGCCCATGAAGCCGCGTTGTCTTTGAATCGAGGTAGTGTAGGAAACAATGTGATGTATTTTGAAACCGGACAAGGTACAGCGCTGTCTGCGAATGCATTTCATGGGGTCGATCAGCAGACTTGTGAAGCCCGCGCTTATTCTGTCGCGAAACAGTTCGATCCTTTGTTGGTTAATACTGTCGTTGGGTTTATTGGCCCTGAGTATCTGTTTGATGGCAAACAGATCATTCGTGCTGGGCTTGAAGATCATTTCTGTGGGAAGTTGCTTGGTTTACCTATGGGTTGCGATATCTGTTACACCAATCATGCCTATGCCGATCAGAATGACATGGATAACTTGCTGACACTATTAGGTGTGGCCGAGTGCTCGTTCATCATGGGTATTCCAGGGTCTGATGACATCATGCTCAACTATCAAACTACCTCATTTCACGATGCCCTTTACGCAAGAAAAGTACTCGGTTTGAAGCCAGCACCAGAGTTTGAAAAATGGTTAATGGAGATGCAGATTTTCGAGAGCGTGCAAGACGTTCGGTTAAGTGAGCAAATCTCTCGCTCGTTTTCGGGAGCAATTAACCAACTGAATAAGGGGTATTCTCATGGGTAAAGTAATCACCATTGCTCAGTCCCCACAAGATGAGTCTGGAGTTGTCACACACAACCCTTGGGGCAAGTTACGCGACTTCACCTCTGCTCGGATCGCTCTGGGTCGCAGCGGAAACAGTGTACCAACCAACGAGTTACTCTCATTTCAGCTGGATCATGCCCAAGCTATGGATGCAGTGCATTGCAGTTTGAATATTGAGTCTCTCGTTGCTGGTTTGTCGGACTCTTACTCGATTCTTGAAAATACCTTAGAGCCTCCAGTGGTAGTGAGCAGCCAAGTGAGTGATCGGCTTATGTACTTGCAAAGGCCCGATTTAGGACGGCAGCTCGATGAATCTTCTTGGAAAACGCTCAACTCGATAGCAAATGAGCATAACACTGACATTGATCTTGCGATTGTTATTGCTGATGGACTTTCTTCCGTCGCAATTCAAAACCATGCCGTGCCTGTTGTTACGCGATTGATTTCTCTTTTAAGCGCTGATGATGAACATCAATGGAAATTCACACCTATCACAATCGTAAAGCAAGGAAGAGTAGCGGTAGGGGATGATGTTGGTGAATGTTTTAACGCTAAGGCCGTGCTGGTTTTAATTGGAGAGAGGCCCGGTCTAACTTCTCCGGATAGCATGGGTATGTATCTCACTTGGGGGGCTAAACGAGGCTCTAAAGATTCCCAAAGAAACTGCATTTCCAATGTGCGCCCTCAGGGGCTCAACTATGACGATGCCTGTGAACGCGCATTTTACTTGCTCAAGGAAGCTCGAAAATTACAACTGTCAGGAGTGAATCTGAAAGATCGCTCAGATATCAATGAGCCAAGTGGCGCAAGCGTTGAAGATAAACACAGCGACAACTTTTTAATTTCATCAAAGTAGAAGGATTTACTATGTCTAAACATCAGGAGTACTTGGCCAAAAGGCAGCTAAAAAGAGGCACCGCAGGTTGGATTTTACTTGCTGGCTTAGGTGTCTCGTATGTTATATCTGGTGACTTCGCCGGTTGGAACTTTGGCATCGCTCAAGCAGGATGGGGAGGCTTTCTTATTGCTGCTATCGCGATGGCAGTAATGTATTTCACGCTAGTATTGTCTTTAGCTGAAATGTCTGCGGCTATTCCTGCTGCGGGTGGTGGTTACAGCTTCGCAAGACAGGCGATGGGGCCGACAGGCGGCTTTTTCACTGGCTTATCAGTTTTGATTGAATATGCGCTCGCGCCTGCTGCGATAGTGATTTTTATTGGCTCAGCCGTGAATGAATTGGTTGGTATCGATGGCCCTGTTGTTTACGCACTTTTCTACGCCGTCTTTATCGCTATTCATATGGCAGGTGTTGGCGAAGCTCTCAAAGTGATGATGGTCATCAGCGGTTTGGCTGTGCTAGCTATTCTCATTACTGCTGCTGTGCTTATTGGTCACTTTGATGTTAATAACTTATTCGATATTGCTCCGGCGACGGCTCAGGCAACAGAAATCTTGCCGTTTGGGTGGTATGGCGTATGGGCTGCGTTGCCATTTGCAATGTGGTTGTTTCTTGCGGTTGAAGGTGTGCCTTTAGCGGCAGAGGAGGCAAAAAATCCGGCAAAAGATGTTCCCAAAGGCATCATTGGTGCGATGCTGTTTTTATTGCTAACCGCAACTCTCGTAGTCGTCCTTTTGGCTGGTGCGGTTGGCTCAAAGGTCATAGGCGATAGCGCGGTGCCATTAGTTGACGCCCTAAAGCTTACGGGCAATTCAACGGTAGCAATGGCCGTGAACTTACTTGGATTGGCTGGCCTTATCGCTTCTTTCTTTTCAATCATTTATGGTTACAGTCGCTTGGTGTTTGCGCTTTCCCGCGCGGGTTATTTACCGCAAACTTTGTCATTAACCAGTGACAAAAAAGTGCCTTCTCGTGCGCTTTTGGTTCCGGGCGTTTTTGGGTTCTTGGTTTCACTTACGGGTGAGGGGGACTTAATCTTGGCGATGGCTGTTGTCGGTGCGACTGTATCGTACGCATTAATGTCCTTGAGCCATATTTTATTGCGAATTAAACAGCCGGAATTAACTCGTCCATATAAAACGCCTGGTGGGATAATTACTTCGAGTATTTCTCTGGTGCTTTCTTTGAT
Source organism: Vibrio sp. Vb1018 (assembly GCF_033338775.1). NCBI lineage: Bacteria > Pseudomonadati > Pseudomonadota > Gammaproteobacteria > Vibrionales > Vibrionaceae > Vibrio > Vibrio sp. Vb1018. The sequence goes on from NZ_JAWOTI010000003.1 coordinate 154,267, forward strand.
CGCAATGACAGGTGTTTATGCTTTTGATCCCTCAGCCTTTTTCATGACAATGGGATTGTTTCTTATCGGTGGTGTTTATTATGGGTTATACAGCCGCAACAAACTGGTGGCAGCAACCGCCGAGGAAGAGTTTGCCATGCTGTCTGTAGCAGAGCTAGAGCTTGAATCAGATGTCGTACGATAGTCACTTTGATTCTTGTTATTCAGCATATTAAGGGAGCCATAGGCTCCCTTTGTCATTTCTATCAAAAGTGCATAGCGCACAAATGCATCACTTTAACTTTATAAGTGTTTAATCATGTGAAAGTCTAGTCTGGATAACGATGGCGCAGATCCATCACAGGTAAAGGTTAAGTTTTCAAGGAAAGATCATGATAAACAAGGTATTTAATACACTTTTGGGAACAGAGTTACCGATTATTCAAGCGCCAATGGCCGGTGTGCAAGACAGCCAAATGACCATCGCCGTCAGTAATGTTGGCGGGCTTGGCTCGTTACCTTGTGGAATGCTGAACAAAGACGCCATCGTAAAAGAACTTCAACTTATCAAGCAGGCAACTAACCGACCGTTTAACCTCAATTTCTTTTGCCATGAAATGCCGGAGTATGACGCCAACAAGCACGAAAAGTGGCAAAAAACGCTGCAACCGTATTTTTCCGAGGTTGATGCAACCGTTCAGGCTCAGCCAAACGCTCCGACAAGGATGCCTTTCAATCATGATATTGCTGACGCGATTGAACCATTTGCACCGCCAGTGATCAGTTTCCACTTTGGTTTGCCAGACGATGATCTGTTAGCTCGAATTAGAGGGTGGGGAGGGAAGATCCTTTCGTCAGCGACCACGGTGGACGAAGCACTTTGGCTAGAAGCAAAAGGCGTTGACGGTATTATCGCCCAAGGCTTGGAGGCTGGTGGACACCGAGGTATGTTTTTATCGGATGATTTAACTACTCAATTAAGTTTGATGGCGTTATTACCACAAATCGCCAAACGGGTGAATTTGCCCGTTATTGCTGCAGGCGGAATCGCTGATAGAAGTGGGGTGGAAGCCGCGTTGAGATTAGGAGCGAGTGCCGTTCAAGTTGGCAGCGTCTATTTGTTGTGTGATGAGGCGAAAACATCGTCTTTACATCGATATGCCATTGCCAGTGAACGCGCGCAACATACCGCAGTGACCAATGTTTTCTCGGGCCGACCAGCGAGAGGCATTGTGAATCGCGCGATGTCGGAGCTAGGCTACATCAGTGAGTTTGCGCCGAAATTCCCATACGCCTCCATTGAAATGGCTCAACTAAGAGCGCTTATGGAAAAGCAAAACCGAGATGAATTCACACCGTTGTGGTGCGGACAAAACTCGTCGGGTTGTAAGGAAATATCGGCGGCAGAAATGACATTGTCATTAGTGGAAGGCATCGATTTAAACTGATATGCATCTTGCCTTTTAAAGCGATGCTGACCGAATGGTTACGAGTTATCCCTGTATTTATGTAGTAAATCTAATGGGATGTGGCAGTAATCATTCGGAAAGTTTGTGAGTCTGTCTTGGTGCTCATCATCACTTGGCACATAATTTGTGAGTGGCAGTACTTCTACGGCGATCTTGTCGGCGTCCGGTCGTGCTGCGATAAACGCTTTCGCGATGGTGAGATGCTGTTCGTTTTGGCTATAAACACCAGTACGGTACTTCTCACCTACGTCTTCACCTTGCTTGTTAACGCTGTAAGGGTCGATTATCTCAAACAAATACCCCATTAAAGTTTCAACCGAAACTTGCTCAGCATCGAACTGGGTTTTCACGCACTCTGCGTAGCCATCGTATTCGGATTGAGTGTTATCCGTTGTGCCATTTGCTCGCCCGGCTTCTGTGTTGATTACGCCCGGAAGGTGGCGCATAAATTCTTGCACGCCCCAAAGGCAGCCGCCTGCGAAGTAAATTTCTTCCATTACTTTTATCCTAGTCTCTATCGTTGTTGGGATGTAGGGAGTTAACCCCTCTTCTTCCATCCCATTTTCGTTGCCCTATTATCTGTTGATGGGAGCGATATTCGCAAGGTACAGCTTGGCTAATCAGACCACGCGTTTTTTCCTTTTTACTTTCAAGTTCTTTTCTTATGAAACATCAGGTGAGTATACTGTAAGCTCATCAATAAGGAGCGAACCTGTGAACCCAAGACAAAATGAAATCCTGCAATTAGTGAACGACCGTAAACGCGTTCAAGTCACAGAGCTTTCTGACATCATTGGCGTGTCGGGTGTGACCATCAGACAGGATTTGAACTTTCTGGAGCAACAGGGCTACCTAAAGCGCGTTCACGGCGCAGCTACCGCGTTGCAAAGTGATGACATTGATGCCCGCCTAGAAGTACGTTTCGATATTAAACAATCGCTCGCAAACCAAGCTGCGGATTTGGTCGCACCGAATGAGACAGTGCTGATTGAAGGAGGCAGTGCCAATGCGTTGTTGGCTCGGACATTGGCTGAGCGCGGCGATGTGACCATCATTACGCCATCGGCGTATATCGCCCATCTCATCCGTAACACTTCTGCCAACATTATCTTGCTTGGTGGCGTGTATCAGCACCAAGGCGAGAGCTTGGTCGGACCGCTGACTAAGTTGTGTATTGAGAACATTCATTTCAGCACGGCCTTCTTGGGTATTGACGGCTTCCATCAAGACACTGGCTTTACTAGCCGCGACATGATGCGCGCTGAGATCGCAGAAACCATCATTGCGAAAAAAAGGCGCAATATTGTTCTAACGGATTCTAGTAAATTTGGGCAAATTTATCCCTCATCAATTGGTAAGACTGACGAAATATCAGTGCTGCTGACTGACAAAGCCGCTCCGAAAAGCGACCTTGAACAAATCAAAAAGCGAGGTGTGGAAGTTATATTAGGCTGATTAAGCCACGCTTCGTTTTCGCTTCGCGAGCATTGCTGTTGGGGAGAAACCGGTGACTAGCATAGTGCCGCTAAGCACTAGAATTGTTCCTATGATGGTGTTAGAGCCGACGGGCTCATCTAGCACCAAGTAGCCCCATAAGATACCAAAAACAGGAACAAGAAAAGTGACAGTCAGTGCTGACGCTGGGCCGATATCAGAAACTAAGCGGAAATAGAGCAAATAAGCGAACCCTGTGCATACAACGCCGAGCGTGACAACAGAGCTCCATTCGAAATGACTTGGTTCTGCACGCATTGGTAAGAATGGTAGCAGCGGCAGTACCCAAATAACCGCCGCCCACATGCTGCCGTGAGCATTATCAAAAGCAGGTACTTGTGGCGCATTTTTAGTGTAGTTGGTAGCAATGCCATAGCTGAAAGAAGCCATCAAACTGGCGGCAATAGGGAGCATGGCTTCTTCACCTATGGTTGAAGTATCTAAGCCGACCAAGACTGCAACGCCTCCAATGCCTATTAGCATACCGAGAACAGATTTCGCTGTGAGTGGGCTGCGGTACCAAACAAAGCCAACTAGTGCTCCCCATATTGGGGCGGTTGAGTTCAATATTGCTAAAGTTGATGCATTCAGTGTCTGGGCTGCGTACGCAAAGAGTAAAAATGGAACTGCGCTATTGAATAAGCCAATAATAAAGAAGTGTTTAGTATGCGCAGTTAACGTGAGTCTCTTCTTCAAATATACGGCGATCAATAACAAAGCGACGGCGGCAAATGTAACTCGAAATTCGATTAAGTAAGCCGGCCCGAATGTGTTGGCGGCGACTCGCATAAACAGAAACGAGCCACCCCAAATAGCAGCGAGGCAGAGTAAGCGAAAAAAACTGACGGCAGTCATTTGACATCCTTGGTCGAGGTCTAGCGCCTCATCGATTAATTGTTGCGCTAACAGTGAATTAAACCAAGGATGAGGTCAACCAGAAATGTAATACCAGTTCCGGATCTGGCTAGCTTGGGCTCACGTTGATGGTGTGTTGTTGATGTGTGATGACTTAATGGCTCTCTGACCATACTGCGAATTCATTTCCACTCGGTTCAGTGAAGTGGAATCGACAGCCGCCGGGGAATTCGAAAATAGGGCGGATAATTTTTCCACCATACTGCTCTACTTTTGTCTGAGTGGCCTGAATGTCTGAGCTATAAAATACTAAAAGTGCGCCACCATTTGCGGTTTGGTTTATAAACTCAGATTTGAAAAATCCGCCATCCAACCCTTGTCCTGAAAATGCAGAATATTCTGGACCATAATCGGTAAAGCTCCAGTCAAAAGCACGCTCAAAAAATTGTTTGGTCGCACTGACATTAGTGGAACCAAATTCAACGTAATTCAATTTTTCATGTTGATGCATGGTGAAATCCTTCTCGGTTACTATCGTTTCTAGGCGAACTTTTCTACGATGATGTCGTCCGCTTTTTCGACAAATAATGCGCCATTATCTCTGAGCTCTGTCAGCACATTCTCTACATTATCAGGCAGCACCGCACGAGTTGAAGCAAGATTAACTACCACATTGTAGCCAAGTTCCAGCGCTTGCATGACGGATTTTTTCACGCAAAAGTCTAAGGCAAGGCCACCGATAACTAAGGTATCAATCCCGTTGAACTTTAGAAATTCATGCGCGCCTGTCGTTTTGGTGTCGGCAATATCATGGAAAAAAATACCGTAAGGGTGCGCATCAGGATCCATGCCTTTATTAACTTGAAAATCGTAGTCCAACACGGGTGGTAAGCCATCTAGCAGCTCAGAACCTGTTGTGCCAAGCACACAGTGACGGTTCCACTTTATATCCACATTCGGTAAACCAACGGGCTCAAGCATATTGGATGGCGATTCTGCATCCCACTTTGCTTTTGGTGGGTGTAAGTCACGACTGACCAGTTTTAATCGGCCTTTGGCATGATTGTTCAAAAGCTCCGGTACGATGTCCAACGCACCTGCAACGGGCAGTTCATTTGGACATAACTCACTAAAGCCTTTCTCTGGATCAACGTCGATCACTGCTGTAGTTTGATAGTTTACTCGAACAGTCATGGCAGACTCCTTGTCTGTCTGATTGTCTGCGTTTATCCACGCAAACAGTTTTGAAAAAAGGTTACTTCGTCGCTAGTCAGCGTATATACCATTGCGGGTTTTCCACCTTTGCCTTTGTTGGTTGAAGCGACTTTATTAGTGGGTTTTAGTACGCCTGAATCTATCAAGCGGCGCTTAATCGTCATTCGGCTGATATCAATACCAAACTCTTGATAAGCAGAAATGATGTCCGCAACCAAAAACTCTTTGTCTAATGCAAACAAAAGAACCGATGTGTATTCAATGGATGCACGAAGCTTTTGCCACGCTTTTTCAATGGTTTTTTGATGATCAAATGCGAGGGTTTCTTCTCCATTGAGAATAGCCTGTAGCGAAAACCATTTAAGTTGGCATTCCGGTACACCTGCATTATTTATTTGCTCTACATTGTTACGATCAACTAAGGCGTAGTGCGTAATGTTTAAGCTCCAGTCTTCTGGATCGCGCTTTGGATCACCGTCGATAAACGCTTCGCTAAAATGGCGAGGGTAGGTATGGATTTTCTCACGGCAAATTCGGCGACGCGCCGCTTCAAAGTTTTCATCGGCCGGGCGTCCGCCTTCACTGGTTAAGTCTTTATCAAAGACAAATCCGCCCGGTAGTGCCCAGACTCCATGGTATGGCCGATTTGGATTTGAACGTTTAATCAACAACACTTCCAATCCCTTATCGGCACAGCCAGATAGCCTGAATGGAATAATGTCGACAGATACGATCATGGTTGGGTCCTAATATTGATTTGTAAGTAATCTAGCGCATAACAAGTGGTCAATCAATGGGTAAGTAACGAGTTGTTAGAAACGTTTTTGGTAGTGTTCGTAATACGGTTTGAGCATAAATTTACGGATGACTCTGACTTATTCACAATGCTTGCTCGAATTCTAGACAAAAAAACCTTATAAAAATGAGTGGTTAGTAACAAAAGTTGACAAACTATAGATGGGTGTTTATTGTTTACGCAAATTAGTTAGTAACAAAAAGTTATATACCCAGGAAGGGCATGTAGAAGGGCACCTAATGACCACCAAACTATTTTCTTCCCGCATCATTCAAAGTGCTTTGGATTTCGATGTCTACAAAGTCAATATGATGAGCGCTGTAACAGCGCTTTACCCTGATGCGATGGTGTCATATAAGTTTATCGTGCGCAGTGAGGAAGACCTCTCTGAGCTTTTGCCCGAGGTAAAAGCCGAAGTCCTTAAACTGCAAGATATTCAATTTACGCAAGAAGAAATTGAATATATTAAGCGTGTCGCGCCTTACCTGAATCCTGACTTTGTTGATGCACTGCGCCATTTCCGTTTCAACCCACAAAGCGATGTCTCTTTCCATAACAAAGCCATGGCTGATGGCTCAAGCCAGTTAAGAATTACCATTAACGGTTTGTGGCGAGACACCATCTTGTACGAAACGATCATCATGAGCATCGTGTCTGAAGTTCGTAGCCGTCAGCGTTGGTCAGATATCCCTGTTGCGCAATTTACCACTGTTTTAGAAGAGAAAGTTCGACACCTAAAGTCGGAACTAAAACGTCGTAACATTACTAACTTTAAATTTTCTGACATGTCGACGCGTCGACGTTTTTCCTTTCAAGCTCAGCGCACTATGCTGGAATATTTGTGCCAGGAAGTGCCGGAATGTTTGACAGGAACAAGCAACTATCACTTAGCAAAAGAGCTAAACTTGACGCCTATCGGCACGGTTGCTCATGAATGGTTTATGGGACACCAAGCTCTGGTGAATGTGCGAGATTCGCAAAAAGTGGCGTTGCAACGTTGGCAAAAAATGTTTAATGGTGCACTAGGTATTGCGTTAACCGATACGATTGGTATCGATGCTTTTCTTAAAGACTTTGATGAAGAACTAAGTAACGCGTACTTCGGTGTACGTCACGATAGTGGTTGCCCTTATAGCTGGGGTGAAAAAATGATTGCACACTACCAGTCGCTGAATATAGACCCATTAACAAAAACACTGGTGTTTACCGACGGACTTAACTTCGAACAAGCGTTAGATATTTGCGAGTATTTCCAAGGACGTATTCAGGTGAGTTTTGGTATCGGTACTTTTCTTGCCAATGATATGGGTGATTATGTCAATAAAGATGGTGACGCCTACCAGCCACTTTCTATCGTGATAAAAATGGTCACGTGCAATGGTTCACCGGTCGCCAAAATCAGTGACGAACCTGAGAAAGCCATGTGTGAAGATATCTTCTTTTTGATGAATCTCAAGCGCCGCTTTGAACAACCTCTTGATTTAAATGAGTGTCGTAAAATGATTGATCGTTTAGAAACTGAAGGTCAAAATTATCTCATCGACGTGTAGGCGTTATCCTCTCTCCTTGATAAGCACCCTCTATCGTTACGACAAATTTATATAGGTAAACGTGGAGGGTGATTTCGTTATAGTAATATACAGAAGTAACCAGATACAGCGCAGGAAAGCACTCAAAAGTTGATGTGTTATCTGCCTTTGATTGGTGTAAATCGATACGTTACAGCATCGTGGACGGTGTATCTCATCCGACACTAAACTCAGTCTAATCACGTAGTTTATTCCCACGTACCATGAGCTCACTCGGGTATAGACGTCTATCTGCTTTTATGGCTTTGGGCTTCACGTAGTTGCTTGAATCAGGAGTCAAAATGAACCTAGTAGTACATTTGCAAAAGAAAGCGATCCGAAAATATGGCTATGAGATGGCTACTCGCCAAGCATGGAAGTGTGGTATCAAGGCAAATCTTGTAAAGCGCGTGATTGGCCTTTTTAAAGGACAAATTGTTTGTGTGGTTGAAGGTTGCCGAGCAGAGTTTTCTTCTCCTCTTAATAACCCCCTTCACGAAGATGACAAGCAGGGGCGATATGTGTTTGTTGGCGGTGTATGCTGGGAACCAAATAACATTATAGCGCCTGGTTTCCCTGATTTTATGTTTATGCACGTGCGTAATCTAAGCCACCGTCATAAGTATTTAACGGATGACGAACTATTTTTGAGCTTGGCTTAAAAATAAATCTCATAGACTAGTTCAGCCCAATCATAATCAGTAGTGATACAGTTTTAGCTCTGTTGACACGTTGCTGAGTGTTTCTTGACGTATCTTTTATAAAACAGTGTTTCTTTACTTGTTAATGACAGAGGGTTTGTTTTCGTCTGATGTGATTTCCCTTTTGCGATTTACCATAACGCTCATCAAAGCAAACCATACTGGGATGTAAATCATGAATATGAAATCTATCGCAATTGCAACGGCAGTTGTTGCTGTACTAGCAGGCTGTAAAGACAAAACGCCACCAGCTCCAACTCAAGCAAACATTACTTTGGTTGAAGCGGTGACTGAAACGGTGAAAAAGCCGCACCAAGTATGTAAAGACGTGGTAGTAACCGAGCAAGTTGCCCCTGCGGATGACAATAAAATTATTGGTACGGTTGGTGGCGCAGCAGCTGGAGCAGCGCTGGGCAACCAAATCGGTGGTGGCTCAGGTAAAGTGATTGCAACTGCAGCTGGTACGATTGCTGGTGCACTGACAGGTCGTAAGATCCAGGAAAATGTGCAAAAAGGTGATGTAGTAACAACGACGAAAAAACAGTGTCATACAGAATATACGACATCTGATAAAGTAGTGGGTTACGACGTCACTTACGAAGTTTCAGGTGCACCAACGACGGTTCGTTTGGCGAGCAAGCCAGCGACAAAAACGTTCCCAATTCAAGATGGTAACGTTGTTCTACCACAATAGTTAGCGACTTAACCGAAGCGATTAACAAGCCCTTTTATCTTTGAGATGAAAGGGCTTTTTCACATAAGCGGCGTTTTCATCTGTTTTCCCATTGGAATGTGCGGCCAGAAATACCCGTTAATTTCCGCGTTCGATACAATCACTTTTCTTAAAGTACGAACGGAAAAAACATGGAAGATTTTTACCTGACCGAGCACGGTTTGGCTGGTTATTTCGAAGCGCAATGGTTCGACAAGTTCATTGAGGCTCAACAGATTGAGATGATAACCAGTCGCTCAAAACAAGTCCCACTTTCTTTTTTGTCATCACCTCACTGCTCCCAAGTTGCTGATTTTATTGCGCAGGCGGTAATCGAAAGCAGCGTTCAGCCGTATTCCCTACTTGAGGTTGGGGCGGCGCTGGGAAGAAATTATTATGAGTTAGTGCAACGCTTACCTAACCTTAGAGAAGCGACGCTTGTGGAGCCTTCAAATAGGTTAATGGATGGCTTGAAGCAACTATTAATAGAAGAACAACGCGTCGAGCTTACTTACCTTCACGATGTGAACACCTTAAACACTTTAGAGGTAGAGAATAGAGATATCGTACAGAAATGTGCTCATGTTGATTTGACGCTAATTAACCAGCCTTTTGAGCTTGATACTCTCCAATCTCGCTTTGATTTAGTCGTATGTTTAAATGTGATTGATCAATGTGAGTCGCCACTTAGCGTGATCAATGCTCTAAAAAAAACCACCAAGGTGGGTGGGCTGATCGTTGTCTCTTGCACTTATCAGTGGAACGCGAAACACATCAAAAATAAAGAAGAGGCGGTTGATGATATCAAAGAATACTTTGCTGAAGGCTGGCGTCTAGTGTCGGAAGCCGATCATGAATATCGCATCCGGTTTAATGATCGCTTCGCAAGGCAGTTTTTATCTCACGTAGTCGCTTACGTAAAAACCGATTAGAGCCACATAAAAAAACCGAGCACTTACGGCTCGGTTTTTTAGTCTTTGGGTTAGAGCACAACTTTAAGTAACGTGCGCTTCTTGTTGCTCTTGCAACTTTTTCTTGCGACGTTCTCGTTTAGAAAGCCAAACCAGAGGCACAACAATCATAATGGTTCCTATTGCCATAAATATGTCTGGCACTTCTCCAAACCAAATCAATCCCACAAACACGGCACCAATTAAGCCACTGTATTCAGCGCTGGCAATTTTGTTGCTATCGATCGAGCGGTAAGCGATGACACATGTTGCTGCATAAATCATGATGAACAAACTTGAGCCAGCAGCAACAGGGAAAGCACTCCAGTCCCAAGGTTCTGCTTCGATCAGAACAAGCAAGAAGGCTACTGGAATACCTGCCAAGTTTGTCATCAATAACGTTTGCATCACAGACTGATTTTTTGGCAGTTTTCGAATGAGCAAGTTATTGATTGCTAAAGTAATTGCAACAACTAAAGCTGAAATGGCTGCCCAATCGATTTGGTCTGGACGAATGATGACCAATACACCGGCAAAGCCCATTATCGCTGCGGCGACCGATTGCTTAGACAACTGTTCTCCAAAAAAGATTGCTGCAAGCGGCAACATGATTAATGGCGCGGCGTAAAAGATCGCGTTCGCAGTTGCGAGCGGTAAAGATGAGATCGCCAAAACCATGAATATTGCACCAAGTAACCATACGTGAGCGCGAACAGCATGCCACTTAAACCCTTCAAGAAAAGGCGCATTTTTTGTTAGCAAGTAGACTGGCAGCAGGAAAAGCACCGCTGAAATTTGTCGGAAAAAGACAAATTGAAAAATAGGCACTTCATTTCCGACACTTTTAATTAAAGAGTCCGAAAGCACCGCAATGAGATTTCCAACAATTAATAGCAGCATCGCTGCTCCGACCGATGTAACTTTCACTTTTTCCTCTCCTCTTTCTTTGCCAAAGAGTAGGTGATGTCATAGGATGAAGTGAAGTGATATTTATTAGTTTAAGTATGAGATTTTTAGATAATGAAATTGCCACCACTCAGAGCGGTTCACTGTTTTGAATCTGTTGCCAGAAACTCTAGCTTTTCGCTTGCTGCTGAAGAACTCAATGTGACGCAAAGTGCCGTTAGCCACCAGATACGATTATTAGAAGATTACTTGGGTGAATCATTATTTATCCGCCAAGGCAGAAAGCTTTCTTTGTCCGATACGGGCACCCGCTATTTAGAGGATATTAGCCCAGCAATTAGCTCAATTGCGATGGCCAGCCAAAAGGTGCGAGAAGGGGACAAAGGCAGCATACGGTTGGCGATTTATAGCTCGCTTGCCGTAAAGTGGCTTATTCCGCGTTTGTCTGATTTTAAGCGCTTACATCCAGAAATCGATCTGACACTCAATATGGTCGTTGGTGATCCTGAACAGACAGACAGCGTTGGCGATTGTTTTATCACGGTAGAAAAGCCAAAGCGAAACTACATGTCGGTAAAGTTATACGCGGAGACGCTGTATCCGGTCTGCAGCCATAAAATTTGGAAAGAGTTGCAAGATCAACCGATTCCAGAAGCGCTTTGGCGATACCCTATTTTGTCGACAGACTCAATTTATCGTGAGAGAGGAAAAGACTGGGCTGAGTGGTGCAGAGCGGGCGGTTACACCTTGCCGAAAGATGTCGATGTTCAACATTTTAGTCATATGTTGTTGGCAATAGAGGCGGCGCGTTATGACCAAGGTATCGCATTTGCGAATGATTTTATGCTCAATGAAAGAGATAAAGCGCACGATTTGGTGTATATCCCTTCTCATGGATTGGAAACCGGAGACAGCTTTTATTTTATTCATAAAAAGAGTCGAGCCAAGCAAGCGGAAATCATCAAACTCACTAACTGGTTGAAGCAGCAATGCTTGTGAAATGACTAAATTGTCAAAATTAAGAAAGAAAGTGGCAAAGTTGTGTCTAAATATTTCATGTTTTATTGAGTTTTTATTCATTAACATCCACTTGGTTTTGAAACCAAGTGAAATGGATAGCATGGCATGCTTAAGGATGGGCAAAACACAACCTCAATAATTAACAGGCAGTGAAATACAATGTTTAAAAAAACATGGCTAATGACAGCCCTTCTAGCAACATGTTCTGTTGCAAACGCAGCTCCTTACGTTGGTGCATCTGTAGGTCAAGCATCGTTTGGTGATGTTAATGGCTCTATCAATGGTGGTGGTACTAACGCTAGCACTAAACTTAAACTTGAAGATGACTCAAGCCTTTCAGGCAAAGTATTCGGTGGTTACAAATTCAACGAATACATTTCTCTAGAAGCAGCCATTGGTGGCTACGATGCTTTAGACGGCAAAGTTGTTACTGTTGGTGATATGAAGTATCTATCGATTCAGCCAAAAGCGACTCTACCGATTGGCGATCGTTTCAACCTTTTTGCTAAAGCTGGTCTTTCTTACTTCAATGCTGAATTCAAAATTAGCAACTCTGTGATTGACGGTAGCGCAGGCCATACCACCATTTCTGACAGCACTGTAACAGGCATGTACGGTTTAGGTGCAGAGTTCGCTATTACTGAAAACTTTGCTCTACAAGTTGAATGGGAATACATGATGCCTGAGCTAGACATTGCGAAATTTGGCAATGAAAAAGTAACGGTTGATGCAGACATCAATGTATTCTCTGTAGGTATGAGCTACCGTTTCTAAGAATACTTATTCAAGTTACCTCTTGGCTTAGTAAACGTTTTTGACTTCTGTTGGTCGAGCTGAGTCCAAGCTTTGAATTTGTTTAGATATAGCACAGGAAGTTTAGTTGCTAAGCGTCCTGTGCTATTTTTTTGCTTTGGAATAACTCTTAGGAATCTTTGTGAACGATGTCAATCTTAGGTATCTGGATCTACTGTTAAAGCACTTTGAACCTCACCAGTATCACCTTGTTACGCTTTCTGAGCTAGAAGCGGTGATTTGCACGTCGAGGCGCAATGTTTCTATTGTGATGAAAAAGCTTGCCACTTACGATTGGGTCGATTGGCAACCTGCGATTGGCCGAAGTAACGCTAGCCGTCTCAGTATTAATATTTCCCTCCAACAAGCGATGACCGAGTTTTTGGTTGAGGAGCTTGGCAGAGGAAGAATGAACTCAATAACGAAACTTATTGATTGGTTCGGTCAAACCGCGGTTAGAGCACTGACTATCGCTTCTGAAAAAGTGAATCGATTGAACGAATCAAATAACGCTATTTTGATTTCTTCTTACCCTTGGGTATCCAAAATCGACCCTGCGAATACTTACCGTCACACTGAATTACACGTCGCGAAAAGCGTTTATGACGTATTGCTGACCCAAAATTCCAATGGTGGTATCGAGCCATCGTTAGCACACGAATGGAAAATGGAAGGCAAGGTAATGACGTTATGGTTGCGGCCAGGCATATATCGCCATGATGGCGAGCCCCTTAATATACAGGATGTGGTTTGGAGTATAGAAAGACTCAGGGAGATAAAAGGACCAGTTCACGAGCTCTGGCAATGCATTGATAGCGTGGTTGCAGAAACATCTAACTGCTTAAAAATCATATTGAAGTATCCGAACAAGTTGTTTCCATACATGCTAGCAACTCCTCATGCGTCTATTCTGTGTCGAGATGTCGTCTCTTTCGGTTCTAGTTATTCCTACCACATAGGGACTGGGCCATTTAAAATCAGCGGCTGGAACCAGGAGAGTATGACTCTTGAAGCGCACAAAGAGTATTTTTCAGCACGCGCATTGTTAGATCAAATAACGCTGTCTCATGGTGATGTTAAAACCTTAAATATGTTGAGCTTTAACCAAAGCTCCGATCACGTTGAAGTGGAAAAAATTAGCGCATTTTCATATCTGACCTACCGCGAACGCGCGGAATCCCAACTCACAAAAGAGACTTGGTATCAACTCGCTGATTACATCCATGTGCAAAAGCGAATTTATGATGCGCCAAGTGCCGTTGACAGCATTCAGTTAGAGACTCATGAGCAAGATTTATCAATAACAGATGGTGGTGTGATACCTAAACTGAAAGGTAAAGTGGTATTAGCTGAACCTGTCTGGACGATTCCGAGTTTAATTCGTCATTCCGAATGGTTGCACAGTGTGATTCGTGCGACGGGATTGGAGTTGGAGATCGTCGTTATTGATGACATTAGTTTTCCTGAGGTAGTGTCTCACCAAGCAGATTTGCTCTTCATTGAGGAAGTCATGGAAGCACCATTTGAATATGGCATCTTCGAATGGCTGTCGATAGCAACTGGACTGCGTTTTAGTTTTGATCAAAGCCAGATGTTAAGCCACAGAGAAAAGGTTCGCAGGGCGATGGCTGATGATCACTCGCTGCAGTCTTTATTAAACCTAGAGAAAGCGCTGCGCGATCAGTACCTATATTTGCCTTTGTTTGTTGGCTACGAAGAAGTGACAAAAACACAGCAAGTGCGAGGTGTGCAGGTGAAGAATACAGGCTATAGCGACTTACATAGGTTATGGATTGCTCATTCACACTAACGTCTGTGTGCAAGATGATGCAAATGTCCAACGCATAAAGCCATCGAAATGATGGCTTTATAAGGGCGTGTCGGATTAGAAGTTGTACGACACACTTGCGCCAACAACCCATTGGTTTGCACTATCAACGATAGAAGAGTCGCTGATACCGCTGCCTAGGCGCGTGTATTGTGTCATTTGGCTTACTTGCCAGTTGTCGTTGATTGGCATAACAAGTTTGTAGCCCACACCATAGCTTACCGTTGAATCACCTTTGTATGCTTTGCGGTTTGCGTTTGCTTCGCGTTGTTTTACACCAAAGTAGTAATCTACGTAGTCTTCACTTTGATAAGTTAGGTTAGCAAAAGGAACAAAATCAACACTACCGAATTTCATTATGTGGAAGTAAGTCGCGCCCGCTAAGTAACCTTTGTAAGCACCGCTGATATCGTGCTGAAGGTATGTAGAAATGACGTTGTTTTGATCCAGTGTAAAGTCTGCGTTTAAACCTAGATCGACGGCGAAACGGCGTTTATCTGTGCCTTTCAGGCTTTTCGCTGTATCACCGTCGCGCATTACACCGCTACCTACAAGGTAGGCACTCATGTTGATTAACTCATTGGTGTTACCGAAGAAGCGGTAGTTAATGCCACTTAGGTCGGCATTAAAGTCGTCACCATGGTAACCACCGTTGAGAATTGGTGCTGTATTATGCTTTTGATCTTTGAAAAGATCGCTGCCTTGAGCCACACCAGCTTCTACGTTCCAACCGCCTTCGTTGTTGTAGATGTTACCGTTACGAATGTAAGTATCGCCAGCGAAAGCTGAGCCAGCAGCTGTCAGAGTAAGTAGTGCAATTAATGTTTTTTTCATCATTTTTCCGAGTTGTTCTGTTTTGTTTTGAACACTGTACAAAATGACGTTGTAAGCATCTATCGGCAAAGCGTATGGAAATGTAATGAACAATCAGGGTAAGAAGCAGAATGTTGCTTCAGAATAGAAAGGTTGCTGGAATAGCTTTCGTTAAAACAGCGAAAAAATCCGAGCTGGGGTGGCTCGGATTTTGGGTATTTATCAGGTATTGATACTAGCTTCTTACTGTTTCGTTAAGTTGTATAGTGGTGCTAGGTCACCCGTTACTTTTTCGCCATTCATGTCTAGCTTCATAAGTACGTTTTCACCAACAAAGTATTGGTTTGGTGCATCTTCATTTGTCAACGTTACGATGCTGCCATTTGCGTCCCAAGTGAATTGACCTTCAGATTTTGATTGACCGTCTTCTTTGTCTTGGTAGCTTTCTTCAAGTACGTAAGTGCCATCTTGATTTAGTGTGATGGTCATATCGATACCAGCACAATCCGCGCAAGGTAGTGTTCCTTTGTAGGTGCCGTTCCAGTCCAGAGCACTTTGTGCGTTGTGTTCAGAGTCTACAAATGTCTCTTCAGTAATTACCTGTTCTTCTTCTACTGGTAACGTGTCAATTGTCTCAGTCGTAACGTCTGCACTGGTGGTGACTTCAGTTTCCGTTGCCTGAGGTACTTCAACTGCGCTTGTTTCGGCAGGTTTCTCATCTTGACAGCCTGCAAGAATGATTACCGCGCCTGTTAGTGCCAACATTGTCTTTTTCATTTTATCCCTCTTTAAATCAAGATTTTGTATGAGAGTAATAGTAGACATTTATCGAGGATTTGCGTCATCAAAAAGCAATAGAATGATCTAACTATGTCAATAAAACCGGATATGAGCATGAAATTGTCAGGAAAATCAGAACAATGTAAATGTTGCTTTGGGTATCAAGCTTGAGCCCACAGATAAATATCTAAAAAGGGGAGTGGGAGTGAGTTAATTGATAACAGCCCACATTGTTGTGAGCTGTATTATCAACATCATCTAAGAAACGTTATTGAAGCTTGAGTGTGAAGTGCCTCGTTTTGTGCTTCGTTGATCAGAAAACAGCTCCGCAATAACCTGACGATTTAATTCGCCTTTCAAATGGCCGTGCTCATCGATGACGGGCAGTGAATGTTCACACGACATGACTTCAGTCAGCACTTGCTCAATGGCTAAATGTGGAGAGATGATAGGCACCTCTTCATAGATATCATCACGCCAATCTGATAGGTGAGTTAACTTCGCTGCGTTTAGCAATCCTTGCTGTGTTATCACGCCTTGATAGCCTGCATTGGTCTCATGGTAGGCATAATCACGTTTAACACGTTTCATTTCACTCAGCGCATCTTCAATGGTTTCAGCGCGAACACAGTACGAAGGTGGCTGCATCAGCGTTTCGACCGTCAGTGCTCGCGCTCTATTGACGTCTTTTACAAAGGCTTCAACGTACTCATCGGCAGGATGCAGTAAAATTTCGTCTGGTGAACCTTGTTGGACAAGTTCACCGTCTTTAAGAATCGCGATGCGATCGCCAAGTCGAAGCGCTTCATCTAAATCATGAGTAATGAAAATAATGGTTTTGTGCAGCTTCTGTTGCAGCTCTACCAACTGATCTTGCATTTCGCTCCGAATCAGAGGGTCCAATGCTGAGAAAGCCTCGTCCATCAACAGTATTTCGGCGTCGGTAGCCAGTGCCCGTGCAAGGCCCACACGCTGTTGCTGTCCACCCGATAGTTGAGCAGGATACTGGTGCTCATAACCCGTCAGTCCAACGGTTTCTAACCATTCATTTGCTTTTTCTAAGCGCTCCTCTTTACTCATTCCCTGAACTTCCAAACCATATGCGATGTTGTCGATAACAGTGCGATGAGGCAGCAAGCCAAAGCGTTGGAACACCATAGACATCTTGTGACGGCGAAACTGTTCAAGTTCTTTGTTAGAAAGTTGCATGACATCCACCCCTTCTACCAAGATCTGCCCCATGGTTGGATCGATTAATCTATTGAAGTGGCGAATCATGGTGGATTTTCCAGAACCGGATAATCCCATAATGACAAAAATTTCACCCTTTTGAATTTGCAGGTTGATGTCTTTTAGTCCGACCGTGTGGCCCGTTTCCGCTAAAACCTGCTCTTTACTATGTCCCAACTTAACGCGCTCAATCACGCTATTGGGTTTGGGGCCGAAGATTTTATAAAGACCGCTGATTTCGATAAGTGGACTAGTCATTTTTTGAATCTCCTAAATGAGCTTGAGTGCGTTTCGCATACGCTTGTGAAGCACGATCAAAAAGGATTGCTAGGGCGACAATTGCTAAACCATTGAGAAGACCAAGAGTGAAATATTGATTGGTAATAGACTTTAGAACAGGCTGACCTAAACCTTTTACCCCAATCATTGATGCGATGACCACCATTGACAGTGCCATCATGATCGTTTGGTTAATTCCCGCCATGATGGTTGGCATTGCAAGCGGAAGCTGAACTCCAAAAAGCCGTTGCCGAGTGCTGGCACCAAATGCGGTTGCGGCTTCCAATACTTCTTTATCAACTAGACGAATGCCCAAATTGGTTAAACGAATAACCGGTGGAATCGCGTAGATCACTACTGCGATAAGGCCAGGAATTTTCCCGATGCCCAATAACATCACAACTGGAATGAGATACACAAATGCCGGCATGGTTTGCATGACGTCGAGTAATGGTGTTACCACCGACTGAATGCGATTAGAGCGCGCCATAGCGATGCCGATAGGGATACCAAGTGCGATGGCAAGCATGGTACATACAGTGATGATACTGAGCGTGCGCATAGTGTCTTCCCACATTCCAAAATAGCCAATCAGAATCAGCGAACCAAAACATGCAGCGGCCAGTTTCCAAGAGCGGCTGGCGGCATAAACGAGAGTGGTGCAGACACCTAAAATAATGAACCAAGGTGTAGAAATCAGAAGTTTTTCAAACCAGACAAGAAACGTAAGGAGCGGATCAAACAGAGACTCAATGAGTTCACCATACTCGCGAGAGAAATCTCTGTAGGCGCCGTCGAGTGTTTTGCGAATCGCCCTGAGATCAGAGGCATCCATTTCCGGGAATTCGCTGAGCCAATTTGAGTCAGACATATGTACTTCCTTTTTCTGATATACCTAAGCGCTCTCAAGAAACTTAATTTGGCAAGAAGAGTAGGGCACCTAGGCCAAGTAATGGTCGTTCGACAGGTTCTGTATCGAAAGTATTACCCTTTAAGCTCAGGCCAATGTCGTCAAACTTCTCTTTTTCGTTTCTTAGGTATACATCCTTTTAAATAAAACAATCATTAGTGTTCAAACTAATGATTTGCTTGGATTATAGTTTTTCTTCTTCAATAAAATGAACACATTAGCGTGTATTTGTATGAAAAATCTGCGCAAACTAACGTTTTTATTATCCGGTTAATTAGAATTGATCTTTTTGTTCGTTTGTCATCAAAATTCCTAAATTATTAGATGTCTAATTAATGCTGATGTATTACGTATTTGTCGTGTTGATTTTTGCAAACTTAGTTTATTGGCATATGCTAAAAATGTTATTGGCATATGCCAGTTTAAGGCGTAATTTGACTCTGTGTTTTTGAGGGACAATGATGGCAAGACCAAAGATAGAAAGACGAATATGCGGACGTGCGGCTCACCATTGCTTTAAGCCCAATGGCATTCCATTTAATCAGTTGGAGCAAGTCGCCATATTACCAGAAGAGTTAGAAGCGCTACGTTTAGCCGACTTAGAGGGGCTTAGCCAGCAGCAAGCTGCGGAGCAGATGGGCGTTTCTAGACAAACTTTTGGTAACACAGTAAAAAGTGCAAGATTGAAAGTCGCAAAAAGTTTAGTTGAAGGTCATGCATTAGTTTTTCCGAATGAGGAGTCAAACTTATGATTTATGCTATTCCTAATGATGGTGAGCGGGTGGCAAACCACTTTGTAAAAGCACCATACATTGCTATTTATTCTGATACTGACGGTATGCTAAAAAACTTAGCGAACATTGCTTCTATGCCACAAGCGGGTTGTAATGCGAAGTCTCAGTTGATTCAGTCTCTACAAGGGTACAATGTGGATGCTGTTCTTGTGCGAAATATTGGTGAACGTGTATTGGCAAAGCTACTTAGCAGTGGCACGCCAGTATTTAGGCTGTCTACTCGTAGTTCATTGGAAGATGTGCTTGCGGTTCCAAGAGAGCCTTTGATTGAGCCCTCTCAAGGACGCCCATCAAACAATCATAAGAAAAGTGTTCACAAACAAAAAGGCGGCTGCGGCTCCTGTGGTTGTGGTGGCCAAAAATCAAAAACCTCCTTGTTGGCAAGACCTAAAGCGCTACTCAAAGCAACATCTAGCCCTGCTATACTTAAGCTAGAGTCGATGGCTAATAAGGCAGGCTAATATGGTTTGGTTATTTACCTTTCTTGGTTTTCTCGCAATCATTTTGTTGATGTCACTTGGCGTCATTTTTCATAACAAGCGTATTCAAGGAAGTTGCGGCGGTTTAAACAACGTCGGTGTTGATAAAGTATGCAACTGCGAAACCTCATGCGCAGAACCTGAAAGGCGTTTATATCAAATCTCAGAGCCTAACTCATCACCTGAGCACTAAGGCTTTTGGCCCATTGCGGCAAGGTTTGCCGAAACCAGTCCAAATATTTGCTGGTCTGCGGATTCTCTCTGGAGACCAGTATGTTGACTACCTCGACAACGATCCACGCTTTTGCTAGTCCGATATCGCGCGCCAATTCTGTTGTTTCACCTCTCTCTGCGCACTTTATATATTTGTCTGCTACGTTCAAGTAATCATCAAATGTGCCCATGCCCTCGATGAGCGGCGCTAAATCTATCGCGACATGCCCTGTAGAAAAGCGCTCCCAGTCGAACAGCACCAGCTCGCCATTTTCGCGCTGTCCCCAGTTTCCTGCATTGGTGTCTCCGGAGATCAAGTTCCGCCTATCAAAAAGGTGCGCCGATCGTTGTTGTAGCTGGTGGAAGAACTGTTCTGTCTCTGAGCCCAGCTTAAGTGTAGTGAGTGCTTGTTGAGTCGCTTGTGGTGTCCACTGGTGGCGGTGATAAACACCATCTGATGTTGGTGGAAGTTGGTGCAGTTTGACGAGTTGTTCAATGACTCGATCATCTTCAAGTAAGAATGCTTGCTCGACTGCGTGGGGAACGTATTCAATGTGCAGAACGTTTTTCTGGTCGTCGAATTGAATCAAGCGCGGTACGTGTATTCCAAGCGCGTTAAACTGTTCGGCATAGCGTTGATAAAACGCGACTTCTATTTGAGTAGGGTTACGTTTTTCTATTACTTGGACGCCATCTTTTTCGATGAGAAAAACTTTGGCACTGCCCATTTGGTTGAGTTCTTGCTGCGACACCGGACTTCCTGTCTTCATGTAGAGAGAGCTCACCTTAATCGCTGCACTCACGTTTGCCAATAGCCACGACAAAGTGCCTCAAAAATATTAAATGCAACTGTTTAAATATGATTTTGTCGTTGGTGTCTAAATTTTACACAGTTACGCCTGTACTCCGATAAATTCGTTCTACGCTTACTATTCGTCTTAATAAAGGAGAACCAAAATGGCTGTAATGAAGCAGGATATTCCAAATCGTGTAACGGTTTACCATGACAATATCGATCAAGAACAAGAGCTGAAAAATGCGATGCTGCCAGAGAAACCGCGCTACTTTAACGGTGCTCCGACTTACAAAGCGAACAGCATCGAAGAGTTTGAAAGCAAAATCAGTCAGATAGGTTTGTCTCTCGATAAATAATTTTTCTTTTACCTAAAAGCGCCCTCAAAATGAGGGCGCTTTTTTGTTTATGTGATTGATTTGAATCTTAGGGAATTAACCTTGTTGTGTACTGCCTTGGCAGACCTGTTTTTGCACTGCTGGTGGCGCAGGCTCGTAATGGCTTAAGGTCATACTAAAGCTGCCTTCACCACCAGTGATAGAGCGTAATCGACGAGCGTAATCTTGCAGCTCGTTTACAGGTGACTTGGCTCTGAGTAAGGTGAAGCTGCTGTCGATTGGCTCGGTGCCTTCGATTAAGCCTCGGTTTCCAGATAAATCTCCAGAAACATCGCCAACGTTCGCGGTTGGGATGTGCAGTTCCATCTGGACAATGGGTTCTAGCACAATAGGATCTGCGTTGTTAATCGCATCTAAAAAGGCTTTCTTACCTGCGATGACAAACGCAATTTCTTTCGAATCGACGGAGTGATATTTACCGTCATAAACGGTGACTTCCACATCCTTAATTGGGTTGCCAGAAATCGCGCCTTCCTCTAACGCTTGCAAAATACCTTTTTCTACAGCAGGAATGAGCGCGGTTGGAATGGCGCCACCCACCACTTTGTTGATGAACTTAAATCCGGCACCACGTTCGAGTGGACGAACCTTCAATTGCACTTCACCAAACTGGCCTGCACCGCCACTTTGTTTTTTGTGTCGATAATGCCCTTCGGCAGGTTTGGTGATGGTTTCAAAGTATTCGACGCTTGGTTGGCAGGTTTCGACGTCCAGTTTGTACACGTTCGCCATCTTTTCTAATGCGACTTTGAGGTGAAACTCCCCTTGGCCGCTGATGATGGTTTCGTTGGTGCGAGCGCGATGTTCGATGCGCAGCGAAGGATCTTCACTGGCAATTTTATTCAGCACATCTCCTAATTTTTGCTCATCTCCACGCTTAAGAGGCTTCAAGCACAAAGAATACATGGAGTCAGGAAGGTCCAACGTTTTGAGTTGAACTCCATCTTCTTCGTGAGAGTCATGAACGATTGAATCGAATTCGAGATCATCCACTTTGGCTAAAACGCAGAAGTCGCCTGCAAGCGCGCGAGGGATCTCGGTTCTATCTTTGCCCTGCAGTTGATATAAGTGCCCAACTTTAAATGCCTTGTTGCTTTCGCCAATATAAAGCTGGCTGCCCGCATTGATTTCACCCTGATACACACGTAAGTAGGCAAGTTTTCCCATATATGGGTCGACGCTGACTTTGTACACGTGTGCGACGGTGTGCTCTAAGGTTTCGCAATTTACTTTGATTTTTTTGCCGTTCTTTTCCAGTAGAGGAGGGTTACCCTCGTTTGGCATGGGCATGATCTCCGCCAAGGTGCGCAGCAGCAACTCGACGCCCGCGCCGGTTTGTGCTGAGACAAAACAGACCGGAATCACATGTCCAGTTCTCAGTGCTTCTTCAAACGGATCATGCAGTTGCTCTGCGGTGAGTTCGGAGCCTTGTTCCAGATACAGTTCCATCAGTTCTTCATCGACTTCGATGACTTGGTCAATTAAGGTCTCATGAGCTTCATCTACCGTTGCAAGTAAGGTTTCTCGTCCCAATTCTGGTTCGAAATAGCAGTCAACTACAGATTCCCCGTCAGCCGAAGGTAAGTTGATCGGCAAGCAGTGGTCACCAAAATGCTCAACGATGTTCTCCATCAATCTTTCTAACTGATTACCGTGGTTATCGAGCTTATTGATAATGATCATCTGACATTTTTGCTGCTCTTTAGCAAAGGTGAATAAGCGATCGGAAGTTTGGTTAAGTGGGGTTTGAGGGTCGATGACAAGGGCAGATGTTTCAACGGCAGGAAAAACGCTGATAGTACGGCCAAGTAACTCGTTTTGTCCCGGAGTGTCGATGATATTGAGCCGGTGTTTATTCCAGCGCAGTGCGACTGGCGTTGCTTCAATACTGTGTTGATATTGGATGGATTGAGGGTCGAAGTCGGTAACGGTATCGCCTTTTTCTACGCTGCCTAAATGGTGCGTGGCATCGCAGGTGAAGAGCAGTTTTTCTATCAGCGTGGTTTTACCGGTCCCGGTTTGGCCGACAAAAGCGATATTGCGTATTTTGTTGATAGGCATAGAGCCTCCTTGCAAGATGGCGTGAAAAACCTACGAATTGCTAGGAAGTGGGTTGTTATAGAAACCCACGCACTGCATTGGAGTAGGGCGGGATTACCGCCTATTCGTTTTCCACGTCATTTTCCGGATGACTCGATGCATAAGACCACCTTCTTGGACTACTGGAATCTTAGCATGCCTCAATAACCATATAATTTATGTGACTTATTTCATGATGGAGCTGATTGTTTTTTAATCGAGATCATAAACTCAGAGGTTCTGACTTTTGGAGCAAAACCTCTGGATTGTTTAGGCTATTTGGAAAGAACGATTTCGCCGTCGCAATAAACCAAGCTTGGCGTTACATCTTGTCCGAGCAGCAACGGGCCATCAAGATCGACAACGCTTGCCTGAGCAGCAATGGGTAAGGCAGCACGCATCGCAAGCGACGTCCCCAACATACAACCGGACATGAGGCGAAAACCGAGTTTTTGGGCGTCGTCGGATAATAATAGTGCTTCAGTGAGCCCGCCAGTTTTATCTAGCTTAATGTTCACCATTTCATATTTGCCAACCAACTGATGCAATTGCTCTCTGGTGTGACAACTTTCATCGGCGCAAAGTGGAATGGGGTGCGGAATGCTGGCGAGTACGTCGTCGCAGTCTTGTGGCAACGGTTGCTCGATCATGGTGATATTAAACGGTTCGAGTTGAGCAAATACCGTCGCGAGGTCGAGGTTTTGCCACGCTTCATTCGCATCTAAGACAATTTGTGCGTGCGGCGCGGCATCGCGTACTGCTGCAACGCGCTCAATCACGTTTTCACCATCCAGTTTTACCTTAAGCAGTTTTGCGCCTTGGCTAAGGTAAGCTTGTGCCTGTTTTGCCATCGCTTGCGGCTTGTCGATAGAAACCGTCATCGCCGTCACAATCGCCTCGGGCAACGTAAAGAGGTCGTGAACCTGCTGCTTTTGGCTCAAAAGCGCGTGAAGATGCCAAAGGGCGCAATCCAATGCATTTCTTGCCGCCCCTGCGGGTAATAACGATTGAAGCTGGCTTTTGAGAACCATGACATCAGCTTCGCCTTTGGCATACAAACTTTGCAGTTCATGTGCGGCGTGAGAAATCGCCTTAATCACCGATTCAACCGATTCACCATAACGAGGGTATGGCGTGCATTCACCTTGGGCGGTCATGCCTCGATGTTCAATTGTCACTCGGACTACGTGGCACTCTGTCCGACTGCCGCGAGAGATGCGAAATGGTGTCGCCATGGCAAGCGTGACAGGTTCTACATGAATTTTCATCTCACTAGTTTTCCCTAAACCACAGTTATTTTCTAAACCGTAAATGTTTCTTAAATCGTAAGGAGCCTATCTGCAACCGCATCAACGCCAAAACGTACAGGGTCGGTGACGGGCACTTGGTATTTGTCGCTCCAATCCTGGCATAACTGGGCTGCATCTTCTTCGCTGAGCGCCGAAGTGTTTAAGCAAATACCCACTAATTGAGCGTTTGGATTTGTTAGGCGAGCAGCGGCCAGATTCGCTTCTATCGTTTGTTCAATGGTTGGCAAGCTCGCATGTGGTAAGTTGCGGATGTGCGGGCGACCAATCTCATGGCACAGTATCAGAGCGTCAGCTTGTGCGCCGTGAAGTAAGCCCAAACTTACGCCAGCAAACGAAGGGTTAAACAATGAACCTTGCCCTTCGATGATGTCCCAATCGTGATCGGTGAACTTAGGGCTGATCGCTTCTACTGCGCCGGAGATAAAATCGGCAACTACGGCATCAATCGAAATGCCACTGCCTGCGATGAGAATTCCGGTTTGACCCGTTGCTTTGAACTCTGCACGACAGTTTTTACGCTTCAATGCATGCTCAATGGCAAGGGCAGAGTACATTTTGCCAACGGAGCAATCTGTCCCTACAGTAAGTACTCGCTTGCCTGCACGAGCTTTGCCATTGCCGACCTTGAGCGGGGCATCATAATGGCGAACATCATACAGTTTGGTTAATCCGCGTTGTTCTAGATCGGCAAGAGGAGCAAATTCCGCCAAACGTTGGTGCATGCCCGATGCAATTTCAAATCCCATTTCTGCGGCTTCAAGTAAGGTTGTTTGCCAAGCTTCGGGAATGACGCCTCCTGGATTTGCAGTGCCAAGCACCAGCGTTTTTGCTCCTTGCTGCTGCGCTTGTTGTAGTGTCATGTCGGTTAAACTAAGCGATACGGTTTCTGGCGTCAGGCGGATTTGGCCAAGACAAATCTCAGGTCGCCATTGATATATGCCACGCGCGGTTTTTGCTGCGAGTGGATCGGTTACATCGCCAAGAAAAAGTAGGTAAGGTTGAGCAATTTGCATGATGGTTCCCTTCGTCATCGTTATTGCTCATTAATGTAGCCAGACTGATTTAGGAAACCGAATGCTTATTTGTTAGGCAGGTATAACTTCAGGTTATACCTTTAAACCATCTGTTGTTTTAGGGCGGTGATAAATTGCTTTGTCGCAATGGATTGAGGTGTGTGCTCTGCGAATAAAATAGAGACAGAGAAGGACATATTTGGCTCCAAAGCATGCACGGAAACGGCATTATCTTGGCGATATTGTTTTGCAGTCCAAGGGTCTACAATCGCGAATCCTGCTTCGTTTTTCACCAGTTCAGCCGCCGCGGAGTAGCTGCGGACGGTAATGGCATGTTGATAATGCTCGTCACGCGCTGACAAGGTTTGATGTAACAGCAAGCCCAGAGGGTCTCGGCTATCTAAACCGATAATGGGTAAATCGTGACTGATGAGTTCTTCTAAAATGACGGTTTTTTCTGCGGGTATCGCTGCGCTTTTAGGAGCGATCAGTGCTAAGTTTTCTTTCAATAACACGTGCCCCATGATCGCTGGTGGTGTTTCTTCACCGAACGCAATGGCGACATCCAGTTCATGTTTCAGTAAACCTGAGCACAGCTCATCGCGATTGGCCGTTAAGAGCTCAAAGGAGATGCTGTGCTCTTTCGATAACAACGCGACAGTCGGCGCTAACAAGTGTGCGGCCAAAACAGGCGGAGCACCAACTCGTAAATGTTGAGTTCCCTGTTTGACTTTGTTGGTCAGAGAGCGAAATTGTCCGAGTTGTTGATAGACTTTTTCAGCCTCTGGCAATAAGGCTTTGGCTTCTTGAGTGGGAACGAGACGGCCCTTTACACGCTCAAATAAAGCGAAGCTCAGTTGTTGTTCTGTATGGGCGAGAACTCGAGTGACATTAGGTTGGGAAACGTGCAGTAAGCGAGCCGCGCCTGACACCGTTCCTGCTTGCATAATGGCGTAAAAGACTTCTAATTGCCTTAAGTTCACTGCGATTTCCCCCTGCTCATGTTGGTCACTTCAGAATACCCAACCTTGCTGATAAGCGATAGAGGCAAAAGTGCTGGCGTAAAAAATAGGAAGACGATGTTGGTTGCCTTCCTATCTCGCTTTTTCAATTTCTCAACTTCTCAATTTCTATGCTTCACTTTGCTGCTGCATGAAGGGGCAGGTCGTTAAACGGCTCGACGTCTCGACTGAGTAATCCCATCAAAATCACTGCTAACACCATGACAGCAGCTGCGATTGCAAAACCGTATTGTGTTAGTTCGTAATGACTCAACATTGCAATCAGGACGTAACTGAGAGATTGAATGGTGGTGGCAAACATGCTGATGCCGCCATCGACGCGACCTCGTTGATGAACCGCTACGGTGTGATGCATCCAGTTGACTCTCGCAATGCGATTTAGCGCGTTAAATACGCCAAACAGCGCCGTAAACAATAAGATGGTCAGCGGGCTCATCGCAAAACTCATCCCGATAAGCGCAAAAGATACCATAACCATCGAAGCGAACATAATGTGGCTATGGGAGGCACGGCTTAGCACTTTGGTGACAATAAAGCCGGTTAGCAACGAACCGAGGCCAAAACTGATGTTGAACCCTGCAAACCAATCGCCAGAGATGCCTTGTTCAGAAAACCAAATCGGCACCAGTTTGCTCAAATACGTCAATGCAGGATAAGAGAGGCAAGAGAGCAGAATAAAGCCATAAAATCGGGGTTCGAGACGGAATATTTGTTTGCTCTCTTTGAGTTGCGCGATGAAAGCAACGGATTTTGACGCCCTTAATTGTTGGGTATAAGGCGTCAGAATATAGAACATCGCTGCTAACGCAGAGGCGCTGGCCGCAAACAAAGCAAACTCTTTCATACCCCACATTTCAAGCAAAACAATACCCAACGCGCCAGCTCCGAGGGTTGTGGATTGCATTACAATTTCTTGCTGACCCGAAATTTTCGCATACTCATGGTGCTGATAATTTTCTTGGGTGAAGGCGTTGTTGGTCGTCCATGCAAAATTACTCGAAACCCAATACACCAATTGCGCAAAAGCCAGCAACCAGTGTGACTCAAACCCTAACCAATAAGCAATGAACACCACCAAAGCCATACCCGATTGAATCCATTGATTGAGCACGAGTAGTACTTTGCGTGAATGTCGGTCAATTAAAGTGGAAAAGAAAGGCGTTGCTAGAAAAGAAATCGCGGTGCAGCTCAGAGAAACTAAAGCTACGAAAGTGCCCATGTTAGGTTCGGAAAGCATGACCCATGGCAGCGCCATCATGAATAAGCCAGAGGAGATACTGTCGAAGAAGCGGCCAGCTAAGTACGGCTGAGTTTTATTTTTCATTATGTTTGCCTCTAACTCCCGATGGATTTCAAAAGGTTGATGTCCAACTGTCTTGTGGTTAACAACCAAGTCGTTCGCGCTGAATACATTATCTTGAGATCGCCGGGGTTTAGCGTTAATTAAGATGGTGCAACTTTAAAACCTCAAGTAAACTTGAGGTAAAGCATTTTTTTAACAAAATTGATACGCAGGGAGTCAAGGATGGAAATCAGCGTAGGAGAAGTGGCAAAACGTTCTGGAGTGAAAGTATCTGCCCTACATTTTTACGAGCAAAAAGGACTGATTTCGAGCTGGAGAAATCAAGGTAATCAGCGTCGCTACCATCGCAGTGTGTTGCGCCGTGTTGCGGTGATCAAAGCAGCGCAGCAAGTTGGGTTGTCGTTAGAAGAAATTAAACATGCGTTAGATGAACTGCCGAAACACCAAGCCCCTAACAAAGCGCAATGGGAAGAAATGGCAAGCCATTGGCATGAACAGTTAGAACAAAAGATTCAAAAACTTAAAGCGTTGCAAAACGATTTAGGCGGATGCATTGGCTGCGGGTGCTTGTCGTTAGAAACCTGCGCACTGCGAAACCCAGAAGATGTATTAGGGAAAGACCACTCGGGGTCGAACTTAACGTTAGAAGAAGAGTAGCGATTATCTCTATTCTTTGTCGAAACTGTCGACTACGATCGCGCCCATCGAAGCAGGCATTGTGATGACGATAACGCGCTTTATCGCAACCAAAGGCTCATTCATGAGTGGCAGCTTATCAAGACAGAAAAGAACTAACGCTACCACAACGGCCGCAATGAGGTACGCGATAACCACACGAAAAATAAAGATGGATACGCGATTCTTGATGTGGCTTTGAAACACGCTTTGATACGCGAAAAAACTGAGGAAAATGACAGAAAGACTTAACAGCATGAGCAAGTTTGCCATTGGTAGGCTCTCACCCAATCGCCACGCCTCCTCCGAAAATGAGATCGGGACTGCTAGGGCAAAAGCACCAACCAATACTTGGCTAGCGTCTTCTAGATTAAAGTGGCTGCTCATGCTGTTTATTCCATTATTCGCTTGCTAGATGTAAGAGCTTTTCAAAACGCTCATTACCGTGCAGCAATTCGAGGTCTCGTTCTTCGGCAAGTAAATCACGAATGGATGGGCTGTATTCAATTGCGCGTTCCAAGTCTTCAATAGCTTGCTCTTCGATACCAAGGCGAGAGTATGCACACGCGCGTTGATACAGTGCAGGGCCGTTGGTGTAATCGACTTCAAGTACGCGGTTACAAATGCTAAGTGCCCAATGGTATTCGTTGATTTCCATCGCTGCGTCGGCTTTGTAAGTCAACGCTTCTAAATCACCTGGACGAATTAATAAGATTTCATCATAGATTTCAATACGTTGTTCTGGAGTTTGAGAGCTTTGTGCACGTAGCCATAAGTTATGGATCTCGTTGATTTTCTCAATCTCTTTGTTGTTTTCACTGATAATGCGAGTTTTGCGTTTTAAATCTCGCTCAAGGGCGACAAACTTTTTCTCGTATTCTTGGGCGATCTTCTCCAATCGTTTATCAGCCATCTCTTTGGTGTTGTGTTTAAACTCGCGCAGAGATTGCCATCCGACAAAGGCAATCAGCGATGCGACACCAGCAATGATGTAGAAGAAGTATGTAACGGTCACGTTGGCATAGTTCAACGATTTATCTGCGACCGTTAGCTCGCGATCGGTGATCTCTGTGATCATTCGCTTTTCTAGGCTTTGATAGTCCTGACGTAGCGCTTTTAGTTCATCTAAAATATAGCGTTCCATTAATGGTCTATCTAACAGATCCGATTCTGAATACTTTTCCTCCGATGCCATTGTTGGCAAGGCAAGTATCAGCGAGAAAAAAATACCAATAAATAAGCGCATATAACGTCCTTTCACGAGAAGAGTACAGATAGACCATGCAACAATAGCAAATAGCACAAACGTTTAGCAAAGTTATTACAAAAGAAATAACAGTCGTCTACGTAGAAGTCATATTCTTGTTGTTTTTCAGTTTGTTCCTGGTGGTTATTTGTTGTGATATCTTTTATCCTCCTTGCGAATTTATGATTAATGGAGTGAGCATGGACGCGCGAGCTAAGGATTACTTAGAACAATTCCTAGAATTATTATCACCAGAACAAAGGGAAGCTGTACCATCAGTCAGTGCTGACTATTATTGTGCCGACGAATACAACGCGAATGTATGCGCAGATTTGGTTCGTATTGGACAGAAAACAGCATCGTGCAGTTTGGAGCTTTGGTATCGAGAGCATGGTGAAATCATGCCCCAAGTCGGTCATTTACAAGTAGTGACGAATTGGGATGGGGACCCGGTTTGCGTGATACGAATTACTGACGTAAGTACATGCAAATATGAGGATGTAACCGCAGAGTTTGCCTTCGCAGAAGGCGAAGGTGATAGAACCTTAAACTGGTGGCGTGATGCACATACTGCATTTTTTAAAGCTGAATGCGATGAGTTGAACATCGATTGGCATGAGAAACGTACGCTGGTTTTAGAGCGTTTTGAAGTGGTGTATCCCGTCAATTAATCTCTGATAGCAGCACTGATTTGAAGTGCTGCTTTCTTTATTGAGAGACCATTTTTAGCGCTTTCGAGCGGTCACACTAAACATGTGCCAATGTTTTTGGCTTCCTACTACAGTGGTCCCGTCTTCATCTCTTTCATGCAATGAAATGAGGCCGTAACCCTCGAATAAGCTTTCCACTTCCTTTTTTGTTAATGCGGTAATGTTTGGATGCATTTCGGAGGTAACCCAGGAGTCTTTCACTCCCAAGAAATCGCCGCAGAAGATACCGCCTGGTTGTAATGCGCTGTCTATTTTTGTCCAGACTTGTTTGAAGCCTGTGTCAGGGCAAAAGAACAAACTGGCATTTGCGATAACCAAGCTGCACTGAGGATAATTAAATTCAGTAAAACAGCACTGCGAAACCGAAAATCGTTTATTACCTTCAAAGCGTGTTAAACAAGTTTTTACTGCATCTTCATTGCTATCACATGCGTGAACCTTAAATCCTTTTTCGAGGAGGAAGTGGCTGTCTCGACCTATTCCGCAGCCAATATCGAGAGCGACTTTGCCTTCTACCTTAAGTAGGTTTACGGCATTTTCCACGTTTGGGCGGTGAGGTTGGCTTAAAATCTTCTGATAGTATTCATTCCATTGCGCTGGCATTGAACTTCCTTATGTTGGTTGTGTCCCCAGCCCCAAAACTAGCGTCCATTTTGTTTTGCGTGACTGGGGAGATTTGCAGTATTGGCAACTGTTATAGCTGATCTTCAATTGGTAATATTCCGGAGAACCAAGCGCCCATTTTTCGCCATACTCCTGCTTCTGGTTCGGAGTCGTATTCTTCGCCTGTTTTTACGTCGGTCCAGACAATGTCCCCGTCGCGCAGAGTTAAGGCATAGGCGTTACTCGACAGTTGATTCGGCAGTTGTTCTAGAAACATTTGCACATATTCTGGCTGTTCGATAACAACGGCCATTTCGGTATTCAAAGCTGCCGAACGTGGGTCCCAGTTCATTGAACCAACGAAAAGTGTTTTGTTATCAATCGTCATTGCTTTAGCGTGTAAACTTGCTCTGCTACTCCCCGTGAGGCTCCACTTACTTTTGAGTTTTGCGCTCGCTTTTACTTCCCAAAGCTTGATTCCAGCTTCGAGTAGATCTTTTCGATATTTTGCGTACCAACCATGCACGGCAAACACATCGTTAGACGCGAGGCTATTGGTCACAATCGTGATATCAACGCCTCGCTTGGCCGCGTTACTTAATGCTTGAGTACCTACTTTAGTTGGAACGAAATAAGGAGAAATGAGCACAAATGAATCCTCAACACTTTTAACCAGTTCCGACAAATTATCAATAAGTTGGCTCTCTCGGGTTGCGACTTTATCGGGCAGATCAAACCATACTTTCGCTTCTCCCCAGTAGAGCTTGAGTTTGCCTTGTTTTAGATCTTGGTACATATCCAGTTGTGTGAAGT
Organism: Vibrio sp. Vb1018; assembly: GCF_033338775.1. Lineage (NCBI taxonomy): Bacteria > Pseudomonadati > Pseudomonadota > Gammaproteobacteria > Vibrionales > Vibrionaceae > Vibrio > Vibrio sp. Vb1018. The sequence continues at coordinate 186,015 of NZ_JAWOTI010000003.1, forward strand.
CATAGCGGCCGGTTGAAAACTTTTCCTCTAACCGGAGTTTATTGACCTGCTTTTGAATCGCTTGGTCGGTAATTTGCTGTGAATTCGGTGTAATCCATTCCATTGGTATCGCATAGGCGCTATTCCAGTAGAGGTCGAACTGATCGGCAGTTTGTTGTACCGCCTCACCATAGAGCAGAAGATCAAAATCACCAAACTCAACTTGCGATTCAAAAGAGAAGTATTCATTGCCGATATTTCTACCTCCGACAATGGCGGAAACACTGTCTGCAATCAGAGACTTATTGTGCATACGACGATTAAGACGTTCAAAATCGCTAGCAAGAGCGAACCAACGGGAGTCGCGATACTGATGCGGGTTAAATAAGCGGATTTCTATATTAGGATGTGCATTGAGGGCAGCCATCACATCGTCGTTTCGCTTTTGCATATCGTCAAGCAACAGCCTTACTCGAACACCACGCTTTGCCGCTTCATACAAGCGCCACGTTATTAGCTGACTCGTTTCGTCACCACGGTAAATATAGTATTGAAGATCAAGGCTTTTCTGGGCGGACTCGATCAAAGAGGTTCGAGCAAGAAGGGCATCGTGTCCCTGATTTAACGGTGCAAAGCCAGTTATGGACTTAGGGTCTCTCCCGTAAGCTTCAAAGTACTGCGCAAGAACAGAATCCTTTTGATAACCGAGCTGAAAGCTGGTGGACTTTTCACTGGCGTCATTCAACGATACGGATGAGCATGCCGATAAAATAGTGAGCAGCGAGGGGAAGAGCAACTTGGCGAGCGTTTGTAACAAAGCACATTTCCTTGTCTTACAGAGTGTTACCTACTCCAAATTATAGACTTAAGCTGACGCCACATGCACCCAGAACCGTTTGATAACGAGCGATTAATCAATGAATTGCCATAGAGCCTGCACTAAGTTCAACTTTTAGAGCGCAGATAATCATTTATTTTAATTATCATTATGGCCGTATTGGTCATAATCACTAATATCTGGTGATTATGACCAATAGCACACTGGATAAAATAATGCTTTTCATATAACCATATGATTTTTAATAAATAAATGCTTGGCATGTCATTTGCTGTTTAGAACAAAAGTTAAGTCAGAGCAACTTGCGCAGTTGGTTAATTTTTTGTTAATTTTATTAACTTTGAATTGGCAATAACTATCTAGTTCGCTGCTTAAAAGACTAGGCAAGCGCCGCTTTGATGTTTATTCAAATTCAATTCTCTCATCACCATGCTTACCGGGAGCAATGGACTGAATAAAAGTGTGGTGTTGAAAACAACAATAAAAAAGGATTTTCGATGTTAGCAAAACCCATATTACGTTGGCTTTTACCCTTCGTCGTCGTTGGAGGCTCTTATGCAGGATATGCTGCAATTGCCGCAACTGCGCCGGAAAAAGAGTCAACCAAAGATGCAATTACAGAACCTACTGTTCAGGCTTCTTCTCTTTTTCCTACTGATCACAAAGTGGTGATTACCAGTCACGGTGAATTAGTCCCTTTTGAAAAAACACACCTTTCCGCGCAAGTCAGTGGTGAAGTGATAAGTTGGCACCCGAATTTTGTAACGGGTGGCATCGTGAAACGAGGAGAGGTTCTTTTCACAATTGAAAGCGACAACTATGAAGCGTCGGTTTTACAAGCTGAAGCCGATTTAGCTAGTGCACGCGCAAACTTGATTGAGGAACAAGCGAAAGCCGAAGTGGCAAAACGTCAGGCAAAGAGACTGAGCGATAAGCAAGTGACGGATCTGTATTTACGCAAGCCTCACGTTTTGAGCGCACAAGCGCAAGTAAAGTCGGCTCAAGCGGCACTCAAACGAGCAAAAAGAGAGTTAGAAAATTGCAAAGTCGTTGCACCTTACGATGCGCTGGTTGTTGAGCGTGATATTGGTGTTGGTCAATTTGTTACATCTGGTTCTCGAGTTGCCACGTTAAACAACATCGAAGTGGCAGAGGTGCACGTACCCATTGCCGGTTTTGATAGTGCATTTTTACCCGAATCCATTGGTGAACTCACTGCGACAGTGACGCAGCAAGGTGTGTTTTCTACCACTAGAGAAGGTCGAGTAGTTCGTGATTTAGGCATGATTGATAGCGCTACCCGAATGATTAACATGGTCATTCAAATCGCGGACCCATACGGTGTCGATAACCAGCAGCCTCCAATTAAATTCGGCTCCTACGTTGAAGTGAGTTTCACTGGTAAGGAACTTAAGCATATCTATCGCTTACCACAGGAATTAGTTAAAAACCGTACCGTGTGGGTGGTGAATGGCGATAATCAACTTCAACCCAGAACTGTCACGGTTTTGAGAGCAGAAGGTGAGTTTTTGCTGGTGGGCGAAGGCTTAGAGCAAAGTGATAAGTTGGTACTGACCTTACCAGAGTACCCTCAAAAAGGCATGGCGGTACAAATCGCAAAAAAGAGTGACGACTCCGAAACCGTCGTACAGTAAGTAGGAGTTTGTCATGGAAGATACTAAACAAAAGGGCTTAATTGCCTATTTTGCGAATAACCCCGTCGCTGCCAACCTTTTGATGGTGTTCATCATTATCATGGGTGTGGTGAGTTTTCTCTTTATTCAAAGGCAGATGTTTCCGAATATTGAGGTGAACTACATTGATGTTCGTGCGGCTTATCCTGGCGCTTCTCCTCAAGAGATAGAAGAGAGTATTCTCGTTAAGGTCGAGGAATCGATTAAAGACGTCACCGGGATTAAAAAAGCAGTCTCAACGGCCTCTAGAGGTAGCGCGTATGTTTCTATCGAGGTAGACGTTAATGCCGATATCAAGCGTGTCTTAGATGATGTAAACCAACGTATTGATACATTGTCTAACTTACCAACGGGTATGGAACCAATCAATGTTTACCAAGTTGAATGGCGCCAAGATGTAATCGAAATGGGGTTAGTTGGGGACCGACCGCTCGAGGAGCTTAAACCGCTTGCTAAGCAAATCGAAGATGAATTACTTCAGTTAGAAAACGTCATGCTGGTGTATCTGAGTGCGCCAGAAGAAGAAATAGCGATTGAAGTTGACCCACTTGTTCTTCGTAAATACGACCTGACGTTGAGCGATATCAGCAGCGCGATCAGCCGTTACTCAGCCAACTTTTCTGCGGGCGAAGTAAAAACAAACTCAGGGATGATTGCAGTAAGGATTGAAAACCAATACTACCGTGGTGATGAGTTTAGAAATATTCCAGTAAAGCTTGGCGCAAATGGTGCAAAGGTTCTGTTGCAAGATATTGCCACAATAAAAGATGGCTTTACGGAAGAAGAGCGCTACTTTGAATACTCAGGTCAGAATGCGATCTACATGTCTGTTGAAGCAACTCGTGACCAGAACATTATCCCTGTTGCACAGTCCGTTCGTAATTATATTGAAGCAAAAAACAAGACATTACCGCAGGATGTTAAGCTCAAAGTCTTAGTTGATACGACTTATTATTTAAATGGGCGTCTCGACATGATGTTGAAAAACTTGCTGCAAGGCGCTGCATTAGTCGCGATTATGCTGACCATTTTCCTACGTTTCCGCTTGGCTATGTGGGTAATGATTGGGCTACCTGTCTGTTTTCTCGGTGCCGTAATGATGATGCCTGCATTAGGGATCACGGTAAACATAGTGTCTCTTTTTGCCTTCATTATGGTGCTCGGTATTGTAGTTGATGACGCCATCGTGATGGGAGAGAGCGCTTACAGCGAAATTGAAGAAAAAGGCGGTGGCGTCGAAAACGTGGTTCGTGGTGTAAAACGTGTTGCCACACCAGCCACTTTCGGTGTGTTAACCACAATTGCTGTGTTTGCCCCTTTCTTGTTGTCTAGTGGTATTGATAGTGCCTTCTTTTATGGTATCGCGGGGGTCGTGATTCTTTGTTTGATCTTCAGTTTGATTGAATCGAAGCTGATCCTTCCTGCACACCTTGCGCATACTCATTTTAAGCCAGTTAAACCAGGTGGCTGGCGTGACCGATTCAACCAACGTTTCTTCGGCTTTGTAAACGGTCTGTATCGTAACTTTGTAACAACATGCACCCATTGGCGCTGGACAGTGTTTGCGGTGTTCTGTGGTTTACTGCTGATCAGCGCGGCTTTGATCAACGCGAATTATGTTCGGGTGATCCCTAACCCTAAAGTGCCGACTGACTATCCTGCGATCACTATTGAAATGAATGATACCGTTTCAAGTGAGCAGACAATCAGTGCACTCAAAACCATCGAACGTGTCATGCAAAAGATCGAATCTGAGACCATTGCAAAACATGGTCAAGGAATGATTCGTGATGTGCTGTCGTACAACAGAAGCCGCACCGAAGGTCGTGTATTAGTACCTTTGGTTGATGAAGAGTTACGCCCGTTCAATACATTTGAGCTGGCTCGACGTTGGCGTGAAGCTATGCCTGTTATTCCAGGTATGAAGAGCATCAAAATCCGCGAGCAGAGTGCGGGTGGTGGTGACAGAGATGAGTTTGGCTACTTGTTGTTTGGTTCTAACATCAATGAGCTCAACGAGGCTGGGCGTTACTTGATAGAGCGTTTACAGCAGGAAGAAGGGTTATATGATATTTCATCTTCTATTGATTCTGGAAGCAAAGAAGTACTCCTGTCTCTTGCGCCTGTAGCGTACGATCTCGGTCTGGATCTCACCATGATCGCAGAGCAAGTTGGTGGCAGCTTTTATGGTGGAGAAGCACAGCGCATTATTCGTGATGGTGAAGAAATTAAAGTTATGGTGCGTTACCCGCAACTGACGCGTGAAGCATTCTCATCATTGCGTTACGCTGTGATTACCACACCAGCAGGTAAGAAGGTCATGTTGGGTGATGTGGTGAAGATCAATGAGCAGCCGGGCGTGAGTAGCATTCGACGTGAAGGCGGGTATCAAACCGTTTATGTCTATGGTTCGATAGACGAAGAATTGGTTGAACCTCAAGAAATCGTGAAGGTCATTGACGACAATATCTTACCGGATATGAAGCAAGCGTTCTCGAGTGTGAAAACAGAATTGGGTGGTGATATTGAAGAGCAGGCTGCGCAGCGTAATGAACAGATTTTGTTCTTTATTGCAGGCATGATCATCGTCTACATCTTGTTAGCTGTACCGTTAAAAAGTTATACCCAACCTTTGATTGTAATGTCCGTCATTCCGTTTAGTCTGACGGGGGCGATTTGGGGCCATTTCTGGCTAGGTTTAGACATCAGTATGATGTCGACATTTGGTTTGATCGCCGCTGCTGGCGTGGTTATCAACGACTCTCTGGTTATGACAGATTACGTAAACCAAGTGAGAGAAAAGGGTATGAACATCAAACAAGCGGTTGTTGAGGCGGGTTGTGCTCGTTTTCGAGCTATCACGCTCACCTCAATAACGACGTTTGCGGGTGTATTGCCGATAATGTTTGAAACGAGTTTGCAGGCGCGTTTTGTCATACCGATGGCTGTCGCTTTGGGCTTTGCGGTGTTGTACGCAACGGTTCTGACTTTAGTGTTGGTGCCTTGTTTGTATTTAATGCTTGAAGATATTAAAAATATTTTCAGATCGATTAAGAGGTTTATCCATCGTTTGATTAATCGTTTCAGAAATTCACCAGTGACGTCGAGCGTTGAGGCAAGCGTATCGAGTTAACAAGCTTGATGTTAACGATTAGGAGCAGCTTTCGGGCTGCTTTTTTGTTTCCGCATTTTGATTCAAAGTGATTTTTTAGTGGGCAGTTACGTAATTATCTGATGAGAAAACTGCCTGACAAAGCATTTCTAATGTGTATGTTTCTAATGTTTTAAATTCGTATGGTTAATTTAACACTTGGTTAGCGAAATTTACCAGACGAAGATAATGTTGAATATGAGGTTTTATTTAAGTTATTGAAAAATAACAAAATAAAAGTTGGCATCGTATGTGCAATATATAAATTGTAATTAAAATTAACTGCTAATCCTCAAGGAGCTTATTATGAAAAGCGTATTTCTATCTACTCTAAGTCTTATTGCTGTAATGTCATCACCAATCGCTGCTGCTAACACTTTAGACAAAGAGGAGTGGAGCTCAGATTTACGTCAGGACTTTTCTGAAATGAAACATGAAACTATAGCAGATATTCAGCAAATGAACATGGATGCCATTCACGCACGTGATGAGCGTATCGTGAAAAACATTAAAGATGAGCAAGAACAGTTAGTAAAGGTAACGTGCCACAAAGAGAAAGCAAGCAAGTCATAAACGCCGATAAAAGAGACTAACAGACGAAAATGAATCCAATACGAGTTCGGTGTTAGTTAGCAGTAAGCACTGACCTTGTTGCTCTACTTGCCAGCCTTTTAAGGCTGGCTTTTTTGTTTCTCATTTCATGGGTGGAGATCAGATCCTCAAGCTTATTATCAATAGTTGGCGTGTTTGATGAGCTATTGCTGGATGGAGCGGATGTAACTTTCAAAAGTGTAGATTTCAGTAAAGTGGAGGTGATGTTAGATATTTAAAATTTAGAAAAGATCCGATCTCCTTTTTGACCTTCATACTACCTTAGTATGTGGCTTACCTTTACTTGAATTAGAACTCATATTGCAGGCTCTCGTTTAAAGGTATTGATGCATATTTGAAGAATAAGAGATAGACATATGAGTTTTATTAAAATGTGTAAAGATGGTTTTAGAGGAAAGCCGGATTTCTCTAATTTATTACATAATGCGTTCCAGATAGATGACTTAGTGCTGTCATTTGAGTGTCCGAACAACATATATGAAGGACATGTATACCAGGATCTTGTTAATTTAGAACAGTTCGATGTTGAATCAAAAATAGAGAGGCATGAAAGGTTTGTAAAGTTAGCTACGGTATATTTTTTGTTTCAGAAGAAAATATTAAACCCTTTGCTTCCTATTAACAAACAAGGTGGATTATATATTAGGCTACGGGTTAAATCTACTGGAGAAGATATTGATAATATTAGTCAATTGTCCTCATTTTTAGAGAGAGAATATTATGATTTTTATCATGCCCCGGAGCAAAGTGAAGGCTCTATGAGGGGGTATCATACAGACTTGATGAAAGAATTGACTAAGCGTGCGAATAAACAATGGGGAGAAATTCCAGAAAGTGAAGACCGAAAAAGAGAAAAAGAAGAATATTTAATTAGAGGTTTCTTAAGTGGTTATCCACCAATAAAGTGTGAGCTAGTTGAAGTTGGAAAAAACAAATACTCAAAATACTCAGAAGGTAATCTTAAGTATAAGAGTGAATTACGAAGAGTATACAATTTACCCATAAAAAATGAATTCTACCTGAGCATCGAGTTTTGGTATAAGTACGAATCGATGTTTGCTAAGCAGAAGTTTTTAGATTGGGTGAGAAGTGCTGATGAAACTTTTGAAAAAAAAGTATTGGAATTACTGGACTTGTCTCCGGTAATCGAATCGTATACGGCTGGAAAAACAGAGAGATTGAGCAAAGAAACTAACGCAGATTAAGTCCATTTCAGTGGGAAGAAAAAAGCCCGCGAAGAATGCTTTCACGGGCGAAAAAAGGGCACCAAATTGGGTGTCTATTCATTTTGGAGATGGTCGAACGTCCATATAAAACTGACAATAGGCTTGGTGAGAGGCTTACCACCAGCGCGACCAACGAGGCTAAAGTTAACATTGTTGTAATGATTGTTAAAATGTTAATTCTTCAATCAATGTTTTCATTATCGTGAGTTTAAATTGTGAATGTGTTGCCTACGTGTATTTTTACTCTGTGAAATTCCGTTTTTGACAATAAGACATATTATAAATCTTGTGTTGGTTATTTGATTTGGTTATATAAAACTCAACATACTTAATCCTTAACTGTTCATATTCACACTTAATAAGACACAATAACCCTCTGTTTGTTAAGTGATTGTGTGTTTTTTAACGCATTGGTATTGAACAAAAAGCGACCTAAGCCGCTCTTGTGCATTTTGATAAGTTTACTTATCAGTCGTTTTAGATTTCTTCGTGCTTATGGACTAGGCCGAAGTCAGCTAAAATGGCATACGCAGCAGGGATCATAAACAACACCAGCAGAGTGGATGCGAAAATACCAAACACGATAGAGATAACCAGTGGTTGGATAACCTGTGCTTGCAAACTGGTTTCAGTCAGTAACGGAAGCAAACCTGCTGCAGTGGTCATTGATGTCAGGAATACTGCTCTAAAGCGTTCCCGACTGGCTTTGACTACTGAGTCGTGCACATTATCCCCTTCATCGACATGATGGCGTATGTACTGAACTAACAGAATCGAGTCATTCACCACAATCCCCGCTAGTGAGACAAAGCCCATCATACTCGGCATACTTAATGAGTGACCGAGTAGGATGTGTCCCCATACCACGCCAATAAAGGCGAGTGGAATCGCAAGCATGACCACGAATGGTTCCAAATAACTGCGGAATTGGTAACTCAGAATCGCAAACACGCCAAACAAACCAAGCAAGAAGCCTTTACCCATTGATGCGCCAGTTTCAGCGGTATCTTTGGCTTCGCCTTCAAAATCAAAGCGAAGACCAGGATACTTTTGCATAAGCTTTGGCGCTTCATCCTGTTGGAACTGACGAATAATGGCGGTTGAGTTGGCTTTCGTATTGTCGATATCGCCGAATACGCTCACGGTGCGCAAGCCATCAATGCGCTGGATTCTTACGTAATTACGTTGGAAATCCAAAGTAGCAATGGTCGCGAGCGGAATTTGACTTCCATCGGACAAGATAATTGGGAAGTTTGCCAATTGCTGTAAGTCACCAGCTTGCGCTTTATCAAGGCGAACTTCGATGGAAATATTTTCTACTCCAACTTGGATTTCGTCTGCGGTTTGGCCAAAGAAAGCCGCGCGCAATTGATTGGCGATGAGTTGGCCGTTAATCCCATAAGCTTCCGCTCCCGGACGCAGTTTAACCAAGACTTCTTCTTTACCCATACGCATGTCATCCAACACGCCATGGACACCGTCAAACTCATTCAAGTATTGCTGAATGTCGATAGAGGCTGCTTTGAGCGCATCAAGATCATCATGTTTCGCTCGAATTTCAATCGCTCGTCCACCCGGCCCCATAGTCGGTTGTTTAAATACCAGTGAGATAGGATCGGCAAGTTCACCAATGTCTTCACGCCATGCATCGATAAATTCATCGATGAGTGTGTTACGACTCTCGGCGCCCAGCAAATCCAGACGTACCGTCGCAATGTGAGGGCCAGATTCGTTCGCGTCGGCGTTAGCATTGAATTGACTAGTGATGTGCAGAACCAATGGATTGCCGTCTTCCACGTTCTCTGTCCATTCTTTATCTAGCTTTTGAGCGGAAGCGACGATCTTATCGACGACAGCTTCCGTTTGAGACAGAGAAGAACCCGGAGGAAGAATAATGCGCGCTTCTGCAATATCGCCATCCAACTCAGGGAAGGGTTGAAACTTGAGCAAACCACCTACTAACGTGGCAGCGGAGATAAGAAGCAAGGCAACCACACCACCCATAAAGGCATAGCGATACTCGACCACTTTATCCACTGCGTTGACCAAGGTGGTGTTGCGAAAGTTTTCAAAAGAAGCGAGCAGCTTTTGTTTGAACTTCGGTGTTTTTCGCTCTTGCTTTTGTTTATGTAGCGAATGAGAAAGGTGGTTAGGTAGGATCAAGAAGGCTTCCACCAAACTCAAACTCAAAACGAGGATCAGAACTTGAGGAACTGCTTTAAGTACCGCACCCATTTCACCTTGCAGGAATAACAAGCTACCAAAAATACACACCGTAGTTAGGAAGGAAGAAATTACCCCTGGCAGTACCTTTTTCACTCCTTTGATAACGGCATCATCGATCTCTTCTCCTCGGTCGAGGTGAGCGGCAATCGATTCGGCAATAACGATGGCGTCATCCATCATGATACCGATGGCCATGAGTAACCCGACCAAAGACATGATGTTGATGGACAGGCCAAGTTGCGCCATCAAAAATAACCCACCTAAGAAGGCAACAGGTAAACCAGCTGCGACCCAAAAAGAGTAGCGAAAACTAAAGAACAACCACATGGTGGCGAAGACCAGAATGATACCTTGCCAACCGTTTTTGACCATCATGGTCAGGCGATCCCAAAGCACGGATGAAAGGTCATTGGTCATTTGTAGCATCACACCGTCTGGCGCGATGGCTTGTTGTTCTTCGACAAATTGAGCAACACGTTCTTTAATGCGCAGTGCATCGTCTTCTTTGTTTTTGCTGACTTTTAGTAGGGCAGAAGGGTGACCATCAAAGAGGACTTTCTGTTCGTCCAATTCAAATCGGTCGGTAATCGTCGCAATGTCTCTTAGACGGATGATTGACCCATTTGGACCAGAGCCCACGACGATAGTCTCAAGCTCTTCTGGCGTCACGCGTCGTTCGTCAAAGCGGATCAGAAAGTTCTTATCTGGCGTTTCGACATTACCACTTGGCAACTTGACGTTCTGACGACCAATCTGCTCAGCAATATCACCAACACTCAAGCCAAGTTGTCGAATAGCTTGAGTATCTAATTCTACTCGGTATTGGTGGTCAGAGAAGCCTGCAACTTCAACCAAAGACACATCGTAATCGATTTTTAACGTGCGTTTAAGCTGTTCGGCATACGCTTTTAGCTCTGGCCATGTGGTATCTGCGGTGATGGCGACATCCACAACTGGCTCGTTCCAATCGAGCTCTTGGACCACAGGAGATTCAATCTCTTGTGGGAAGTCGTTTATCGAGTTGATCTGGGTTTGAACATCAACCAACATGCGCCCAATGTCGGCTTCTTCATTCAGTTTTAAGATAAGACGCGCAGAGCCTTCTATCGCCTCACATTGCGTTTCTTCAATGTTAGCAAGGCCATCAACAGCATCTTCCATTCGGACACAGATACTCTCTTCGACTTCTTGCGGGGAAGCTCCTGGGTAGACTACACCAGCTAGGATGTAGGGCGGATCAAACTCAGGAAAAGTTTCACGCTTAATCGTGGAAAGTGAAGAAATCCCCAATATCAGCAGCGTTAGCATCAGCAAGTTGGCTGCTGTTGGATGCTTGGCGAAGAATCGGATCATGAATCAGACTCCTCAATAGTGGCTTCTGACTGTTCAGGTGACTCTTTCAATAGCATGCCGTTAATTGCGGGCAGCAAATCGTTGATGATCAGCTTCTGACCTTGCTCTAGTTCACCATCGATCACCACTTGGTTATTGCGACGATATAACACTTCAACCGTGACGACTTGCAGACGGTTGTCATCTCCCATCAGGTAAATCTTATCGCCATGAAGCGCACGCTCTGGGATGACCCAACTCGGGTTCTCTTGTCCCTCAATCAAGGCACGCACAAACATGCCGTTCACCAATGGAGGCGCAGACGTTGGGTTTAATGCACGGTAGTCTTGTTCAATTTCCAGAATCACACCGGCAGTCGCTTGGCTTGGATCAACCGTTTCACTGATGCGTGCAACTTTCGCAGGCCAGCTTGCAGAGAGGTTACCGCTGCTGAGTTCAATGTTGGCATGAATCGCATTCATATCAGGTTGTGGAATACCAGATTCATCGCGGACAAACTCACCGATGCTCGCCGCCAAAGTTTGCATGTCATGAATGGATAGTTGAGCTTCCACTTCCATGACATCAATACCATGTCCTGTCACCATGGTTTGTTGGAGGTTAACCACTTGCTTTTTCTCAATTTCTACGTCAGCAATACGCAAATCGTAAGGAAGCGTGATGATGGTTTTATCAAGCGAGCGTTCGGCCTCATCCACTTTTGATGCATTAACTTTAACTAGGGCTTCCGCGACTCGTTTCTCATCCGGCATCAAACCAATTTGATTTTCAATATCCAGTACTAACTTACGTTGAGAGAGCGCGCTTTGCTCTTGCTGATCTACATCCGATTGAGACGTTAGGCCTTTTTTACGTAGGTTTTGCTTACGGTCTAACTCTTTGTTGGCGATGACCAGACGGTTGGCTTCTATCTTGAGGGTGCTTTTGAGATTCGCTTCTTCTTGGTTCAGCTTAGCCAGAGAGGTTTGGGCAGATTTGAGATCGGCTTGAGCTTGAACCAGTTTCAGTTCGTAATCGAGTGGGTCGATTCGCAAGATTTCCGTTCCTGCTTGCAGCACTTGTCCTTTTTCCAGTTGCGGATGACGGTAAACCACTTTGCCGGTCACTTCGGCTATCGCTTTCCATTCAACTTTCGGAGCGATTTTACCAAAGCCAATAGCAACAGGTGCAATTGCTTTGAGCTCAAGAGGAATTGTCTCGACCAACCTTGCACGATCACCCGCAGGCTTTACGGGCAAATCTGGCTTGAGGCTAATCGCTAAAAACAGAATGACGACCCCAACAGCAAGGGCAGGAAAGAACAGCAGCTTTTTATTCATTTTCATATTGGTCGCCCGAGTCTAAAAATCCATGTTTCATCAGTTGTATGTTGTGTTCGAATAATCGGTTCAAGAAGGCTTCTGAAAGTTCAATGCCATGAATGGCGAGCAGTGCTGGTGGTGCCATAAAAGGAAACACCATTAAGCTTATGTAAGAGACGCGACAAAGTTGAGGGTCGGCGTCTTTTCGTAAAACGCCACTGTCGATCAGCTTATCAAAGATCACGCCTTGCATTGGCTTGCTGATATCTGCGAAGACCTTTTCGAGCAGTTTGCGTTGGGTTTCCGATGGGGGCATATTCATAACTTGGGCAACTAAGCGTGGGAACTGTGGTACCTTGATCATTTCGCGGTAGTAGGTACGCATTAGATCGAGAAAGTTTTGCTCGTTACTGTTGGATACCAACGTCTGCATCTGCTTTTGCATCGGTGACAGTGTTTCGCGCAACATGGTCTCGAACAAGCCTTCTTTGTTGCCAAAGTAGTAACGAATCATCGCCACGTTCACGCCTGCTTTCTGCGCGACTAGGCGAGTAGAGACCTTGTCATAAGCCATAATGGTGAAGAGTTCGCGCGCATGGAAAATCAGTTTTTCCCTTGCGTCGATATTATCTGTGGGTCTTCCCGCCCTTCGATGCGCTTCCGTCACAATCTTCTCTCAAAATATTAAACATTTGATTAATTATAAGACGCTGATTTCTCATGTGACATGTGAAAAATTAATCAGTATTTAATCAAGTGATTAATTTGTGATGAAGAGAAGTAAAAAAGAGCAGAAAGAACTGCTCTTTGAACAAATAGAAAAGTATTTACTTAGGAAGAACGGTCTTGTGAGGCTATATCACCCCCAACTTAACACACTCCAATTCGGTCTGTTGGCGTGTTCTTTTAGTTGTGGGCATGGATTTACCAGATAAGCGTAGTTCGCGTATTCACAAAGCGGTAAATCGTTGATTGAATCGGTATAGAAATGGATTTCGGAATAAGGCTCAGGCTGATTTTCTAGCCACTGTTTTAATCGCGTGACTTTGCCTTCACGATAACTCGGGATACCGTCGATTTCAGCAGTATAACGGTTGTTTTTCTCGATTAAATCAATTCCGAGTGCGGTTGGAATATTAAGACGGCGACCAACGGCTTCCACCAAAAAAGTGACGCTGGCAGAGATGATAACCATATCTATACCATCACGAGACAGTTGCTCAATCAGGGTTTTGGCTTGAGGGAACTGTTTAGGCAAAATATGGCTTTCAACACATTCTTCAACCAAGGCGTTTACTTCTTCAATCGGCATGTTTTCTAGTGGCTTCATGGAGAACGCTAGGTAATCTTCCATGTCCATTTTGCCTTCAGAGTACAAGGCCATTAGACGCTGATCTTCCATAATAAATAAAGGATCAGTCGCGATGCCTTTCTCAACCATAAACTCGTTCCAAATCATTGCGCAGTCAGCGTTTATTAGGGTTTCATCCATATCAAAAACATACAAAGGTTTGGACATGTTTAGGCTCTCACTGGTTGAATTTCGTTTAGGTTAAAGAGTAGCTCTAGTTGGCTGCCATTCGCTAGTAAGCGTTCTGAAGAGCGGTTAAGCAAGTCAACAGTGAGCTCACACTCTTCAACGTTCACTTGATAGCGAATAACATTACCTAGAAGCTGGTGGTTGGTGATCGTACCTACTTGTGGCGCTGAGATGTGGCTATCATATTGACGACCTTGCTCTTTTACATATATAGACTCTGGGCGAATCGCCACTTTCCATTCGGTATCAATGTTGAAGAGTTGCTTGGCTTTATTGGCCTCTACAAGGTTGTAGTGCCCCATGAAACCGGCCACAAACTCGTTAGCAGGATGAGTATAGATTTCTTCAGGTGTTCCTGCTTGAACAATTTCTCCTTTACTCATTAGGAAGATACGATCAGACATAATCATCGCCTCTTCTTGGTCATGAGTTACGAAGATAGTGGTGAGATTCATCTCTTTCTGAATATCTCGGATTTGCTGACGAAGGTGTTTGCGGATTTTGGCATCAAGCGCAGAAAGTGGTTCATCAAGCAATAATATGCGAGGTTTCACCACCAACGCTCGAGCGAGTGCGACACGCTGGCGCTGACCGCCAGAAAGTTGATGCGGATAGTGTTTTTCTTTACCTGTCAGATCCACCAGTTTGATGACTTTAGCCACTTCACGTCGAATATCATCATTCGCAAGCTTTTTCATTTTTAAGCCAAATGCAATGTTGCCTTCGACGGTCATATTGGGAAACAGCGCATACGATTGAAAGACCATCCCAATACCACGCTCTTGCGGGACTTGATGCGTGATATCTTCTCCGTTTACCCAAATCTCGCCTCCATCGACAGGGTTAAGCCCAGCAAGGCTGCGAAGTAGTGTCGATTTACCACAACCGCTAGGGCCTAAAAGCGTAATGAATTCACCTTGCTCGATGTTAAAGTGAATGTCCTCAAATACGGTGTTATCACCAAAACGTTTAGTCAGATTTTTCGCTGTTACGTAGCTCATTGTTTGACTCCTCGGCTGAAACGACTTGCCAACCAAGTCAGTAAAAAAATAAATAGGAAGTAGGTCATCACTAAGGCAGACGTAAAGTGGCCGCTCGTCTGACGCATGTTATACAAGTAGATTTGCAGGGTTTCATAACGTGTGCCGACTAAAATATTGGCGAACACAAACTCTCCCAATAGAAATGAAAATGAAAGGAAAAGCGATGCCATCAGTCCTTTTTTGAGGTTAGGTAAAATGACCATCAAAAACGCTTTGGTTGTGCTTGCCCCTAGCAAGTGTGCAGCGTCCATTAAATCGTTAAGGTTAATTGCTTCGAAGCTATTAGAAATCGCACGATACATGAACGGTAACGCGATGGTGAAGTAAGTACCTACTAGAATCCAAGGAGTACCGATAAGGGAGATTTCACTGTCAGCATAAAGTTGAAGCAAGCCGACGGAGGACACCACTGGTGGTACAGCGAATGGTAGCAAAATCAATACGTTCATGAGCTTATCGAGCTTCGGAAAGTAGTAAAACACCACGAATATCGCTGGCAGAACCAGAAGCACACTGAGGGTTAGCGAAGCAATACAAATAAACAGCGAACGCCCAAACGCTTGCAAAAAGCGTGGGTCGGTCAGCAATTTAACGTACCAATCAAAAGTGAAACCATCTGGAAGCACCGTGGCACCCCAGCGTGATGAAAGCGAATAGACAAAGGTCGCTAAAATCGGGATGAGCATGATCCCAACAATGGAATAAACCACCGTTTTATGGAATCGAGTATTAACGTTGTTCATGACTACTTCCTACCTGCATAGCTTTTCGAAATGAGCCATTGGTTAATCACTGTGATAAAGGCAAGTAACGCCATTAGAATCACTGAAATTGCAGCGGCGAGATTAGGTTCAAGGAACAGGTCTCCCGATACCAGACTCGCAATTCGAATTGTGATGACGTTATAGTTACCGGAGGTCAGCGCATAAACACTCGCATATGCGCCGATTGCGTTGGCTATTAAGATAATAAAGGTACCGAATAAGGCTGGTGAGAGCACTGGCAGAGCGATTTTCGCCCAATACTGTGATGTTTTGGCTCCCAGTAGCGCAGCAGCTGCTTGCCAATCATCACTCAACGCATCGAACGCAGGGTAGAGCAACAACACCGCCAGCGGGATTTGGAAGTAGATGTAAATTGCCAGCAGGCCCCATTTACCATAAAGGTCGAAATCACCGAGTAAGCCATACTGCTTGAGCAAAAGGGTAATCGCCCCATTGGTGCCCAAAATAATAATAAAAGCGAATGACAGAGGTACGCCTGCAAAGTTGCTGCTCATGTTCGTAAACGCAATCACACCGTCGCGGACTTTAGAATCGACTCTGCGCAGAGAAGAGACCAACAGAGTCGCAATGGCTAAGCCAAAAATGCTCGACCACACAGCTAACCACAAACTGTTGCCAAACGCCTGCATCATAAAGGCGGAGTCGAGCACTTCAATGTAGTTATCGAAGGCAAACTCGCCATCGTAGATAAAGCTGTTTAACAGCACCCAAATCATCGGTGCGAGTTGAAATAGATAGAAAAACAGTGCGAAAGGTGCCAACCAAATGGCTGGCTTAAAGCGCTTTAACCAAGTACTTGCCAAATTTGAACGTGATTCGCTAGAGCTTGGGGAGAGGACTGAACTGCTCATAGTGCTAACAATTCCTGAGTGTATGGCTTCGTGTGGTCAAGGTTTAGCAATTGACAAACGGTGCCACAAATATCAGTTTGCTTAATATGACAATCTTGATGGGTAAACTTATCACCAATGACAAACAGGGGAACTTCTCGTTCTTCAGGTAAAATCCCACCGTGAGAAAGATCGTTGTTCATGCCATGATCGCTGGTCACAATGATTTGATACCCATCAGCAAGCCATTGATCGATGTAGTTGGAAAGAATAATGTCTGCACCTCGCGCACAATTGCGGTATTGGCGAGAGTCTAGGCCAAACTTATGTCCTGTATCGTCGATATTCATCGGATGGATCAATAAGAAATCAGGTTGATAGTTGCGGCGTAAATACTCTGCGTCCAGGAACAAGGCTTCATCAGGATAATGATCCCAATGGTAAAAGCAGCCGTGCTGGATATTCAGGGTTTCATCATGCGTGAAACGATCGCGAACAGGTTCAAATGGCGCGCGATTATAAAGCTCACTTACCCAGTGGTAGGCAGCCGCAGCGGTCACTTTTCCTTGGGCTTTTGCCAAACTGAAAATGGAATCGTGTTTGGATAGACGAACGATATTGTTGTTTACGATGCCGCTTTCTACAGGGCGAACGCCCGTTAAAATGCACTCATAAAGTGGGCGAGACATAGAGGGCAGCTCACACTGCACAGGATAAAGCGTTGCGCGAGTTTCTTGTTGGGAACGACTTTGTTCTAGAAGACCATTGAGGTAGCCCATGCAATCACGGGCTACCTGATAGTTCAGTCCATCTAGAACAACAAGGATGACCTTATTGCTCATAACGACTTACTCTTATTGCTGGTGGATTAAGACACTTTCTTGCCATTGACGTGGCAGCTTACGTGCGGACTTTTCCCAAGCTGAGAAGTCAGTCACTGGGTGAACATTGCTGTATTGGTCATTAGCAATTAGCTTGTCTTGCACTGCTTGAGGCAGTGTGATGTTGGTGCGGATTGGACGCGCATAACCTTCTGCTAAGTTGATTTGCCCTTGATCGCTGAAGATGTATTCACGAGCAAGTTTTGCTGCATTAGGGTTCTTCGCGTATTTATTGATTATGGTTGTATAACCAGAAATCACAGAGCCATCTTGAGGAATGCTCACTGTAAAGCGGTCGCGGTCAATTTTGTCGCGGTAGTTCAATGCATTGAAGTCCCACATGATCGCCACTTCCACTTCGCCTTTTTCTAGGTTGGCGATGTTCGGATCGGTAAATGAAAGACGACCTTGCTTCGCGAGTTCAGAAAAGAATTTGAGCGCAGGCTTGAGGTTGGATTCGTCCCCACCGTTGGCGAACGCTGCGGCGAGAACCGCGTTGTTTGCCTGTGCTGCTACGCCTACGTCACCTACGGTCACTTTGTAGTCGCCTTTTAATAGGTCATCCCACGTTTTTGGCGCGTCTTTTACGAGGTTATTGTTGGAGATAAAAGAAATAGTGCCAGTGTAAGCAAGTGCCCAATGACCATCTTCGTCTTTTGCCCAATCTGGGATGTCATTCCAAGTTGTTGGTTTATATGGCTGAGTGACGCCTTTTTTTACCGCTACACGTGCGAAGGCAAAGCCTACGTCACCAATGTCTGCGGTCGCGTTTTTCTTCTCAGCTTCGAATTTTGCGATTTCTTGAGCCGAGCTCATATCCGTGTCTTGGTGCTTAAGGTTGTAATTTGACTTTAAATCAGCCCAAGTGTCTTTCCAGTTTGCCCAACTGTCAGGCATACCCACACTGTAAACCGCCCCTTCTTTTTGTGCTGCTGCTACCAAAGATTCAATATCGGCTTCTTTCGCTACTGTTGGCGTAGCGAGCGTTACCGCAATGATTGCCGCTGGTGCGGTAATTGAACGACTTAGCAAAGTTTTCATTGTCTCCATCCTTCTGGACTAGGTCAGTAAGTTCGCTTTGTATGCTATGGATGGAATGTGACGATTTAGCGCAAGTAATTTGACAGTTTTGCTGATTTTATATGGCACTTATATTTCATACGTTCAGTATGTGTTCTGTTGATTAATGTCATATTTTTGTTACTTAAACGCCTTATGTTATTCGTCAAATTATCCTTGGACTAGATCAGAATGAGAGCGACAGGCACCGGACAATTTGGTACCCAATTAGGAAAAATTAGAAGCAGCTTAAAACAGCAGATTCTTTCCGGCATCATGTCGGAAGGACAAAAACTGCCGTCAGAGAGAGAGCTCAGTGAGCTGTTTTCTACAACTCGAATCACTATCAAAGATGCGTTGGTGTCTTTAGAAACTGAAGGTCTTATTTATCGAGAAGAGCGCCGGGGTTGGTATGTATCTCCTGAGCGTATCTGTTACAACCCGTTGTCTCGTTCTCACTTCCATCAGATGATTCGAGAGCAGCATCGTATTGCAGAAACTAAGTTACTCAACGTGCGAAGTGAAATGGCCGCAGGTGAGTATGCCAAATCGTTAGAGGTGGAGCGAATTACCCCAATTTATGTAATTGAACGGTTACGTTTTATTGATGGGCGAGCGGTATTGTTTGTTGAGAACGTGCTCAAAGCGGCACTGTTTGAGGGTATATTGTCTGAGAACCTCACCATGTCCCTGACGGGCATTTATCGTGAGAAGTATGGTTACGAGACAAAGCGCTCTTGTTTTGATGTGATTCCCACGTCAGCTCCTGCTCATGTCGCTAGGGCGTTGAACCTAGCTGAAGGACAACCCGTTCTGAAAATTCGGCGGGTAAACTACAAACAAGATGGGCATTTAATGGACTGCGAATTCGAGTATTGGCGTCCAGACGCAGTGATGATTCGCATTGATAGCGTAGGATAAAGCGCAGAATTAAAAAGAGCCCAATGAAGGGCTCTTTTTCGCATATTGGTTAGAGAGGCGGTTTAAACGAGGCCTTGCTCTTTCGCCATTCTGCTTGCAATGCCGGGTGCTTTCCAAATGCTTGGCAGCAAAATGAAAGACACAGGCACGGCGGTAATCACAATGAAAGACTGCAATGCAGAAATACCACCAGAGCCCATTGAGATGAGCGCAATAGCGACAATACCCATAATCAGACCCCAGAACGAGCGAATCACTGCGTTTGGTTCTGTTGAGCCCGTCATCACTACACTGATTGTGTAAGTCATCGAGTCACCCGTCGTCACGATAAATGTTGTCGTTAAGATCAGGAACAGAACCGAAATGATCATTGGGTAAGGTAATTCACCAGTAATCGCTAGCAGTGCTGCAGGCAAGTTAAAGCCTTCAAACGCAGATGAAATCAAACCAGGGTTATCAAGTTCAAACGCAAGGCCACTGCCACCAACGATACTAAACCAGAAGCAAGTAATCAGCGGTGCCGCGATGCTAATTGACATGATTAATTGGCGAATTGTACGACCACGAGAGATACGAGCAATAAAGATCGCCATCATTGGGCCATAACCGATAAACCAACCCCAGAAGAATACTGTCCACCAACTTAGCCAGCCTGTATCACCACGGTAAAGTGCCATAGGGAAGAAGTTATCCACCATACGACCAACGCCTTGCACGTAGCCATCAACGATAAAGCTTGTCGGCCCGAAGAACAGGATGTAACCAATTAATAGTACAGACAAAATGATGTTGTAACGACTGACGATTTGAATACCCTTGCTCAAACCGCTCAGTGCGGAAAGGGTATACATCAGGATCGCCGCCATGATAACCATGCTTTGCGTTACGAACGTATCTGGCAGGCCAAACAATGAGTTTAGCGCGTAGCTAATTTGTAAACCTAAGAAGCCGATAGGACCGATGGTTCCTGCTGCTACTGCAATGATGCTACATGCGTCAGCAACATCACCAATCCAGCCTTTAATGGCTTTATCACCAAACACAGGGTAAAGCAGAGTACGCGGCTTAAGAGGCAGGCCTTTATCGTAATGCAAGTGCATTAAGACAATGGAAGATAGACCACCAAGGATCGCCCAAGCTAAGAAGCCCCAGTGCATAAAAGACTGAGATAGGGCATTGATTGCGGCAGTTTTCGGTGAGGCTTCCCCGTATAGAGGCGGAGCAGTCACAAAGTGCGCGATAGGCTCAGCTGCGGCCCAGAACACACCACCACCTGCAAGTAGAGTACAGAGTACGATTGACAACCACTTAAAGTTATCAATATCAGGTTTCGCTAGACCACCTAGGCGCACATAACCAGTGCGACCAAACGCAAGAGCCAAACCAATTAGGAAATTCAGAAGAAGCAGTACTTGCCAGTAAGCTCCGAAATATTTAGTAGCAAAGCCGAAGCCGGTGTTAACCATTGCGGTTAGAGAGTCGGTATTCGTTAGAGCAAGTAAAACGAATAGAGTGAGGAAGCTACCACTTAACCAAAAGACAGGATTGGTGAGTTCGAGGCGCTTGAGTAAAGATGGGGGATGAATAGCAGAATAGTCAGCATCCTGAATAGGCGCTGTGTGGGAGGCGGCATTCGTCATATTTGACATAATTACTTCGCTTTTTAGGGCTATGAAGCCGTGCATTTCCCCTCACATCGTTTCAACGAAAAGTGTGAGGATGTTCAAAAAGCCGATGATGTTAACATGTCGAAGTTGCAAATATAACCTTAGATTTCGATTAATTTTTAACAGGTTAGCCAAGTTGCTGATTTTTGGGTAGAGATCAAAAGAAAGAGTTTTTACGTGAAATGCACCGCATTTCGTATGTAATTAACATTTCCCTTGTTTTTGCATGGGATTGTCAGGATTACATTGAGAAAACATGTTTTTCCCAAGCTAAGGTTTAACTCGATGGCTCACTTCGAACTTAACGGGCAGTGGATGCTTACCTCGCCACAGCGTCCCAATCTTGAAATTCCAATGTTTATTCCGGGCGATAATGTGTCGGCGCTTTTACAAGCAGAGCAGATTCCAGATCCTTATTTTGCCGATAATGAAAACAAAGTTCGATGGATTGAAGAGTGTGAGTGGCATATCTCACGTGAGTTTGAAGTCGACGCGTTTACGTTGTCTGCCAAGCAAATTTGGATGACGCTAACTCGTGTAGATACCTTGGCAACCTTCTATGTTAATGGTGAGCTAGCACTAACTTGCAGCAACATGTTTACCCAGCAACGTGTGGATATTAAACCGCATTTAAAGCAAGGTACTAACACGATTCGGGTTGAGTTTGCTCGGGCGGATTTAGAAGGTATCGCAAGAGCAAAAAAACTGCCATTTCCTATTCCGTCGGCAATGGGCAACAACCAAATTCCACACATGAACTTGATCCGCAAAACACAATGCCATTCCGGATGGGACTGGGGCATTTGCTTGATGGTATCGGGTATTTACGACCCCATTCAAATCGACATTGTGAATGAGCTTTGGCTCAAAGGCTTCTCGACAGAGCAGCAATGGCAAGCCGATGGGAGTGTGTTTCTTGATGTAGTAGTTGAAGTGGAAACGGACAGTCAACGCCATGAAATGATGGTTGAATTTAATGGTGAGCGTCAATGTATTCAAACAAAAGGAAGTGGTCACTATCATTGCCAGTTCCACATTTTGGAGCCTCAACGCTGGTGGCCATCGGGTTATGGCGAAGCGTATCTCTATCCCATTACCATTTCTTGCAGAGAGCAAAAGTTAACGCACAACATTGGTTTGCGTCAGCTAACTCTAAATAATCAAGCTGATGAGCACGGCTCTGCAATGGAATTTATCGTCAATGGCGTACCGATTAATGCTAAAGGTGCCAACTGGATCCCTATTGACGCAATGCCGGGGCGAGAGTACGAAACACGTTATCGCAACCTTTTGCAAAGTGCGGTTGACGCCAACATGAACATGATTCGCGTATGGGGCGGTGGTCAGTACGAGAGTGAAATCTTTTATAACCTTTGTGATGAACTTGGCTTGTTGGTGTGGCAAGACATGATGTTCGCCTGCTCGTTGTACCCATCAAACGACGAGTTTTTAAAAGAGGTAGAAGAAGAACTTAGATTCCAAATCCCTAGGCTCAAGGAGCACCCATCAATCGCACTTTGGTGTGGTGACAATGAAGTGATTGGAGCTATTGGTTGGTATGACGAATCTAAGCGCAGTAAAGTCAAATACACGGTTAACTACGATCGCCTCAACCGCATGATTGAGAAGGAGATTACCGAGCAAGATAGCACTCGCCGTTTCTGGCCAAGTTCCCCATGTAATGGTGAACTGGATTTCGGTGATGCGTGGCATGATGATAGTAAAGGCGATATGCACTTTTGGGACGTTTGGCATTCAGGAAAATCATTCAGTGCCTACCTTGACGTGAATCCTCGTTTTTGCTCTGAGTTTGGTTTTCAATCTTGGCCATCTTTTGCTGAAGTTAAGCGGTTTGTCCCTGAGCAAGACTGGAATATTACATCCCCAACTTTCGAACAACATCAGAAGAACCCTCGAGGTAATAGTATTATCACAGAGATGTTCACGCGCTATTTTCGTTTTCCCTCTGGATTCGAGAGCATGCTGTATTTAAGTCAAGTTCAGCAGGCAATCGCGATCAAAACTGCATGCGATCATTGGCGTGCCATTTCTCCAGTTTGTCGCGGCATGCTGTACTGGCAACTCAACGACAATTGGCCTGTCAGTTCTTGGTCTAGTTTGGAATACAGTGGTCGATGGAAGCAGTTGCACTACCATGCGAAGCGATTTTTTGCGCCGCAGTATTTGGTATTTTCCGAGCATACAGGCAAGTTGAGCCTACATTTGCTCAATGATGCCAAAGAGTCCGCAAGCGTCAACGCACTGCTTAAGTGGGTAGATTGGCAAGGGGAAGAAAAGCAATGTTGGAGCTTAGAACAAACAGTCATAGCAGACAGCAATACGATTTTGTGGCAGTTGGATGAATTGATCGAGAAGGATGAACTTACGTCAGGCTTCTTCTATGTTGAAGCGCAAATCGGTGAAGACAGAATAAGCAACACATGGTTTAGTACTCACGAGCTAAAAACCTTGCCGATAGTGAAAGCCAATATAGATGTCTCTATTGAAGGGAGGCGAATTACATTGATTGCGGATAAGCCTGCGTTTTTTGTTCATTTGGAGAGTGATGCTGATGGAAGATTCAGTGACTCCAGTTTTACTCTGTTGGTCAACGTTCCAATGACGGTTGAGTATTTAGGTGATGATGTTTCAGGTATGCAGCAGTCGTTGAGGGTATACCACCTTAATGATTAAAGCGGGCATAGAACATCTATATGCTGATAACTAAAAAGGGAGCGTTTGCTCCCTTTTTAGTTACCAAGTATCCGTTATTAAGCTCAGGTTGAGACAGAAGACTATTTAAGTTTCTGATGGACCCGATAGCTAACGACAAAGCCAATGTAGAATAGTGCAGCAAGAGTAATCACTGCCGTCGCGTACGCCAGCAGGCTGTTTAACCCTAAACCAAAAGCCAAAGTGAAGGCGATACCATGAATGGCTTCCGCAGGGATTCGGTACCAAGCAGCGTGGACGGAAGATCCGAAGAGGATAAAGGTACTAAGTAAGACAATCGTGCCGCCTATAAAGCCGACCCATCTGCTGTTGTTCATGTTGCAGTCTCAGGGGTTACCGAGGTAACGTAACAAAATATTTCAGGATCGTATTATACAACCGATCATCGCGAAAAGCGCTAGAGAAATTTCGCGGATAAAACAGAGTGTTTTAATTCGAACAAAAGAATACGACATAGCCAACTTAATACAGGAATAACAAAACATGTTGAGATTTATACAACGTCGCCGCATTAAGAAAGTGATTAAGCTAATGAGTACCAGATTGATAGTGGGATACGGCAGTCGTGAGTACTTTTCGGTTGGTCAGGTAAAGACGAGCACCAGCGAGTTAAGCTTAAGCGCGTGCCAACAAAAAATTGCGTTGGCGTTGTATGCGAATCCGCAAGATCTTGATTTGGAAAACCAACCAGAATTGCAAGCAATACGCTCAGACGTGGCGCATGATTTCTTTTCTGGTGCCGATTATACCGCTCAAGATGTGCTTAATTTACTCGGCTCTGGTGGCTGGAAAGGCGGTCGAATGGAAGATGGAATGTCTCATCATTTTGGTATGCACAGTCGCTATTAAAAACATGCGTTAATTTTATAAATTCGATAAATATTTTTGCTGTTAAAGATTAATTAAATTTTCTTTCAATTGGGTAACAATTACCTAATTATGCACCCGAATCCCAGCGCGTCGCTGGACTGGTTGGATTGCATACCATGAAATTAATCATCAAAGGATTGGGGCTGAGTGCTCTTGTGCTCAGCATGTTTGCTCATGCAGATAGCAAAACGTTGAACGTTTATGCATGGGGTGGCTATTTGCCGGAATCATCGTTAAAAGCGTTTGAAAAACAAGAAGGCGTTACGATTAATTATTCGACCTTTGAGAATAATGAATCAATGTACACCAAGCTAAAATTGCTAAAAGGTTCTGGCTACGATGTGGTTTTTGCTTCTGCGTACTTCATTGAAAAAATGGGGCGAGAAGGGCTGCTTTCGAAAATAGATCACGCTCAAGTGCCAAACATGCAAGACACAATGGACGGTTTACTTGGCCAAGCGCACGATCCGAAAAATGATTACTCGCTGCCTTATATTTGGGGCATTACCGGGATCAGCTACAACGAATCCATGGTTGAGCAACCAGTGACCAAATGGGCAGACTTATGGGAGTCTCAATACGAACAACAAGTCATGTTGATCGATGACGTGCGCGATGTGTTTGGTATGGCGCTGAAGAAAAATGGCCATAGCGTGAATACAAAAGACGAAGCTGAAATCGAACAGGCTTTTGATTCTCTAGTTGCGCTGAAAAACAACGTATTACTGTATAACTCAGATGCGCCGCAAGTCCCTTACGTGTCCGGTGAAACATCGGTCGGCATGCAATGGAACGGCAACGCATTCCAAGGGCAGGTTGAAATGCCTGAACTGAAGTTCGTGATGCCGGAAGAGGGCGCGGTATTGTGGATGGACAACTTCACTATTCCGTCTGGCAGTAAAAACAAAGCATTGGCGCATAAATTTATTAACTTCATGTACCAATCAGAGAACCAAGCGGAAATCGTGACCAGTTTGGGTTATGCGTCGGCAACAAACGCTGGGCGTGACAAATTGCCAGAAGAGTTGAAAAATAACCGTACTATTTTCCCTTCATCAGAAGACATGAAAAAAGGCGAGTTTATTAATGATGTTGGCGCAGAAACGTTAGCGATTTACGAAAAGTACTGGCAACGTTTAAGAACGCAATAAGCAACGTCTTTGCCTATTGTTAGGCTTAAAATCGTTCAAATTTGGATTCCCCTCATCACGAAAGTGGTGAGGGGAATTTTTTTATAGGTTTTGTACTGCGAGTGTTGCTACGCGGAACGCTTTACGAGGCAGAAGTGCTTTTTACCGCGTTGCAGTAACCAATATTGATCAAACAGTGGGAAGCTTAAACTCGGGTTATCAGCCGCCACTTTTTCACCGTTTACACTGATGGCGTTGTTGCTGATGTGTTCGCGTGCAACACGCTTCGAACTTGCTAAGCCCGACTCAATCAACAGCTCAACCAAATCTTGCTGTGCGCTCTCAATGCTTGGTAAACCATCCAACTCTAATTGTTTTAATTCACCCAAACTCAGTTGTTGCACATTACCGCTGAATAAAGCTTGAGTGATGCGCTCGGCACTGGCGAGGCCGTCTTCGCCATGAACAAATCGCGTCATTTCTTCAGCGAGAATACGTTGTGCTTGTGGCTTGCTTTGGCTTGCTTGGTCTTGCGCTTCAATGCTGGCAATTTCTTCGCAGCTCAAGAACGTGTAGTAACGCAGGAAGTGGTAAACGTCGGCGTCTTCTGCGCCAAGCCAGAACTGGTAGAACGCGTAAGGAGAGGTTTTGCTAGGATCTAGCCATACTGCGCCGCCTTCGGTTTTGCCAAATTTGGTACCATCGGATTTGGTGATCAGCGGCAGAGTTAAGCCAAATACTTGCTCACCATTTTGACGGCGAGTTAAATCGATCCCGCTGACGATGTTTCCCCATTGGTCATTGCCACCGATTTGCAAACGGCAACCGTATCGACGGTTTAGCTCGGCAAAATCGTACGATTGCAGTAAGGCGTAGCTAAATTCGGTGAAGGAGATACCTTGGTCAGGTCGTTGCAGGCGTTGTTTTACCGATTCTCGGTTGACCATAGTATTGATCGAGAAGTGCTTACCCACATCGCGGAAGAAGTCGATCACATTGATCGCTTTCATCCAGTCAGCGTTGTTCACCATGATCATCGGCTTGGTCAGTTGGTGATTCATCAACTGATGAATTTGATTAGAAAGATCGTTAACCCAGCCTGAGACGATTTCCTCTGAGTTCAGACTGCGCTCAGTCGCTTTAAAGCTTGGGTCGCCAATCATGCCCGTTGCACCGCCAATCAAGGCAACAGCTTGGTGTCCGGCATCTTGAAAGCGCTTAAGCATAATCAAAGGCACGAGGTGGCCGATATGCAAGCTGCCAGCTGTAGGATCGAAGCCGCAGTAAACGGTTTGTGGCTGTGAGAGAAGTGTCTGAATTTCTTCCAAATCGCTGGCTTGTGCAATCAAGCCACGATCTTGTAAATCTTGCAGTAATGGTGTCGTCATTCTTTTTGTCTGTTTTAGTGGTTGTTGTATTCAGACTAAAACGCGACACCTTTTCTCGATATATCCCTTAAGGGACAGTTTTTTATCTTGAATGGAGAATGAGGTGATTGAGGAAAAGCTGGAATAACTCACTCAATGAAGACACATTTAATTGCGAGTAAATTCGCTTTCGATGATTTTTGACCGTGCCTTGAACTAAGTGTAACCGCGCGGCAATTTCTTTGGTGTCAAACCCTTGAGCGAGAAGCGAAGCCACCTCTTGTTCGCGACGGGTGAGTGATTCTACGCCAAACGTTGCTAAAGCTTGCTCAATGGCTAATCGCATACTGCCAGAATAAGCACTCTGTGCAAAAACAGGCTCAGAAAAGGTAAATTCCGTTTGTTTCCAATGCTGCTGACAAAGCGACTGAATTATCGGGAAATAGGGCTTTAGCTTATTGATTTGTTGCTGAGAAAAGTATTTTCCATCAGTCATATATCCGAAGTACAGCATGACCCAACGGCCAGATTCAACTTCGACTAGCATGCTAAGCTCGTCTTTCCACCCTGTTTGATGATAGAACTGCTCGCAGTATGAGGTGAAGTCAACGCCTTTACGCGCCACGTCTTTGAGCGTAAATACGCCTTGTTGCTTTGTCTCGTTTAGTTTGAGAAAAAAAGGGTCATTTTGAAATGAGTCAGTAAGGTAGCGTTGAAAAAGTAACTCTCGCTCGTTCTCAATTGAGTCGTAGAGATAAATAGGATGTTTACCTTCTCGGTAACCTAAAATAACTGCGCAATCAAAATGAAAAAGAGTGCGAATGACACGCATAAGTTTAGGAGTAAAGTTAGGCGTGTTAAGAGCAGAAATTGCTTCTGCTAGCAGATTATTAAAGTTATTGTCAGGCATGGGATACCGAATTGCAGGTGGTTTTGCGCAAGCATAACCAAAAGCAATCCAACGAGAAAGGGAAGTCGCCATCTTCTGGTGACTTCCATAGAGAAAGTTGCGTAAGTGCTCAGTTTTGAGGAATCATATCCCCGTTAACTTATTGATAAGGGT
Organism: Vibrio sp. Vb1018; assembly: GCF_033338775.1. Taxonomy (NCBI): domain Bacteria; kingdom Pseudomonadati; phylum Pseudomonadota; class Gammaproteobacteria; order Vibrionales; family Vibrionaceae; genus Vibrio; species Vibrio sp. Vb1018. The sequence continues at coordinate 214,284 of NZ_JAWOTI010000003.1, forward strand.
GCATAACAACGGTTTTATTTAAGCGATTAGTTGCTATGCATTACTGCGAGTTAGTGAGCTCTTCGTTAACCCAATATTTAGAACCAGACACGTTAGCATCGATGAGCAAACCTTTAGCGTTCAACTGATAGACGGCGACGCCGCTGTTAAATTGTTTTGAAAGTTGCTCTGAATCTTCGCCCGCAACAGCAGAGGCTTCACTTGTGGCCTCCCATCCTTCGTTGACGAACGTATCAAAGTCTTCTTTGCTCTCAAACAGAACCACTTGTTGGTAAAATTTGCCGCCAGCCCCAAGTGCAACGCCCAAACCAAACATATTCATATAAGTGCGTTCTTCTGTTTCCTTATTCACTGCGACTCCTGACCCTGAGTTGGTGTGAAACAGCAAAGATAATTTACGAGAATCAAAGACCGCGTAGCCGTACGCGTTGTCGTAAATAGCTTTTGCCTCCGGCTTTTCATTAAATAACTTGAGCAAAGCGCTATCTGCCATTAAGTCCACGGCTTGGCGAGCTTCTTCTGGCGTATCGCCTTCCATCAGCTCATCAATTTTTTTGTCGGCAGCATCTATCCATTCTTTGCTCTTCTCGATGCTGGCTTCTGTCCATTCGCCTGCGGTATTGATCGCTTCCTCGGACCAATTCGTGAAATCTTGCCACGCTTGTTTTGAAAACGCTTTGGTGTCGTCCCAAGCATCTTGTGCAGTATCAGAAACTGCGTCGCCAAGCTCAGACATTTTATTGGAAATTTCATCCCAATCGGCATAAGCAGGGGATGCCAGGAGCATCAATGTAGTAAGGAGTGCGATAGGCTTTTTCATCAAATTCTCTCTGGAGTTATCGATATACCATTCATTTTAGGTCATCAGACTTTGATAATGAAATTGACTAAATGACGAACTTGAGAGAGGAATCACGAACTGATTGTGAAATGACGTGTGAATAACAAAGCCCTCACAAGGGGAGTGTGAGGGCTAGAGTTTATCGTGTGTTACTTGCTGCTAACTTTACCTAGTTTTAACCAAGTATCGATAACCGTATCTGGGTTTAGTGATACAGAGCTAATACCTTGATCCATTAGCCATTCCGCTAGGTCGTCGTGGTCTGATGGGCCTTGACCACAAATACCAACGTATTTGCCTGCTTTTGTTGCTGCGTCAATCGCCATCTGAAGCATCACCTTAACCGCTGGGTTACGCTCATCAAATAGATGTGCAACATCGCCAGAGTCACGGTCAAGACCAAGCGTTAGCTGAGTCATGTCGTTTGAGCCAATCGAGAAGCCATCAAAGTACTTTAAGAACTCATCGGCAAGGACCGCGTTGGATGGCAGTTCGCACATCATGATGACTTTAAGACCCTGATCGCCACGGCGCAGATCAAACTTCGCTAGCAAATCAATCACTGATGCTGCTTCGCTTGGTGTACGAACAAATGGGATCATGATTTCAACGTTTTTCAGACCCATTTCGTTACGAACGCGTTTGATTGCTTGAGTTTCTAGCTCGAAGCAGTCTTCAAACACTGGAGAAATGTAACGAGACGCGCCACGGAAGCCAAGCATTGGGTTTTCTTCATGCGGTTCGTATGCTTTACCGCCAACCAAGTTGCTGTATTCGTTAGACTTAAAGTCAGACATACGAACAATAACGCGTTTCGGCCAAAATGCCGCAGCAATGGTTGCGATACCTTCTGTCAGCTTGCTTACGTAGAAATCGATAGGATCTTTGTAACCACGAATACGCTGAGTGATTTCTGCTTTTAGCTCATCGCTTTGTGCATCAAAGTTAAGTAATGCTTTCGGGTGGATACCAATCATCTTATTGATGATGAATTCAAGACGAGCAAGACCAACACCTTCATTTGGAATTTGTGCGAAGTCAAACGCGCGATCAGGGTTACCCACGTTCATCATCACTTTTGTTGGTAGCAGTGGCAGTTCATCAACAGAAGAGCGTTTTACGTCAAACTCAAGTTCACCTTGGTAAACGTAGCCCGTTTCACCTTCTGAACAAGATACGGTCACGGTTGCGCCATCGGTTAACTTGCTTGTCGCATCGCCACAGCCAACGATTGCAGGAATACCAAGCTCACGAGCGATGATGGCAGCGTGGCAAGTACGGCCACCACGGTTGGTTACGATTGCAGATGCTTTTTTCATCACTGGTTCCCAATCTGGGTCAGTCATGTCTGTAACTAGCACGTCACCTTCTTGGACTAATGACATTTGGTCCAGAGAGTCAACCAAGCGAACCACGCCTTTACCGATGCGCTGACCGATTGCACGACCTTCAACCAAAACATCCGCTTTGTTTTGTAGCTCGTAGCGCTCAATCACGTTTTGTTCCGTTTGTGAACATACGGTTTCAGGACGCGCTTGAACAATGTACAGCTTGCCATCAATGCCATCTTTTGCCCATTCAATGTCCATTGGACGCTGATAGTGCTTTTCGATGATCATTGCTTGTTTTGCGAGCTCTTTAATCTCGTCGTCGTTCAATGAGAACGTGTTGCGCTCTTCATCAGAAGTATCAACGATATCAACTTGTTTGCCGATTTCTTGGTTATCTGAGTAGATCATTTTGATCAACTTAGAACCAAATGTTTTCTTAACGATTGGGTGTTCGCCTGCTTCAAGCATTGGCTTGTGAACGTAGAACTCGTCAGGGTTTACTGCACCTTGAACGACCATCTCGCCTAGACCCCATGAAGAGGTGATGAAGACAACTTGGTCGAAACCCGATTCAGTGTCTAGTGTAAACATAACACCCGACGAGGCTTTATCTGAACGCACCATACGTTGGATACCCGCAGATAGCGAGATGCCACGGTGGTCGAACCCTTGGTGAACGCGGTAAGAAATCGCACGGTCGTTAAATAGAGAAGCGTAAACGTGCTTAGTTGCTTCTAGTACTGCGTCGATGCCTTTCACGTTCAAAAACGTTTCTTGCTGACCAGCAAAAGAAGCATCAGGTAGGTCTTCTGCCGTAGCAGATGAACGAACTGCGACTGAAAGCTCAGGATTGCCTTCGATCAGTTCTTGGTAATTTTCACGAATTTCTTGTTCAAGGTCCGCAGGGAAAGGGGCCTCTAATACCCATTGACGAATGTTTGCACCTGTCTTACGCAGAGCTTCTACATCTTCAACGTCTAGTTCATCGAGTAATTGGTGAATACGCTCATCCAAACCTTCGTGGTCAAGGAATTGGTTAAACGCGTATGAGGTTGTCGCAAAACCATTTGGTACAGAAACGCCTGCGTTCGCTAGGTTAGAAACCATTTCGCCAAGTGAAGCATTTTTACCGCCGACTTTGTCGACATCATCCATGGATAGGCCATTGAACCAGAGGGTGTTCTTTTGCATGTCTTTCTCCAGAAACATTGCAGCTTAGTAGGGGGACTTAAATCGATCTAAACAATCGCATGTTGGCTGTTATTACACGTTGACCATACATTGCTTCATTCAGATTGATATCAAAGGCAAACGATTACGTTCTGGCTGAAAAAAATTCAAACGAATTTTTAAAGCTGTGGTGAACCTAACTGAAAGCCAAACTGATTTATTAATATTATGTGTACCATCCTACTCAAAAGATTTTGAAAAATTAAACAGAAATGCAAATAAATAACCAAAGTCGTGATGTGTTCTATGTTTCTGACGGTACGGCGATAACATGTGAGACATTAGGGCATGTTGTTCTCGGTCAATTTCCGTTCATTCCTAACGAAAAAACCTTTCCGTTTGTTGAAAGCCAGGACAAAGCTACTGACGTAGTCAAAGAAATTGAAACTTCCTACCAGCGCAATGGCGTCAAACCTCTGGTCTTTTTCTCAATTGTCGTTCCAGAAGTACGTGAAATGCTGCTTGAAGCGCCAGCATACAGTTACGATGTGTTGGAGAGTATTGTGCAGAAAGTGCAAGACGACATTCAGATGGCACCAAAGCCTAAGTTGCAGCGTTCTCGCAGCGTGGGGAAAGATTCCGACACCTATTTTGACCGTATTGCGGCTATTGAATACACATTGGCGCATGATGATGGCATCACACTAAAAGGGTTGGAGCAAGCTGATATCATCTTACTTGGCGTGTCGCGTAGTGGAAAAACGCCGACTAGCTTGTATATGGCGATGCAATTTGGTTTACGTGTTGTGAACTATCCGTTCATTGCGGAAGATGTGAAGATGATGCGTTTGTTGCCTGAATTTGAGATCCATCGTCATAAGTTGTTTGGGCTGACTATCGATCCCGAGCGCTTGACTGAAATCCGTGAAAATCGTTTGTCTGGAAGTGATTACGCTAGCACAGAGCAGTGCAAGCTGGAGCTAGACACTGTTGAGGCGTTGTTTAGAAGAGAGGCGATCCCATATATCAATACGTCCTCTCTGTCTGTTGAGGAAATTACTACGCGTATTCTGGAAAAAGCAGGAATGAAGCGTCGCTTGTTTGGCTAACAAGAGACGCTCATGTCGCTATGTGTAAGAGGAGGTAAGATGTATACCTCCTCTATCGAATGAACCTTAGACAGAATTAATAGTATTGGAACATCTTTTGGATGTCTTGATAGTTTTTGGTCTGAGTCAGTGACAGCATCAGTAAGATACGTGCTTTTTGTGGGTTCAATGTACCAGCGGCAACAAAGCCGTATTTTTCGTCATCAATTTCAGCATCCAAAGTGGTTGAGCCGCTAGGCGTTCGGGAGCTTCTTACAACAACAACGCCATCTTTACTCGCTTTCTCTAGCTCATCAAACACAGTGTGGTACAAGTTACCATTACCGACACCAGCACTTACGATGCCGTCAAACTTCGCATCCACAAAGGCTTTCACTGGCAAATTGGAGGCATTTGCATAGTTATAAACAATACCGACCTTAGGCAACTTAGTAAGCTTTGATACATCGAATGGGGTTTCTGTCGTATGTTTACGTTCTGGGCTTCGTTGATATTTGGCATCGCTATTATGAATGTAGCCGATAGCACCAAAGTTGGGTGACTGGAAAGTGCTGACGGAGGTTGTATTGGTTTTTGTCACATCTCGCGCATCGAAAATCGTGTCATTCATTGCGACTAGCACGCCACGTCCTTCTGAATCTTCATCGGTGGCTGTTACGACTGCATTGTATAAGTTGACTGGTCCATCAGCACTCATTGCGGTGGAAGGACGCATTGCACCGACGATCACGACAGGCTTTGTGCTCTTGACGGTCAGATCAAGGAAGTAAGCGGTTTCCTCTAACGTATCCGTACCATGAGTAATGACGATGCCGTCAACATCATCTTGAGCGAGTAGCTCATTAACTCTTTTCGATAATTTTAGCCACACTTCATCATTCATATCTTGTGAACCGATACTGACCACTTGCTCTCCAGAAATATCGGCAATCTTGGTCATACTCGGCACCGCAGAAATCAATGATTCAACGCCGACTTTACCTGCTGTGTAGTTTGACTCGGTTGCAGATTGACCTGCGCCTGCAATGGTGCCGCCAGTGGCAAGAATTTTAATGTTCGGAAGATCGGATTGCGCGAAAGACAAAGAACTAAGGCACAAACCAAGGGTTATCGTACTGAGGCGGAAAATGTTTTTCGTCATGGGAATCACCTGCTGTTAGGTTGGATGTTGGGGAACTCATCTATCCTAAAAACAGCGGGTTAGATTTTTTGAGTACTAGTTCAACAAATTGCAGATGAAGATCGTGATCAACTAATCACTTAAAGAATATCAAATCAACCAGTTAACCTAATTGACGTGCTTCTTTAACAAGTGAGATGTGCTAGTAACGTGCACAACGTGTTAAGCCCTATAATTTATTGATTTATAAATAAAGGAGGTAGGAGTCTCGTGATGAGGTTACTAAACATGAATTTAACCGTGCAATTTTTCAAAGTTTACAGTGTAAAAAAAAGCGGCTTTACCCCGGAACAGATAAAAGCCGCTTGCCAATGATGTGTTAATTCACATCTTATCGCATAATCATTTGTTCACGACCAGGACCCACAGACACCATTTTTACTGGTACGCCCATGAGTTCCTCAATGCGTAGAACGTATTTCTGTGCTGCTACTGGAAGCTCTTCAAACTTACGACAACCAGTGATGTCCTCGCTCCAGCTTTCCATCTTCTCGTAGATTGGTGCAAGAGAGGCAGTTTGAGGCCAGATTGGGTTTTCGTTGTGGTCGCCTTCGTAGCCAACACAGATTTTCAGATCGTTAAGGCCAGTCAAACAGTCTACTTTAGTTAGCGCAATTTCAGTTGCTGCTTGCAGTTCAACACCATTCTTAGTAGCGACTGCGTCGAAGTAGCCCATATCGCGTGGACGACCTGTAGTTGCACCGAACTCGCCTGCAAGTTCGCGGAAAGCATCTTGCTCTTCCATTGCAGTGATCAACGTACCAGTACCTACTGATGAGCTGAATGCTTTTGCAACCGCAATAACGCGCTCAGGGCGAAGTGCCGGAAGACCACTGCCGATACCCGCGTACATTGATACAACGTTAGAAGATGTTGTCCAAGGGTACTCACCGTAAACAAGGTCACGACCTGCGCCAAGCTGTGCTTCGAACAATAGTGTTTTGTCTTTCGCTTGTAGTTCTTTTAGAGGAAGCGTTACGTTGCAAATTGAATCGCGCCAAGGTGCAGAAACTTCTAGCAGCCAGTTCGCCAGTTCTTCAGCGGTTTGTTCAAACTCGAACGTCGGGTAAAGTGCACGCAGTTGCGGCAGTTTCCAATCCATCATGAATTGAAGGCGTTCAACCAATACTTCTGGTTGCTTCAACCAACCAACTAGGATGCCTTTCTTCATTACGCGGTCACCGTACGCAGGTGCAATACCTTGACGAGTTGAACCGTATGCTTTGTCGCCTAAACGTTGTTCTTCTAGCGTATCTTCTAGTGCGTGTAGAGGTAGACACAGTGTTGCGCGATCAGAGATGCACATATTCACTTTTACGCCCGCTTCTTCAACTTCCGCAATCTCCTGAGACAGCAACGCAGGGCTGATAACCATACCCGGACCTAACACTGCCAAACAATCTGGGTTGAATACGCCACTTGGTAGCTGGTGCAGCTTAAACGTACCTAGATCGTTAACCACGGTGTGACCCGCGTTGTTACCACCTTGGAAACGAATGCTCGCAGAAGCTTGCTCTGCCAAAAAGTCAACGATGCGGCCTTTGCCTTCATCACCCCAGTTTGCACCCACAACAACGATAGACGACATAATTTAATCTCCAAAAACAGATGCAAAAATCTTAAGACGTTCGCCATAATAAGAGAAATTAATTATACTCATTAACTTGATAAGAATTTCATATCGGAATTGGCAATGTTAGATTTGAACTGGCTGCGAACCTTCGTAACTCTTGCAGAGGTAAAACATTTCGGCAAAACAGCGACGGAACTGCACATGACGCAGCCGAACGTAAGTTTGCATATCAAGCAGTTGGAGCAAGCCACGCGCACGAAATTGATTGAGCGAAATCCCGTGCAGTTGACGCAAGCGGGGAAGCGTTTGTTAGCTACGGCGCAGCGGATGCTCAATGAGCTGCAAATTTGTCAGTCGGATCTCAATGCCATCAACGATCTTACGCAGGGGACGCTTTCTATTGCGGCGAGCGATATTGTTTCACGTTTACTGCTTATCAAACCATTTCAGCAATTCAAAAGTGAATATCCGGGGATCGACTTGGCATTGTTCAACACCACATCTTCTCAAGCGGTGGATTTGGTGAAAAGTGCGCGTGCCGATATCGGCTTTGTTATCGCACAAAAAGAGAGTCAACCGCTGCATTTTACGCCTCTCACGCAGATTCACTGGTGTGCGTTTGGCGATAACATTTTTGAGTGGCAAGACAATCGAAAAGAGAGCCAGACGCTGATCCTGCTAGGGCACGATACTCGAACCCGAGAGCTGATTGATGCGTCTTTACCTGAACTAAATCTGCCTAAGCATCGCGTGATGGAAGTGGGCAGTGTGGAAGCACAAATTGACTGGGCGGAAGCAGGGTTTGGGACTGCTATTGTGCCGGATTTCTCGCTCGATCCGAGATTAAAGCTTTCTCGTGAAGTTACGCCTTTGCCAAGTTTTCCAAACACTGATTTCGGCTACATCGTGCGTCAAAATCAGGTGTTATCCAAAGCGGCAAAACAGTTGTTGGCTTGGGTTGGCGAGAATGTGTCGGTGGTTGAGGGCTAAGGCGATGAAAGAAAAAGCCATGAAAGAAACGAAGATTACGATTTCGCTCCCATCCTTGATTCACCGTATTGGGGGTGACCATGCCAAGCGAGCGAAAACACTCGCAGCAGAAAAACAGTGCGATCTTAAGAGAATTAGACGATCTCGTCACTGGCAAATCTCAGGCGAGGCTTTGGATGTAAAAGCGTTTTTAGAGCATCTCAAAAACGAAGAAGCAGAGACGATGCGATTTGCGATCAACAAAATCGAACAAGCTCTACTTGCTCACCAAGACAAATTGGAACCTTTGGACGTGAAGTTGATACGTTTGGTGAGACAAAACCCAAACATCACCTTAGCGGAGCTGATGGCTGAAACGAACTGCACGTTAGTTCAAGCTCGCACGGCACGATTTGATGCTGAGTTGCTTTAAGATCGGTTTGTGGTTTACTCACTTTATTAACAGATGTTAGGGTACCGATCAATATCACTCACTAAGACCATTTTATTATGGATATTTGGCAGCTTCTCCTTTTTATTCCTGCTTGCTTCGCTCTAAATATGGCTCCAGGCCCAAACAATTTATTGGCAATGAATAATGCGCGTTGTTACGGCTTTAGGGCCGCGTTTACGGCCAGTTTAGGCAGAATTGCCGCTTTTTCAGCAATGATTGCGTTGTCTGCATCAGGTCTGGCTGTGATTTTGTATACGTCAGAAATGCTATTTTTGGCAATAAAGCTGGTAGGGGCGCTGTATCTACTGTGGATTGCGTTCAACCTTTGGCGTTCAGAGTCCAGTCCGATCTCTGACTTGGACAATTCGCGCAATTACGCAGGACTTGCGAAGCAAGAATTTACGCTTGCTGCTGGCAACCCGAAAGCGATTCTTATTTTTACTGCATTCTTGCCGCAATTTGTTGATGCCAATGCCAACGTTCAAGAGCAGTTTTTTGCCCTTGGCTCGACGTTTTTGATATTAGAAATGGTCGCCATTTCAATCTATGCCATCTTTGGTTTGTACTTGAGACACTGGTTTTCAAATCCAAAAATGGCGAAACGTTTCAATCGCGGATGTTCGTTGTTTTTAGCTGCATCAGGTGCGAATTTGCTTCTAAGTAAGCAATAACAAAACATCATCTCTGTAGATTATTTTTCTATAAAAAAAGCCGCTGATGTTACATTAGCGGCTCTTTTCGTTGATGTATCGATTAATTTATTGTTACCACATCAAATCGTCAGGCACGACGAAATCTGCGTATGGATCGTCTTCTGCTGGAATGTCCGATTCAGGTTCTTTTTGTTCGATGATTACGGACTCATCACGTTGAGTAATTTTATTCGCTACTCCACGTGGAATGACAACATAGCTTTCACCAACAATTGCGATTGCCAAAATACCTTTGATCAACTGCTCGCGGATAAGTGAATCTACATAAAGTGATTTCACTAGCGTACCGTGAGTGAAGTTGTATTTGATGTCGCCATCTTTTAAGTCGATCTTGTTCATCTCAATCAATTGATTGATCTGCGCTTTGATCTCTTTATTTAATCGCTCAGCATTTTGTTGCTCGCTCAATTGTTTATCACGCTCTAACTGTTGGCGTTTATTCTCTTCAACCGCCGCTTTTACTTCGCGTGCTTGAACGCGTGATTTTTTAGAGCCTTTCTTCGCTTTCTTTAGTTTCTTTTCATTAACTAAGCCAGCTTTCAGCATTTGTTCTTGAAGGGTAAGTTTTGCCATGTTTTATCCAGTTAGTGCGCAATTTTGGGCATTTTACCCACTATTGCCACTTGTAGTAAATAATAGTGCTTTCTATGGGTCTAAAATGTTTGGTTGGCTTGTTATCTCTTTAATGGAAAGTGCAAAGCGGGCCTTCTCCAAAGCCCGCGAGCATTACTGAAATCTAGGTGGGTTATGGTTGCCACTGTTTAGATGTGACGAGGTTATCCATCACTTTGTTTACCGCTTGATGCGCTTTGTCGACAATGGTGTCTATATCGTTGCGATTCGCGATAAGCGGTGGAGCAAAACCGAGGATGTCACCATGTGGCATAGCGCGAGCGATTAAGCCTTGCTCTAAACAGGCCGCCGCGATTTGCGGGCCTACTTTCAAGTTTGGATCAAAGTGTGCTCGGCGAAGCTTGTCTGAAGAAAACTCCAACGCATGCAACAAGCCAACGCCACGAGTATCACCGACTAATGGATGATCGTTAAACGTCTCTGCCATACGTTGCTGCAAGTAAGCGCCGACTTCGGCCGCGTTTTGCACTAAGCCTTCACGTTCAATGATATCGAGGTTGCAGTTCGCGGCTGCCGCTCCCATTGGGTGACCAGAGTAGGTATAACCGTGTCCGATAGCGCCCCATTGGTCGGTGCCGTTTTCTAGCACACTCCAAACTCGTTCACCGACGATCACGCCAGACAGCGGTTGATACGCTGAGGTTAACCCTTTCGCTACCGTGATGAGATCTGGTTTCATGTCGTAGTGGAGTGAGCCAAAATCGGAGCCGAGGCGACCAAAGCCACACACCACTTCATCCGCAATCAAGAGTACATCGTATTTGTCGAGTACTTTGCGAATCGCCTGCCAGTACCCTGCTGGTGGTGGCACAATACCGCCAGTACCGAGCACTGGTTCCGCAATCATTGCTGCTACCGTTTCTGGGCCTTCTTCCAAGATCATCGCTTCGAGTTGATCTGCGCAATATTGAGAGAATTCAAGCTCAGACATACTCTCGTCTTCACGGCGATAATAATATGGCGCGATGGTGTGTTTGATACGCTCAAGTGGTAAATCAAAATGGGCGTGGAACAACGGTAAACCTGTCATTGAACCGGACGCGATACTTGAACCATGGTAGCCGCGGTCACGCGAAATGATTTTTTTCTTCTCTGGTAGACCACGAGCATTGTTGTAATACCACACCAACTTAAGTTGAGTTTCGTTCGCGTCGCTGCCTGACATGCCGTAGTAAACTTTGCTCATGCCTTCAGGCGCCATTTTGATGATGCGATCTGACAGTGTCACGAGCGCTTCGTTCGTATGACCGACGTAAGTGTGGTAGTACGCCAGTTCTTTGGCTTGCTCATAAATCGCATCGGCCATTTCGGTCCTGCCATAGCCAATGTTTACACAATACAACCCGGCAAAGCCGTCTATCAGCTCGATGCCTTCTGAATCGGTGATGCGTATTCCGCTTCCGCTCGAGATAATTCTTCCCGGAAGCTCCCCGGCCGCATACTGCTTCAGGTGGGTTGAGGCATGAAATACTCTCTGACGATCGATCTCTAAAAGTTGTTGGGTTTTGTTACTCATGATCCTTCTCCTCGAATAATTGGATATCCATATTTCGTGCCTCAACTGCCACTGACGGTTGGTAAAGCGCCTAAGCAGCAGTATTTGATTTCACTGTATTCTTCAAATCCGTGACGGCTTCCTTCTCGTCCAAGACCAGACTGTTTCACGCCGCCGAATGGGATAGGGTGCCCTGTCATTTTGACGGAGTTCACGCTCACCATGCCAAACTCCAAACCGCGCATGCAGTGCCAAATTTGGTGAATATCGTGACCATAAACATAGGCAGCTAAGCCGTACTCAGTGTCGTTGCTCATTTCAATCACGGTATCTAAGTCTTGGTAAGGCAATACGCCTGCCACAGGACAAAAATTCTCTTCGCGATACACCGCCATTTCAGGGGTGACATCGGCTAGCAATGTCGGCGCGAAGAAGTTTTCGCCTGGTACGGGCTGGTGGTATCCCGCTACCAATCGTGCGCCTTTGTCGAGCGCGTCACGCACCAAATCATGCGCTTTATCCACCGCAGTGCGATTAATAAGCGGTCCCATGGTGGTTTTTTCGTCTAAGCCATTGCCCAAAACGATGTGGCTCATTTTTTTGGCAAATGCTTCCAAAAATGCTTCGTACTTATCGTCAGGGACGAAAATACGGTTTGCGGCCAAGCAGTCTTGTCCTGCGGTTTGAAACTTCGCATCCACGGCGGCTTTGGCTGCTTGCTCGACATCCATATCTGGCAGCACGATGAAAGGGGCGTTACCACCTAGCTCCATACTGCACTTCTTCACGGTTTGTGCCGCGTCGCGTAGCAATAGTTTGCCTACTCGAGTTGAGCCTGTGAACGAGAGCGCTTTGACTTTATCGGAGTGGCACAAGGTTTGTGACACCATCACCGCATCGCCAGTGATCACGTTAAATACACCAGGTGGAAAGCCAGCTCGGTCTGCTAACTCTGCCAACGCTAACGCAGAAAAAGGCGTTTCACTGGCGGGCTTAATGATCACCGGACAGCCTATTGCTAGTGCGGCAGCGGCTTTGCGTGTGATCATGGCATTAGGAAAGTTCCAAGGCGTAATCAGTGCTGCGACACCAATTGGCTCGCGCACCGTTGATAGCTGCGCATTCGGAATATGACTTGGGATGGTTTCGCCATAACAGCGGCGTGCTTCTTCGGCAAACCAACGAACAAAGGATGCGCCGTAGTCAATCTCACCTACAGCATCACCTAGTGTTTTTCCTTGCTCCATCACCATCAAATGGGCAAGATCTTGCTTTGATTCTAGAATCAGGTCGTGCCAACGCATGAGAATTTCAGCGCGCTCTTCTGCTTGCATTTTTCGCCATTGACGAAAGGCTTGGTCGGCTTCATCAATCGCTTGATAGAGTTGTTGCTGAGATAGCTTAGTGATGTAACCGATGACCGTGCCATCTGCTGGATTATCCACCGGATGAAATTGATCACCACTTACCCATTTGCCATTCACGTACGCTAAACCTCTCACCAAACGTACGTCTTTCATTATCGCCATCATGTCGTGCGAGGCTTTTAATTCTTCAGCGTGTAAGCTGTGCAGTGCTGTCATGAGTCCTTCTCCCAGCATCGTTGTCCATAATGAAACTGTAATGGAGAAGTGACCGAAATAATTTCTGATACCGAGGTTTAAAACGTCAGAACTTTCTTTTTAGTGCCGTTAAATATGGTGTTTTTTCTGTTCACGCCTGATACGCATTTTCCCTTTTATAACAAAGCGTTTTGGTTTACTTCGAATGTGCCCGCATCACGTTTGATTGTTTTTGTCACAATGTAAGTAAAGTAGCGCTCAATGCCCACATCTGAGTCTAACCAGTTGTCGATAAGCCGCTGATATTGGTCGATATCTTCTGACTGAATTTTAAGGATGTAATCGATACCACCGCCCGTGGCATAGCAATCAGTGACTTCTGGTGAATGTTGAACCAGTTGCTCGAAGCGTTTGAACGCTTGGGCGTTGTGTTCTTTGAGCGTAACTTCAACCATAACCGACGTTCGTTTGAACAAAATATCGGTATTTACTTTTGCTCCGTAACCTTCAATGATGCCTGCTTCTTCCAGTTTTTTGACGCGCTCCCAGCAAGGGCTCACGGATAGGTTGATGGCCTCGGCAAGGTGAGATTTGGTGATACGACCATTATCATGAAGTATTTGTAGAATTTTTACGTCGTAGCGATCGAGGCGCATTATGAGTCTCCCTGTTGAATACTAATCATTTCATAAAGGCTGATGACTGGTCGCTGTTATAAGGTGCTTTCCAGTTTGCTTCTGGTATGCCATTTGTTTTGATTTCTTTAGTTGGCTTTTCAATCAGCCTATCTCGCCGCAGTCTTCGGCTATAACTGCGATAGTGTCACCGATATTCACCATAGCAGGAAAACGACGTGCCGCGAAAATACCATTGCGCTGTGACTTGTACTCAACGGGGGCGGTACCTGTGCGCTCGGTCGAGAAGATTCTCACTAATACATCTCCCTTTTTGACGGTATCGCCAAGATCAAATAAGTATTCTGTGATGCCGTGGTGCTGGCTTTGCACATAACAACTTGCATCAGGCATATCTAATAACTTAGTTGGTTGGGTTGGTTGTTCGTAGTCACCGGGCAAGTTGCCTGAGAAGCGCAAGAAGTTGCGAATGCCACGGTCGGAATAAGCGATTGTTTCTGGAGTGCTTGTTCCGCCTCCTCTGAGTTCGGTGGTAACAAAGATTTTTCCCTGAGACTCCACGGCAGTGTCATACAGGCTGGTGGCGTCCATTTCGAGCAAGATCATGGTGTAAGGTGCGCCAAACAGTTTTGCACCTAATATGCAGGCTTCTTCTTGATCGAGATTGTTGAGACGATGGGCAGCGGCGAACGGAACGATATCTAACGTTTTACCACCTGAGTGAATGTCTAACGCAAAATCGCACTTAGGAACTAGGTAACGAGTAAAATAATCCGCAATTTTCTCGGTCACTGTGCCTATGGGGTTGCCGGGAAAGCTGCGATTTAAATTCCCCTTATCGATAAACGACGTACGTGAGGCATTTTGTACCGCAGGTAAGTTCATCATGGGTACAATAATGACACGACCTTGGATTTGATCTGCCTGAAGCGAGTTCGTCAATTTTAGCAGGCTGGTGATGCCTTCGTATTCGTCACCGTGATTACCGCCAGTAAGCAGTGCGGTTGGTCCGTGACCATTTTTGATCACGGTGATAGGTATCATAATACTTCCCCAAGCGGAGTCGTCATGTGAATAGGGCAGCGTTAAAAAGCCGTGCTGTACACCTTCTCGGTCAAAGTCTATGGTGGCTGTGATCGAGCTTTTTTGCATATCAAGTCCTTTTAGTTCTCAGACCTGGCTCAACAGAGCTTAAGGTTTGAAAAATTAGTGTTTAACAAATAAGTGGCGTGGAAAATCACACAATGTTTTTGCTCCATCATGGGTAATGACGATACTTTCCGTTGTTTCTAACCCCCAATCTTTGAACCACAGCCCCGGCATAAAATGGAATGTCATACCTTCTCTCAAGATGGTTTTATCGGTGTTTCGCAAACTCATGGTTCGTTCCCCCCAATCTGGCGGGTAGCTCAAACCTATTGGATAGCCACAACGGGCGCCTTCGCGTGAGAATCCCGCTTTATCGAGAACCTGGTTTAGTGCATTGGCGATGTCGGCGCAGGTATTTCCGGGCTTTGCCACTTTCAAGCCCGCTTCAAGTCCTAGAGTTAGGGCTTCGTCGGCTCGTTTGAACTTGTCGTCAGGCTCGCCAAGAAAAATAGTGCGTGAGAGTGGGCAATGGTAACGGCGGTGCGCCCCTGCGATTTCAAAAAACGTCCCTTCGCCTTTCTTGAAGGGTCTGTCATCCCAAGTCAGGTGAGGTGCGGAAGCATCAGAACCTGATGGCAAAAGCGGCACAATCGCGGTGTAATCGCCAAAGTGGTCTTCATGCCCGAGCACGGCTTGGCGGTTAATCTCGGCAACAAGGTGGTGTTTCGGTAATCCTGGTTCAATCATGTCGAACGCGACACGGTGCATATTTTCAACAATGCGAGCGGCACGGTACATGTACGCCAGTTCTTGATCGGATTTAACGGCGCGGCACCAGTTGACTAGTCCAGTTGCATCGAGAAGTTGAGCATTCGGTAGGTGCGTGGTGAGTGATTCGTAAGCGGTGGCGCTAAAGTAATAGTTATCTTTTTCTACACCGATGCGACCACGATCCCAAAGGCGCGGAGCCAGTACGGCTTCGACCAGGAAATCCATCGGGTGTAGCGGCGGATTCATTACATAATGGTCTGGATAGTAGGTGATGTTTTCTGCCGACATATACGCAGTCCTGTATGCTCCGTTGGCATCTTGGCAGCGTCCAAACCAAACTGGCTCATCAGATGGACCAACAACGACACATTGTGGCACGTAAAAAGACCACCCATCATAGCCTGTCAGCCACGCCATGTTAGAAGGGTCATGAATGATAAGGACATCCAATTCTCTTTCTTCCATCGATTGCCGGACTTTCGTTAACCGATCCTGGAACTCATCCAGTGTAAAATGCAAAGCAACGCCTCTCATATTTTCTCCTTGTTAGAAATCCGACGCCTTATGGGCCTTCGGAGACGCTGAGGTATTTCTACCTTCTACCAGCTAGCCAGATCTGCGTTAAAAATGATTGCAATTTACCTCTGGGGTTGTATTTGGATTAAACGATGCTGTTTAACATGTTTGTTTAACCCATACATTTCATGTCAATCATTACAATTGTGGTTTATTTTTGTGCATTTCACCTCGTTTTGTGAGTTAAAGTTCGCCATTTGTTAAATGTAAGTTACAATTAGCGTTAAAAATGAATCAATTAAAATATTGTGTCATGACAATTTCTTTGAACCCGATCATTCGGCCAGGCACCGCTAAATACATCTCCATTGGTAACTATCTTGTCGAATGTGTCCGCAGTGGTTATCTAAAACCGGGGACTCGATTACCCACACATCGTGAGTTTGCAGAGCAAATTGGCGTCAGCGTACAAACGGTGAGCCATGCATATGGTTATGCAGAGAAAAAAGGGGCGATCGAGTCTTGGGTTGGGAATGGTACTTTTGTCAAATCAGGTTTTGTGGATGAAAGTACGGACACGGAGTTCATGCTGACACAAGAGATGAAAGAAACGCCGGATGAAATTGATATGTCGATTGCACATCCAGTGGTGACCGATCGCCACATTACGCTTTTTAATCAGGCGTTAATGGAGATTGCTGGGCAAACAAACAATCGTGGTTTGATCAGTAAAGCAAAGCCGGTAACAGGTCAGCCTCATCATATTGAGTCAGGAGCACGATTTCTAAGTAGCCAAGGGCTGGATGTAGGTGCCGATCAAATATTACTCACAAATGGTGCATGCCATGGTTTAACGTTGGCTTTAAGCACAGTTGTTGAACACGGTGATGTAGTTGCTTGTGGTCACTTGGTTGATCATGGCTTGATCTCTCGCTCGAGAATGCTTGGATTTAAGTTGCAACCACTTGAAATGGATGAGTTTGGTATAACGCCGGATGCATTTGAATGGGCATGTAAACACAAACCAATCAAGGTATTGTGTTGCACACCGAGCATGGCTAACCCGACTAGTGCGCATATGGATGTTGCACGCCGAGAGGCGATAGCGAATATTGCGCAGCAATACGACATCTATGTAATTGAAGATGACGTGTATGGAGCACTAGAACCTAACCGTGTCCCACCCCTTGCCACATTGTTACCCGAACAAGCTTTCTATGTCACCAGTTTAACCAAAGTTGTAGCGCCAGGCATGCGCACTGGCTATCTGACGGTCCCACGTCATTTTTTGCAGCACGCGATTGGTCGTTTAGCGGCAACGAGTTGGTCTGCGACTCCATTACCATTTGAAGTCGCTCATTTGTGGATCGAAAACGGTACGTTAAATCGACTTATTCGCTTTCAAGTCAATGAGTTTGCTAAGCGACAGCGAATAGCAAAAGCCGCTTTAGAAGGGCATGTTTATAGCTCGCACCCGAATGGACAGCACATTTGGTTGAGACTACCCGAGCAGTGGAATAGCGATGACCTGGTTGCTTCGGCAAAGCGTTCAGGGGTGCAGATCACTGGATATAAACCGTTTGTTCTCGATACTAATCAGCCAATGCCTTACGTGCGAATCAGCTTGGGAGCAGAAACAAACCGAGGCTACATCAAACACGGGTTATCTGTGATTGCTGAAATTCTCGATACCAACCCTCCCACCTCACACTTTTTGGTCTGAGCGATAGGTTATCTATGCTTTTATCTGATGGGCTTAAACGTTTGTAACTGAGTTTTTTCTTGTCGCCATTATCTCGGCGATTTCCCCGTCCAACGGCGAAAGTGGCGGCTGAAGACCGCAGTTTCTGCATAGCCCAGTTGCAACGCGATATCGGTAATACTCTGAATATTCTCATGCAATCGCTGTTCGGCGAAATCCTGACGCACTTGTTGTAAAAGCTGCCGATAATTTGTGCCCTGTTGTTTCAGCTTGTTTTGCAGCATTCTCGGATGCAGGTCCAATGCTCTTGCAACGCGCTCAACGCTGCATTCTCCGGTTGAGAGCAGACGGCCAATCATGTTTGCTGCTTGGTCACTGAGATTGTTGGGGTAACGGGTTTGCAGCTCTTTGAGGTGCTGTTGAAAATGGCGCTCTAGTGCGTCTTCATCTTGGTGGTTCTTAGCGTTAAGCAGAGTCGCTTTAAGTAGGATACCGTCAAACTTATCACTGAAACGCAGTTTGTTCTGCTGGGCAAACTTGCTTTTTTCTACTTCCAATGTTGCGTGTTGAGTCAAATGTAGCGCGAAGTGACTTGCTTCAATATCAAGCAGACTGGCAATAAACATCGCCAGATGCGACACACTGAGCTGCATCAGCTGTGCGATACCTCGTTCGCTGTGCACATCAATATTGAGCGACAACCGTACCCAATCATCTTGTGGCGTCATGTTGAGAGTGACCCCTGACGAATGCAGATAGAGAAAATCATTCACCCGCGCCAAGGCTTCACCGACCGTTTGCGCCCGGGAAACCAGCATTGGCAAGTCTCCCAAGCTCTGTAGGTTTTGACGCTCGGCGAGCAACACGCCAAACAGCGGTTGCTGACAACGAGCAGCCGCTTCCTCCAGCAATTCAGCCAGCCTAGGGTAGGCGAGATACGTATCGGGATTGCGAAACTGCGCCGCAGACAGCCCGACGGCAGCCATAATCTCAACCGGATTCTGCCCCAGTTCGGAAACCAAGCTATCAAATTTATCGGCAGCGCCACTTCGTACGATATACATGTCTCGATTTTTAAATGTTAACAGGTTGTAAATCGTAATGTATCAAATTTACTTCGCAAAAGGTCAAGTGAGTGTCAGTGAGTTGATCTAGGTTACATTTTGATAACAACAACGCGTGGATGAGAAGGTGTATGGAACTTATCAATAAAACGGCCATTGTGACTGGGGCAGCTGGTGGAATTGGCCAAGCCATCATTGCAAAGCTGAGAGAGCAAGGAGCCAAAGTGCTTGCTGTCGATATTTCAGAACAATCACTGCAAATGTACACAAGTTTTGACCCAAAGCAGTTGGGAACCTTTGTCGCGGACGTCACCGATTACCAACAAGTTGAAGCTATGGTGAAGTACGCGGTTGAACAGTTTGGCTTGCTTGACATCATGGTTAACAACGCGGGCATCGGTGCACCGAAACCTCTGCTTGACCACGACCCAATTGCCGATTTTGAGCCGATCTCTAAGGTCAACCAAAATGGCGTTTACTACGGCATTCTTGCCTCTGGAAGACAATTCCAAGCGCAAGGCACGCCGGGCGTGATCCTCAATACTTCTTCTGTTTACGCACGAATGGCGTCTGAGATGACCTTTACCTACAACGTCAGTAAAGCCGCAGTCGATATGATGACCAAATGCGCCGCATTAGAACTCGCACCATTGGGTATTCGTGTTTGCGCTGTCGCTCCGGGACGCGTTGATACTCCGATGTTAAGGCAATACGAAGAGATTGGCCTGTGGGACCACATCCGCAAAGAACAGATGCGTCAAAACTTCACACAACCAGAAGAGATTGCTGATGTGGTGGCGTTTCTGGTCAGCGAGAAAGCCAACTGTATCAACGGCTGCACCATTAGCGCATCTGACGGTTTCGAGAATTTTAAGTACCCACTTATGGGATAGGCGAGTACGCCACATTACAGCAATAGCGAGGATGTAAGTTATGTCATTACCAGAAGTTATTCAGCACCAAGATTTCTTATTAACTCTTAATACCAATGAGGAGTCGCTCATCAAAGACGCGTTACCGGGTGTGGATGTTTACCCGTTGTTTCTTGACCCAGAAAACGGTACTTGGGTGATTCGTGCCAAATTCAAGCCGGGCGTGACTTTACCTAAGCACTTCCATACTGGTGTGGTGCATTTCTATACACTGAGTGGCGCTTGGCACTACATTGAATACCCAGACCAAGCCCAAACCGCTGGTAGTTATTTGTATGAGCCAGGTGGTTCGATTCATACCTTTCACTGTCCAGAAGAGTCGGGTGGTGCTGATGGCTTTATGGTGATCCAAGGTGCGAACATTAACTTTGACGAAGAGGGTAACTTCATCAACATTATGGATGCAGGTTGGATTGAGCAAGTGGTGGTTGCCGCTGCCAAAGCGCAAGGCTTCACTGCGCGCTATATCAAACCGGGTGCGATTGCTGGCCTAAGCGATGAGCTAGCGGAGTAACCCCATGCAACAGATGAACAGTATTGTAATGCAGGATGGCCGAGTCCGCCTGCAGCAAGTCGAAATCCCTCAACCCGAAGCGGGACAAGTGTTGGTTCGCAGCCTTGCCTGTGGCATTTGTGGCTCCGACCTTCACATTACTCGACACGCGGATGAGGTATTTGATGTATTCCACCAGCTCGGGTTGATGCCTGATGAATCCGGTGAGCACGCTCAAGTGATGTTAGGGCACGAGTTCTGTGCGGAAATTGTCGAATACGGTGCCGGTACGCAGCAAACGTTGTCCGTTGGTAGCCGAGTCACCTCTGTGCCGATGTTGCTCAGTCAAAATGGCGCAGGCGTTGGTGTTACTCCGGGTACTTATGGTGCTTACTCTGAGTACTTCCTGCTTGATGAAGCGTTATTGCTGCCTGTCCCAGACGAAATGCCGTCTGAGGCGGCGGCGTTAACCGAGCCGCTGGCGGTCGGTTTGCACGCGGTCAATCGCAGTGAAATCGAAGCGGAAGAAACCGCGCTGGTTGTCGGTTGCGGCCCTATAGGGCTGGCGGTGATTGCTGCACTGAAACAACGTGGCGTGAGCAATATTCTTGCGGTCGATCTTCAGGAAGAGAAACTGCAACTTGCTAGTGAGTTTGGCGCAAATCGATTGATCAACCCGACCAAGGAAGACGAGATCGCCGTTGGTGAGCAGTACGCGATGAACTCACGTCTGGTCATTTATGAGTGTGTGGGCAAGCATACCTTGATTGACGATTTTCTGCGCCGCGCCCCTGCCCGAGCGCGAATCGTCATCTCGGGTATCCATACGACACCCGCAATCATTAACTACGCGTACGCGACGGTAAAAGAGCTCGATTTGAGATTCTCTTACTACTACCAACCGCACGAGTTTGAGCAATGCCTACAAGCGATTGCCGAACATAAGTTGCCTTGGCAGAAAATGCTCACCGCCAAAGTGGGAATCGATGGTGTCGAAGACGCATTTACAAAGTTAATGACGCCAAATGATCACATCAAAGTCGTTATCGAACCTTGGCGCAGCGGCGCGTTAGAAGTGATTTAACTCTTAGCCAGATTAAGCTAGCTAAAACCAATTTTAGTTTGGTGACAGCCCCAACCGTAGCAGCTAGGTTGGGGCTTTTTTGTTAGGCCTGTTCTGCGCATTCCTGTTGCAGAGCAGGGTAATCGGTGTAGCCTCGTTCGTTTCCGCCAAACAACGTTGAGCCATCGAGTTCTGCCAACGGATGGTGATGTTGCAATCGAGAGACCAAGTCTGGGTTTGCTACGAATGGTCGTCCGAATGCGACAAGATCCGCGTAGCCTTTCTCTAACACTTCGTTTGCTCGTTGAGGATTGTAGCGACCTGCGACAATGATAGCGTTGCGAAAGCGCTTTCTAAGTTCGATTCGGAACGTCTCTGGAATCGTTGGTGCATCGGCCCAATCGGCCTCGGACAAGTGCAAGTAGGCAATGTCGCGCTCCTGTAGCTGTTTTGATGCCTCTAAGATCGTTGGCACGATATCTGGGCAGTCCATATCTTTAAACGTAATGAATGGTGCCAATCTCACTCCAACTCGATGCGCACCAACAGCGGCGATAACTGCATCCACTACTTCGATAAGAAAACGGATACGATTTTCTCGTGAACCGCCGTAGTTGTCTGTTCGATGGTTTGAATTGGTTCTTAAGAACTGGTCTATCAGATACCCATTCCCGCCGTGGATTTCTACACCATCAAAACCCGATTCAATAGCGCGTTTGGCTGCGTTCGCGAAATCACCGACAACTCGGTTGATATCCGCTTGTGTCATGGCGCGTGGCTCAACACAATCGACCATATTGCCGTTGCCTTGTTCATCTGCAATCCAAACTTGCGTCTCTACCGGAGCGAGCGCAGATGGCGCGATAGGCTGTTCACCATTTTGGAATGTTGGGTGAGACACTCTGCCCACATGCCATAGCTGACAAAACATCGCTGCGCCTTGTGATTTGACCGCTTGGGTCACACCCTGCCAGCCCGCCACTTGCGCATCGGTGTAAACGCCAGGGGTGAACGAATAGCCTTGAGAATCGTCCGAAATTTGCGTGGCTTCGGAAATGATCAGCCCGGCAGAAGCGCGCTGTTGATAATACGTTGCCATCATCTCATTCGGGATGTTGCCCGGCTGAGTGGTGCGTGCGCGAGTCATTGGTGCCATGACAATACGGTTTTGTAGTGACAACGCTTTCAGTTGAGCTGGTTCAAACAGCTTATTTGTTCTTTGTTTCATGATGCGCTCCTTAGATAAGTACTGGCACGTTGGTCGCTTTACGAGCGGTTGCCATCCAGTGAAGTACGGCTGGATCCCATTGCACTTCGGGCGCACTGAAAAAACCGCGTAGAATGGAAAACATAATGGCTTGATCAACCAGTGACGTTTGCTTTTCTGAACTTAGGTTGAGCAAGGGTTTAGTTTGTTCTATCAAAGCGGCGACTTCTTTCGCAATCGCTGGTGTATCGTTAATCAAGGCTTCAAAATTTAACGCTTCGGTTTCTTTTTTTGCACGCCATGCTTGTTTAGCGCTTTCTGTTGCAAATTCCGGTAACGTCATGTTTGACCAACGCGGATACCCGACTTTTTGTAGCGGTAAAAACGCTTGTTTTTGCCAGTCTAAAACCGGTGCTGAGGGTTGGCTGCTTTCATTGGAAGATGCCAATTCAAGGAAGTAGTTGATGATGTCTAAGCTTTCCGCCATCGCTTCACCATCGTCTTTGATCAAAAGAGGAACTTGTTTAGCGCCGATGATGTTTGTGGTGGTGCTCTCGTCGTCATAAGCAATGTTGATGACGTCGAGCTGAATATTCAGCATGCCTGCAACAAAACGGACGCGGGCGCTAAAGGGGCAATGTTCATAAATGTACAGTTTCATGTTTTGTTTCCTATCTCTGGCTGGGCAGGGCGTGTTGTTGTGCGTTGTACAGCGTTACGGCGTTTAACTTTGCCCTGTCACATAACGTTCTGGGTCTAAACAATGTCGATAGGGCCAGTATATGGATTCGACTTAATTTGATAATTGGGTAATATCTGAATTGATTATTCAGTTTCTCTAAACAATAAGGGCGCGAAGATGGATAAGTTTTCGGATATGACGTTGTTTGTCAGCATCGTTAAACATCAAGGTCTGGCAGCGGCGGGAAGGGAGCTAGGTTTATCTCCAGCGACGGTAACGGCAAGGCTGCAAGCGATAGAAGAACGCTATGGTGTAAAGCTGCTCAACCGAAGCACACGCCACGTATCACTCACGGACGCAGGGGCAATGTACCATCAAGCTTGTCTGAACATCATTGATAGCGTGAAAGAGACGGAAAACTTACTTCAAACTGGTATTTCGGAAGTGCGCGGAACGTTGAAAATTTCAGCTCCACGAGATATTGGCAAACAAATTATTTCGCCGATGGTGTCGGCTTTTTCTGAGCAATATCCGGATGTGACGCCTTATCTTTATCTTAATGACAATTTATCGAACTTGGCTGAATCGGGGCTCGATTTAGTGATTCGTTACGGTGAGTTAGCGGACAGCAATCTCATCTCGCGCAAGCTGGCGTCGAGTCAACGTGTGCTGTGCGCGTCACCTGATTATTTGGCGAAGCAAGGTGTCCCAAACTGTCCACAAGATCTCGCGGACCATCGCTGCTTAGCCATGGTCCGCAGCAATGAAGAATTAAAAACGTGGCACTTTAAAGATGAAGAATCTCACCAATCGATCACGGTCACGCCGAAGCGCTTTTCTGATGATGGTGAAGTGATCCGACAATGGGCGTTGGACGGTGCGGGGATTGCGTTGAAATCGATTTTAGATATTCAGCAAGACCTCAAAAAACAACGTTTAGTAACGGTTTTGGATGGGTATATGAAAAACTTCAGCGCCTTTTCGCAAGGCGCTGAAGCGGATCTACATGTCATTTATCAAAGCCGCCAATATCAACCGAAAAGAGTTCGCCTGTTTTTGGACTTTCTAGTTGAGCAATTTAGCGCGCTGAGTGATGCCAGCAATCAGATCTAGATGCGATTCAGAGGTTTCGCGGCGGTGGCGATAAATCCCGACGGTGCCAGGGTTTGGTTCGTTTTCCATGGTTAAGCATCGTAAGCCAAAGGATTCCAAATACGGTTTCAGGTGGCCGGTATAAGACATCACCGCGACGCTTTCTTTCAGTACATCAATACTGGCGAGCAGAGAATCCACTTCGTAAGTCGGTCTGTCATCCAGTTGCTGCCTTTCGCGTTCATTTTGCTTCGGGATTGGGTTATCGATGACGTGAGCGAATTTCTTAGCGTCATAAGTGACCGAAAGAGCGGGGTATTCGTGCAGCATATCTTCGGTGACGGTTTTCCCTAGAAGTGGGTGGTTTGGGGAAACAAAATAGGCATCAACCGTTTGAAATAGAGGAATAAACGTAACATCGCATTTAGACGACAATCCGACAATCTCGTGGCCGATGAAGAATTCAATCTGTTCGTTGATTAATGAATCCATCAAGCCTAAGTGGTTGCCAAATTCGACGTGCGTAGATGCCGAAGGCTGCTTGGTCAGATGTTCATTGAGTGCTTTTTGGACGAACAGCGGCCACCACGCATCGCCAGTACCCATTTTAATTTTTCCGACTTGGTATTGTTTCCGTTCATCAATGCTTTGCATCATTTGGTTGTATTCATGCTGCATCGCGTTGCTATGGCGATAGAGGATGCGTCCGTATTCGGTCAATACCATGCCATTAGGGTGACGTTCAAACAGCGTCACGCCGAGATTCTCTTCCAGCTTCTTTAAATTGCTTGTTACCGTTGGCTGGCTTAACCCTGCCATTCTTGCCGCAGCGCTGATGCTTTGGCAGCGTGCAACCAGTAAAAATTGCTGCAGAGATTTGTCCATTTTCTTTCCCCTCTAAGAACGAGGGGTATTTTGCACAATTTCATTTATAAATCACAAATCTGTAATCTCATTTGATTGAAATTATGCGCATTTCATAGATCTACATCACTGTTGGGGTTTGACGTATAGATGTTATCTATAGCTCGCTCCTGACTTCCTATTTTCCCCTCAAAAGGGTGTTCTTTAGACTGTCGCCAAAACAACAATCTAAGGGATGAACATGAAACCGAGTTTTATTGCGCTTGCTGTCGCGTCTTGTATTGGTCTTGCTGGATGTGGGTCAGATTCCTCTGATGCGCCTGTGCCGGTCGACAAACCAATTATTTCAGCCGACTTATATTTACGTGGTTTAAATGGGGATTGGGGCACGGCAGAGCATGCCAAGCTAAACTATTTGGGTAATAACGAGTACGAAACCGTACTGCGCGTCGCCCGAGGTAGCAATCAGTTCAAGATTGCTGATCCGGGTTGGCAGATCCAATACACCTATTTTGAGGAGCCCGCGGCGTTCGATAAAGCTCAAGAGTACCTGCCAAAACCAGACACGAATGAAGCGTGTATGAACGATGATTGCAACTCTGAGATCACGTTTGAAGACAAAGGGTATTACAAGTTTTCTGTGAGCTTTGCCGATGAAAGTCGCGCGACAATGACTGTGACGAAAGCAACGCAAGAAGAAGCGGAAAAATACTACTCTGATGCGATTCTCGACCCTGCAATGGTGCATGAAGGGCATCAGAGCAGAGAAGTGAAACTGTTCGCCAATTACGATGACTCGAGTGATACCGTGATTTTCTCGGTGAAAGATCCTAAAGCTGAACTGCGTGAATTTGGTATTTCAACGACGACAGAATTGCGTGATGCGCTCGACCAAGGCTTAGTGATTAATGAACAAACAGGGCCGCGAGTGGTGTCGGATGATGTCGCGTTTGATGCGTTGTTTGCGTTGACGATGAAAGAGCTAGACCAGCTTGCTGTTTCTGAAATCAAAGACGGCAATTACAACTACAACAACCCAATCAAAGCGGAAGTTTTTGAGACGGGCGCGAAGTGGCATTACGTGTGGACGCGTGATTTGGCGTACGCAGCAGACCTTTCGCTTGCATTGATGAATCCAACTCGCGTGCAGAATGGTTTGAATTTCAAATTGTCTGCTTTCCGCGACACGACCGATCAGCAATACGATGGCGAGCAGATTGTGCAAGATACGGGCACTGGCGGCAGCTGGCCAATTAGTACCGACCGCACGACTTGGGCGCTTGGTGCTGAACGCTTACTTTCGGCATTAGATGGGGAAGAGTACAACCAATTTGCTGAGCGCGCTTACAAAGCGATCAGTAATACACTTGAAGCCGATCGCCTGGCGGCTTTTGATGCGAAATCCGGTTTATACACTGGTGAGCAATCATTCCTCGATTGGCGTGAGCAAACGTATTCAACGTGGACGCCAAACGATGTCAATACGATTGGGAGCAGCAAAGCGTTATCGACAAACGTGGCTCACTACCGCGCGATTCAGCTCGCGGCTAAGTTGGCAGAGAAGTACGATTCAACCAACGCGGTCAAATACACCGATTGGGCTGCACAGCTAAAAACCGCTATCAACGAGCAGTTTTGGAATGCCGAACGCGGTATGTACGTAAGTTATTTGTTTGATAATGGCAAAGACATCGCGGTCGACAAATATGACATGTTGGGCGAAGCACTTGCGATCATCAGTGGTGTGGCAAGTGATGCGCAGGCGAAACAAATCATGGCCAATTACCCACACAGTGAGTTTGGCGTGCCGGTTTACTTCCCTCAGCAACCGGACGTGCCTGTGTACCATAACCGCGCAATTTGGCCATTTGTTACCGCGTACAGCTTGCGCGCCGCGCATCAAACACAAAACGTGGCAGCAGTGAACAATGCCATTCAATCGTTGGTTCGTGGTACGGCAACTAATTTATCCAACATGGAAAACTTAGAGTGGCTTTCTGGTAAGTCATTCATCATCCATAGTGATCATGGCGAAGATCCGAGCTTGGATGGCCCAGTGATTAACTCTCAGCGTCAGCTTTGGTCTGTGGGTGGCTACTTGAACATGGTGGTAGAGACCCTATTCGGCATCCATACCGAAACAGGCAAGTTGGAAGTGAAGCCATTTATCACAAGTTGGGTGCGCAATAATTTGTTGGCTCAGTCTGAACAAATCACGTTGGAAAACTTTGCCTTCAAAGGAAAGAACTACTCGGTAACGATTGACTTGCCTGAAGTAAGCAAAGATGAAACAGGTTACTACCCAGTTGAAAATGTCACGATGGACGAAGAGGGGCATTTCCACGTGACACTGGGCGCGCTTGTGAATGTAGATAGTAGCATTACTTTAGTTTCTGGGGTGAAACCGTATGTGAGTGAAGATAGCCGCGTATATTCTCCGCAAGAGCCAACATTGGTGGTAAAAAGCGTTGATAATTCGGTTTCGATTGACGTGACGAGCAAGTACAACGTGAACTTGTATCGCAATGGCGAGCTGATTCAAAAGAACGTGATTGCTCAATCTTATTCCGATACGCCAACAGGTTTTGCTTGTTATTTGGCTGAAAGCATTAACGATAAAGGCTTCCGTTCTAACCCAAGCCAACCAGTTTGTGTCGGTGAAGAGATCCGCATCAAACTTGATGGCGAATATCAGCCACTCAAAGACAATATCTCAGTGGTTACGGTGAGCAAAGAGAGTGGCGTTGTAAAAGGTTCAGAGTCGTTTACAGCCCCTGTAACGGGCACTTACCAGTTTGATGCTTGGTACAACAATAACCTAGGGCAACTTAATACTGGCATCACGAACACCGTGAAACTGTTAGAGGTATTGGATGATGCAGGTAAAGTGGTTGATCAAGGTTACTTGCAGATGGGCCATATTGGTGAAAACCAAGGTATGCGTTACTCAACGCCAATAGAAGTGACGTTGGAGCAGGGAAAAACCTATCAGATCGCGTTGAAGGACCACTTCAATATGAGTTACCTCAAATCGAATGAAACCTACATTTACGCTGGTGGTATTGAGGGTGAAAAAAACGAAGCGCAAATCGCAGATATTCGAATCACACCTTTAATGTAGGCTGTTTTAACAAAGCAGTGTTCTAGAAAACTGTGTTCTAAGAAAGACAAAGCCGCTGAGATTATCAGCGGCTTTGTTGTATTTGCTATCGGTGGCCGTTTACAGATTAGTTTGCAGCCTGCGGAC
Organism: Vibrio sp. Vb1018; assembly: GCF_033338775.1. Classification (NCBI taxonomy): domain Bacteria; kingdom Pseudomonadati; phylum Pseudomonadota; class Gammaproteobacteria; order Vibrionales; family Vibrionaceae; genus Vibrio; species Vibrio sp. Vb1018. The sequence goes on from NZ_JAWOTI010000003.1 coordinate 242,671, forward strand.
GAGGCTTACGGCGCTGACCTGACGGTTTGTTTCCTGCAGGCTTAGCATTGTTTGGCTTGCGGTTACCAGACGGTTTACCAGCGTTGCCACTCTTATTACCGTTTGGTTTATTTCCATTCGGTTTATTACCATTTGGCTTGTTGCCGTTAGGTTTGCGGTCATCTGGTTTACTGTTTGCACGACTTTGGCCTTCACGGTTGCCTTTAGGCTTGCCTGCACCGCCTTGGTTGGTGCTGTTTTTGTTGCCGTTGCTACCACCGTTGAAGCGACGTTTAGGTTTGTTTGCACCATTGCCTGCTTTCTTTTCGGCTGCTGGGGCATTTTCACTTGCAGCATTTGGCGCTTTTGGTTTTTTCGGCTTCTTAGGTTTTTTCGGTTTGATTGGGCGCGTATCCAGTTTGGATTCTGGCACCACATTGGTTGGTGCAAAACCTTCCAACTCTTTACGTGGTAGCACTTCTTGAATCAAACGTTCAATCGCAAACAACTCAGATGCTTCTAGCGCACACACGAGTGAAATCGCTTTACCTACTTCGCCCGCGCGGCCAGTACGACCAATACGGTGAACGTAGTCTTCTGCCACTTTCGGTAGCTCAAAGTTCACCACTTGCGGCAATTGAGGAATATCGATACCGCGCGCAGCAATGTCCGTCGCGACCAACACACGACTTTCACCCGATTTAAAATCCGCCAGTGCTTTGGTACGCGCGCCTTGGCTCTTGTTGCCGTGGATGGCTGCAGCCGGTAGGTTTTGTTCGATCAGGAACTTCGCTAGACGGTTTGCGCCGTGTTTCGTTTTCGTAAACACCAGCACTTGCTTCCAATCGCCGTCTTTGATCAATTTAACCAACATCGGTGCTTTCTTCTTCACGTCTGCAGGGTAGATGCTTTGCTCAACCGTTCTCGCCGTCGAGTTTGCCGGGTTAACGGAAATCTCAACCGGGTTGTTCACCAAGCCTTTCGCAAGATCGCGGATTTCATCCGAGAAAGTCGCCGAGAAAAGTAGATTCTGACGCTGTTTTGGTAGCAGGGCTAGGATTTTGCGAATATCGCGGATAAAGCCCATATCCAGCATGCGGTCTGCTTCATCCAGTACCAGAACTTCTAGTTGGTCGAACTTCACTGCATTTTGGTTGTACAAATCCATCAGGCGGCCTGGTGTTGCTACCAGCACATCCGCACCTTTGCGAAGACGCAGCATTTGCGGGTTGATCTTCACACCACCAAAAACAACCGCACTGCTTAGCGGAAGATGACGGCCGTACATAAACACGTTTTCTTGCACCTGAGCCGCCAGTTCACGCGTTGGCGTCAGGATAAGTGCACGAACTTGGTTAGCACGAACGCGAGGGCCGTTCGATAAACGCTCAAGAATCGGTAGCGTAAAGCCTGCGGTTTTACCTGTACCAGTCTGCGCTGCTGCCATTACGTCTTTCCCTTCCAAAATAGCAGGAATTGCTTTTGCCTGAATTGGCGAAGGGGTGTCGTAGCCTTTCTCTTGAATAGCTTTAAGGATTGGAGCAGATAGACCTAACGAGGTAAAACCCATATGTATGATTCTCAATTGTAGAGTTAGATAACAACGCGCCGAAAAACAAATCGGTGCGAAAAGTGCGACATTCTGAGGCTTTTACGCGCAGGCTTCAACTAATTCCGTCATGGATAAATATTTGAACTGGATCTCATTTCTTTTTGGCAGGCAAAACTGATAACTGGTTTGGTCGATCGATTGAATGGTTTTACGTTGGCGATGCCCATTCTTACATCGCTATCACGGTATGCAGTTTTAGTTTATCAAATGCTTTTCGGAGCAAGGGGGACGCTTGATCCTTTCATTACTCCGCTTTTGCATGCATTAAAAACGCGCTAGTTAATTGCTGAAAGAGCGAATCTACCGATGGGCGATCGGATATATGATGGAAGAGCGGTGTGTGGACATCACCACGAATATCATCGCTGTGACCGCAAAGCTGATTACACATTCGTACTGGTTCGACAATCTTCTCGACGTCGGCATCAATCAGAATGCATGCTTGTGATAACACCACTTGTCCGCCGCCTTTTTTAAGTAAAACACGCTGTGCGGTTCCCACGATTTTTTGCCCGCCAATGTTGAGGTTGTACTCGCCATCACAGTAGGAATAAGGCGTCGCATGAACATCCACTTTCACGCCGAGCTGTTTAAAGAAAACCGTTAATATCGCACATAAATCGAGATACGCTTTTTTGATGTTGTAAGGCTCGCCTTCTGGCCAGTGGTAAATGTGGGATAGATTGATAATACCTGGCACCTGAGGGACTGGGGCACCACCGGTTTTACGAGAAAAGAGCTTCCAGCCAGACGTATTTAACGCATGTTCTAACTCATTAGACACTGGCCACTTCTTACCCGCGGGAAGCACGAGCGTTGGGCTTTTTACTTGCCAAAGCAATAGCACTTGCGAGAGTTGGGTGGACTGAACTTGTTTAATGAGCTCATCTTCTTTGTCAAATGCATCAGCGACTTCCGTAGCTGTGTAGCGAATTAGCTTATTTTTAGCAACCAAACTCTATCCCTCGCGGCTATTTAATCGTTACTGTTGTATCTCAGATACAGCTTTATTGCTAGGTCTGAGTGATTAGGCTTTTGCTCGCTAGCTGCATGATCATCTTTTGGATCTTTTCCGTTGTCCATTAATTCTGCTTGAACACGCGATAAAAAGTTTTTGCTAGTCATCACATCAGCCATTCATAAAATCTGCCATCTATGAAAAATTTTGGCGATATAAGTATGAAAAAGCGAGTGATGACTCTCGCGTTAGCGGCATCATTAACGGGATGTGTGACGTTCCCAACTCAAGAATCTGAGCAAGTACAGGTGCTTTGGGACAATGTGAATGCGATTGAAAACTGTGAACTAATGGGTACCGTGATCGGTTCAGAAGGACACTTTTACGACTATTGGCTTCACGCAGATAAAGACATGGTTTGGGGTACGTTAAACCAAATGCGCATCAAGGCGGCAGATTTAGGCGCAGATACCTTGTACTTATATCAACCGTTGAGCTTTTCTACGTCAGTGACGATGTTTGCAAATGCTTACAAGTGCAAACAGTAGCTATTGGCTTGATCATAATTGAAAGACAGGCGCTGCTCGCCTGTCTTTGATGCGTTCTACAAATACTGGCTACTTCACGTTAATTAACGTTTGCTGTCGCCACCGCTGATGTATCAGAAAACGACAATGTAAAGTCTCGCTCGGTATTAAGCACTTTGGCTGGAAACTCTAAGCTCAACTGCGTATGTGGCGCGACTTCTGAAGCAATGCTAGTAACGAATTTTCGGGTTTCTCCAGGAGAGATCGATATGTCACTTCCACCTTGTGATGAGAGCTCAGCGATACCCATTGTTTCAAGTGTGTTACCTGCAGTATCCGCCAGGTGTAATAAAGATTCTGATTTGTAGATTAATTCTCCACTTTCTGTGCGATATGCATTAAACGAGTTGAAATTTGGTTGCAATGATCCTTGTGAACCAATATTAGTAACGGAAAATATCACATTAGCGCCATCAAAGTTCTCGACTCTTACAAGTACGTTACTGTCTTGGTAACGAGCGGCTGCTGCCGCAGTTGCTTGCTGTTTCTGCCTCTGTTTCTCTTTTTCAATGTCGCTTAACTGTTTCTGCTCATTAGCGATTCGATTCTTTGCCATGTAGTACGACTGATCGACCATTGCTATTAAAGCGGGGATTGAATACAAAGTGAGGCCTTCCAAATGGTCAAAGTCGATTTTGGCATGTTGAGTACGTTTATGATTAGAAAATTGGCAGTAACCATCAATCAAACTGATGAAAGCCACTTCAAAAGTGCCTTGTAATCGGCTTACTTCCTGTGCTGCTTTCTCTAGATTTGAGCGGACTTTCCGAATCTCTTCCAAACTCTTTTGTGAAAGACGACCGTTTGGCGATACGTCGTTAGAAACCGAAACCAGTTCTTCGGTCACAAATGGATTGTTTTCGGCTGGAATCACCGTAGTTATACGGTTGGATTTGGTGATGTCTTCGCCCAATAAAACCATCATTTTTTGCGATGCGGCGGTTGTGTTGCCCGCTAATACGTCACTACAGTTTGGCGACGTATTGGCATACACTGCGAATGCGGTAAAAAGTGAAAGTGTAACGGACCAGCCGATGGTGACGAGTCCTGTCGTGGTTCGAGTATTCATCCTGATAACCCCTCTGTCATTTGGTGCGATTCACTGACGTAATTGCCAATCAAAAGATTGGCTCGCGACATTCAGAATGGTTCTGGTCAACCCTTCGTAGTGGGTATGCCCACAGATGCTTTTTTAGTCGTTTATCAACCGCTAAGCCACGATTGATAAAGTGTCTGAAATTGAGAGCATTAACGCTGCGAAGTTGATGTCTTTGACTGAAAGATAGACGTAACTTTTCTAACCATCAAATACGTGATTGAGTTCTCATTTTTATATGAGTGAGAGGTTCAAGAGAAAACAGGCACTTACTGTAGAGAGTTGATTTGAAGGAAAAATATAAATTTTTTTGGGGAACTTTTTTGATGCTGCCTTTGAGACTTTTTTTGAATCTCAAAGGCAGGTTCTTACACTCGCGTTCAATTACAACGTGTTGAGGACATCCGCGAGTCGAGAGACAGCTGTCGTCAGTTCTTCTGGTGTAGCATTGGTAAAGTTAAGACGCAGAGCGGCTTTTACCTTTGAACCTTCTGGATAAAAGACCGGGCTCGGCACTACAGCAACCCAGTTTGCGAGAAGGTTTTTCGCCAGTTCGAAGGTGTCGCATTCTGGAATCTCGACCCAAACGAACATACCACCATCGACGGGTTTGAGTACGCAACTTTCTGGCAGCTGTTTTTGCAGTTCAGCAAACATGACATCGTAACGTGATTTGTAAAGAGCACAGATGGTTGAAATGTGCGTTTCGAAGTTGTCATGTTGCAGTAGACCATGCAGCAAAGCTTGCATAGGAATACTAGAGTGCAGATCGGCACCTTGTTTAATTTTGATGAGTGGCTCAAGGTAGCTGCTTTTGCCCGTAACTACACCAATACGCAAGCCTGGTGAAGCTATTTTGGAGAAAGAGCGCAATACGATGGAGTGCTGTGGGCAGAAGTCCGAAACCAGTGGAAGCGCTTCACCAGAAAAACGCAGCTCGCGGTATGGCGCGTCTTCGATGAATGCCACGTCGTATTGTATACAAAGCTCGGCAACTTTTTGGCGAGTCTCTAGCGCCCAGCATACGCCCGTTGGGTTGTGAAAATCGGGTACGGCGTAGAACATTTTTGGTTGCTGCGTGGCAAAGCATTGTTCGAGTTCTTCTAGGTTTGGGCCACACTCGGTTTGTGAAACGGTCACGATGTTGGCTTGCACTAGACCGAATACTTGCATAGCACCAAGGTAGCTCGGTGCTTCCATCACCACTTTATCGCCCGGATTTACGTACGCACGCGCAATCAAATCTAGCCCTTGCTGAGAGCCCGTTGTGATCATCGCCAAATGAGATTCCGGCAGCTGGTAATAATCGGTCAAAAAGTTAAGTAGCGGGGCGTAGCCTGCTGTTGCGCCATATTGAAACACCTCTGGCATATTAGCGAGGTTTTCGAGCGTCGGTTTCATTAAGTCGATCGGGAAGGTTTTTTCGTCCGGCAAGCCACCTGCAAGAGAAATGACGTTCTTATCGCTCGCTGCTGCGAGGATCTCTCGGATGTAGGATGACTTAGTTTGTTGTAATGACTGTGCGATTTCCATGTGCTGTGCTTCTCGTAATTGTCTTTTTTTATGTCAGAAATAGTATAGGTAAATTGCCAAGCTTGGTGTGTCCATTTATGCTGTTAAACATGTCCATTTATGCTATTTAAGCGAAAGTTTACTCCGTGAGCCATCAACAAGTTTCCAGAATCAATGACGTGCTGTTTTACATTCACCAGGACATTAGCAGAGATTTATCGGCTAAAGAGCTAGCAGATGTAGCAGCCTATTCTGAACAGCACTTCCATCGTATTTTTAAAGATGTGGTAGGGGAGTCTGTCCATCAATATATCCGTCGAACAAGAATGGAATACGCCGCCAATCAACTGATGTTTGATACCAGCTCATCGGTGTTAGACATTGCTAACAAGTGCGGCTTTAGCTCGGTATCTTCTTTTAGCCGAGCGTTTAAAGCAACGTTCGCTATGTCTCCTGGCGCGTGGCGAAAGCATGATTTACAAGTCGCAGAAAAGCCGTATCTAAAAGATCCAGAAGTGGCTGCGGGTTATCATCGGGTTGCGAAACGCGAGTTGCCAGAACCTAAAATTATGGAGGTTCCACAACGCTTTGCGGCTTATGTGCGGCATGAGGGTTATAGCCGTTCCATTCGTAATGCGTGGCTGATTTTGAAGGCGTGGGCAAGCTCTGAGAATCGGGACTTTTCGGTTCAATACGGTTTGCATCACTCCAACCCCGCTTGGGTTGAGCTCGATAAGTGTCGCTATGTGGCTTGTATGGCGATTGATAAGCCGCTTAAAGTACGCGGTGTCGTGAATCAAATGACGATTCCGGGTGGTTTGCATGCTGTTTTTCGCTTAACAGGGGTATATGGAGAGCTTCTTCCTCAATTGAGTATGGTGTTAGAAAAGTGGTTGCCGAATTCAGGCTTTAAGCAGCGTTCTACTCCCGCTTATGTTCACTATCATAAAAACCATTTCCTTAGCCATGATGAGGCGTTTGAGCTGGACTTCTATCTGCCCATCAGTTTTTTCTAACTGGAGTATTTATTTACTATCCGTAAGGAAGAAAATGCTAAGCTCTATATGGTGATTTTTTACAAATAATTGAAAATTAAATGAACATCGATCATGTAAAGCTATTTGTCCGTTTGGCTTCGACACACAACATCAGCATGGCTGGTCAGGAGCTTGGACTTTCTCCTGCTGTCGCTAGTGCGCACATCAACAAACTTGAGGACAGCTTAGGAGTTCGTTTAGTTCATCGCACCACACGCAAAGTTTCCTTAACTGAAGAAGGGCAGGCTTTTTTACCTCACGCGGAGGAGGTCCTTGCAACAGTGGAGGCAGCAAGGGGAGCTGTTGGCTCAGGGCAGAGTGCGCCAACGGGAGTATTACGTATAACCGCCTCTGCAACTTTTGGTCGCTTGCATATTGTGCCCGCATTAAAAGGTTTTATGGCGCGTTACCCAGGGTTAACCGTGGACTGCCGATTTTCTGATTCCATTATTGATCTGGTTGAGGGAGGTTTCGATGTCGCCATTCGTGTCGCTGAGTTGAAAGATTCTTCATTGGTCGCAAGAAAGCTTGCGCCAGATCGTCGTATTATCGTTGCATCACCAGATTATATTGAACAATTTGGGAGACCTAACAAGCCCCAAGACTTGACGAATCATCAATGTATTAACTTAGTTGGAATGAATAATTGGTCATTCAATACAAAAGATGGAATGGTCAATGTAAGAACTTCTGGTCGTTTTAAAACTGATAATGGTGATGCGATGAGAGACGCGACGGTAAACGGGTTAGGTATTTCTATCAACTCGGTTTGGAGTGTTTATCAAGAATTACAAAGTGGTCAGCTAGTGGAAGTACTCGAAGATCACCCTTTAGCGATGGATGCTGGGATTTGGACTGTGTACCCAAGCTCTCGTTTAATTGCGCCTAAGGTGCGTGCCTTTATTGATTACTTTGCTGAATACTATGGTACGCCACCTTATTGGGAGTTTGCGGAAAAGTGATAACAAGTTTCACTTATCGAATACATTGTTTTTAAGGTCCGAATAAAAACGAACCTCAAGATAATTCTTAATTGTTATTAATAGAGTTTGCTTAAGATTAATTCAATAGTATCAATTATCTGCTGTGTTTTGCTTTGATCTAATGCATCAGGGTGTGGGGGCGCGAATGCTTCAATGTCATTATCGAAGTACATACCATGCGCTTGAGCAAACTCTTCTGATAGCGCAGCGCGAGTTAGAATATCTGCTCCTAAGCGGATATCACCACCAGCAACCCCATAAGCATCTTTAACCATCTTACTACCTAGGAATGATTTTGGGTTTACTGATACCAACATAGGGCCAGTGTTCTTAAGCTTTAGTCCGATTGCTCGTGACCACATCGTTAATGCCAATTTGCTTTGGGCATATGCTTCGCCATCTGACAATGGTTTGTTACCGAGTAAAGCGCTAGTGTTTACTGTTGTTTGTGCAGCTGAAGACAAATTAACCACACGACCCGTATCTCCGAGCAACGGCAATAGCTCTCTAGTGAGTAAGTAGGGAGCAATGGTGTTGACTGCGAAGCGTACATCAAGACCCTCTTTAGTTCTTGGATTTGGTGTTGCGTACACACCAGCATTGTTAATGATGACGTCTAAATGATTGAACCGTTCTGTTATCTCCATCACTATCTGTTTTACCGCATTGGGAGAGGATAAATCAGCAACAAGGCTTTCAACTTTACCACTTTTCATCTCCCTCAAACTTTGCTCAACTTGTTGAATTTTCTCTATATTCCGGCCATGGATTATTACGTGTTGTTCACGGTTAATTAACATTTTCGCGGTTTCTAAACCAATACCGTCAGTAGATCCAGTAACTAGAATTGTCTTTCGCATGATCGCTCTCATTGTTGAGGGTTATTATAGAACGATCATAGTGGCATCTTTTGCATTCGACTATTGAGACTAAAAAGAAAACACTTTCTAGGAAAAATTGAAAATAACTTTGTTGTTCTTTTTGTGGACGGTGCGACGAATTAACGTCTCATTAGATGCTACGGTTATACATGTGGTGCTCAAAAATTAGGCACTATTTTGTACTCAAATAATAGCCAAGAGGTCTCTATGTTAGGTGAAAATCACTCATTAACTCATGAATTCCCAGAACATTTGGATACCATTACTCAGCTTACCGAAAACGATGCATCATTTGCTGAAACCGTTAAAAACTACAATGCTTTAGATAAGGAAATCCGCGTACTAGAACTTCAAGGAAGCCCGATTGATGATCACGAAATGAACGTGTTAAAACATAACCGGGCTGAGCTCAAAGACTGGCTCCACTCGCGAATAATGGGTTCTTAGTGACGAAATGATCATCGGCTCGTAAATTGCGGGCCGATTTTAGTTCCAATGGACGATGCCAAGTGTGCAAACATTAGGAGTGCTGAGCAGGAGCTTGGAGCGGCAGGTGACCAGTTTTTACCCAAATGATCGTTTCTTGCTCTACAAAAGGAAAATGCTCGCTCATATGTGGGCTTCGAATCCAAGAGAGAGCGGGATAGGTACCTAGCTCGTCTCTAAACTCTCCTGACAATACGAAAATTTCTTCACCACCAAAGTGACGGTGTGGTTGAAACTTCTCACCTTTTGGCCATTTAACCAACGCGACATGTTCGTGCTCAAAATTATGCAGCGGCATGACTTGCAACCCACCGACACCACTCTGCCAGCTCGCTTGGTTTGTATTAATGCGAACTGTTTCAAGATCCTCAGATTCGAACTGATTTAGTTTAACTAAAATCACACAGCCTTCTTCGCTAAATGGTGCGTGTTGACTTCCTGGAGGGTTACGAAGGTAAGTGCCGGCAGGGTAGTCACCGTATTCGTCAGAGAATACCCCCTCGAGCACCAATATTTCTTCTCCTTGAGGGTGAGGATGAGTCGAAAACTGCGAATTTGGCTCGTACTTAACGACGCTGGTGGTATGCCCTGATTCTTCGGCTTCTCGTTCCAAAGGTTTGCGCCACACACCTTTGGAAGGGCTGGCGATCCATTCCTGTTGAGCAGTATCTATCACGATTCTTTTTGAAAAATCCATATTCAACATATTGAAATTCCGTTACTTATTTAATTACTAATTCTCATTAGTATACGTATAAAAAACATCAATTGATTCATTTGTTGATAGCCCAATTCATGGATTGAGTACGAACATGAAATCGGAGCCTAATTTAAATTTCCGCTTGTGTAATGAGAATTGTTATATTATAACATCGAAAAATTAAATGTTATAACATAACAAAAAGGAAAAAGTAGTGAATAAGAAATTGGTGTCTCTCGTGATCGGTAGCATTTTTGCATCCCCTGTTTTTGCCGACACACTATCGAACCCACAGATTGGTGTTGTTGTTGATGGCTACTACCAAGATGGCCAACGTCATAATTCTGAGCGCGAAGAAGGCTTTGGTCTAGGCCATACGGAATTAAACTTCTCATCAAATATCGACGACAAGTTTTACGGCGCATTGACCGCGGTTCTTGAAAGTCATGGTGATGATACAGAATTAGAGCTTGAAGAGGCATTCATCGAAACTTTGGCATTGCCATATGGTGTAAATGTGCGCGCTGGCCGATTCCTATCTGACTTTGGTTACCTGAATAACCAACACATGCACACCGATAGCTTTGTTGAGCGTCCAATTGCTTATCGTACTTTCCTTGGCTCGCACTACTACGATGATGGTGTACGTGCAAACATCGTGTTGCCAACCGACCTTTACGTAAAACTTGGTGTAGAAGCGCTCAGTGGTAGCAAAATGTCTTCTGTTGAAGATGGTTCTGAAGTTGGCGTGTACACCACGACGCTGAAGCTTGGTAGTGACTTCTCCGAATCTTCAAGTTGGCAGTTTGGTTTAAGTTACCTGCGTAACGAAAACGGCAAGGTTAAAGAATTCGAAGATCACGACCACGGTCATGAAGAAGAGCATGAGCACGATCACCATCATGGCGCAGCAGTGACAGGTGCGAACCTTTACGGTGCTGATTTTGTTTGGAAATGGGCACCAGACGGTAATTACAAATACAGCAACTTCACGCTATCGGCTGAATACATGCTGTTAGACGGTGTGGTAGACAGCAAATATAAAAACGATGCAGAGTCACCAGACAACTTAAGCGCTTACTATGTTTCGGGTGTTTATCGCTTCAACCCAAGCTGGTCAGCAGGTCTACGTTACGGCGAAGCAGAAAGCTACGATGGTCATGCACACGGCGACCACATGCATTTCACTGAGCTGAATGATAAAGAAATGGATGCGATGATCGCATGGGATTCTTCTCATTTCGGTACTATCCGTGCGCAATACACTCGCATTGATAACCAAGACAGCGAGACAGACAACGTGTTCACTCTGCAATACGTGATGACATTTGGAGCGCACGGTGCTCATGCGTTCTAAGCTGACATTGAATAAATGCAGTTTGGTGATGATGGCAGCAGGAGCTGCCATCATCTCTTCGCCTGCTTTGGCTCTAAACATTTTCGTTTGTGAGCCAGAATGGAAAGCCTTTCTTGAAAGCCACGCGCCAGATGCCAGTATTTATTCAGCGACAACGGCTAAGCAAGACCCACATTACGTACAAGCTCGTCCTTCTTTGATTGCGAAGATGCGCCAAGCGGACATGGCAATGTGCTCGGGTGCAGAACTAGAAGTGGGGTGGTTACCTATGCTGCAAGTTCGTAGCAGCAATGCGGCGGTGCAAAATGGTGCGCCGAGCATGATCTACGCGACGGACTTCGTGCGCATGTTAGATACTCATGCTCACGTTGACCGTAGCATGGGAGATATACACGCTCACGGTAACCCACATGTTCAATTTGCGGCAAATGACATGATTCCATTATCTCGTAAAGTCACGGATCGCCTAAAAGCGATTGATCCCGACAACGCACAAAGTTACCAAGTGAATGGTATGAAGTTTCGTGCTCATTGGCGTAAAAAGCTTAAAGAATGGAATGAGAAAGGGGCTGCTTTAAAGGGTAAGCAAGTTGTCGGTTATCACGCGACGTATCGTTATTTGTACGATTGGCTCGGAATGAAGCAGATTGCCGATCTCGAACCTAAACCGGGCATTTCACCGACCACATCTCACCTGCAATCACTTACCAAGTTAGATGCTGACAGTTTTGATGCGATTGTTTACTCCTCTCATCAGGATCAGCGTCCAGCGAACTGGTTGCAAGATCATACTGACAAACCTGTGATTCAACTGCCATTGACCGTTTCTGAGGGTGAAAACTTGGATGAGATGTACGATCAAGTCATTGATGATTTACTGGATGTGTTAGTGCCGCCCGTTCCTGTGAAGATCTGAGCCATGGCTGATTATGCATGGCTTTTACCTGCGGTTTTGTGTGGTTTAATTGCGTTAGTTGGCAACATCGTTCTGGGGCAACAAGTTCTTAATCGTCAGATCATCTTTATAGATTTGGCGGTGGCGCAAGTCGCGGCATTGGGGGCAGCACTTAGCCACTACTGGTTGAGCCAATACGCGCTGTTCTCAGGCTCATTCTTTGGCGAAATGATTGGCCCTTGGGTGATGTCTTTGATGCTTTGCGGTTTGATCGCCCTTATGGAGAAACGATACCAGCAGCATTTAGAGCCCATGATTGGCAGCTTGTTTGTCGTGTCTGCATCGCTGGCAATCCTGCTGGTGAGCAAAGACCCACACGGCGGAGACTTTATTCAAGGCATTCTTAATGGGCAACTGTTATGGGCGACTTGGGCAGACGTCTGGCCTTTGGCACTCATTACCGCTGCGATGTTGCTATTGGTTTGGTTAAAACCTGCGTTTATGCACGGTAGTGGTTTTTATCTGATCTTTGCTATTCTGATGCCCATTACGGTCAAGTTAACCGGCATTTATTTAGAATTTGCTTTGTTGGTGATTCCAGCTTTATGTGCGGCAGCATTGAAGGGAACTCGATTCTTTGTCGCCAGTATCAGCATTGGTATTGTTGGGATCTTATCGGGTATTGCCGCATCGGCTCGCTATGACTTACCGAGTGGTGCGAGTATTGTGATCACCCTGTTTATTGCTGGCATGTTGTTTAATCTCTTGCTTCAGCCTTTTCTGGTGAAAATAACAAAACCAGCTTTTGTAAGAGATTAAGAGACAAGTAATATTGGTCTGATGAAGTAGTATTTGATTAATCAGACCAATACTTTTCTATCCAAGCCCTCCAATCGTGTAACTTTGCGCCTTCCAACACACTTTCTTACGTTGATCTTGCCATAGTCATCAAGTTGCCTTGATTAGTTCACATCCGACTCCCAGACTGTTTCTATAGTTTTTATAAGATATAAAAGACCCTGCGTATGAGAAGCGCAGTTGTAACGCGACTAGGCATAAAAACAAAAAACGCTAGGGATACAAGCGAATTTGTAATCTCAACATTTAAGGAAGACCAAGATGAAACCGGAAAAAGTAGCAGTAGTCACTGGTGCGGCTCGTGGTATTGGCCAAGCGATTTGTGAACAATTACTGGAGGATGGATTCCATGTTGTCGGGCTAGATATAGCGCCCGTGGAATGGAGTCAGTCGGCGCAGCTAAGCAGTTATCAAGTCAACTTGTGTGATGCCGAAGCCGTCAGTGAAGTAGTAGAAAGTGTTGTAGAGCAGCACGGAAGAATCGATGCTCTGGTTAACAACGCGGGCATCACTCGAGATGCATTGTTGCCAGATATGTTAGAGCAAGACTGGGACAGCGTGATCGACGTGAACCTAAAAGCGGTGTTCTTACTCACCCAACGTGTTGCTCCTGTCATGCTAGAGCAGGGCACAGGCAGTATTGTTAGCATTTCTTCTATAGTGGGAACGGATGGTAATATCGGCCAGAGCAACTACGGCGCAAGTAAAGGCGGCGTCATCTCAATGAGCAAAGGCTGGGCGAAAGAACTTTCAAGAAAGGGTGCACAGATACGCGTCAACTGTGTCGCGCCAGGCTTTATCGCCACCGACATGACCAAGAACCTGCCAGAGAAAGTCATTCAAATGATGGAAGGCAAAACCCCATTAGGGCGCATGGGCTCAGTTCAAGATATTGCCAGTGGCGTCTCTTTCCTAACCTCAGACAAGAGCGCCTACATCACAGGCCAAGTGCTCAAGATTGACGGTGGGTTGGTATTATAGCTCGTTAATCAAAATCTAAAATAAAAATGCCTTTTACTTATGTAAAGGGCTTTTTTGTTTGAGGAACCCGACTTATGCGAGTACTACTAACTAATAGAAAGCTTCGATGCCGCTTCGAGTTGAGTTTTTGAAGCAAAAGGCCAATACGTTTGAATAGCGTCTCCTCTTAAACACTGCATTCCCTAAAGCACCGTATTCCCAAAAGAAAAGCCCACCGAAAAGCGGGCTTTGTTCTCTTTTAGTAAAGAGAAGAATAACTAGTAGCTCGCTTGAATGCTGACACCGCTATAGTTTGAGTAACCTTGAATCATGACGTGATAACGTCCACTTTGCGTCGCACTGACCGTACATGTTTCATTGTTACCGTATTTGAAAGGTCGGCAGTCCCATGCATTCAGTGCTGGTTTTGCTCCAAAACGGAGATACAAATCCGCATCGCCACTGCCACCATACATTTGTACGGTTAAGCGCTGCCCAGTTTCTACATCAACATAGTAATACGCTACTTGACCAGTTGAACCACTTAAACCACTTACTGGCACGCCCGAGGTTAATTTGCCTTCTGGGTCCGGTGTTGGATCTGGGCCACCGCAGTCTTGGCCACAATCTGCATCCGTTAAGCTATAAAGTAGCTTGTTCACGCTGCCTCTTGTGTCCGTCACTTTTCCGCTAGTTGCGCGGCTAACGATCAAGGCCTCTACTTGGCTTGGAGACAGTGAACTGTTTTCTTGAAGATACAATGCTGCTACACCCGCCACATGTGGCGTCGCCATCGAAGTGCCACTAATGGTTTTGTAGCCACCGTCATACCATGCAGATTTGATTTGTGAACCTGGCGCAAATACATCCACACAACTGCCCCAGTTTGAAAAACTCGAACGTGCATCCGTGCTAGTGGTCGATCCGACAGTTACTCCGGAAGCAACGCGTGCTGGAGAATAGTTACACGCATCGGCGTTGGAGTTACCTGCTGCTAGCATAAAGCTGACACCTGACTGAACCGCACTTTGCACCGCACTATCCAGAGCGACGGATTGACCGCCGCCTAAACTCATGTTGGCGACTGAAGGTCCGGAAGCGTTCGCAGCCACCCAGTCCACACCGGCAATAACACCAGAAGTAGAACCCGATCCGGTACAGCTCAATACTCTCACGCCGACAAGGTTGACGTTTTTCGCAACACCATACAAGCTGCCGCCAATGGTGCCCGCTACGTGTGTGCCGTGTCCATTACAGTCACTTGCATCTGCATCGTTATCGACAAAGTCATACCCTGAAACTGAGCGACCACCGAACTCAACATGCGCGTTATTCACACCAGTATCGATAACATAAGCCGTTACCCCAGTCCCATCAAAGTTGGCACTGTAGTTGTTATCGAGTGGCAAGTTTCGTTGGTCGATTCGGTCTAGTCCCCAAATGGCATTGGTTTGATTTGCGTCTGCCGAGACTATTGGGTCAAGCGATAGGATTCTGTCTTGCTCAATGTAGTCCACACGAGGATCAGAACGCAGATCTTTTAGTTGCTCAGGACTCAAGTTAGCGACAAATCCACTTATCGAGTGGTCAAAAACCGACTCCACTTGTATCGAATACAAACCAGACATGCGGTCTACGGATTGTTGCGTGAATTGCTCGAATTCCGTTGAATTGCTCACCATCATTTGCGGCTGTTGAAATACCACAATATAGCGATCTGCAATGGCGATGTCGTCCGGTGCAAGCATCAAAGTGGCAGGCAATGTGTTGGGAGCTTGTTGTAACTCTGCACTGTCCGCAAGCTCATTGGGTTGCGAAAAAGCGAGAGAAGAATGAAAACAGAGCGCGGAGGTGATACAACAACTTAGTAGTTTCTTTAACATAAAATGTTCCTCGAAATCATAGTCTTGTTGATTTTTACCTAGTACCAAACTGTCAACACGAAAACACAGACAATCAGCGTAGTGCGTGCTGAAGTGACGTTACACAAGTCAAACTAGACAATGAGCAATCATATGCATAACTGATAATAATTCGCATACTCAGAAACATGATCAATAACCAAGCTTTATTGAAATTGAAATGCAAAGATTCATTTAGACTTAGAGCAAAATCCCTAAAATAGAATAATTCTACACACCTGAAATATTGCCTGTTATATGACTTCATCTTACCGATAATTTACGCAATAAAAACCTAACTATCCTTTTATTGGTCATAACTCAAATCGGTTGATAGATGTTAATATAGCCACCTGATTTCTGATGTTTTTAACTCATGGTTACTATCCAAGTTCAATATCGTTTCTGTAATAAAACAGAGCCCGTTCGTGAACATGGAAAAGGGCATTCTGGCTCTCCTCGCTCCAGATGTATCGAGTGTCGAAAGAGCTTTAACTCGATTACGTTTACGAAGCCCGCAAGCCAGATGTAAAAGAAAAAACTGTTGATATGTCAATGAATAGCTCTGGCGTTAGGGAAACAGTACAAGTGTTGAATGTCGTATACAACACAGTATTGAGTACTTTAAAAAATCTCGCCAAGGTAAGTAACCTCAATGCCTTTCGATAAAGCAAATATAAGACTAATTTGTAAACTTGAAAGGCTAGCTGTATTGGTTGAGGTATATGAGGAAAACACTTCCCCATTTAAGAACTGAAACACACTTTTGCCCCTTTTCGTGTTAGCACGGAAACTGTCCTGCTACCAGACTTGTGTTTCAATAGTGCCTTGTAGTATCGAAAACACTTACCACAAACTCTAGAGATTTATGTACTATACCACCTACTGGAAGCTTGATGGGTGGTATTGACGTGAACTTATCTCAAATTGATCTGAATTTGCTCTTTGTTTTAAAGCACTTGCTCGAAGAGAAGCATGTATCTAACACCGCTATGGCTTTAAATATGAGCCAGTCTGCGGTAAGTCGAGCACTGCAAAAAATGAGAGTTTTCTTTAATGACGAATTACTGGTGCGCAAGAAATACGGCTATGAACTGACTCCAAAAGCAGAGTCAGTAAGGCAAGACATCAATAATGTGATTACCAGTTTAGAAAAACTTGCCCATAGAGACTCGTTTGATCCGAGCACTGTATCAAGCACCGTTAAGGTTTACGGCCTTCTTCCTCAGATTAATACCTTAATGCCTAAGGTTATCGCTAAGATTCGGCAAGAGGCTCCAAACCTTAAGGTCAGTTTGGACTCAGCACCAAAACGTCATTTTGATGCGTTGGTGGCTGGAGATGTTCATTTCGCACTTTCCTCTCATCAACCGCCAAGCTCTGAGCAAAATATCTATCGAATGGTTGTTGCTAAGCGTACTTTCCGTTTGCTTATGAGCCGCTATCATCCACTGGCCGATTTAGAGCTAACTCCAGAGCGTTTGGCCGAATTTGACTTTGGACAAGTCTCTTTGCAGGGTGAGAAGCGATTGTCGTTTGAGCATAAATACCAAGAGCTAGGGTTAGCGAACAAAAAAAAGCGTTTATCAGCGCCAGTGCAACTGAATAACTTTAGTTCTGCTCCAAGTATCGCTGCGGAGACTGAGATTATATTTCATCTACCGACACCTTTTGCAGAGGCAGCTTGTCAAGACCCTCGCTTGATCGTTCGAGAAGTACCTGCCGAGCTACAGTTGGACTTTCAAGAAGTCTTCCTATATTGGCACAAACGCTTTAACGATGATCCTATGTGTGAATGGGTACGAGAGATCTTTAAACAGCTCTATGTTGGAACCGATACTTTAGCTTAAATGCTTATATCGGGTAATTCGTGGTTAACTATTCGTATATTGGATAGTGATATTCTCTTTTCTCGATAGTGATTAACTTGTCAGTGATTATGATAATCAGGTTTAATTGATAATAATTATTAAATGCAATTACATTTTAAGCCTATTCAATATGAAGCCTCTTTTCACATACTCTCTATTTTCTACATCAGTTGTTTCTGCTTGTATTACTGTACCTATGGTCGTTGTTGCAAATGACCAGTTACCTGAGACTGGTATCAATACAACAGCAATGGAAACCGTAGTGGTTACAGCCTCTGGTTACGAACAGAATGTCACAGAAGCGCCAGCAACAATAAGTGTTCTCACCCGAGAGCAACTTGAAAATCGCTCATATAAAGATTTGACTTATGCTTTAAGTGATATACCTGGGGTAACCGTTACAGGAGGTGGTGATGGCCAAGATATCTCAATTCGAGGTATGCCTGCTCAATATACGGCCATTCTTGTTGATGGCAGGAAGCAGTCTGGTCGAGAAACTCAAACTAATGGTAGTACGTTTACTGAACAAGACTGGCTTCCCCCGTTGAGTGCAATTGAACGTATTGAAGTTGTACGTGGCCCTATGTCAACCCTTTATGGGTCTGATGCTTTGGGGGGTGTGATTAATATTATTACGCGTAAAAATTATCAAGAGTGGCACGGAAGCTTGCGTGCAGAAACGACGCTTCAAGAAAATTCAAAATCTGGAAATAGCTATCAAGGGCAGCTTTACCTTGCTGGCCCTGTCATTGATGGTCTGTTGAGTACTTCTTTGACTGGACTGTATCAGGAAAGAAAAGAAGATGAAATTGAAGGTGGTTATGCAGGTAAGACACTCGACAACTATCGAGCTTCTTTGTACCTCACACCTACCTCGGATGACACTTTTACTCTGGAGTTCACCAATCATAACCAAGAGCGAGAGACCACTCTAGGTAAATCAGTGGAGCGAGAGTCTCAAGTTGCAGTACGAGAATATGAACGCCAATCTATTGGTTTTAGCCACGACGGAAACTACTCTTGGGGTACAAGTTCTTCATTTATCAGTAATGAAACAGTAAAAAATATCGGTGCAGATAAAGAAGTCGAGAATAGTCAAATTAATACGCAATGGGGTCTGCCTCTTAATGCTCACTACTTAACACTGGGCGCATCTTTCGAGCAAAAGGATCTGACTGATAATAAACTGTCATTGACCTCTAAAAACAAGCAATGGGCAGTATTTGCTGAGGACGAGTGGTATCTCACGGATACATTCGCTCTCACCCTTGGTTTACGTTACGACGACAATGAGATCTTTGACGGGCAATTTAGCCCAAGAGCTTACGGGGTCTGGTCTATTGACCCTAGTTGGACGCTAAAAGGTGGTGTGTCTACGGGTTATCGAGCACCTAGTTTGACACAAATGGACGAAGAGTGGGTTCAAGAGAGCTGTAGAGGGCGTTGTTCTATTTACGGTAATCCAGACTTAACAGCAGAAACCTCCATCAATACAGAGATGGGACTGTATTACGTTAATGAGCGAGACCTTTCTGCAAACATTACTTTGTTTTACAGCGACTTCAAAGACAAGATCGAAAGTGAGTTTGTCGATCCGACGTGTACTGATAGCAGAAGTTGCGACCGCACTTACGTCAACATTGATGATGCGAACAGCTATGGTGCAGAAAGTTCCGTATCTAAGGGTATTACAGAGTCAATTACACTAAGTGCAACCTACTCGTATACTCGTAGTGAAAAGAACACTAATGACGATGATGATGGCTTGCCTCTTGTACAAGCACCTGAACATATCTTCTCACTTAATGGTGATTGGGCAGTGCGTGATGATGTTGCTTCATGGGCCCGCATGAACTATCAAGGCAAAGAGAAAAACAACATCACTAGTGATAGCACAAGAACGTTGGCACCTTCTATTACTTACGTGGATCTCGGTGTGAACTGGCGTGTAACTAAGAATGTGAAGTTAATGGCAGCGGTTTATAACTTGTTCGATGAGCAAATCACAGAGGAAGAGTTTGGCTACATTGAAGATGGCCGACGCTACTGGTTAGCTGCTGAAGCGACTTTCTAATCTACTTACTTTTTTAAGCGAATAACAAAACAATGAATACGAAAATTAAGTCTGCGATGACCTCTCTGCTACTTATGCCCTTTGTCTGTTTGGCTGGGGAGTTCAATGTAGAGAAGGATATCTTGTTCAAAACTGTAGGTGAAAGAGAGATTAAACTCGATCTTTATACTCCTTCGGTTGAATCAAATACTCAGTACCCGTTATTAGTCTGGGTACATGGTGGTGCATGGAAACGTGGGAGCAAAGACGCCATCCCAGAAAAGAACCCATTATTACTTCAGTCTGTGTTGAATGAAGGTTATGCGCTAGCTTCAGTTGATTATCGTTTAAGTGGAGAAGCGATCTTTCCTCAACCAGTACAAGACATTAATGATGCACTGAACTATTTGTACGACAATGCTGAAAAGCTCGGTATTAAAGCGGACAATGTTGTGATAATGGGACGCTCTGCTGGCGGGCACCTCGCTGGCTTTATTGGTGCGACTAACTCGGCATACAACCAAGTAGATTTCTATGAGCCACCAAAGTACAAGGTCTCAGCCGTAGTAAGCTTTTTTGGCCCTACCGATTTACTTGAGTTAAGTAATAAAGGTGGCAAGAAAACCAGCAAAAAATCGTCTGTATCTCGTTTCTTAGGAGATATTCCAAACAATATTCCAAAGCTTGCCAAGAAAGCATCAACGACGAGTTATGTGAATGAAAATACTCCACCATATATACAGTTACACGGCACCTTGGATAAGCGAGTGCCTCTATCTCAAAGTGAGATACTTAAGGCTAAGCTTGATGAGCATGGAGTTACCAACCAACTTTTCATTGAAGAAGGTGTAGGACACAGTGCACCTGTCTTTGATACCGAGAAGTACGTTACTCATGTTTTGGACTTCTTAAATAAACACTTTCCGAACTAACGCTCTAGTCAATATAAGGCTTAAAAGTTCAAGGGGAAATACTGAGCCAACTGTGATTACAGTTGGCTTTTTCATGTATCTCTATTGGGCATTTTATCATTCTGATTAATGGGAGCGGCTGGCTCATTTTCAGGCAGTGGTTGAATAAATCTATGACTACTTTAGGGTATGTATTCTAACGTACTTCTGTCCAAAAAAGTGTTTCGTTAGCTTGAATTAGAACAACAAAGCGCTCTTCACAGAAAATGAAGGTCGTTTATCTCGTCTTAACAGCCTTTCAAGTTGTTTGAAATGAGGTATCGAGATCCGCTTCGCTCTTAGTTACGTTCAACCTTAGCTGCTACTTTTCATCAATAAATAGAGATGAGTTACTATCAAGTAGCATAGGGAAGCGAGGAAGTATTCTCTCAAATGAACATTAAACTCCTTCTTTGTAGCCTGTCACCTTCAAACTACTTCCTCTAGCGCTAACAATTAATTCAAATGTGCGCTGGTTAATGATTTTTCTGTAAGTAACACAATTGAACGTGATAGAAGTAACAAAATGGCCTCTTAAAGGTAACGTTCCCGAAAAGTTTATATATTATCGCCCTCATTGATATAAGTAGTAGAGACGCTCTGAGTACGAGCGCTCTGAAATTCAGGCTTTAGATGGACATTTAAAGTCACCATAAGTTTGCGATTTTTCCTTGGGAACGTTTGCAATATGCCTAAGTATAAATTTACGTGAGACTATGGAAATGAAACTACACACTTTGACGATGGCAGTAGCGCTTGGAATGGTTACTGCACCTGCATTCGCAGCAACAGATGTTGACGCTCTTGAAAAGCGAATTAATGAATTAGAACAGAGACTTGAGCAGACAGAAAAAGCATCCACAGAAGCAAATGAGAAAGCCTCAAGCTTTGAGTTTCATGGCTACGCTCGTTCCGGGCTACTGATTAATGACGATCTGAATGGTGCAGTGGGTACTGGTCCTTACATGACGGCAGCTGGTGCTATTGGCGCTCCAGTTGGGCGATTAGGGGTAGAGGATGATCATTATGTGGAAGCAAACCTTATTCACAAACGTTTTGCAGATGATGGTTCCAGCGCATTGTTCCGAATCATGTTGGCAGATAGTACGGAAACCAATAACGAATGGACGGCGAGCGAGAGTCAATTAAACGTTCGTCAGATATATGCTGAGCTAAACAAGTTGAGCATGTTCTCTGAATCAAGTGCGTTTGCTGACGCGACGTTTTGGGCTGGTAAACGATTTGACCGTGATAACTTTGACATTCACTTCTTTGACTCGGATATTGTTTTCTTATCTGGCACTGGTGCTGGTGTGTATGACGTCCAAATGAGCGAATCATGGAAAGCAAACTTCTCGATCTATGGTCGTGATTTTGGTGAGATTGATAGCTCGTCAACGGATGTTGAAAACTATATCGCGACAATGAACAACCGCTTCGGTAATTGGCAATTGATGCTGAGCGGCATGACGTCAGCTGATAATAATGATCGCGTAGAAGGAGCAGCGGACAAAGGTTTACATGCGATGTTTGCCTACCATGGCGATAACTTCTTTGGCATGAGTGAAGGCTTCTCTAAAACCGGTATTTTGATGGGTGATGGATTGGGTGCGGAACTTAAAGGCATCGGTTCAAACGGAGATTTGTTAGAAGACGCAAAAGCCGTACGCTTGTTTAGCTATGGTGTAACACGCATCGGCGACAACTGGCGTGTAGCACCTGCGTTGCTAGCAGAACACAGCCAAGATCGCTTTGCTAAAAATGATGAATTTACGTGGGCATCGTTCAACATCCGCTTAGCGCAAGAGTTTACGCAGAACTTTGAGATGGTTTATGAAGGCTCATACCAATACATGGACCTAGACAATGCGATTGATAAAGCAAGTGGCAGTTTTTACAAAGCGACAATTGCACCAACGCTTAAGATGTCTAACGCTGCAGGTTTCTTTGACCGTCCGGAGCTACGTTTTGCAGTTAGCTACGTTGATTGGAGCGAAGACTTGAATGGCTACTCGATTAGCCAGGATGCGGGTGCTGCAACGATGGGTGATGGTGGTGAAGTTCTGTTTGCACTGCAAATGGAAACTTGGTTCTAAAGGGACCTAACCTACAAAGAGTAATAAGAAAAGCGCCAACTGATTTCAGTTGGCGCTTTTTCATTAACAGGACTGACGCTCAATAGTTTTGAAGGTTAGTACCATCTTACTCATTTCAAAACTTCTGTTGGCAATTCTATCTAGTAACAGTTTCGCACCATTTTCCCCTGCTTTATCAAATGCATAGTTAAATGTTGATAAGGTTGGGGTGCACACTGATGCGAGCTCATCATCACCAACGCCTAGCACTAAAACGTCTTTACCCGGTGTTAACCCGAGCTCTTGAATCGCTCTCATCGCACCGATAGCAATACGGTCTGTCGCACAGAACAAGCCATCTAGCTTAGGGTTCTTTGTTAAGTGTTGTTTTGCCAATGAATAGCCAGAATCGATGGTAAAGTCACCACGAGCATGGAAGGCGAGCTCAAAACCATGATGCTGTAGCGCTTGAACAAATCCCTCTGAGCGTTGCTTATCTACCGCGATATCGTCACCTTGCACACCAATAAAACCCATAGTTTGGCAACCTTTTGCAACCAGTCTATTTCCCGCTTCAAACCCTACTCGTGCGTCATCATGAATGATGCTTGGAATGTTAAACATGGAACCATCTTGACCGACGAGCACAACTGGAACGGCTGAGTTTTGAATTGCTTTTACCAGCTTGGAATCGAGGTGGGTGGCGTAAAGAATGATCCCTTCAACCCGTTTTTGGTTAAAGATCTGAATGTATTCCAGTTCTTTTTCGTGGGCTTGGTGAGTGCTAGCAAGTAAGACATGTTTCCCAGCTTTTTCAAGGACATCTGTTAATCCATCGACACCTTGGGATGTGGCATGAGAGGAAACCCGAGGAACAATGACACCAACCAGATTGGTCTTTTGAGATTTTAGATCTTTAGCGACTTGGTTCGGCACATAGCCACACTCCGCTACTGCTTGGCGGACCTTCAGTTTTGTCGCTTCTTTTACGCCATATTCATCGTTTATAACCCGTGACACTGTTGATTTTGATACGCCAGCCAGACGGGCGACATCATGCAGACTCGCCATTGTTCCTATCCATTCTGTTTTTCGTTTTTGGGATTGTTTGCAAAGAGAAGATGAAAAGCTCTTTGATAAGTATCGATTCTAACCTCCTATACTGCTCTTAGGGAGAGAATTTGACGATCATTCTCACATTCTCTCTGCTTTATCTTTGATCATTTGGTTTTATTGAGCAAAAATCCATTTTGCAAACGTTCCCTAAAATTTCGCAAGCTCAGATAATAATCCAATGGGGTATGAAATGAATTATCCGGCAGTAGCAAAAGAGTTGTTAACTCTATTAGGTGGTAAAAGCAACATCACCGCACTTGCGCATTGTGCGACACGCTTACGCCTTGCCGTTGCAGATGAGCAAAAAATAGATGAACAAGCGATTGATAGCCTTGAAGGAGTAAAAGGGCAGTTCAAAGTTGCGGGTCAGTACCAAATCATTTTTGGATCAGGCATCGTAAACCAAGTTTATGCAGAAATGGCGAAGTTGACGGGGATGAGTGAAATGTCCACCAACGACGTTGCGTCTGCTGGCGCAGAGAAACAAAACATTGTTCAGCGCGCGGTGAAAGGGCTGTCTGATATTTTCGTCCCAATCATTCCCGCAATCGTCGCTGGTGGTTTGTTGATGGGTATCTATAACCTATTGACTGCTCAAGGCTTGTTCATTGATGGCAAATCTTTGATTGATGCCAACCCAGGACTGACAGACTTGGCGAACATGATCAACACGTTTGCGAACGCGCCGTTTGTTTACCTGCCTATTCTGCTGGCATTTTCAGCCAGTAAGAAGTTTGGCGGTAACCCATATTTAGGGGCGGCGCTAGGTATGTTGATGGTTCACCCTGACTTGCTGAATGGTTGGGGATTCGGCGGCGCATCTGTGTCTGGCAACATTCCGGTTTGGAATATTCTTGGCTTTGAAATCCAAAAAGTGGGTTACCAAGGTTCGGTGTTACCGGTTTTGGTATCGGCATTCATTCTTGCGAAGGTTGAGCTAGGCTTACGTAAAGTCATACCTTCTGTTTTAGACAACCTTTTAACGCCATTACTGGCGATTTTCATAGCGGGTTTGCTGACGTTTACTGTCGTCGGTCCGTTCACGCGTGATATCGGTTTCCTATTGGGTGATGGTCTGAACTGGCTATACAACACTGCTGGCTTTGTTGGTGGTGCGGTATTTGGTCTTATTTATGCTCCGTTTGTTATTACTGGTATGCATCACAGCTTCATTGCGATTGAAACTCAACTTCTTGCGGATATTGCGACGACGGGCGGCACCTTTATCTTTCCTATTGCGGCGATGTCTAACGTTTCTCAAGGAGCGGCAGCGTTGGCGGTGGGCGTGATGAGCAAAGATAAGAAGATGAAAGGTATTGCGATTCCATCGGGTGTTACGGGTTTGCTGGGTATTACAGAGCCAGCCATGTTTGGTGTTAATCTAAAACTACGTTACCCATTTATTGCGGCAGTTTGCGCTGCGGCGTTATCGAGCGCGTTCATTACAATGTTTAATGTGAAAGCTCAGGCATTGGGTGCAGCAGGTCTTCCAGGCATCATTTCTATTACGCCAGAGAAGATTGGATACTACATCGCGGGTATGGTGATCGCGTTCTTGACCGCATTTGTTCTCACCATTGTTCTTGGTATGCGTGACCGCGCTAAAGTTGGTAGAAAAGCAGCGGCTTAATCTGAACTCCTTAAGGGTGGAGTCCCCCAAAATCCACTTCTTTTCCTAAATGTTTGGGGTGCTAGCCAAGCACTAATGGCTTGGCTAGCCTTTTTCAATTTTTACTTGGTAGTGAAGGTGTTCAACACGTTGGACTATCAGGGCTTTAATTTCAAGGTAAGCAAGATGAATCAAGTGTGGGTAACTGGTGATGCTGTTGTCGATCTAATACCGGAATCTGAGACTTCTTTACTCAAATGTCCCGGTGGTGCACCAGCGAATGTCGCCGTAGCAATTGCTCGTCTATCTGGTAAGAGTGCGTTTTTTGGACGTGTAGGTGATGACCCATTTGGTCGCTTCATGCAATCAACGCTCGATCAAGAGGGCGTGAGCACGGAGTTTCTCGTTAAAGATCCTGAGCAAAGAACATCAACAGTGGTGGTGGATTTAGACGAGCAAGGTGAGCGCAGCTTTACGTTTATGGTAAAACCGAGCGCTGATCAGTTTATGTCTGTTGAAGACATCCCAAACTTTAAGCAAGGTGACTGGCTACACGTTTGCTCAATTTCACTGGCAAATGAGCCAAGTAGAAGCAGCACATTTGAGGCGATCAAAAGAGCAAAAGCCGCTGGTGGTTTCATTAGCTTTGACCCTAACTTGCGTGATGAAGTGTGGCAAGATCAATCAGAAATCCAAGCTGTCGTGATGAAGGCTGTAGCGATGGCCGATGTGGTTAAGTTCTCTGAAGAAGAGCTTTTGTTCTTAACTGACTCAACGTCGATGGCGCAAGGTTTACAACAAATAGCCTCTTTGAATATTGCTTTGGTCTTGGTGACACAAGGTGCGAAAGGTGTTTGGCGCGTCTTTGAAAGTCAGAGTGAACTGATCACAGGTCAAGTCGTTAGTCCGATTGACACCACAGGTGCGGGTGATGCTTTTGTCGGAGGGCTACTGGCATGCCTGTCTCGGCATGACGATTGGAAAAATCATCCTGTTGTTAGCTCTGCGATTCAATGGGCAAATGGCTGTGGTGCATTAGCGACGACGCAAAAAGGCGCAATGACCGCGCTTCCGACCCAGACAGAGTTGCTGCAATTTATTGGGCAATGATCTTCAGATCCAATTTCAGTTGAGAAAAATTATGAGCTTAAACAACCGTTGGACTGTAAAGCAAAGATATCGCCGACTTGAGCAAATCCCTCAGTGTGATATCGAAGAAATGACACTTTTACGTCAGCAAGATAAAGGCTTTCCTAGTTTTCATATCGCCCCTAGATTTGGGCTGTTAAATGACCCAAATGGGTTGTGTTATTTCAATGGTGAGCACCACATCTTTTACCAGTGGACGCCTGTGGGACCAGTCCATGGAATGAAGTATTGGTATCACCTTTCTACTAAAGACTTCATCCATTTTACTGATCATGGCGTGGGTCTTCATCCTGACCAAGACTACGATTCACATGGTGTATATTCGGGCGGCGCTTTGGTGGAAAACAACAAGGCTTTGCTGTTTTTTACTGGCAACAAGCGTGACCAAAACTGGAATCGAATCCCAACACAGTGTTTTGCCACCATGGATTCAGACGGCAACATTGAAAAGTATGGTGTGGTCATTGAGAACGAACATTACACGGAGCACTTTCGTGATCCAAAAGTTTGGAAGAAAGGCGACGACTATTTGATGGTGGTGGGTGCTCAAACCAAAACCGAGCATGGTTCAATGGCGCTCTATCAAAGCAAAGATTTGAAAACGTGGCAGCATAAAGGTCCTATCAAGACCAAGTTTTCTGACCTTGGGTACATGTGGGAGTGTCCTGATTTCTTTGAGATTAATGGTCAATCGGTGATGCTGTTTTCTCCACAGGGCGTGAGCAGTAATAATCCTTATGATTTCAAAAACATATATTCTGTTGCGTATATCGTGGGTGATCAGTTGAACCTAGAGTCGATGATTTTAGAAAACCACCAAGATATTTTGCAGCCAGATTATGGGTTTGATTTCTACGCCCCACAAACCTATTTAGATGAGAATGGGTGTCGCATTCTTATTGCATGGATAGGGTTGCCAGAAATCGACACGCCATCGGTCACACACCAGTGGGCAGGAATGTTGTCTCTTCCTAGAGAACTAACGTTGAAAGATGGTTTTCTTGTTCAAACTCCACTCCCTGAATTGGAGAGTTTAAGAAAAGAAGAGGTGGTCTTTGCACAGTCCCATACACTGGAAAGCACAAGTTGTTTGATCCAATTAGACCTTGAGGGCGATGGCTTTGAACTTGAGCTGAGTAACCTCAAAGGTGACAACATCGTCTTTAGTGCGACAAAGCACGAGTTTATGCTGGACCGTCGTCACATGTCTCATTTGTACGCAGAAGAATTTGGTAGCATTCGAAAAGCACCAAGATTGGACGCTAAGCAGACGATTGATATATATATCGACAATTCTGTCATCGAGATTTTCATTAATGGTGGCAAACACACGATGACCAGTCGTTTCTTTATTGATGACCTGAATACGGTAACGTTGAGAGGGTTGGAGCAAGCAAGGCTTTTCCCTTTGAAAGGTATTTCTGGTTTGTTTGAATCAGCTAAGTAACGGTTTCGAATACATTAAAACGCCCTTCATTGATTTAGTGAAGGGCGTTTTTCTTTCTAACTATCTAACTTAACTGCCTATCACGTACGTAAGTGGTTTGAACTAGGGTATCCAAAACAACGTCACTCTTGGTGACTTTGAAGTTCAACGGTTGCTCCAAATCCCCAAACAGAGGTGCGCAGCCGAGTGTCGCTTACTCATCGTTGGCATCTCGAACCTAGTTCACATTATCGCGACGTTTTTACTTATAGCGTGAAAGAAAATCCCATAACCAAAGGTTCTAACTAAAAGAGATTGCAGGACTTTTATTTAGCGAATTCGACCTAATATCTTGAGTATGCCTAATCGCAGTTGGCGAAGAGGTGATGTTAATAATGCTTGCTGGCGCGTAAGACCCGTCAGTTTGAAGATGCATTCAAACACAATAAGGGAAAACAATGGCTAACAAATACATTCCACCAAAAGTTTGGACAAACGATAATGAAAACGGCGGTCAGTGGGCGAGCATCAACCGTCCGGATTCTGGCGCACGTCATGAGCAAGAGCTTCCAGTTGGTGAGCACCCATTCCAACTTTACTCAATGGGTACCCCAAATGGTCAGAAAGTGACGATCATGTTTGAAGAGCTTTTGGCGGCTGGCGTAACGGCAGCAGAATACGATGCGTACCTGATTAAGATTGGCGATGGTGACCAGTTTGGTTCTGGCTTTGTGGCTGTTAACCCAAACTCTAAAATTCCGGCATTGGTTGACCGTTCGGGTTCTGAGCCAGTGAACGTGTTTGAATCTGGCAACATCTTGTTTTATCTAGCAGAGAAGTTTGATCATTTCTTACCAAAAGAAGGCGCTAAGCGTGCTGAGGTAATGAACTGGTTATTCTGGCTGCAAGGTTCTGCGCCATATCTAGGCGGTGGTTTTGGTCACTTCTACGCGTACGCACCAGAGAAGTTCGAGTACCCAATTAACCGCTTTACAATGGAAGCAAAACGTCAGTTAGATGTATTAGACAAGCGTCTTGCGAACAATGAATTCCTAGGTGGCGATGAGTACAGCATCGCTGATATCGCAACATGGCCATGGTACGGCAACCTTGTGTTGGGTCGTGCTTACGATGCGGCTGAATTCTTAGACGTAGAAAGCTACAAAAACGTTGTACGTTGGGCAAAAGTAATTGATGAGCGTGAAGCGGTAAAACGTGGTCGAATTGTGAACCGTTCATGGGGTGAGGAATGGGAGCAGTTACCTGAGCGCCACAGCGCAGAAGATATTGATAAAGTATTGAAACTTAAACCATAAGCAATCTTGGCCTAGCTACGTCAAATGAGTTTAGTTTTATCTATGCTTATACAGTGACCTCAATCAAATCTATAGCGCACCATATTCTTCGGTGCGCTATTTTTATTCTCATCTAGTCTCGAAATTCTAATTTATATCACCTCTTGAAGAGCATTTAGTTCGTAGATGAATCTTTAATGTATTTATATATTATGATGCAAAACAAGACTCACATTTCCATATTAAATATGGACTGATTATTTTGACTTCTAATAATTAAATTATTAGAAATTTATAAACTGATTTTATATTTATTATAAATAAAATTAATGATAACTAATAATTGACATAACCACTAAATTTGTGTGGAATATGCGGGTTGATTTGTTTTGATGAAATAAAATTAATTTCTAATACTTTTATTTATGACAAGCTTAGCTTTTAGCGATGTTTAATTATTAATGCTTATATCATGAAAGAGGATATGTGTGATGTCGTCGTTTGAGTCGTACTGGGTTGGGATACGTCAAAGAATAGCCGCACAAACCGAAGGTAACCGCAGTTTAAAGTCTCTAGTCATTAAAAAGCAGCGTGTGAACTTAAATAACAGTGGGTTATCCTTTCGCGCTAAGTCCGGATGTCTTATCCCTCACTGTTATACCAAGTTCTCTGATGAGATAAACCTAAAAACATCGAAAAAATCGTCTCTTAGTTTTAAAAAAGGAAAGCTGTATTTTTCTCCAGTTTAATAATAAATGAAATTTGCATAAATTATAATATTAGGTTTTTAAGTTTATCGATAATTAATTACGATTTTATGATGCGTTTTCAATATGTTTTCTTGGTAAATAATTAGCTGGGCTTATTTTTGATTGTTTTTGTTGTTTCCTATTTAGATATGGATAAAAGCTCAACTACTTTTCCTATACCAACTTACTCCCTGAATTGGCTTGCGCGCTTTTTCTCCCCTCTCAAAAAACATAGCGTTACGGAATTATTTTCGCTCCTGTTTCATTCTTCAAGACGAAAGCTCTACCTACCTCTCATTATTTTCGACAAACATTGAGTAAAAGTAACCAATCGTAACAAGGTGGCTGTAACTGAGCGCCGTTTCAATATACTCGTTTTTTAACTAGGTAATCCCGCGCTTTGAATTCATTCGGGTACCGTTTGTAAGCCTTAAATGCTACTAAGATAAGATGTCATGATGAGAAAAAGTACTATATTACACACAGTGTTAATTACAGGGTTCGCTGCTGTATCCTCGTTGGCTTATGCTGCGCCTTCAGTTGTGCCAAATGCGCCAGAACTCAGTTCTCGTGGTTATGTTTTGATGGACTTCCATACGGGGAAAGTACTGGTTGAACGTGATGCCCACAAACGTTTAAACCCTGCGAGTTTAACGAAGTTGATGACTGCTTATGTAGCTGGTCAAGAAATTAATACAGGCAATATTACGTTGAATGATGAGGTTGTCATCAGCAGAAATGCTTGGGCAAAAAATTTCCCAGATTCTTCAAAAATGTTTATTGAAGTCAATACTTCCGTTTCTTTGTCTGACTTATACCGTGGTCTGATTGTTCAATCTGGTAACGATGCCAGTGTCGCTATTGCTGAGCATGTTGCGGGAAGTGAATCAGGGTTTGTGAGTTTGATGAATAGTTGGGCCGCCAAGCTTGAATTGTCTAACACGGCATTCACCAACCCTCACGGCCTAGACAGTGACGGTTTATATTCGACACCTTATGATATTGCCAAATTGGGCCAAGCGATTATTCGTGACTTACCTGATATCTATCCGCTGTATAGCGAAACCTCGTTTACTTACAATGGCATCACTCAATACAACCGTAATGGCTTGCTTCGTGATCGTAGTATGAATGTCGATGGCATGAAAACTGGTTATACAAGTGGTGCGGGTTATAGTCTAGCGACTTCTGCAACACAAGGTGATATGCGTTTGATTGCTGTAGTGATGGGAGCGAAGAGTGAGAATGTTCGTGAATCAGAAAGCAAGCAGCTGTTAAGTTATGGCTTCCGCTTTTACGATACGGTAATGCCGACTGAGGCGGGTGCGGAACTTGCGAAAGCTCGAGTTTGGATGGGCGAAAAAGACGAGCTTACTGTCGGCGTAGCTAACGATGTTTATCTCACTTTGCCAAAAGGAGATGTAAAAAATCTGCAAGCGGAAGTTGAATACAACGGTGATTTAGTTGCGCCAATTTCTGAGCAACAAGTGGTTGGTAAAGTGCTTTACAAAGTCGAAGGTAAGGTCGTAAATGAAGCCGAGCTCGTTGCATTGGAGTCCGTGGAGGAAGGCAGTTTATTCAAGCGAATTTTAGACTGGTTTAAGCAATTGGTCGCTAGCTGGTTCTAAACAGTAGCGAACTTCTGTCTATATCACTCTATCTTGTTAATGTTCTATTAAATCAATTTACTAAGGCGACCAACGTGGTCGCCTTACGTTTTTGGAATACTCGTTGCGTTAAAACACAGGCCCTCTTGTAAGGGTGTGTTTTTACCTGACCAAGAGCGTTTTGTGTTTTTGGGTGCGAGAGAAAAGAAACTAGAACAAGAATGGAGTGACACGTGCACAAGATTTTATCTTTGACATTGATTTTATCGCTCATGGGCTGCGCTATGCCTTACCAGCAGGAGGTCGATAGCGGCCAATGTGTTGGAGTCATGACCTCTCAGGATGCATATGGTTATTTAAACCCAAACCATTACACGATGCAGGTACTCGCGCTAAAGCAAGAAAAAGATGTGAAAGATTATATTCGCTATATCGATCCTAAGCATCCGGTTTGGGTTAACTGGAAAAACAGCCGAGGCACGCGTTGGTATACGGTAACTGTTGGTGATTTTAAAACGAAACAGGATGCCTACAATGCGCTTTCTTCATTACCAAGCCGTGTAAAGCAGTCATCCCCGTTTGTGCTGACTTTTGCGGAAATGCAGCGTAAGCAACAAACGAGTGTTGTGAGAATGCGTTAGCCAACAAAAAACGGAAGCGATGGCTTCCGTTTTTGTATTTAGGAGTAAGCTTAAAGCGCCGCTAAAATCGTTTCTGCTTTGCTTGCTTCAAACTCTTTTGGCTCTTCAACGTTAAGCTTAGTCACTGTGCCGTTTTCAATGATCATCGCGTAACGTTGTGAGCGAATACCACCAAAGCCGCCTGTATCCATTTCAAGACCTAATGCTTTAGTAAAGCTAGCGTCGCCATCACCCAACATCAGAATCTCAGAAGCGTTTTGAGCTTCGCCCCACGCTTGCATCACAAATGCATCGTTTACAGAAACGCACGCAATTAAATCAACACCTTTTGCCTTTAGCTCATCAGCTAATACCACATAGCCTGGTAGATGAGCTTCTGAACAGGTAGGGGTGAATGCGCCAGGTACAGCAAAGAGTACGACTTTCTTGTTCGCAAACAGTTCTGTAACGTCGTGGTTAACCATACCATCGGCAGTCAACTCACTTAGAGTTGCAACTGGTAGAGCTTGGCCTTGTTGAATCATGATTATATTCCTTTTTGTGTGCTAGTTTAGCTTTCTCAGTCTAGCGTTTATAAATGCGGTTAACCACAGAGTTTTTGTAGGGTTTTAATACCTACGCGTTTGACCTAAGGCGTGGCGCTGATGCCTTTATTGCAACGCTTCGTGCTGGTTTACGTATTGGCTAACAAGGTGACGATATTTCGCCTTTAACTCGTTATCGATAAAGCTGGCATCAATCGCGTTCATTGTAAATTGGGCAAGTTCACTCTTACTCATTGGATGTGCGTTGTTGACGGCCAGAAAGTTATCCGTCATGTAGCCACCAAAGTACACAGGATCGTCTGAGTTAATCGTTACGGCGACACCTTTTCGTAGCAAATCCACAATATTGTGATCTTTCATATCGTCGAATACACATAGCTTAAGATTCGATAACGGACACACTGTCAGTGGCATTTGGCTTTCGATTAAGGATTCAACTAATGCTTCATCATCAACACAGCGAACACCGTGATCCACGCGGCTCACGTAAAGCATTTCAATTGCATCGCTAATATTTTGTGCGGGGCCTTCTTCACCTGCGTGAGCAACGGTAAGTAAGCCTTCTTCTACTGCTTGTTTAAATACGCGCTTGAATTTAGCTGGCGGATGACCTTGTTCTGAAGAATCTAGTCCAACACCAATGATCTTATCACGGTGTTTCAGAATAGCCTGTAGGGTCTCTATGGCGCTCTCTTCTGAAAGGTGACGGAGAAAACACGCAATAATTTGCGAGGTAATGCCAAGTTTTTCGTGACCATCTTTTAGCGCGCGAGCGATTCCATTGATAACAGTGTCAAAGTCTATGCCGCGTTCTGTGTGTGTTTGAGGGTCAAAAAAGATTTCGGTATGAATAACGTTGTCTTCTTTACAGTGCAGTAAGTATTCCCAAGTGAGATCGTAAAAATCTTGCTCCGTACGCAGAACTCCCGCTCCTTGGTAATAGAGGTCGAGAAATGATTGTAAGTCTGTGAACTGATATGCGCTGCGTAGTTCACTCGGAGAAGAGTAAGGGATCTCGATGCCGTTTCGTTTTGCTAATTTGAATAAGAGTTCCGGCTCAAGTGAACCTTCGATATGTAAGTGCAGCTCTACTTTTGGAAGACCTTGAATAAATGCGTTCATATTCCACCTTATGTGTATTGTGGATGCAGTTACTCTAAGAATAGGTATAGATAGAAATAAATCGAACGCTATCACAAAGAGTAAGACCCACGATGATCTCAACTCTTCGTAATCAGCACTTTGCGGGAACTGGTAGAGACCCCCAAACCATATCATTGGGGTTATACGAAGCAAACGAGAGGGATTATACGCAAAAATATCGCTTTGGCTATACGCAAATAACCTAGCTGTCATTAGTCACGGGGTTTCCTGTGAGCGAAACGACTATTTGCAAGTCACTTGAGTATAGAGGAGCCAGTTTTTTTTGCGTGTGTGAGAGGCACGTGTAATTAGAAGAGTAGTCTAAAAGAGTGGAGATTCGTTTGAGCCAAGGTAGGTGGCGGTACCTTGCACAACGATAAAGGCAGAGAAAGCACTAGAGAGCATTTATAGATCGAATAACTTATCAAATTCTCTTTGTTCCATAATGTCTTCTATGCGGCGTCGAGTTTTCTGCTTTACCGCCGCCGCGTTTTGTTCAGACTCTTTTTTGTCTTTTTCTGACTGCTTCTTACTTTTTCTAGCCATTGGATACCTTCCAAATTAGTTGCATTATCCATTAATGCATGAAAACTGAATCAGTTAACAGTAAAACTTCCTAACTTTGAACCTGAATCACAGAGAATAGTTCCAGATTGCGTTTTCTCACAATATTCAAAATCGATCATAAAGCTATGAGAAAGAAGTTTCGGTAATACGTGTCTTCGTAAAATATCACCATTTAATTGATGTATTTTAGCGTTCCAAGAGGTTTGAGGTTGTTCTAAATTAAATTCAATTTCTAACATTTATTCTCCTGTTTTTAGTGATTTTCTCTTTGTTAAGTAATTGATACCAATGCCTTTGACGGCCAGTTCTTTTTGAGGACATGATTTTTCCTATAAATAATAAATTAAGCAGTACTATTCAGTTTATTTTAGATAGCACAAAGCAATGCCTAAAATTAGGCTGAATGATTGATGAAAGAATATTTTTGAAGGAGAGAGGTTTGGTGCAGCATGGGCATGCTACACCAAGAAAAGCAGTCTTATAGAGGAGTTACTTCAGTCGCTTGAGGACCTTTTTTACCTTGCTCTACATTGAAGCTTACTTTCTGACCTTCAGTCAGTGTTTTGAAACCGTCAGAAACGATAGCGTTAAAGTGTACGAATACATCTTGGCCGCCGTTGTCTTGAGATAGAAAACCGAAGCCTTTAGTTTCGTTAAACCATTTTACTGAACCAGTTACTTTAGACATAAAAATACCTTTGAATTAAACATAAAAATTATGATTTGTTTTGTGGATCTTTTCTAAGCTATTGAATGTTCAATCAAGAGGAAGTTGTACGCAGGTGTCTGAATTGGGGATTCAAGATTTTACTGAGAGGAAACTTAAACTAAATGTTGCATTAACAGCTCTCTTCTAAGAGCCAAGGCACACTATACACCTTGTTTAGAAAATAGCTACATTTATTTTAGATAAATTAAATGTGCTCATTATTAACTCGATAAATTGTATTGTTCGAAAAAGTTGAATAAGTAGAACGAATAGTATGGCTCATAATTTTAGCTCATCAACCTAAAATAGAACCTTATAGATAGCCATAGATTAAACATGCGATTTGCAAGCGGTCACAAAGATAAACTAGGAGAACTAGTATGAGTACATTCAGAGAAATTCGTCAGCTTATTCCTGCGCAACCTACTGCTGATGGTGATGGAGTGAAAATTCGCCGAGTAGCGGGTTTCAATCATGCTAGTTTTTCTCCATTTTTGATGATGGATGAACTCAAATCAGAAGACCGCGCTGACTATATCGGCGGTTTCCCTCCGCATCCGCACCGAGGTATTGAGACGCTTACTTATATGTTGAAAGGTCATTTCCAGCATCGTGATCATATGGATAATGTTGGTGAGCTTCGTTCCGGTGGTGCACAGTGGATGGCGGCAGGAAGAGGCGTCATCCATAGCGAAATGCCTATTATGAAGGAAGGCGAATTGCATGGTTTCCAAATTTGGATTAACCAGCCTGCGAAAAATAAGATGCAGCCAGCTCAATATCATGACTTTCAACCTGAAACGATCACTGAGTTTGATACTCCGAATACGGGGGTTGTACGTTTGATTGCGGGTCATATGACTATAAACAACGAACGAATTCAGGGGCCGCTAACAGAGACAGGTGTTGCTGCCACGGTAGCCGATTGGAGAGCGATGGGGGGGCAAGCTTTGAATTTGAACACGGATCAAGACAACAACATGATGCTCTATGTCTATAAAGGTCGTATTCAATTAAAAGGTCGTGAGATCAATCAAGGCGAAATGGCCATTTTATCGAAAGGTGAATGGGTTGAATTGCAGGCCGAAAAAGAGAGTGGTGCACTGATCTTTATTGGTGAGCCAATTAATGAACCCGTGGTGCATTATGGCCCTTTTGTCATGAATAGCATGGAAGAGATAGAACAAGCCATCCAAGATTACAACTCTGGGTTGTTTGAAACTTACTAGTTTGGACTGCCTACTCGCTTTTTCAGTTAGCGAGCAAATTAAAACAGTTTTGAGCCTGAATATTGGGCTCGACCAGAAGCAAATACGATAATCCACTGCCATCGAATTTGCGTTAGCCACGTTTAATCCACGTGGCTTTTTTCTACTTCTGACTCCAGCGTATGATGGCTTCCTTTCCTGCTTCAATTCCTAACTCATAAGCATGACGCAGTGGTGCTGGCGATCGACTCAGCCGTTTCAACTTGAATGTTTCAGGAGGACACACTTGAATGATTTCGATACCAGGTGGTGGGTTGTTGATCAGCGCTAAGGTCTGATTGTAGCGAACTTCACGTGTCAACATAGGTTCAATTAATCCGGGCGTTTCTTTCAACATCCTCCTAGTTAGGGCGCTGAATCTTCCTCTTGGCTTTTGATAGCTTGCGGGCTGACTGCGTAAAACCATAATCTTTTTGGCTCCTCGCTTTATTGCTTCTGCAACAGGAAGTGCGTCTGAGACGCCACCATCAACGTATTGAATTCCGTTCAGTGATACGCCATTTCGGTAAAGTACAGGCAGTGCGCTGCTGGCTTTCATTGTTTCTGCCAAGTCGTCGACATCAGGAAGGTGGTACTCCGCTTGCCCATTGTCTTGACGCGTCACGCCTAAAAAGAAAGGTCGTGAATCAGCTTTGAGCGCAGATTTATCGATGCCAAGTTCTTCGAGGGTGACATTCCACATCCAGTCTAAGTTCATCATATCACCACCACGTAGAAGTTGAGATGGAGAGAAAAATTCTTTTCTTAAGCTGTAATCGAGGTAGATTTTTAAGTTACGTCCGGGCATTTTAGCTAAGTAGGCAGCCAAGTTGCTGGCACCCGCAGACACTCCCCAAAAGCTATCAAATGGAGAGAACTCGCTAGCAAGAAAATGATCGAGTATGCCGCATGAAAATACGCCTCGCATGGCTCCACCTTCGACAATCAATGCTCGAGAGCCTACTTTTTCCATCACTTCGCTCCACTCTTTATCAATCGGATAATAGCGTGCAGCTTAACGCATAATGGTTTTATACCCAAGTGGGCCAAAGGTCTAGGTTGCGTTCCTTTGAATAAAAAGGGCATCAACGGATGCCCTTGTCACTTTTAGCCTATGGAATTGCGGGTAATTGAGTCGCTAATTTAGTGAAGGAGACCGAGCCAATTAGCCCCCTTACATAGAGCCATACCTGTAGTCCCATACTGATCGTTGTTGGAATAGTTTGATGATCACTTGTTAAATAGGCATACAAACACTATCCAGAGCGTTGTAAGCAAAAGTAATGGGGTGAATACTTTCTGGATAGAAGCGCCATCAGTTAAATTGTAAATTTTGATGGATTCATTATAGAACGCTCGTTTGAATTCTTTGAAGCTAATGTCGCTCTTCGCATGCGACTGTTCATAGTGCTGGTGCGCTGCGTCCGATAGTTGGTATTCCAAGTCTTGGAGCTCGTACTCCTTGTTAAAAAACGCATCCCAAGCCGAAAGGCGGGCTATCGTTTTAGGAGATGGATCTCCATTTAGTTTCTCTAGACGTTTAGCATAAGCTGCTTGATATTTGTCCACGGTATATTCCTGTCTGAATAGACGTTGAGTTAGAACATATGTAAAAAAGAAAAATAAGTAATAAAAGGTTTTTTACGTTCTATACCTGTGATAAATGCTAAAAATTTCAATGCTCTAGCACTCCGATGTCGCAAATGATATTGATGGAATTGCTCTGCGACAAATAAAATAATTACTCTAGATAACAACGAATTTTTGTTGTTTTTTTTAAAAACTGATCATGAGATTGAGTGGGGATTTTTACCGAGAAGAATTTCGCTACTGTAACTGTCTATATTTACTCAAAAAGAGAAAATCTTAGAAGCTTTCTTTGATTGATGTGAGATATTTTAGGTCGAAAAGCATTAATTTTGGCTATGCTTATAGTTCGTCTTTTTTGTTGTTGAACTCTACTTCGAGGGGGAAAGAACCCATATTTCGAGCATAGGATAGCTCGCTTTTTCGTTACGTCGTTCTTGGAGTTTGAATCAGTGACGACGCTATGAGTCTAGCATCTTGAACTCACTTGGGTGTATTGATTAATTATAAAAGTAAAGCAGTGCTGAGCTAGGATAAACTTCAACGTAAAGGTGACGGTATGAATATACAATCAGCCATTATTGAATATGCGATAGCGATTATAGGCTTACTTTTGACGGGCGTTACCCTCTGAGCATGACTGCCCAGAGGATAGAAAGCGCATTAGCTTTTTGCTAACGATTGATGTTGTATCGAGCCATTGCAGCTTCTTCTGACGATACAACCGTTTTACCAATTGGTGCGAGTGAAATAACCGCTAGCTTGAGGTGTTGGAGCGCAAACGGAATGCCGATTATGGTGACAAAGCATGCTGCTGCAGAAAGTACGTGACCGATAGCTAACCAAAGGCCTGCAAATACAAACCAAAGGACGTTACCAATAACGCCGAGCGGACTCGTGCCAATGTCCATTTCATTGGTCAATTCATCGCGTGAGATGGCCTCTTTACCGAATGGGAAAAAGGAAAAATTACCCATAACGATACACGCACGCCCCCAAGGTATTCCGATGATGCTAATAAAGGCCAAAATACCAAAAAACCACCATAGCAACCCCATAAATACGCCACCAAATACAAACCAAATGATGTTACCAAGTGTTCTCATTCTATTTCCTTTATTCTTGAATGTGATGATTCAGATACCTGAGAGCACCGTAAAACAAATCTAAACCGTCTGTTTTGTCGATGTGTGCTTTTGTGCCCTCATTCACCTGATTGATAGAATAATCGCCGTAGTCTTAACAGAGAATGAATGCCTTCCTTAATGCAAGTCTTTTTAGTATAGAGCGTAATACTCAATCAAGCATATAGCCAAGAATCGCATTATCTAGAGACAACTTTCTCGAGATATTGACAAGTTTGCTCTGCCAATCGATGGCTAGCAATGTTGCGTGTTACTACTTCATCAGCAATATTTCCAGACTCAACGACGCCAAACCAATCGAGCAACATCGAATGGAAACCTTTACTCGTCAGCATTGGCGTCCAGTCTTTCAAATTGATTTTTTGCTCTTGGTTAGCTTGCCATAGTTTGCCTTCAACGAAGGAGTCGAACTCAACTGCCTTGTTTGCATAACAAGCTTGAACGCGCTCTGTAGTGATACCGAAGTAGCGATTCATCGAGGCGTGGAGCAAAGTATCTCCATGTTGCCACTGAATATCTAAACGCGCCAACTGACCACCTTCAAGTTGATGAGTTACATAAGCATCTTTTAGATCGGCTTTGGCTGTGACGTTAACGCTGTCTAATGGGTGAATAAAATCATCAAATATAAAGGTACGAACATCCCCCGGTAGTTGGTGACGGTTCTTTTCCCAGCGTAACGACTTTAAGTCAGATATGTTGCCTTGCTGCACTTGTGGCATATGTTGGTTGTAAAGTGGAATGTGACGACGGTTAAAGCCCACATAGAGTGGCTGTCTCTCTTTTTCGGCAATGTCGTACAGCTTTTCTACGTCATCAGCACTATTTGCTAATGGTTTGTCGACAAAGGTTGGAATTCCATGCTGCAGAAAAAATGCCGCTATTTGAGGGTGTACGCTTGTTGCCGCATGAATCATGACGGCATCGACGCCAAAGTGCAGAAGTTGCTGGTAGTCTTGGCAGATCTCTGAGATTCGATACTGCTTAGCCAGGCTCTCAAGTGTGTTTGGGTTGCGGGTACAAAATACAAGTTCGATATTTGGAAGCTGAGTGATAACAGGAAGGTATGCTTTCTGAGCGATATCCCCTAGACCAATAATACCAATTTTCATCCTAGTCCTTATCTCGATGTATGGATCGCGGACTGTCAGTATAATGCTTGGCGCGGCGATGAGTTTAAATACCTTGTTAGAAAAAGCCTGATTCACACTTTGAGCCAGGCTTTATTGAATGATTTAGGAAACGGCTCGGCAGGCTTTGAATATATCTAACTTGCTATCGTAGGCTTGAGTTTGTACATCCATAATGCCTAATAAAGAGTGGAACACGTTATCATGTGAGTATTGGCCTGCATTCTGTGCTTGTTTATACAAACAGTCGGTATTGATCTGCTTCGCTTGTTTAAAGCCCGAAGACAGCCACATAATCAAAGGAACGCGTTTTTGGAAATCTGGTGCAAGGCCATAAGGCATACCATGTAAGAACAATCCGTTTTCGCCTAGTGACTCACCGTGATCCGATATGTAAATTAGCGCAGTATTATACTCAGACTCTAACGCTTTAAGTTTTTTGATGGTTTCTGCCAATACAAGATCGGTGTAGCGTATTGTATTGTCATATGTGTTCACTATTTGTTCGATGCTACAGTTTTCGATATCTGCACGTGGACAGTCTGGTTTAAAGAAGGCGTTGTCTCTTGGGTAACGCTGAAAGTAGGTCGGACCGTGGCTTCCTATAAGGTGCATGGCGACCACTCGGTTACCGTGCATATCCGCGACTTCCTGATCAAAATGATCTAATAGCGCCATGTCGTAACAAGTTTGGCCATTACACATAGGGCTTACTTGCTTTCGATCAACTTCGATTTTCTTGATCTTGTGGGCTACTTCTTTATCCCCACCGTCATTTTCTTTCCAAATGAGGTCAACCCCGGCGCGCTGCATTATATCGAGAGCATTGTCCTGGTTATCCGCTTTTGCGCGTTCAAACTCGTTTCGCGTGAGCTGTGAAAACATGCAAGGCACA
Organism: Vibrio sp. Vb1018; assembly: GCF_033338775.1. Classification (NCBI taxonomy): domain Bacteria; kingdom Pseudomonadati; phylum Pseudomonadota; class Gammaproteobacteria; order Vibrionales; family Vibrionaceae; genus Vibrio; species Vibrio sp. Vb1018. The sequence continues at coordinate 283,982 of NZ_JAWOTI010000003.1, forward strand.
GATACAGCAGTAGCGGTGCCACAAGACGCGACGTCTTGAAATGAGATAACATCCAGTTTACTAGTATAAGGGTTTGTCTCTCGTGTATAGCCATTGAGTTGGTAGTTCTGAGTTCGAGCGGTTTCTCCTACGACAAAAACCAGTAGTGTTGGTTTGCTCTGTGCTTGCTGTACGGCGCTATTTGACTGCTTTGCATCTGTGCCGATTTCTCGATATGGCTCTGGCGTGGTGAAATATTTCTCCTTCACATACCCGGTCGCGCTGTAAACGAACTGGGTGGGTATGATGATTTTTTTTAGGTGGCTATTGTTGCGCCCTACAGATGCGTAGTCTTGATAGTACACGCTGGCAATGACGGCGATGACAGCTAGCGACGACAGCATCGATACTAATTTGGTAACAGAGAAGTACAGTAATTGGTGACGTTGAGATTGCAGCTTGACCTTAAAGACAATTATCGCTGGGATAACTCCCATAATCAGCGTCCAAATTACAGAGTGAGCACTCAGGTAAGAACTCGCCTCGCTCGAATCGGTTTCAACAATATTGGCAATCATTCCAGAATCGAAAAGTGTGCCATAGTTATAGCTTGCGTAGCTCACCATACTTGAAACAATGATTAAAATTATAAAGAACGGCTTGCCGATCCAAGGCCAACTAAATAAATTAAAAAGGAAATTGAGCGCGGCAAGAAAGAAAATTGGTATTGTGATAATAAATCCAATCTTGACATTATCTAAGTGTGTAAAGATGCCGATCAGTTCTTTATAAATAGGGATATTTACGACGAGAGCGAAATACAGCGCCAACAGGAAAGTAAAGGTAACGTAAGAGATACCTCTCTGTTGTAAATCATGTGTCTTCATAATGAGTGTCTTGAATAAAAATTAGAGCAAGAACGAAGCCCAAATAAAAAGGGCAAGAGTTAACGCAACAAATACTGCTGCTGAGCCAATATCTTTGGCTCTACCACTGAGCTCGTGCCAGTCATCGCTAACACGGTCGATAACCGCTTCTACGGCGGAATTAATGAGTTCGACGATCAATACCAAGAACAGGCTACTGATCATCAGCACTCTTTCGTATGTGGTGACAGGAAGGAAAAAAGCACAGACGGAAAGCACCAAGGCGAGAATCAATTCTTGTCTAAAAGCGGCTTCGTGTGTCCATGCGGCTTTCAATCCTTGAAATGAATAGCCGGTCGCATCCATGACACGGCGTATACCTGTTTTACCTGGCTTCAAAATATGACCTTACTATTTAAGCATTGGGATGGAACACATATCCCAGAGAGGTAACGAGATTAATCGTTACAGCGTGAAACATTTGTGAATAGAATCCATCGCGCGATAATTTAAGAAAAGTGCTTATTTAATCAAGATCGTAGACGGTATAGCCTTTGTGCTGGAGGCATTTACGCAATACGAGAGATTGAGTTTTGGTTGAATCATTTGTTCCACTCAAAGCACCAGCTCCAGCTCCTACAGCACCGCCGGCAGCAGCACCGACAGCCGCTCCACCTAATCCGTCTTCTAGCGCACCAGCAGCTGCGCCGATCAATGCGCCTGTAACTGCCCCATTAGTGGCTTCAGATTTCGCTGCCTCTGATTTGTCGACATTTTCTGCATAGCCTTGGCAGTAAAGAAAGTCTTGTTCATATGTACTAGGGTCGACATTGGTCATGTCGACGACAGGTTTTTGGTTGTAGGCGCAAGCTGTAAGCGTAGAAGTAAGCGCCATAATCAGGATAAAAGATTTATACATGAGTACTATCCATTTAGTGTGTGAATCTTATGGATTAAATGTACACTGTTTTATTGTTGGGCTCTGTCGCTTGAGTGTATTGAAGTGTCGTCTTCTGTAAACGGGGTAGGAAGGTTAAGTTAACTGTCTGATTTTTTGAGGCTAAGTGTGAAGCAAGCTCCTCCAAGTGGGCTATGGCAAATCGAAACTTCTCCACGTTGAAGCTCCATTATCTGTCTGACAATCGCCAAACCGAGCCCAAACCCGCTCGTCTTTTTGTTGCGAGATTCATCCGCGCTGTAAAATGGTTCGAATAGATGAGGCCAATGCTTTTCTTCAATACCTATGCCATCATCATGAACATTGATGAAGCAGCGGTGTTGATCGTGTTTTATCTCTACTAAAATCTGCTTATCTGCGTACCGCATTGCATTGCGCAGCAAGTTATCTAAGGCTCGCTTTAACAATTTTGGGTCAGCAAACGCGAGAACGTTTTCTGAGTTTACTTCTTGAAGCGAAATACCGAGCGTAGTCTCTTTTTGCCATCTCTGTCGTAACTCTTTGACTAAGTTGAATAGGACGACTTCTTCTTGAGTTTGTAATGCTGTGTCAGGACGCTCCATCTTTGCGTAGTAAAGCAATTCTTCAACCATTTCTTCCATCTCGTCAATGTCTTCGACGATACTGTAAACATACTTTTTCTGTTGTTCAGTTAAGGTTGAATCCGATAACAAATCTGCTTGCCATTGTAAGCGGAAGATTGGGGTACGCAATTCATGTGCAACGGCGTTAGTTAGCATTTTATTGCTAGTGATCAAGCGAGATACTTTATCGGCCATCGTGTTAAAGCTTTTGTTTAACGTCCCAACAGACTTAGCGCTTGAGGTACTAGCTCGAGCCTTGAAGTTACCTGAGGCAAACTCAACGGTCACTCTCTCTAGCTCTCGAATCCGACGGCTTAAGAACCAGATCAACAATATGCAATACAGAGCAAATCCAGCTAAAAAGAACAACCAAACGATATTGTCATCAAAGTTGGCTGCTTTAACCACAGGACTATTCGGATTATCGCTCATTTTAAAGATAGGCGTGCTCGCATCTAGGCGGAACCAGATATCCCTTTCTTCATCGTAAGCGACGTTAACGGAGGTATCACTTTCAAACGCCTTTTTGATGTCTGTTGGAAGCTCTTCAAGCGTATGAGGCACCAACAAACGATGGCTTGATGTGGCAAATTGTTCCAACTGTTGTTGAGTATATTCTAATCCGTGTTCTTTATAGATAGGGTAGATCAGATCGTGAAAAGCTTGACCCTCATGCTCTTGTAATAGGTAGTCATAATCTGTGTTTATCTCATAAACTAAGAACTCGTATCCCCACAAGCTAGCCATAAACAGAATGATAAGGCCAACAAAGCTTTCCAGATAAATCCGTCTCATTATTCATTCCATGCATCAGGCATAAATAGGTAGCCTTTGCCGCGAACGGTAATGATTTTTTGTGGTGAGCAAGAAGCATCGCCTAGCTTCTTTCTCAGTGTCACTATGCGATTATCAATGGTGCGGTCTGTTCCATCGTATTCAATACCACGTAGTGTTTTGGTCAGCCACTCACGTGATAGTGTTTTTTCAGCATGCGTAGCAAGAACCCACAACAAATCGAACTCGCCGTCTGTCAGCGCAATTTCTTCTTGGTTCATTACGCACGATTTACGCAATCGGTTTAAACACAGAACACCAATTTGTAGGCCGTTTTCGGACTCGGTAGGCGCCGCCTCTTTTCTTCTTAATAGCATGCGAATACGAGCCAGTAATACGCGAGGTTTGATGGGTTTAGTAACAAAGTCATCTGCGCCTATTTCTAATGCGGCGACATGATCGAAGTCATCATCACTTGCTGTCAGCATCAACACTTTGCCTTTGTAGCATTCTCGGATTTGACGACATACACTCAGACCATCTTGCCCGGGTAGCATCAAATCTAACAGCACCACGTCTGGTTGTGTGTCAATAATCGCATTAGGTGCGTCCGTCCCATTGTCGATACATTTGACCTGAAAACCTTGTTCAACAAAATACTCACCCAACATAGTTTGTAATTTGGGATCGTCTTCCACAATGATTAGAGATGGTTTGATTTGTTGTGCGTTCATTTAAGTGATGTATACAATATTTAATATCAATGGAACTTAAACAAATTTACGAATTATTTCAAATAAAGCTTTCTCAGAATAAGGTTATCGGATGAGTTAACTGGATAAAATTGCCAATTAATGATTTAAATCTAATCACCTATCACATTTAGAGAGATGCAAAAAGGCGCAACGTTTGCGCCTAGGTATGGAATCTTAAAGCGAAATTACCGCTTATTCGGTGGTACACACGACGCTGTTGTCGCTGCCAAATGCATTTGGAACGTAAGCATCAGCTTGTGGGTCATTTTCCCACTTCGCGTCATCGAGCAAGTAACGGAACTGAACATTCTGCGCTTTAGGTAAGCGGGTTTTAAATTTAAACTTACGACTTTTCTTCACTAATTTCATCGGTTCTGGCTGCCAGTTGTTGAAGTCTCCAGCAATTTGGACAGAGTCCCACTGATCTTTATCTAGCTCGAACGTGACTTCGACTTCATCTTTTGTCTTAAAGAATCTCTTTTTAAGCATTGATCTTTCCTTGTTCGTACAAAAACTGTTCTAACTATTACTCGTGTTTCATAATGATTTCAAGTTTTATCGAATTGTTGCTGGTATCTGATGAGGGGAGTATCCGAACGGTGAATAGTTCGTTGTGCTGGTTTCGTGTACTGAGGGAGCGTTAGAGAGAAAATTCACTAGCCTAAAATGGTCAAAGAACAGAGTTTGTTAGCGAGCCGAGAGTCCGTATCTTGAAGTCAAACCGTTATCATGTATTATCTTAAATCACCATTTTCCTTGATGTAGCTATGTTGAAGTTTAACCGTACATTGTTGACTGCGATAGTTTGCTTAGTTGCTATGCTTTTGAGTAGTGTCGCTCCTGTGGCGCAGGCTTCCGTTCCGATGAAAATAATTGAAGTACGCGATCTTATTGTTCAACAGGCTGCTCTGCACAAACAACTTGGCGTCAATGACGACTGCGTAGAATCACATCACGATGAGTCAGCCATCAATAAGGCACAACAATCTCACACGAGTTGTAGCTCTTCCTGCATGGTCAAAATTCCCGCCAACTTATCTCAAAACGACTTACTGATTCTTCCTTATAGCCTTGCTTTGATTGATAGGCCTCTAGTCGAAAAAGTAGTGACAGTGATCACCAAGCTTTATCGTCCTCCGATTGTTTAATTCCTCATCTCAAATTACTTGGGGTTTACCCCTTTTTACCAAATGAAATGATTTGGCATTTGAATGCCACAAGGAAATAAACAATGAAAAAACTACTTGCCTTATGTAGTGCACTTTTACTGACTTTTACCGCTCATGCAGCGCAATTTGAAGAAGGGAAGCACTACAAAGTTCTGGATGTTAAGAAAGCATCGAAACCTGTTGTGACGGAATTCTTTTCTTTTTATTGCCCACATTGCTACAAGTTTGAGTCGCTTATTGAGCGTTTAAAACCTGCTCTGCCAAAAGAGGCAAAGTTTGAAAAGGTACATGTGGGGTTCATGGGCGGAGATATGGCGATTCCGATGGCCAAGTCCTACGCGACGATGGTGTCGCTAGGAGTTGAAGATACAATGATTCCTGCCATGTTTGCCCAAATTCATCAAAAGCGACAAGCGCCAAAAGACGAAGCTGAGCTGAAACAGCTGTTCGTTGATAATGGCGTCGAAGGTAAGAAGTTTGATGCGGCGTACAATAGTTTCGCCGTAAACTCAATGCAGAAAGGTTTTGATAAGCAATTCTCTGCCAGCACGTTGAGAGGGGTTCCGGGTGTGGTTGTGAACAATAAATACATTGTTTTGGCCAACGAAATTCGTACTTACGACGAGTACAATCAATTAGTTAATTACTTATTGACGCTGTAACTATAAATAGCATTGAAGCTTAAAAATGGCGACGGTAGAGTCGCCATTTTTTATGCTTATCACTTTCGTATTATCTAAGAACGCTTGTACATGCTTGAGTCGGAACACTAGTCATAAATATGGCATGCGGATAAAACAAGCTAGCAGCAGTGATTGCAACATTACATGGCTGAGCAATCGTGGTTTTAATCACATTGGTAAGCACAGCGCCTGTATTATTTACTGTTTGAGCGGCGGCTTGTTGTGCCTGGTAAGACACGCAACCTGTCGTTGCATTGATCATCGCAGTGCTAAACAAAAGTTTGCGAAAAAACATATTCATATCCTTTGTGAATGCTTTGAATTACTTATATGTGGATTGATTCATAAATGAAACAAAACAGTGTTCAAAATATGTGTGCATTCACGAAATGAACATTGTTTTATAAAAAGACGTTTTTTTGTGATCTTAGTACTGGACAGACCAGGTTATGAAACTAAAGCCAATCCGTGCATTACGATTACGCCGAAGGTCAGTTTGCTCCTCATTCCTTGATATCCCTTGGGCTCGGCGTCTTGTTCGACTTTCCTCACGAGCTTTTCTGCATACCAAACAGCAAGGTACCCAATTGCTAAGAGTAGGGTTGCGACTGCGTAATGTTTGTGGCCCTGCAGTAATGCGCCCCAAGCCAGTAAGACAAAAAGGTTGCTGAGAATTAATATATTTCGGCTAAGGCGATGGTAGTAATGCTCAATGCCATTACCCCAAAGGATGCCGGATAAAAAACTTAATATAACGGCGCTATATGCGATGAAAAATTGCTGACCACTTAAATTGAAGAGTGAGATGTCAGTGAAAATCAGCCCTAAACTAAACGCAAATGGAACCAGGCCTAAGTAACCGAGTTGTAGCATGGTTGAGCGTGTTGTCATGGTCGTCACCTTATAATTGTTGCTCTATCATATTGGTAAGCGTAGTACTTGTCGGTGATGTGGAGCTTGGAAAAGTAGCAATAACTTTACCTTCAGAGCTAATTAGAAACTTGTAGAAGTTCCATTTTGGTTTTATGCCTGCTTGGTTAGTAATCTGGTTGAAGACTGGGTTCGCATCTACACCTAATACTGAAGAGCGAGCCATCATTGGAAAGGTTACCCCGTAATCGAGATAACAGACTTTCGCTGTGTTTGTTTCGCTTCCTCTATCTTGTCGAAAGTCATTGCTCGGGAAACCGATAACGGTGAAGTTTTGGTCTTTGTAAGTTTGATAGAGGGTTTCTAACTGTTCGAACTGAGGAGTGAAGCCGCACTGACTTGCTGTATTGACGACTAGTAGTGTCTTTCCCTTAAAACTTTCGCATAGATCGACTTCTTCCGTTGAGTTTAACAACCTTTGCTTACCTTGAAGAATATCAGGGCACTCAGATGCAAGAGCAAGCGAATTCATGGAGAGAAAGCTAACGAGAGCGGCGAGTTTCAGTAATCCTTTCATGGTGTTGTTCCCCTTGTTTTCAATAAGTATAACTACTCAAGTGCAAAGAGGATCGATCAAAAAAGCCGCACAAATGCGCGGCTTTTTTCAAGAGCTGAGATCTGACTACGCCAGTTTCAACTCGAACTGGTTCAGGTACATTACCATGTCTTCAATCGTCAGTACTGGCATGTTGTGCAGGCGACCGAATGCTACGATCTCCGGTGCCTTTGCCATCGTGCCATCTGGATTGGTCACTTCACACAGTACGCCAGCGGGCTGAAGCCCTGCCATTTGCATCAGATCAATCGTACCTTCTGTGTGACCACGGCGAGTCATTACACCACCTGGACGTGCGCGCAGAGGGAATACGTGACCCGGGCGAGCAAGGTCTTCCGGTTTTGCGTGCGGGTTTGCCGCCGTTTTAATGGTCGTTACGCGGTCTGCTGCTGAAACACCCGTTGTTACACCAACTTTCGCTTCAATAGAAACCGTAAATGCGGTTTGGTTTGCGCTGTTGTTGTTTACCACCATTGGAGGCAGTTCCAGTTTGTCTGCTTGAGCATCTGTTAAGCACAAACAAACGATGCCGCTACATTCGCGGATCATCAATGCCATTTGCTCGTTAGTGAGGTGTTCGACTGAATAAATGATATCGCCTTCGTTTTCGCGATCTTCATCATCAAGAAGCAGTACGCCACGGCCTTCTTTTAAAGCGATAAGTGCGTTTTCAACGCGAGTAATTGGGTCGCCGAATTCGGCAAGTAGTGATGACTGATTCATGGTTAACTCCTAAATTTCACCAGAATCAGGGCGGTATGAGAGATCGCCGTAAAATACGATCAAAAAGAAGTGCACCAGCATTCTTAGCGATCTGACTCGCTATGCTGGTGTATTCTTATTCTCTTTCATCCGGACTATAACCGTCGGCTCTGGCATCTCACCAGATCTGCTGACCTCGACGAATCGAGCGCTCGCGGGCTCACTTGAAAAAGTATACCGCCGGTGGGGAATTTCGCCCCGCCCTGAGAACAATTAAAAATGTACCACTTCATCCAAGTTGTGAAGAAGTGGAGCTAGGATAGTACTGCGAACTGAATAGCTTGGAAAGTCGATTCCATCTGTATGATGGAAAAGTGTGCTATCGACGGAAATAATCTGTGCGAATAAAGTGATCAATCTGCTGCGGCACGAAGGTGTTGTAAATCAGGCTCGTATGCGTTTGCTTCACTTCGATATGATCTTGCATACCGTCCAGTCTTGTCTCTTCTACGGTAACGGTACCGTCCGACATGGTGTTGTCATTACGGATCAACAATGGGCGAGCGCCAATCGGCATCGTTCCTGCGATACTGCCGAGTTTTTGAGGGAAATCCCAGGCGTCATCATGTTTGTTTAATCCGTGGTGTGGCGAATTGCCTAAAATTGCACCCAATCCGAGATCTTGAATTCGGCCTACAATGGACGCGCCTTTAAGAGGCGAACCGATAGCGACAACATGAGAGATTAAGTTAGTGCTCGGTTTTCTGTTGGCGAGATAGCGCTTAATCATCAAGCCTCCCAAGCTGTGTCCCACGAGCACGTTTGTGGTCAGTGGATTAAGCGAATGATCAATAGAATCAAACAGTGAAGACTCATCGATAGCAACAGTGTTATAGCTGAGTACTTGCGTTTCGTATCCGAGTTTTCTCAGCTTTTGGCTAAGAGGCTGCATGACCAGCCCATGCATATAAAGACCATGTAAGATGATGATTTTCATAATACCTCCTAGATTTATGACGTTGTAGATATCCTACTCTAATTAACAAAGAACTACTTGCCCTTTGTGGTGCATATTTACGTTTTGCTGCAAAGTTTGATCGGTATAGCAAGCGACTCAGCCCAGTAAATCCTGTACTTGTTGTTGCAATTGATGACGATTTAAAGACGCAGGACTTAACACTTCACCGATAACAACATCCACTTTTGACCAAAAACGAGTCGGTCGTTTTGTGAGAGCATGTCCGCCTTTGTGGCTGAAAAAAGAACCCCAAAGCCCTTTTAACGCCATAGGGATGACAGGAACAGGGTTACGTTCAAGGATTTTTTCTACACCAGGGCGAAACTCACCCAATTGACCGTTAGACGTTAAACGACCCTCAGGGAAGATACAGACAACCTCACCGTCGTTAAGTGCTTGTTCAATCTGTTCAAATGCTCGTCGGTAAGTGTCGGCACACTTACGTGGAGAACAGATCGGGATAACACCGGCATGACGGAATACATATTTAAGAACAGGTAGCTCGCTGATGGACTTGTCCATCACAAAACGAACCGGGCGAGTAGAGGTTCCCATCAAAATCAATGCATCGACATAGCTAACATGGTTAGCCACGATTAACGCAGCACCTTGTTCAGGGATATGTTGGCGCCCCTTTACGGACACACGATACATACAATGGCTGAGTAAATAACTGATAAAGCGTTGTGTAAATTCCGGTACTTGGCGATAGACATAGATCGCCACGAAAAAATTACTTATTGCCATCATGGTAAACAGTTCCACAATAGAAAGCTCTAGTACGCTGAGTACAACGATCGAAACCAAAGCAGACACCACCATAAACAACGCATTCATGATGTTGTTAGCAGCAATGGCACGTGCACACTCCCCTTTGTTTGAACGCGATTGGATGAACGCATAAAGAGGAACAATAAAGACACCGCCGCTTACACCAACAAGGAACAGGTCAATCATGACGCGCAGATGTTTGGATTCAGCAACGAAGCTTTGCACATCATAAAAGTGCACCGGAAGTGATAGATAACTTGGGACTGCCCATAGCAAGTCGACGCCAAAGACTGTCAGACCAAGGATACCGAATGGCAAAATACCAAGCTCAACGTGGTTGAAAGAAAGTTTTTCACACAACCAAGAGCCTGTCGCGATACCAATCGAAAACAATGCCAACAGTAAAGAAACGACAGTGCTATCTGCGAACAAATGTTCGCGTGCGAAGTTAGGGAATTGAGTTAGGTAAGTCGCACCCATGAACCAGAACCAACTGATGGCAAGAATAGACATCCAGATGCCTCTCTGTTTTTTTGCCACTTTTAACGTGTTCTTTAAACCAGAAATCGGTTCAAATTTCGCTTTGTCATTCGATTGGCTAGGCATCGTTGGAATATTCACGCTGCTCATGAACCCAAGCAAAGACAAGGCAATCACGGTACAAGAAGCAATCAAGGTACCATTAGGAATGGCTAGCAGCAGGCCTGCGCTAAGCGTACCTATAAGAATCGAAAGAAACGTGCCCATTTCAACCCAAGCATTTCCTTTAACAAGCTCATTTGGTTTGAGCGCTTGTGGTAACAAGGCGTATTTCACGGGACCAAAATAGGCCGATTGAGTGCCTGTCATAAACAGCAGAACCAGCATCAGCATGGCACTTTGGGTGGCAATAGCGGTTGCTGCGCAAGACATGATAGCTAGTTCGATGAGCTTTAGACGTCGGATTAATTTGGCTTTGTCCATGCTGTCAGCGACGGCACCAGCATGCGCTGAGAATAGAAAGAAAGGTAGGATGAATAAGCCTGCCGCCAAATTAACGAATAGATTGACAGATATTGGTAGGTTATCAATTTGGCTGTATGTCACCATCAATAACAGAACGTTTTTGTAGATGTTGTCATTGAGTGCGCCAAGGCATTGCGTCACAAAGTAAGGAAAAAAGCGTTTTGAGAAAAACATGCTGGCTCCGATTAAACAAAGTCGAATGAGATGGGAGCACTTTATGCTCAATGAACGATTAAACCAGCTTTCTCTTTCAAGTGACGTTGTATGCCACCAAAAGTAACGAAATTCGTTACTTTCATTTCCATTCGTTTATTGAGTTACTAATTCCGAGACTTCTGAGCAGGTTTTCTTTCCCATGGTTCAAACAAAGGGAACGTCCAGCGACGCATCGCAATAATCAGAGAGGTGCCGTGTTTTTCGTCCATATCGAGAGAGCTATCACTTTGGCAAGCCTGATAAAACTCATCGATGACCTTTTGCAGTTTCTGTTGTAGCTTCTTGTTGCTTGGTACACTCATCAGTCCTGTTGCCATGGAGAACTTTTCATCTTCACCAGAAAAGTAGCTTTGGAAAAAGGCGTCTTGAACTTGCTGTTGGAAGAACCGTTGAATAGGGCCGCCCATCTGCCACTTAAATGTCGGAGATATACGCAAACGAATTTTGTTATTTGGCTGCAAGTCGATGATGTTCAGCCGATCCAAATGAGCAAGCTTTTGCACCAGTTCCAACTCATTGAAGGTATATTGCTGAACGATTTGTTCAAACTGATAGCCATTTACAACACAGATCGCCACGAGCAGCAGGGCTTTATCGTCAACCAGCTGCTTTTCTTGCTCTAACGTTAGCGACTCCAGACCTTTATTGTGCGCAGCCGCGAGCTTAAATAGTTCCGCCATTTCTAAACCAATCAATTGGCAAATTCGTTCTAAGCGCTCAAGGCTAATGTGCTGACCTTCAGCGAGTAAACGTTTGACGCTTCCTTCACCTAAATCAAGGTGTTGTGCAACATCGGCATAATGCAGCCCAGCTAACTTTAGTTGGCGTTTAAGCTCTTTAATTAACGTATAGCTTTCTGACATTTACGCTGTTACCTCGTCGTGTAACTGCTCTAGGTACGTTTGCATAAAGGTTTTGCGTTTTTGCGCTTCGCGTCTTGCTGACTCTGTGTTCATGGTTTCAGCGATTTTGAATAACTTGGTCTGAAAGTGATCCAGAGTGAATTGTTTATCGTTAAGTTCACGTTCTTCGGCAAATATATCGCTGTCGTTGTAAAGTTGCGCGTTAAATTGAGTGCTGACTTGAATGCATCGCGTCACGCCAATTGCGCCTAAAGCGTCCAGACGGTCGGCATCTTGGACGATTTTGGCTTCCAACGTATTTGGCCTGATGTTTGCGCTAAAGCTGTGTGCCTCTATCGCATGAGCAATGGCATCATGATATTGCTGCGGATAATCGATACTCTCTAAAAATGCGACCGCTTTTTTGGCTGCGATGATTGAGCTCTCTTTGCGATTTGGGTGAGCTTTCGGATAAGTAAAGCAATCATGCAAATAGGCAGCCGGTAATACAATCGCGATGTCTGCATTTTCTTCTTTGCAGAGCTGTTTCGCTGTTTTGACCACGCGTTTTACGTGTTTAAGATCATGAGCTGCATCCACTTGCATCTCTTGCTGCATAAATTCCAAAAATTGCGGTTCTATCTGGCTTAATGACGTCATGGTTCATATCTACAACTAAAATGAAGTCAGAAGTATGCCCAACGCTTAGAATAATTTCCAAGTGCGATGGTGTAATTGAGATTCAGCCACCAGAACCTTGTGCAACGTTTGGTACTGAGCCGTTTTATATGGCCTTTCAATGTGTTCAGCGGTTTATGAGACAAGAATAGACAGAGCGAGCAGTGATGTTTACCAGTAGAAAAAAGGCCTGACGATGTCGTCAGGCCTTTTTCTTTTCGCTGTGTCGTCCTAAATAAGGTTGACACTTTCCACCCCAAAATTGGAGAGTGTTATGAAATCAACAACTAAAAGAACTCAGCGCGATTACTCC
>NZ_JAWOTI010000004.1:0-266658 GCF_033338775.1 Vibrio sp. Vb1018
TCCTTTGGCATTCGTGAGTGGTAGGTCACATGAAATCAGTGCAATTTCGTTTCACACTTTATGGTTGTATCGCGATTCTCTCTTGGAGTTGTCTGCTTGGCATCGCGAGGTTGGTTACGGAGAGTTTAGGTCCTGTAGGCGGGGCAGCCATGTTGTACTCTCTTAGCTCTGTTTTCCTTCTTATCGTGGTCGGTATTCCAAAGTTGTCTTACTTTTCTCCCAAGTATCTTGCGCTTGGTGGTGCGATGTTCGTCTGTTATGAAATATTTCTCGCTCTATCTTTGGGATATTCCAACTCGCGCGCGCAGGCAATTGAGGTGTCGATTGTCAATTACCTTTGGCCCGCACTGACGGTTTTATTTGCGGTCCTTGGCAGCAATAAAAAAACAAACTGGTTGCTTTATCCCGCAGTTACGCTGGCGTTTGTTGGGGTTGCTTGGACTGTGAGCGGTGAGAATGGCTTATCCATAACTCAGATCATGTCCAATGTTAGTAGTAACCCTCTGGTGTATTTTATGGCTTTCGCTGGCGCGGTTATATGGGCTTTTTATTGCAACTTAACCCAAAGGCAGCAATCTAAACATAATGCGATTACCCTGTTTTTTATTGCAACAGCTGTTTCGCTTTGGGTCAAATACGCGTTTACGGATGAGCCACCAATGACATTCAGTTGGGAAGCGATGGGGTACTTAGTGGCCTCTGCGGCTTTAATGGCTGGTGGTTATGGTTTATGGAATATCGCGATCGTTGGCGGCAATATGGTTTTTCTCGCCACCTTGTCTTACTTCACACCCATTTTTTCCGCTTTATTTTCTTCCATTATTCTTGGCGTAACTCTGAGCCATAGCTTTTGGCAGGGCGTTGTGATGGTAACAGTGGGCTCGCTGATGTGTTGGTTAGTCACCAAAGAGAAGCGCGAAGCGGCTGGGTAAGTTACCAACGAGATCAGAGAATTTAAGTGAGCAACGAACAGATCTCCCTTGCGAGCTGTATTCGAATACGAAGAAACTAAATCGAAAAAATTAAAAAAGCTCCCGAGATTGGGAGCTTTTTATTGAGTTTTAACGGCTCTTTGGTGGCACTCTAATAAGCGACGTTCAAGTGTAGTTGAAGCTTGAATCTGTGCTTCGACAGTCGCTTGATAAGCTGCTTACGAGTGTGCTCTAGTGTATCAAGCTCCAATGTGTCGTCATCAATATGTACGTCCACATTTACTCGTAGCTCTTGGCCCACCTTCGTTACGCCAGCCAGTTTCAATTGATGCTCAGTTACTTTTTCAATCTCAAGAACATCTTTGCCAACGCTCTGACACAGCTCTTTGCTTGGTGCCATCATTAGTAGTTCACGTAAGGCACCTACTAGCATATCGAACGGTACTTTGAGGAAATAAAAGCCCATTAAAACCATCATCATGGGGTCGGCATATACCGCATACTCAGAGAATGGCGTTAGTGAAACAGCCCAAGCCGAGATAAATCCTACGGTCACCGCCACACTCAACAAAGTATCCATTTGCCACTGTTTTTTCTCCGCTTCAATCAAGCCTGATGAGAAGCGGCGGCTGCGTTTCGCCATAAACCACCAAGCGTAACCACAACCGATAACATTCACGATGCCGAATAAGGTCGCAATAGAAGCATCGACCTGGCGACCTCCAGACATCAATGCTGATATCGCAGAGTAGAGAGAGAAGCTTACAACCACTAAAATGACGGCTGCTTTTATCGCAATAACGATTGGTTCTAAGACCGCTTTTCCAAATGGGAATACAGATTTTGAAGGCTTGTTAATATAGTAAGAAGCGGCCAGTGACAATAAAGTTAACAGTAAGCTGACCAAAGAGTAAACACCGTCAAAAACGATTACAATTGAGCCTACAAGCAAGCCAAGTACCATACCACCAGCAGCGAACCCAGATGCCAAAAGGGCTGAAATGGTTAGAATACGGTTTTCGTTTTTGCTTGTCCTGTCACACATAAAAGATGCCTTTGAATTTTAATACCTTACTATTCTTCGCTCATAAGGTAATTTAGGCAACCACAAAGTGACCAGTAACTAATCTAAAAAATTGCGTTTTTATTTATGTTCTTATAAAACAATGGCTTACTATGATTTCTTGGTGTCAGTAAAATTGACGCTCACTGATAAAATGTTTAGAAGTCAAATAAATACTCGCTCAATTTATCTGCTAACCACGTCATTGCTGGATGCTCAGTATGGCCGTTAGGTGAAAACATACAGTAGTCTTCTTGCGTCAAGCCGTATGTGTGTTTGATAACGGCGAGCTTCTGCTGACGAAGGTAATGGCGGATTAATGGTTCAGGAAGCACGCCCCAAGCGTCTTCTTCTAAGATGGTGTTCAGCATGTAGTCAAAACTCGAAAAACCAATATATCGAGTCGAGAAAGGTTGCAGTTCAGGGTTGTCTTTCTCATTTAGGTACACCATTAGTGCTTGCATCTGACTACGTAGATCTTCGTCTGAGACACGGCGCATCTTACTTAGGCGGTGTTCTACACTGCATACTGACATCATACGTATCTTACCTAAAGGGTTATATACGATACGAGGATCGTCTACTCGCTCATAATCAACGCCGAAAGCAAAATCTACTTGGTGGGTACTGACCAAGTTGGCTAAGTCGCCACTGGATGCCAAGATTAAGTTGAAGGTTGTTGAAGGAAAGCGGTTATTCAATGTATGAGATAATTCTTGCCAGAGATCATCAGGTAAGGAGTCGTCACGTGCTACCCAAACTTCCGCGTTAAACCCTTCCGAGATTTGAGCGCAGGTCTTTCTGACCCGTTGTGCGATGATAAGTAGGTGTTCGCAATCTTTGTAAATGGCTTTACCAGCTTCAGAGAGGGTGAGCTGGTTGCCAGTTCGGTTAAACAATTCAACGTCGAGATCTTTCTCTAATGCCTTAATCGACATACTGAGTTTGGTGCGATTGCAGTCGAGTTGCCTTGCCGCTTCAGAAACAGAACCACACTCAGCGATGGTGCAGAAGGCTTCTACTTGAGTTAAGTTCATGATTTGACACAACCAATAAATGAATTCAAATAATTTGGGTATTATGCAGATGCGCTCCCAAAGCCATGAAAGATTATCGAAAAAAACGCGAATCCGCCAGATAAGTCTATGGTCTTTTAACGGTTTTGCGGTAATCTATGTGGGTTACAAAAAGTGAACATGGAGGCCACGATGGCACAAGATTGGGACGGCTTAGCAAAAAACTGGGAATCAAATCCAGCAACAGAGCAATTTGCGCAGTCGGTGTTTGAGCAGTTACAACAGCTAACTCAGCTTGATGGCATTAAAGTACTAGATTTTGGATGCGGAACAGGGCAGTTAAGTCAACGATTGTCACCGATGGTTAAAGACATCGTAGCATTAGACGCATCGGAAGCCATGATTGAGGAACTCGATAAAAAAGAGCTCGTCAACGTAGAACCTGTGGTAGATGCACTATCTCGCGGCTTGGTCGCTCAGCACCCTGCGTTTCGTGGACAGTTCGACTTGGTGGTTGCATCATCAGTTTTAGCGTTCGTGGAAGACTTAGACGCGTCATTAACGATCTCGCATTCTCTACTTAACCACGGCGGCTATTTTGTTCATTTTGATTGGATTGCAGAATGTGAACAAGACGGTTTTACCCTTGCGAAGTCTGAGCGTGCACTGAAAGAAGCAGGCTTTACTGAAGTTGAATCGCAACACGTTTTTGACATTACATCTGATGGTAAAACAATGTCGGTATTAATGGGGCTTGGTCGTCGCTAATACCGCTGAATAAAGAACAAAAAATGACAAAAGCGAGCTAACAAGCTCGCTTTTTTCTTATCTGCTGAGGGTATATGTAACTTCACTTGCTCTAAACAAGCGTCGTGGTGCAGGCAAGGACATACTCGAACAACTTAGTCTTCGGAGGTTATTTTGAGACGACTATCCTGCGTATCTCCTCCAGCACTTCAGGGTTGGCTATTGCGCCTAAATTTTCGACGCTTCGGTTGTTAACGACTTGCTTAACGGCTAACTCGACCAGCTTTCCTGAGCGTGTCTTAGGTATATCGCTTATTGCGTAAATTGCACTAGGTACATGCCTTGGAGAACATGCAGACTTTAGCTGTGCTTTGATGGAAGCGATCATCTCGTCATTGAGCTCTACCCCTTTGACTAATTGGACAAACAGCCATATTTGTTCGTTGCGATCGACTTCTTTTCCTACTGCGATCGAATCTAGAATACCGTCTATACAGTTCACTTGCTGATAGATTTCGGCCGTGCCGATTCTTACGCCACCGGGATTCAACGTGGTATCACTTCGACCATAAAACACGTATCCCCCAACGCTGGTCTGTTCAACATCATCGCCGTGGTGCCAAATATTGTCGAATTTATCCCAATAAGCGCGATGATATCTCTCACCGGTGTCGTTCCAAAAGCCAGCAGGGAAGTTGGGTAATGAATTGGCACAAACCAACTCACCGCGCTCTCCCATTACGCTATTACCTTGTGGGTTAAAGACTCGGACATCGACCCCTAACCCTGCTGATTGGCACTCTCCCCGATAAACGGGAGAAATAGGGTTGCCTAATACAAAGCAGCCACAAATGTCTGTTCCGCCAGAAATCGAGGCGAGGTGTACATCTTCTTTAATGTGCTGATAGACATAATCAAACTGTTCTGGATACAGAACAGAGCCAGTCGAACAAATGGTTTTCAGACTTGAAAATGCATCACTTTTCTGCGGAGAAAAAGATGCTTTTTCCAGCGCCTCTAGGTATTTTGCTGAGGTTCCAAATAGCGTCACTTCGGCTTGTTCTGCGAGGTCCCAGAGCATATTATGAGTAGGGTAAACAGGGCTACCATCAAAAATCACCAAACATGCACCGCTCGCGAGTGAAGAAACGTGCCAGTTCCACATCATCCAACCGCAGGTCGTGTAATAAAACACGCGTTCGTTCGGTTGAATATCGCAATGCAGTTGATGCTCTTTCAAGTGATTAAGCACCGTTCCGCCGACGGAATGAACGATGCATTTCGGTTTGCCTGTTGTGCCTGAAGAATAAAGAACAAATAGCGGATCGTTAAAATTCACACGAGTAAAAGTCAGCGCTTCGGGTGTGTATTGATTCAGGACGTTTTGCCAATCTTGGGTGCAGACATCGCATTCAAAAATGTGTGGTTTAAGGTAGCTAATTTGGCAAACTTGTTTAAGACCATCAAGATGATCCGCAATATGCTGGTTTTTCTCAGACATATCGAAAGTTTTGCCATTGAATGTATAGCCATCACAAGTAAACAGGATTTTGGGTTTCACTTGACCAAAGCGCTCCAAAACGCTTTCGACGCCAAAATCAGGTGAGGTGGAAGTCCAGGTCGCCCCTAAACTGGTGGTTGCTAGCATGGCTATCACCGTTTGAGGTAGGTGAGGTAAATAACCAGCGACGACATCACCTTGCTTAATTCCACATTCTTTCAACCATTGCTGCACACTCGAAACTTCTTCGCACAATTGTTTCCAGGTGTAGGTCTGTTTTTCTTCACGTTCATTTTCAAACCAAATCGCGAGATCATCGGGTTGGTGACACGCGTAGGTTAGCAAATTTTCGGCGTAGTTAATTTGCGCGTTTGGGAACCATTTTATATCCCTATTTTCAACAGGTTGCTGCCAGCGACTTTCTGCTCGCTCTTTTATGGTCTCTCCCGGAGTGCCAATGACGTCGCAGAATAGCCAAACTTCCTGCCAAAATTTTTCTACATGATCGAGTGACCATTGATGCAGATCAGCGAAGCTTTCAAGGGTATTTCCTTGTCGATTAATGTGTTCAATAAACTGTGTAATGTTGGCTTCTTCGATACGACTTTCGCTCGGTTGCCATACTTTGCTGCTCTCGCGCATAGGTCCCTCTATAACAAAGTGATAACAGGTTTTAGTTTGAGAGGAATACACGATAAAGTCAAACAAGCCAGATATTATATCGTGTCATAAAAATCATGCAGTTACGATGCATTGTAAACAATATGTTACATCGGGATGATGCTGAGAAAGTCGCGTAGGGATTGGAAGCTCTTAAGACTACAGATAGGCTTAATGTAAAGGATTTGTTAATGGAGATGAGCCATGACCCAGTATCGTTCTAAACCCGTAAACCAGGAAGGCAGGGTTGAATGGAGCCGTGAAGAAGACGCCATTTGGCGAGATTTGGTAACACGACAAATGGGTGTGATCCAAAACAGAGCTTGTGAGGCTTATTTACACGGTTTGACGCTGCTTGATTTACCTCAAGACCGCGTTCCTCAGTTACCAGAAATTAATCGTGTCTTGATGGAGACAACAGGTTGGCAAGTGGAGCCCGTTCCCGCGCTTATTGATTTCGACCGATTTTTTAATCTACTCGGTAATAAGCGCTTTCCAGTCGCCACATTCTTGCGTACAAGAGATGAGTTCGATTACTTACAGGAGCCAGATTTCTTCCACGAAATATTTGGTCATTGTGCGATGTTAACCAACCCAGATTTTGCTGCATTTACCGAACATTATGGTCAACTAGGGCAAGCCGCTACCCCAAAACAAAGAGCCTATCTCGCTCGCCTCTACTGGTTTACCGTAGAGTTTGGTTTGGTGAAAGAAGGGGACAAAACCAAAATTTACGGTGGTGGTATTCTTTCATCTCCTGGCGAAACCCTCTACGCATTAGAGAGTGATGCAGCAATTCGCGACCCATTTGAATTACAAACTGTGCTGAGAACGCCTTATCGTATCGACATCATGCAACCGAAGTACTACGTGATTGATGACTTTTCTCAGCTTTTTAAAATCAGTCAGTTAAATTTATTGAAACAAGCCGATCTAGCGATTGAAGCTGGACTGCTTCCTCCACTTTTTGAACCAAAGGAACCTGCTCATGTTGAATGAACAAAAATGCGAAGCTTGTAGTATCGATGCCATTGCACTAAGCAAAGAAGAGCAACAGTCTCTGCTTCTGCAATTGTCTGATTGGCAGATCATTGAAAGAGAAGATATACCTCAACTAGAAAAGGTGTATAAATTTAAGAACTTCAAACAAGCATGGGCTTTCAGTAACAAAATCGCGGAACTGGCAGAAGATGAGTTCCACCATCCCTCTATTTTGTTGGAATGGGGTAAGGTTACCGTAACGTGGTGGAGTCACTCTATCAAAGGTCTGCATAAAAACGATTTTATCTGCGCATCAAAGTGTGACGCGCTAGCATCGGCAGAGTAGGACATTACCTCATACAAAAAAACGCCCGGCTTACGTCGGGCGTTTTGGTTCTAAATGACTTTTACATTACTTTATAGATTGATTCGGAAGACGGATGTCGTGCCCGATACCTCATTGCCAACGACGATAAAATGACCACCATTACGGGTAAAGTAATTAATGGATTCTGGACCTAAATCGCCTGCTTTTGGATTGTATGTATCGTTCATGCATTCGCCATCTTCGACTTCTGTACACACTGGTTGATTGTAATCACGGCGGTTGACGTAATGTATAAACTGCGCTTGTTTCGGGTCTGTGATGTCATAAATCATTGTACCGCCTTGACGCTCCAAGCCGATAAACGCGTAATGGCGGCCGTTAATTTGTGCTACTTCAATCGCCTCTGGCTCAATGCCTTTATCATCACTTCGGTCATCGCCACTATTATTGTTATCGTTGGTGCTGTTGAAGTTCTTGCCTTCATTCAGCAGCGCGATAGTCGCGAAATCGTCACCACTATCGAAGACCAACTTGCCGTTTTCATCCCAAATCGAGAATGAACGCGCGCCAAATGATTGAACATTCTCTTGTGCAGAAAGCGTTTGTTCCGGCTTAATCACTTTTAAACGCGCGAGTTGTTTGTTGTCTTTTAGTGCCTCTGCCAATGGGTGTTCTGCTGCCACTTTCAGCTTCTTACCGCGCACTTCATCAATATGGCTTAAACAGCTCCCTTGCTCAGATGTGTATTCATCTGTACCGAGGTAATCGTCTTCATCCCACATAAAGCCAGCTTTGTCGCACAGTTCTTGAGTGGTTTTGAATCTGTACTCACGCCCGTCGCCTTCATTTGCAGATACGATGTAAGTACTCCCATTCACTGAGTAGCTGTCGATGGTGTCAGGCATAAATAAGCCAACCAGTTGTGGGTAGCTTTTCAAGTTCCCAATGATTTTGTCTTTGTTGGATGCATCGAGTTTAGCGCCCGACCAAGACTTCTCTCCTAAGCCAACAATTTTTTCTACCGATTTGCTCTCTGGATTGACGATTGCCATGGCGTTATTTTCTTGTAGCGCGACATAGATTTTACCGTTATCTGCAAAAGTGAGGTATTCCGGCTCTAGATCTTGTGCGATGGTGGCGTTTGGCCCCGAAATACGCACATTCATTGGGAGCTCTGCTTTTCGTGAACCATCAAATTCGTTAAAGCCAATTTGTGTTACTTCTGCTTGAGTAACACCAAGGCTCAGATCGATCAAAGTGATACTACCTTCAGGGTCAATGCTGTAATCGCTGTTTGGTTCTCCTTCATTAGCGGTTGCGATGTATCGGCCATCTTTTGAGAAGCCAACCATGTCTGGCAATGCGCCTGTTGGGAAAGTCGTGACTAATGACAAATCGCCGGAGCGGTACAAGCCAACAATACCATTCGCTTGTTTATTACTGTTTTCAATCGCAACTGCTACCAAACCATTGAATACAGCGACACTGTTTGCTGCGCCAATTTCAATGCCCGCTGCTTCGCCAGCGCTGTTGAGATCAATGAATGCGCTTTGCGTTGGTACGCCGTTGTCATCCATAGAAAGTACATCGACACGTTTTGCTTGAGCATTAACCACATAGAGTTTATCCGTACAAGCGTCATAACTGACGATTTCAGCTGCCGATGTGTCGAATGGAGCATCAGCAACGGATGTTCCGATAAACGTTAAACCTTGAATTGACGTTTCCCCAGTAACGGGTGCAGTGGTAGGTTTGCATTGTGTAGCGAATGAAGCCACGGTATCTTCGGGTTGTGATGAACACGCGATGGCAAGTGATGACAATGCGAGTACACCGATTGCCTTTAAAGGGGTGATCATGATATCTCCTTATCAATCCGATAGGTTGTCAATCAGCATGGGTTTTATGCTGCTGTCCATTTCCGCAATTGGAATGATAGAGCGCTGAATGACGTTTGATTTGGTAAGGCTCTGAATATATGTATGATTGATGACTCTTATATTGGCTTTTTATGAAACTAATGTGTCATCAATATGATGAAGTAGGGATAGAGGAATAATGGAATTAAAATCGTTTTTAGATTTATTGGCAGCGTCACCAGAGCAGGTCGAATTTGAAGCAACGATGGCGGTGATCGAAGATAACTATACGTTTGAGCCAACCGCTTTTGTAAATGGTGAGACACAAAACAATGCAGGCGAGAACAACGGTTCGTGTAAGATCTTCGCTTTCGGTTTGCTAAACAACCTAGACAAAGAAGCGACGCTAGCCTGCTTTGGCCGTTTTTATCGTGAAGATGTATTGCAGTATCCAGAGAACAGCGATCACCAGAATATTCGTAATTTTATGGTGACAGGGTGGGAAGGCATTAAGTTTGAAGCGTCCGCTTTAACCGCTAAATAAACACCAGTCAGAAAACGATGATCAGTAAGCCAGTCGTATTACGCGACTGGCTTTTTTTCTAGACATTTTCGGCACAAACACAGCTGGTTGGCGCTTGGCTTGGGTAAATCACGGGTTTCTATAGTAAAGCACCAGCATGTCTCTTTGCCTGCGGCGATATCACAATGGGCTTGAGTCCCGCACTCAGGACAACTGTGCGTTGAATCTTCTCCTGCGATTTGTTCGATAATCGCATCTCGTTGGAGATCGGTTTTGTCTTTCCATTGGATGATTTCATCCATCGTTCGGTGACAACCAGAGCATATTCCGGCGTTATTTTTACATGCAGCTCGACAAGGTGACTTCATTGCTTTCTCGTTCTCATTTTTTATGCCGCGTACTCTAGCATAAAGCGAGTCAAGGCCGCCAAAAATAAACGTGACTGCGATTTGCTGGTGAGGAGGGAGAACCAGTGTTACCCTTGGACGAGTTACCTTAACTCTCTGTCACTTATGTTAGAAAAAGAAAACCTCATTAAACTCGCTAGAATGCAAATGCCATTTGGGAAATATGCAGGGCGAGTGTTAATCGACCTGCCTGAAGAATACTTACTGTGGTTTGATAAAAAGGGCTGGCCAAGCGGCGAGCTAGGGGATTTGCTCAAGCTATGTTTAGCGCTCAAAATTGAAGGCTTAGATAGTGTCGTGAAGCCTTTGAAGCGTATGTAACTAGCCACAGAAACTCCCACTCTTAATGAAAAGACTTATTATGAATTTTGATATCGATGCACTGAAACATCACCAATTGGTCGAAGATGGTAAACTAGAGGGATGTTACATTCATCAGCCAGCTCAAGGTAGCCAACACAATGACAAAGCTGTTTTGGCAGAGCGCCAAGCGTTGGAAAAGTTGGGATATAAGGTAATACAGCTTAAAGCTAAAAGCGGGACAACAACGTTTGCCGAGGCGATGCAAAAGCTTGCGAAGGAAACTGGTCACCTGCCTAAGGAGTAAGTGAGTGTAACCTGCCACAGCCTTACAAGTTCTCCCACCAGACTATTTTTTCATTCAAAAGAGCCAGACCGTTAGGCTGACTCTTTTTTGCCCCAAAAAAGAACTGGAATAAATACTCTACAAAATTTGGTTCGTACGTTTTACCCTACGAAAAGTTATCCGATTGAATGTAACTCAACACTATTGAGCCTTCATTGTGCTTGTTTGATTAGTCAAACTGCCTATTTAATTGGTTAAATCATCATGCAATCTTGTTGGGGATGATAAATCACTGAAAATATTGTTATTATCCTTTTTATTTATCAGTAAAACCGACTCCCATGAGATATGAATCCTCTCCTGTAGCCCCAGAAGAAAGACAAGAAACCACTAGAGAACGAGCAGCACGTCAACGCTGAGAACGTCAGGAAGAGCTGAGATCTACCGCGAGCGATGAGAAACGATGGGCTGAAAATAGAGAGCGCGTTCTTGCTGAACGCAAAGCGGTCCAACAAGCTTACGACCTAACAGAAAAAGAATGGAACGATGATTTACAAAAGCAAGCTAAAGAATATCAGTGGGACACCTCTCAACAAGAGAACGTGAGTATTGCGGTACTGACTGTTGAAGAAGGTAACGAGTATTTAGACTTGCTCATCAAAGACTCGCATGGACAACTTTCGAACGGCAAGGACTACACTGGCGTAGGCATGGGGCTTAAAGGCGCTTATGAGGTCGCTAAAGAGCTTGGCGGTTGGGGGCAACCGCTAAAGCTGTCAATATCAATGGTGTAATGAATATTGTGGTTGAGAACTACAAGCCTAAATATTTAGACCTAGGTATCCGTTGGCAAGAAGCAACACCACAAATGCTTAAAATTGGTCATGCTCTAAATACTGTTCAAGGCAATGTCAGTTTCTTGAAAGGCAACATCTATGTTGAACTTGTGTTTAGTGGTGCGGTTAATGCGGTTGACTACATTCTACATGATGAAAAAACGCTAGGTGAAGTGGTCGGCCAATTTACAGCGGATATATCTAAGGGCATTGCCGCAGGAGTTATCGCTCAAGGAATAACTATTCTGGGAGTCGCAACATTAAGTACGGTACTTGTTGTGCCAACCGCTCTAACACTTGGTATTTTCGCTGTTACTGCGTTTATTGTAGGAAAGGAAATATCTAAACTAGATGACCAATTTAAATTCACGGAACCGATGAAGAATCAAGTAGAGAAAACTATTAATGATTTCTAATGAAAAATTTAACCGAAGACTAAAGATAAAGCGTTGGCTTAAAGTGATGGCTAGTTGGCCTCTTATGGTTTTTATGGTGTGGTTGAGCTACAGCTCAATTAATGAGTTAATTAGCATTAACAACTCAATCGGTATCATTCCTAAAGTAAAACTAGCAGGTTTAGTGAACAATGTTGCTTCTTTTGTAGGCCTTCTAATATTTGGTTTTATAGCGATCATTCCCATAGCTATGCTACACAGGTCAACAGAACTATTACTAAAAGTACCATTTTCGACAAAAACAGGGCTATATTCTATAGCGATAATAGTATTAAGTTCTATTGCCTCTGCCATATGGTTAGATAACAACACGAGAGAAAAAATAAAGCAATATGACTATATTGAATGTACTTCTGAACAAGAACTTACATTAAAATCCTCAAGTCGGACGTATGTTTTAGACCCTAGTTCGTGCGATTAAATCATCTTTCAAGCTCTTGGCACAAGCACCCTGCTAGCGTATGTACATGTCATGCGCTAGCTCTCAATACTTGAAGTTATCCATTAGTTGCTAATATTCTATTTGTCGTAACGCATTTTTCGCCAATTATAAGCTATAGGGTTTTCTCAAGCTGTATTTTGCTTTACAGGAGTCAGAATGCCTGGCTCCTTTTCCCTTTGCTTGTCGCGAACGCTACCATCTTGGTCGTAGAGTATTGGTTATCGAAACCATTAACTCATGTTAGTGAAAGGAAGTTCCTGAACCCTATAGTGCTTCTTTCACCAATCTTCTGTTTGGGCCATTATCTCTAACATCCAGACGCGAAATAGCATAAGATACACGGCCTTTACTAGCACTGAGCCACTCATTGTAATGACAGATAAAACACAGCAAGCGACATTTGCCGATCTTGGCCTGATTCCAACATTAGTCGAGCGACTAGAAGCGTTGGAATACAGCCAACCGACGCCCATTCAATCCCGTTCTATTCCTGATATCCTTGAAGGGAAAGATATTATTGGTGGTGCCAATACGGGGTCTGGTAAAACCGCTGCTTTTTCGCTGCCAATCTTGCAAAAAATTGTTCAGCAAGACGAATCAAACAATCGCCGTGGCAACTTCGTTTCCCACCTGATTTTAGTACCAACTCGTGAGTTGGCATCACAGGTGGCATATAACGTCAAATCTTACTCATACCATCTCAGAGATAAGATCAAAACGGTTGCCGTATTTGGTGGTGTATCGGTGAACCCACAAATGCTGGCGCTTCGTGGTGGCTGTGACATCATTGTTGCAACGCC
Organism: Vibrio sp. Vb1018; assembly: GCF_033338775.1. NCBI lineage: Bacteria > Pseudomonadati > Pseudomonadota > Gammaproteobacteria > Vibrionales > Vibrionaceae > Vibrio > Vibrio sp. Vb1018. The sequence continues at coordinate 13,137 of NZ_JAWOTI010000004.1, forward strand.
GGGTCGATTACTTGATCTGGTATCCAGTAACGCGATTAAGTTGGACCAAGTAAAAACGCTTGTTCTTGACGAAGCCGACCGTATGTTGAGCCTCGGATTTACCGAAGAACTGAATAAGATTCTTGCGTTACTCCCAGAGAAGAAACAGACGCTGTTATTTTCTGCAACTTTCCCTGATAAAGTGACGACGTTGGCTCAGCAGTTGCTCCGCGACCCTGTTGAAGTTCAGTTGCAGAGCGCAGAAGCCAGCACTTTGGTGCAGCGCGTGTTTAGTGTAAATAAAGGTGAGAAGACGGCGGTACTCGCGCACTTAATCAAACAGCATCAGTGGCGACAGACTCTGATTTTTGTGAATGCTAAGAATGCCTGTAATCATTTAGCTCAAAAGTTGTCAAAACGCGGTATTACCGCTGAAGTTTTCCATGGTGATAAAGGGCAGGGCGCTCGTACTCGTGTCCTTGACGGTTTTAAGTCTGGCGAGATTCAAGTTCTTATTGCCACCGATATCGCAGCACGCGGCCTTGATATAGAAAAACTTCCAGTGGTGATTAACTTCGATCTTCCGCGTAGCCCTGCTGATTATATGCATCGAATCGGTCGTAGTGGTCGTGCTGGTGAAGTAGGTTTAGGGTTATCTCTTATCGATTACGACGACTACCACCATTTCAAAGTGATAGAAAAGAAAAATAAGTTTCAACTTGAACGCGAGCAGGTAGTCGGTTTTGAAGTGGAAAACGATCAGAGTGAAGCCTACTTTTTACCAATGAAGCCGCGAGCGAAGCCTGCAGGTACGGGTAAAAAGAAGAAAAAGCGTAATCAATAGAAAACGTAAACTACATGTGAGTTTAATTACGGGAGTTGTTGGAGAAATGGAATGCTCACTAGCTTGAGTCTTCGCTTCTAGCCATTCCTTTAAAGAACAATAGAGCCCTGCTGGAGCTACCAGTAGGGCTCTATTGCTTTTCAAGATAGTGTTATTGGCGACGAGCAGGGCGTCCGCGAGGTGAACGCTTTTTAAATGCAGACGCTGCTTTGGCTTGTGACTTAAGAATAGAGTCAACGGTTAGCGGCATTGGCTCTTTAGGTTCAAGGCCATGAGGGAACGTACGAGCTCTTGGTGGTAAGTTGTATTCTTCTTCGCTCGCGCGTGGCATGCGCTTAAAGCGATAAAGGTAAAAGTTTTCTAATTTTTCTCTCGCCCATTCGGTTTTCTTTAAATACTTCACGCTACTTGCAATCGAAGGCTTAGTGTTAAAGCAATTAAAGCGCATTGCTGTATCTAGAATGTCCCAGCCGTAAAAATCCACTAACTCTTGCAACATAGTCTCTAGCTTCAACCCGTGCAGTGGATTGTTCTGTTGCAGCTCGATTCTCTCTTCGTCAGTCATCATTTTTAAGGGCCTTACTCATTAAAGGGCGGAGTTTAACAAAGTATACAATGCAGAGATATCGATAGTTACTTTGCGATGGATGCGAGCACAGTGCTCTCTACCTTGAAAGTATAAATAGGAATTAGCCGTTCTACTTGGATCTCTGCTCAAAAATGACTCAGAAAAGTTCAAGCGTCCTAGCTCGATGTTAAATTATTGTATAATAAGTGAGATTCTTGTTGTTCTTTTACTAATGTCTAATATTCCTACCCATAGCAACACATGCTTAATAAGCTCAAAATCAAAATTGGTTCATGCCGCTTTCTTAGTATGGCCTAGAAGTTTGATGTGGGTGTTGTCTCGTATTGGTCGAAGGTCTGTCTACCAAGCGAAACTCTAGTTGACGTAGTTCAACGTTGAAACATAAAAGGATGACTCAATGTCTGACAAAAGTAAGACTTTTTACAGGGATGTGCGCAAAAAACCGCATGAATTTGAAAACCGAGAAGACTTTCTAAATCATGATTTAACCGTCATGAGCTTCCGTCGCTGGGGAATTCATTTGCCCTCACGTGATTACAGTATTGAAATCGAAGACTGGGTACCTGCATTAGCAGCAACTATTGGTAAGGTGGTGATGGTCACTGCCATGGTTTCCGCTTTTGCTGCTCAGTTTGGTTTATCTCCGGAATTCATTGCAGAAAACGTGCGTTACGAATTACTTATCGCTGGAGCCCTGTTCGTCATTCTGTTTTCTGCCATCCTAAACCCGAATGCAAACTTAGCGGGCACCCATGGCCCAATGATACCGCTGATTCCTATGATTGCAGCTGCAGGAGGACACCCTCTCGCGTTAGGTTTGATGGTATGTGTTTTTGGTTTAATTCTCGCTTTAACCAAAGGTGGCTCTAAACTCATGACTCTGACTGGTATCGGGGTTCGAGGAGGGTTGTTGATCTACCTTGGTGCTGTTGGGTTGCTCGGGCAAATTAATAAGACGGAAGCGTGGGCTGCAAGTACGGACCAAGGTTACATTTCGTTTGTGGTCATAGGCCTAACCGTTATGGTTTACGCTTACTTAGCCAAGATCAATAAACGTTGGCTCGCTATCCCATTGTGCTCTGCACTCGCGGGTATTGTTGCTTATATGATGGGAGCGGAATTCACTTTTACCACAGAGCCGGGCCTGCCTAATTTCAGTCCATTCTACTGGTGGGGGGAAGATACAGGCTGGCAGTTAGGCTGGCCAACCCTAGAGCACTTTATTGCCGTGACTCCATTTGCTCTATTGGCAGTCGCTATGTGGTCCCCTGATTATCTCGGCCATCGTGTGTTTCAAGAACTTAACTACCCAAAAGAAGCGAAAGGCGTACTCATGGATGTCGACGACACGATGGTCGGAGCGTCTGTTCGTCAGGGGGTTGGTTCACTATTAGGTGGCGGTAATTTAGCTTCTTCTTGGGGTACGTACATGATTCCAGCCGCAATTGCCAAACGTCCTATTCCAGGTGGCGCACTGTTAACGGGTTTCATGTGTATTGCGGCGGCGGTAATTGGCTACCCAATGGATCTAGCAATGTGGGAGCCTGTTCTGCGTGTTGCTTTGATTGTCGGTGTATTCTTACCACTTTTAGAAGCGGGTATGCAGATGATCCATAAGCATAAAGATTCACTCAGTGCAGGTATCTGTATTTTTGCCTGTGCATTCGTTAATCCAGTCTTCGGTTGGGCAATCACGATGCTGTTGGATAACCTCGGGCTTATCGGCGACCATGAGCGTGCTAACGAACTATCGCGCAAAGATAAATATCTGATTCCTGGCACTGCGTTTATCGTTTGTGCAGGCTCCCTTGCTATTGTTGGTCAGCTTCCAGGCATTCCAGCTCTTATCGGTTAATCGAATTATGCTCTAAAGGTATAGTGAGAACAGTGAGTAAAGGGACTTGCTTCTTAAAATAGTAGACAAAAACAAAAAGCTACCTAGTACCAGGTAGCTTTTTGCATGTAGGGTTAGGCTATATGAGTGATTCAATGCCGTATTTTGCGCCGTAGTGTTCAACGACAAAATCAATGTCTTTGTCACCACGGCCTGATAAGTTGATCAAAATCGAGCCGGTTTCTCCTTGCTGCGCGAGTTTAATTGCGTAAGCGACAGCGTGTGAGGATTCAATAGCAGGAATTATTCCCTCTTCACGAGACAGCTCAAAGAAGGCATCAATCGCTTCGTCATCACTGATTGAGCCGTAATTGACACGGCCAATGTCTTTTAAGTAACTATGCTGAGGTCCAACCGATGGGTAATCCAAGCCACTTGCTACAGAGTACACTTCCTGAGGTTCACCTTGTGCATCTTTAAGCATGTAAGACTTAAATCCGTGCATGATACCTGGCTCACCGAGTGTGAGTGTTGCAGCATGCTCGCCAACCTTTTGCAAAGAGCGGCCCGCAGGTTCAACGCCGTGAATGGCGACTTGTTCATCCTCTAAGAAAGCAGTAAATAGCCCCATCGCGTTAGAACCACCTCCAACGCATGCGACGAGATTATTGGGTAACTTGCCGGTCATTTCTTTGAATTGAACTCGTGCTTCGTTACCGATAATTGATTGGAAATCTCTCACCATTTTAGGGAATGGGTGAGGGCCAACGACAGAGCCTATCGCATAAAGTTGTGTATCAGGATCTTTCAGATAAGCTTCGAATGCAGAATCTACCGCTTCTTTGAGGGTTTTGCGCCCATGAGTGGCAGGAATGACATTAGCACCAAGGATTCTCATGCGGACGACATTCGGATGTTCTTTGGCGATATCAACTTCACCCATGTAAATATCGCATTTCAAGCCAACCAATGCCGCGGCTGTAGCAAGCGCAACACCGTGTTGCCCTGCGCCAGTTTCAGCAATCAGTTTCTTCTTACCCATCTTTTTAGCGAGAATGGCTTCCCCTAAGCAGTGGTTAATTTTATGTGCGCCTGTATGGTTTAAGTCTTCGCGCTTTAGGTAGATGTCTGCTCCGTATTTTTTAGACAAGTTTTCCGCATGGAAGATTGGGCTAGGTCGTCCAACAAAGTGCTTATACAAGCGAGCGAGTTCCGCTTTAAATTCAGGATCTTTGCTGCATTCCTCATAAGCTGCGTTGATGTCATGCATGATTTGTTCAAGCTCAGGTGGAACAAAGCTACCACCGTATTCACCAAAGTATCCTTCTTCGTTGGGCATAGTGAGATCAAACGAGTTTTTCATTATTTACATCCTAGTTAACGAAAGTATTGATACTTTTATACCCAAAATTTAGAAGTGGTTGTGTGATCAGTTGCTTAAATCAGAGTTCGCGATCTAGTGCACTAGTTAAAAAGTACAGCTTGTGTAGGGGATAATAGTTGTGATGTAGAATCAGGTGGTTTGAATAGGTGCAAAAAAGCCTCGAGAGATCCTAGGCTGTCATAAGAACCTCTCGAGGCAAACAGAATGCTGGAAATACACTCTGCGATGGTGTCTGGAAACAAAAATTAGATTCGTTTCCTTTGTCAGATATTAGGGTTTTAGAATGAGTCGATGTCAGCGAAATGTCACAAGTTAATTGCGGTATTAAAAGTTTATTTTTTATTTTTGATTAATGGATTAGAAAGTAACCTAAAACAGGCTAACCTACCGCGTGTTCCGCATCTTTTAAGTTGAACATGTCTTTCTTTGTTTCGAATCGGTGTCTTTAACCAACACGTGCACTTTGGTCCCTAAAGTAAACGTGGCGCTCTGGATGGAAATTTTTTGTTTGACTGCATCAAATTCGAACTCACCATTTTGGAAAGTTGGTAAAGGAATGAGACCTTCGATTCGGTTTTCCTCTAACTCAACAAATGCTCCGAAGTGTGTGAATCCAGACGCTGTCCCTATGAAGTGTTGTCCGATAAATGGCTTCATGTAATGGCATTTCAGTGCAAACTCAATCTCTCAGCTAGGGATAATGTGCTCGTAATTATTAGAATTTATTTATTGAGCAGATATATTTAATTTCATTTTTTCTCTTATATTCGCCAATCGCTTTTATTTTATAAACTTTATTTTTATGAGCAAAGCATGAAGCGAAGTGATTCAGATATGAATGAGATTAATTTAGTTCCAAACTGGAATTACAAGGTAGGTTGTGTGATTACCTAAAGATGTATACCAAAGTGACTTTATTGAAAGTGATTAATGATGGTGTGGGAGAGGTAAGTGATTTGGGTATATAAACTTAGATAGAGAATAGTAAGGGCAGTAACAAGTGGAAGGGGATTGTGGCACCAACAACATTGATGCCACACAAAGAATTACAGTGCAGTTACTTCAGCTGCTTGTAAACCTTTGTTACCTTGTTCAACAACGAACGATACTTTTTGGCCTTCAGTAAGAGTTTTGAAGCCTTCAGAAACAATAGAACGGAAGTGAACGAATACGTCATCACCGCCATTGTCTTGAGAAATAAAACCAAAACCTTTAGTTTCGTTGAACCATTTTACTGAACCAGTTAATTTATTAGACATAGATACCTCTATATTTGATTGTTTTAAATATTGAATTTTTAGCTAATATCAAGTGCTACTATATGATTTTAGAGATAACTATTTTGTCGCAGGAACGTAAACGAGGAATTCGATGTGGAACTGAGAGAAACTTTGATCTTTAATTACATTAATAGCTCTTTCCGTAAGAGCTGATGTGCAGTATACCGACAAAATTAATAAAGGCTAGCCTTTTCTTTTTTATTTTTTGAGTACACCAAGCGCATTGCTTTCAAAGCATACGCTTGGTGTATAAGACGGCGTGATGTTATAGGTGGCGTCGAGCGCTTAGTGTTTTCTGGTTGGGCCGTTACGAACGATGTCTTTACCATTGTCATATACGTGCTGCGAAACCCAGCGGCCAAGGAGCAATTGGTGCTTTTCTCCTAATACGGCAACAAATGGACGGCCATCGGTATTAGAGGTGGCTAGCGCAACGCCAGTGACACCTTCAAGGCCTAGAGCGCCGCTTTCTACTAAATGCAGAAATGCCTCCAACTCTTCAATCGTTTCGATTACATGGTTATCAATATTCATTGTATTCAATCTCTTCGAATTGCATTGCGGTCGCGTACTCTACCTAAGTTAAGCGTGGAAACCAAGCTTCTACGTGCGTCATGTAATGAGAGAACTTTGCCCTGCCACTAATCATCAATAAGTTAGTCTCGATAGTCCGGAACTTGCCTAGATTCAATGGGGCAGAAAACACTCTCTGGTTAGACATGAGTCACATAATGTTGTCTGGTTTATCTCATCAATACTTTTGCTATTGGATGGGGTGAAGGGGAGTGCAATAATTTGTAAAACTCTTTTCCTAAAGGCTGTTATGAAGAAAGTCCTGATTACCGGTTTTGAACCTTTTGGTGGTGACGCCATTAACCCCGCCTTAGAAGCGGTCAAGCAATTAGAGGCTGCGGCCATAAAAGGCGGTGTGATAGTTACTTGCCCAGTCCCCGTAGTTCGATATGACTCGGTGAAAGTCGTTATTGAAGCAATAGAAGCGCACCAGCCAGACTGTGTAATTACTGTAGGGCAAGCGGCCGGGCGTAGCGCGATAACCCCAGAACGTGTCGCAATTAATGTCGATGATTTTCGTATTCCAGATAACGCTGGGCATCAGCCGATTGATGAACCCGTGGTGGCTGATGGTCCTGATGCTTACTTCTCGACATTGCCGATAAAGCGTATTGTTCAAACGCTGCAAAAGCAGGGGATACCTAGCCAGATTTCCAACAGTGCCGGAACATTTGTATGTAACCACCTTTTTTATGGGATCCAACATTATCTAAAAGACAAACCTATTCGTCATGGGTTTGTTCATATCCCATTATTGCCAGAACAAGCAGTAGATGGCAGTCAGCCTTCCATGTCTCTGGAGATGATAGTCGAAGGGCTAAGGCTGGTGGCGCAAGTTTGTATTGCCAATGAAAACGACATATTGGTCAGCGGCGGGTCGATTTGCTAGTAAGTGCTTTACAGTCCACTAAGTGTCTGAAAGCTAGTAATAAGTTCATCGTTTGATGTTGTAATAAATGTTAGCTTTGTCAAATTTCACAAGTAGCGAAAGGAGTAGCATTGAATAGTCAGGTTGGATGTTGTTCAAACTGGCACTCCCCTAATACAGGAGGTATTAGGGGCTACCCTTACGAAAGGCGAGTTATCATGAAAAGCAACAAAAGTAAGTCTATCGCACTTATCTCTGTCGTTGTTTTCGCATTGGCTATCGCTGCGCTTAAATTCGAAAATACACTCGGAGTTCTTCCCATTGTAGTCGCTATTATCGCGTTTTTTGCCTGCGTCATTTACACCAGTATGTATCTTTCTGATATGAAGCGTTCAGAGTTGATAAGTCACTCTGATCATTCTCAAAAAATGTATACCCACGCATCACGCAATGAGCTTGATGAGCGCGATAAAAAGCGTTGAAGCGAGTCACATTCTCCGTATACTTTGCTGGAGCATTAATGCACTAACGTGTCGGAGATAAGCATGTCAAATCGAGTACCAACCAACATACTGACCGGATTTTTGGGTGTCGGTAAAACGACCACGATTTTAAATCTACTGAAGAACAAACCGGAAAACGAAAACTGGGCGGTTTTGGTCAATGAATTTGGTGAGATTGGCATTGATGGTGCATTGATGACCGACCAAGGTGCGCTGATTAAAGAAGTGCCGGGTGGCTGTATGTGTTGTACGGCGGGCGTGCCAATGTCGGTCGGTATTACCGCGTTACTGCGCCAAAAACCGGACCGTTTATTGATTGAGCCGACAGGCCTTGGTCATCCAAAACAGGTTATCGCGACGCTTACCTCAGAACAGTATGAACCTTACGTTGATCTAAAAGCGACGATCGCTCTGGTTGATCCGCGTAACTTAAGTGATGAAAAGTATCTTTCTAACCAAAATTTCGTGGACCAGTTAGACAGCGCAGATGTGGTTATAGGCAGTAAGGTTGACCTTTGTACCAGTCACGACATTGATGTGTTTAATGACTGGGTGACGGACCAATCTCCCTCAAAAGTATTCAGTAAGCTTATTCATGATGGTGAGTTACCGATAGAAGTCTTGGATATCGAACGGGTTTACGGCAGCGCTTCTTCCCATATCGAGTCACATCATCATGACCATGCTCACCAAGAGCCTCAATTCCAGTTGCCGCCAGGTGAAGCCTTTGTGCGTAAAGAGAACAAAGGGCAAGGGTATTTTAGTTGCGGGTGGTTGTTTGGGGCAGAGTACACGTTTGATTTTGATAAACTCTTCTCAATGCTTTCGGACTTAACGGCTGAACGTGTTAAAGCAGTGGTCAATACGGATCAAGGTTGTTACGCGTTTAATGTTGCCAACAGAGTCGTGTCGGTGAATGAAATCAGCTTAGAAGGCTTTGAATCACGATTAGAAGTGATAGATTCTCAGCTGTTGCCATGGGATGAGCTTGAGCGAATTCTCCTTCAGTTATCTGGCATCAAACATTAAATCGCGCAAAGGTTAAACGAAAACGGTGAACCACTAATATATCTGTGCTCACCGTTTTTTCTTTTGTAGGATTTCAATGAGAAAAGTGAGATAAATCACTCAAATTCGGGTATAGTGCACGGCTAAATTTTTAAAGCTATTTTTAGTGGTTTGTTTAAGGAATACGCTCAATGTCATTTTCATCTCAAGGTTTTGCGCCAGAAGTGGTTAAAGCACTGGCAGAATGCGGTTATGAAAAGTTAACGCCAATTCAACAGAAGGCGATTCCAATGGCTCGCAAAGGCCATGATATTTTCGCTACAGCACAAACAGGTACTGGTAAAACGGCTGCGTTTTCTCTGCCTATGATTCAGCAGCTGCTAGACAGTAACCGTAGCGCTTCTCGTAAGACTGCTCGCGCACTTATCTTGGCTCCAACTCGTGAGCTTGCTGAACAAATTGCTGACAACATCAAAGCTTACACGAAGTACACGAACCTGTCGGTGGCTGCGATTTTCGGTGGCCGTAAAATGTCTTCTCAAGTAACGGCATTAGAAAACGGTGTAGATATCCTAGTGGCTACACCTGGTCGATTGGAAGAGCACATTGAACAAGGTAATGTCTCGGTCGCACACTTAGAGTTTTTAGTGTTTGATGAAGCAGACCGTATCTTGGATATGGGCTTTATTCATGCAGTTCGTAAGATCATGCTGGATGTGGATACAGACCCACAAATCATGATGTTTTCGGCAACGACTTCGAGCCAACTAAATCTGTTAGCAAAAGATATCCTGCGTAAGCCTAAGCGTATTGAAGTTGAGCGAGCGAATACGACAGCACAGACAGTTGCTCACGTGTTATATCCAGTTGATCAAGAGCGAAAAACGGAACTGCTTTCGGAGCTGATTGGTCGTAAGAACTGGAAACAAGTGTTGGTATTTGTGAACTACAAAGAGACCGCAAACGACGTTGTAAAAGAGCTGAAACTTGATGGTATCAAAGCGGTGGTTTGTCATGGTGACCGTGCTCAAAGCGCTCGTCGTCGTGCGCTAGAAGAGTTTAAGTCCGGTAAAGCACGTGTCATGGTGGCTACCGATGTCGCTGCTCGAGGTCTAGATATTGAAGATTTACCTCACGTTGTGAACTATGACATGCCTTTCCTAGCGGAAGATTACGTTCACCGAATTGGTCGTACAGGCCGTGCAGGTAAACAAGGTCATGCCGTTTCATTTGTAAATCGAGATGAAGAACTCACGGTTGTTCAGGTTGAAAATCTAATCCAGCAGCGAATTCGCCGTATTGAGCTTGCTGGCTATGAACCAAAACAGCGTGAATCTTACATTGAAAAGCTGCACTCAAAACCAGCATTCAAGAATCGTCAAGGTCGTCGTAATAATCCGAACCAGTCGGCAACAGACCAAGGGTCGGCAGAGCGTCGTCTTGCTATGGTGAAGCGCCTGAAAGCGCGTCGTGGCGCAAAGTAAATTACACAGTCTGTGTGAAAAGAGCCCCTCAATTGAGGGGCTTTTTTTGTTTTGTCGTTTCGCGTTAATTTAGGCCAAGCATATTTGGCTCACCACGATAAATAATGCGATCGTTTCCTCGGTGAATACCAAACGTAACTGTAACAGGTGGATTTTCCTCTTCACTTGTCGTGTTATCCCAATCGTATTTCAGCCAAGGGATGCGATTACCTGAGCCGTCTAAATCCAGGTGGAATTGTATTTGCTCGCGTGCTGAGTCAATTTGGCTTGCAACGATATCGGTCATCCTGCCAACATGCATTGTCCCAACTCCAGAAAGCATGGCGTTGTTTGCAGGCGCATTCGACCAAATTGGCGTGCTGAAGTAATATTCACCATTCGCCGTTGTTGAGCTGTCATCGAAGTTAGTCATAAATCGACCGTTTTGCCAAGTTTCTACAGCAAGTGGCACTTTGATCACCATGCCTTGGTTGCCACCTACATCTTGAAAGTTCAAACGACCGAATCGAATGTCTGGTTGTTTTGTGAGTACTTCGCTATCGTCGAAGAAGTTTACCTCATCAACGGCTTTAGTCGTGACTATACCTATTTTGCTGCTGTCACTGTTAGTCCCTTTATTAAATGGGCCATCAGGATATTGCTTATCTGTCGTGTTCTTTTTCCAGCATGGGCTATTGTTACAAGTCGCATTGGTCGAGGGCTTCTCTATAACAAACGTTCCAACACTCGCGCTACCCAGTAGTTTCCAGTCTACCTTCTTAGGCTTAGGCGGCAAAAACCGATCGGAGTATGAGCTTAGCTCGCCTAAATCGAAATGTTGTTGAAGGTTAGACGAAAAGTGGACGTAATTCTTCACGTTTTCCTTATTCGCATTGAGTGCGACAACATCGTAAGTGACTTTCTCAAAAGGTTGATTCATGTAAGCAAAAGTTTGGCCATGTGGGTAGTGCCATTCTTGGTCTTGCACTTGAAAATATTTTGGGTAAAAACGACCAACGTAACGATAGCCTTCGTTCACAGTCATACCTAGATATTTACTTTCTAGGTTTGCTTTTACTCTCAAGCTCCCGACTTCTTCCCAATATAATCCATTAAAGACGAATTGATCATTCTTGGCTGAATTATGCGCCTGAGCCAGTGAGTCACTACTTTTTAGCAATTTTGAGGTTTGGTTCGCTGTCTCTGATGGCGTATGTTGCTCACTCGACAAGACAACCGATGCTGCTGGAGCGTCATCAAGCGTAAAATTACGGGTGATAGAAGCATCACAATAGCGTGCTGATTCAACAGACCCACTTACAGAGCCGTCAGGTTGCCAAATGATTGGTTTCACCGTTAGAGAGAAAAGTTCTCCGGCAGCAAGAAACCCTTCTCCTTGTTCAGAGGTGCCAGAAGGCAAAGCACGTTGGTTGTCACAAATAGCGAGTGTCCATGGTCGCGAGTGCACATTAAATGTCCCTTTCACTTCCACTTTGCCTTCTTCTGGACATTCTTCAAATCCCTCACATTCAAAATGATCGGACAATGTCACTTCAAATATGCCGGACTCGTTCGTGATAAGACCATGTTCAGACAAGCCGTCTTTAAATTCCGCTGAATAGCTAAAGTTTCCTTCACTTCCTCCTAATGGTTGAACCAATGGATGAAAAATCTTAGGCGTACCATTGTAGTTGCTTGCCACTACAGGTTCGCCGGTGGAGGCACAAGCAAGCAATCGCGTATGCACGTTTTCTGGTTTACCTGCAATAACGCGTATTTCATTTAAAGTTGCGCTTTTCGTCTTTGAGTAGGCCTCAAACATAAATGGCGTAAACATAAAGCGAACAGTTTGATGCTTGCTCGTGTCTTTCGCCATAGTGAAAGTTAGTGTGTAGTTGGTATCTAACGAGATCGTATCAATATTATTCGGAACCACTCGAACAACAAGTTCACCATTCTCGTCAGATATAAATTGGTTGGCTCCTAATGTCTGCTGACCTTTAACCACCTCTAAAGTGAACAAGTCAGGGTGTGATAGGACAGCACTGACTTCTGCGCTTACAACTTCTCCATTATTGGTTGTTGTTGCTGTAAATTGCGGAAGATCGTCGCCGCACATCAGTGCCATGTCGTCCGATGGTGTGACGCTGAGGTTTAAGTCGTTCTCCGATGGAGGCTGCATGCTGCAATTCGGAACATCTTGAGGGGTGATTGGACAGACTTGGGAAGAGTAGTGACAATCAGCCTCGCCCAATCCACAGTATTGCGTGTATTTGTTGTCTTGTGCTTTCGTTTGTGCACTTCCTGGCGTTTGTTGGATTTCACCACAAACTTGACTAGGCTGATTTGGAGCGTTGTTGAAGTTCAATGTTTGGAAGTATTTAATTGCTGCGGTGGAACTATAGAATGAGCCACTTAATGTAGCTGACGATCCTACAGATTCAGCCGTACCATAGATCGACATATCTTTTATAATCAGAGATTTGTGCGCAGAAACATCACCGACGACAAAATGGTCTTGTAAAGGATGGTTTGTTTTTAGGTGTAGTGTTTCGCCTTGTGATTCGACCTTACCACAGATGTTTGTATTAAATATATTGGTCGTGCTGTGAGTCAAAATGTCACCAATAATGGTGTTGTACTCACCATTAATATGAAGGGCCTCACCTGTTAGCTCTATATCCCCATCGATGAGTACGTTATGCAGCTTTGTTGGATAAGCCGATAGAAGATCACCATAGATAACAGTGTGCTTGTTTTGGTAATCGTCGAGGTTTGATGCTTTCTCATTGTTAACCGTTAATCCGGTAGCGAGGGCGTGTAGAGAGATACGTTTATTGGGTTCACCAATTGTATTATTCCCCTCTAACACAATTCCATAATCTGCTTTTAATGTTATCTCTTTTTCCGGTAATGAGGAGACAATTTTATCACCAGCGGGTAGGACTAGTTTCCCTGTACAGCGATAAGTCGTGCCATCGCTTTCGATACTAAAACTCTTGTGTGAGCAAAGTTGACCTAACTCAGATAGATCTTTTACGTCATAAGTGGTGGCGTGTGAGGTTAGCGGTAAAAAAAGAACCGCAGTGAAAATACTGCAAAGACGCATCATCAAATGTCCTAATGAGTGGAACAAGATGGCATCAAGCGAGCGTGAGCAAATGCTCACTGAAATTGGAATAGCTGCGGTACTTTTTTGTTCTGAAGCCGCTTAGTTATTGAACTTTGGTTATTTTTTATTTCGTATGTCATACCAAAGTTTAGCGGCCTTATTACAACGTAAGTGTCAGGTTAGTTCAAGAGGCAAGTGTGATGTGTGTCGATTTATATGTGTAACTATTTGTTAGTTAAGGATAATAAGTAAGCATGTTGGTTCAGAATCAGGAAGGACGCGATCCTGATTCTGAACGTTTATAACGCTAGGCAGCGTGAACGATGAGTGGAGCCATCTGATATAACTCTTCTAGTATGGCTTTCGTTTGTCTCGAATACACCAGACAATCTCGATCGCCAACGAGCTGAATTGCTCTCACTTTACCTGCAACCAAACATTGCCTAATCGTGCGTAGAACCATTTGGATATCAATTTCTGACGCGCCATCAAGGCTGTTTTTGGTTTTTAGAGATCCAAGGTCGATACTAATGATTATTTGGTCGCAGTGGTCTAGGTAATTGCCGATCTGTTGCTTAACATTATTGCGATGACGAAAAGAAAACTCTTTATCGGTTACCCAGTCACAACCTTGATCCTCCGCGTATTCCCACGTTTCTTGCTTTGTATCTTGTTCGCTAACACCAGCAAAAAATAATCGCACGTTTTGATAGCGAGAAAGAGCAAAATGAAATGCCGAGCCTAAACGTGGTTCAAGTGTTGGTTTCAAGTTCATGTCATGTCCAATATTTACCACACCCACTTCGTCTCGATAGGACACGACCACAGGTAACATGGACAAGATTGCCTCGGTACAGTTAGTGACTAAAACAGGAATTGAGTGGCGAGAAAGCGAAAGGCTTAATGCTTCCTGAAACTCGCCATTTTCCAGCTTGTCGTGGTTGAAGTGACCAAAGTTTTCAGCGGTTTCATGATCATGTTGTTGGTAAAGCCAATCACTAGCATTTTCCAAACTTTGATCAGCTAATTCAAACGCGCCCTTAGACATGGGTGGCAAATACTCACACACTGTCATAAAAGAAAAAGGGTAATGTTGCGGCTGTTTCACTGTGTGATGGAGTTTATAGCGTTTGAAAAAGCTTAACATGATGAATTACCTTTCTGGTGGTAGTGCCCTTGCCGCTTGCAGTACATGTAAAATAATGCGCTGCTTATCCTTTTCGACTCGGTGGGCCGGAGCCATCACCGAGACTGCGCCAATCAGTTTGCTTCCTTTCATTACCGGTGCGCTAATACCTGAAACACCAGGGTCAATCTCAGAAGTACTGACGGCATATCCGTGTTTACGGATGGTTGTGAGCTCTTTTTCCCACTCGTCGCGTCGGTGATCTTGATTAAAGTATCTCAAGATTTTCTCGCATCGACTTTGAGGCATAAAAGCAAGCATCACTTTAGATGAGGCACCGCGCAGCAGAGGTTGACTTTGACCCTGGACGAAGCTGCAACGCAGCGCCTGCATACTTTCTTTCTGTCTGACACAAAGCGCACGATAACCCGCTGGTACCATATAAGCGGCCATTTCCCCGGTTTGTTGTACCAACCTAGCCAGTATGGTTTCGACCATGTCGAGCCCATGTTGCGCGGTCTCATAGCTGTGCATGAGTAATAATGCCGCCGGACCAACGACAAATGTCTTGTCGTGAACGCTTTCTTCGATCAAGTTCCACTCTTTAAGCAGTTTTAAGTGTCGGTAAAGGCTGCTTAAAGGAACGTTCAATTGCTCGCTTAGCGTTTTCGCAGAAACTGGGAACGGACTAACTGCAACTTGCATTAACAACTGCAGTGATTTTTCGTTTACCTGGTTAGCATTAGCTTTGTTTGTCGTCATGAGAGTGTTGTAACGTGTTGTAGGAGTTACGACAAATATAATTCTTAATCACTGAGAAAAGAAAAATAATTTTAATGGGTAATTCTCACATGATGAGAAACAGACAGGTAAAGACTTTCGCAAGTACCGATAGACATAACATGGTGTCGAATTAAAGTCTCAGGTTTGAGGCGCTTGATACTAAATTGGAACAGGAGTGAATAAGACATTGTTTAGTTTGCGGTATTACTCAGCGTTTCGCATACTGAGTTAATCCAAACAAATAATGTTAAAAAACGTGAGTTGCTAGCGGGTATCGGAATCGAGGTACCATCTCAGTAAATCGGTTTTATAAAAGGTTACTTTTATATGCTGAATAAGGCGATTTTTAAAAAAGCCATCATTTTTCTTCTGCCTATTCCCTTGGTTATTGGAGAGGTTTTGTATTTAGCTCGTGAAAGCGTGCAAAACAATCTCAATCATTTATTAGAAAAAAATGTGCAAATTGCAGATGAAATTTTATTCCAAATAGAGACAGAAAACCGCACGGCGTTGCTACACCCTGAACGATGTGAAGAGCTCCAGCAAAGCTTAATGTTTGAACGAGATATTGAAGAAATGCTCATTGTGAAAGAGGGAGTCATTACTTGTTCTTCGAAATTGGGAAGTATCTCTAAACCGTTAGCTGAGCACATCACCTTTCCTAAGGGACAAACGCTAGCGTTTGGTAGTGTAGATAGTTTGTACGATCAGTTCTTGCTTGTGGTAACGGAAGGAGAGCGCGGTTATCAAGCCGTAACGATTATCGATCATGACTACTTTAATGCGACAATAGGGTTTAACAACGATTTACGCCTAAAACGCTCTGCGCTGTTTATCCATGAGCAAGTTTCACCCGAAGGAGCATTAAGAGCGGGAAGTAATCCTATCGGTATCAAATCGTCGCAAATGTTTGAGTATGAAGCTTTGAGTGAAGCCAGCGATCTTTTCGTCAAACAGAGAACACTTTCCTATTTTTTGTACTCAATTCCAATTATTTTCGTGATCTACCTTTGTTTGTATGCGTTGAATAAATTTATTGATCCTCATCGCAACTTGATACTGGATCTTAAAAGAGCAATAAAAAGAGGAGAGTTGACCCTGTATTACCAACCGCAAGTTAACGTTGATACCGGCCAGTTATTCGGGTTTGAAGCGCTTGTGCGATGGGAGCATCAAAGTAAGGGGTTCATTTCTCCGGATGAGTTTGTCCCTGCGGCAGAGCAAAGTGGATTGGTTTTTTTACTTACTGATTTCGTTCTGGATAAAGCGGCAGAGGACTTCAGTAAATTAGGCTTTGATCAGCCTGTCCACCTTGGTATTAACGTGCCGCCTGGTTATTTAGTCGGACCAAACGCGATCAGAAAAATTCAATTGCTCGACAGACAGTTGAGCCGAAACAAAGTCTCATTAGGGGTAGAGATAACGGAGCGCCAGCTCATTGATTCAGAGGCGAGAAAATGCATTGCAGCGCTGCGAGTGCATGGTATTGATGTGCTGATCGATGATTTTGGAACTGGCCAAACCTCGTTAGCATTTCTACAGCACATGCGCATAGATTACTTAAAAATCGATAAGTGCTTTGTCGAAACCATTGGTATTCCTAGCCTTAGTGCTTCTGTCTTAAAAGCGATGGTTCACTTCGCGGAAGAATTACAAGTACAATTGATCGCTGAAGGCGTGGAAACCATAGCGCAAGCTGAACACTTAAAGCAGATGGGAGTGAGATATCATCAGGGATACCTTTACTCCAAACCATTACCTTATGAGCAGCTTGCGCAGCGAAGTCATTATGATTGGTAGACGTTAGCTCTATAACACTGAGCATTTTCATCAAACACAAACTCTAACTCATTTTTGATGCTATCTAAGCGGTCTTCTTGGTAGTGAGACACATACAATAGTTGGCTTAAATTCTCTCTAGCGATGAGTTCAAGTGTGTTCTTAACTAACCGTCTACCCAAAAAATCTAACCCTTGATACGGCTCGTCCAAAATCAATAATGTGGGTTGTTTCACGATGGCTCTTGCAATCAGTAATAGTCGCTGCTGACCGTACTCTAATTGCTTGAATGAGGTTTTTTTGTACTGGCTCATATGTAAGATATCGAGCCACTCGTTTGCAATATTCATCTCTTTGCGAGTTGGCTGGTTATACAACCCAATCGAATCGTAAAATCCTGACAAAATGACTTCTAATGCGCTGCAATTGACTCGATATTGGAGGTGTAGCGCTGAAGACACCATGCCGATATGCTGCTTAATTTCCCAGATTGTCTCGCCAGTACCACGCTTTTTACCAAAAATATCAATGTCATTGCTGTAGCATTGCGGATGATCGCCAAAGATCAATCCAAGTAAGGTACTCTTTCCACAACCATTTGGACCTTTGACCTGCCAATGTTGGCCCTTGTCTATGCGCCAGTTCAAGCCAGTAAAAATCTTCTTATCGGTGTATTCAACAGCCCCATTCTTTAGTTCAAATATTGGGTTGTTGAATGGTGTCGAGTGCTGATGCTGACGTATCAAGCTCATCATTTCTTCACTCTGTTGTTCTGACTGAGATTTAATTTGTCCAATGATTGGATGATTATCCCAACTGGACTTATCCATTGTACTATCAAGCTTTCCTGCACTGAAAAGCGCGATGCTATTGATCCACTCAGGCATGTCAGATTCGCGAGAGAAGGTTATGAGTAGTTGCACATTTTGAGAAAGCGAGTGTAAATAGCGAGCGAGAGCAGCTCGGTGCGCAATATCTAAGCCAGTAAATGGATTATCGAGTAATACTAAGTCAGGTTGTGTGGCTAAAGCTCGGGCGAGCATTACTCTTCTGGTTTCTCCGGTAGAGAGAACACGGAAGCCACTATCTCTAAGATGACTTAGGTCGAGATCATTAACTAGCTGTTCAGTTAAGTTAGTGTCTTGGCTCTGTTCTAGGATTAATGAATAAACAGTGCTTCCTTGGTCGATACGATCAAGAAAATCCGTATCATCTTTTTCTAATTCTCTTTCCAGTAATCGCTGTTGCTCTGATAACGAGACTTGCGCAACGGACAGCCCATTTAGCTCAATTTCCCCACTATTTGGTGACATTTCATCACAAATAAGGTCTCCAAGCAGAGAGCCAATATCTCCATCTGCGCTGAATATCCCCCAAGACTGCTGAGTGTTAATTTTCCAATCGTCAATAAACAAGTGTGTCGTATTTCTCTTAGCTGCAAGCTGACGAAAGTGAATAGTCATTGTGTTTGTCTTCCTTGTTTTCGTTTTAGTGGATTACTTATAACAATTTACGAACTCAGTACGGAAGCGCTTTTGTGTATTAATTTTGAACAGTACTCAGTCTTGTGCATATTAACGAAGCCTTGTATTAGAGGATAAAAATGCGACTAGAGTCATTAAGTAACAAGTGAACTTGTCAATAATTTTGTTTTATTTTTGAATCAACCTATCATTATGCATGTAAGTGTTATGCTGGTAAATTCATATTTGCCGTTTGTTAATTAATCAATGTAAGGACACATGTTTATGAGTGAAACGGAATACGATTACCCCTCGAGTTACAGCCTAGTTTCCATTACCGATACCTCCAGTTACATCAAATATGCCAGTGAAAACTTTAATGAAGTAGCGGGGTTTGATGAAGGGGAGCTTATCGGTAAACCCCACAATGTTGTGCGTCATCCTGATATGCCAAAACAGGCTTTTAAAGATTTATGGACTCACCTGAAAACTGGCAAACACTGGATGGGAATGGTCAAAAATCGACGTAAAAACGGCGGCTATTATTGGGTTGACGCGTTTGCTTCTCCTATAAAATCTAATGGTGAAGTTGTGGAATACCAATCAGTGAGATTTAAACCTGAGCGTATACACATCCAGCGAGCGGAAAAAGCGTATTCGAAGCTTCGAAATAATCGTAAGCCGTGGAAAATGTATCTTCCTCGTACACGTTTGTGGATGAGATCGGCCTTCTTCCTTTTAATTTCAAACCTTCTTGGCTTACTCACTCTACAAATGAATCAATCACCAATGATAGCGTTTGGCGTTGTTGCGTTACTTTCCGTTTTCTCTATTTATGTATTAACCAGACCAGTTGAGAAGCTCGCTAAACAGGCTAGGCAAGACTTCAACAATCCACTCATGGAATATATTTATTGCGGAAGAATCAACGATCTGGCTGAGATTGAGCTGGGTATGAAGATGCGTAAGCAATTTGCCAATGCGCTATTGGGGCGCGTTGGCGTGTCTGTAAAAGACTCTTGCGAAGAAACGCGCGCAAGTGCTAACAGTGCTGCGACAAATAGCCAGCAAGTGACGGAGAACTTAAGCGCACAGAAAGTGGAGATTGACTCGGTCGCAACAGCGGTCAACGAGATGCAAGCCTCTTCATCTGAGATATCAAATAATGCTCAAGCGACCGCCGAGGCTACGTTAGAAGCGCAAAATACGATGATAGACAGCCGTAGCGTTATCGATAATGTTAACCAATCGGTTTTAGAGTTGGTGGGTGAGCTCGGCGAAATATCTAAAGTGGTCATACGTTTGAACCAACAAACCGAGCAAATTGGAACCGTTGTTGAAGTCATCAATGGTATTGCCGAACAAACTAATTTATTAGCGTTGAACGCTGCAATTGAAGCCGCGAGGGCAGGCGAACAAGGCAGAGGGTTTGCCGTTGTAGCAGATGAAGTGAGAACCTTAGCTAAAAGAACTCAGGAATCGACAACAGAGATTAAATCGGCCATTGAAGGGATTCAAAATGGGAGCAAATCAGCGGTTTCTGCGTTAGAGAAAGGTAATGAAATGTCGACCGGAACGGTAACATTGCTAGGTACTGCTTTGGATAGCATTCAACAACTGGAGTCCCTTGTTCAGGACGTCGTCGAACGAAACCAACAAATTGCGGTCGCGATAGAAGAGCAGGTTTATGTAACGGATGAAATAAATGAAAACATCCAGTCGCTTAATTTAAAGTACAGTGAATCGTATGAACTGATGACTGAAACGAATCATATGAACACCAAAGTGCAAAATTGCACCAATGACCTGTCTGAAATGATTAAGAAGTTTGCTTAAACTTTAGAAAATCGAAGTTAAAAGCCCGCTAAACATTAGCGGGCTTTTAACTGGAATATAGTGAAGTGCTGGGTTCGTTTACGAGAGAGGATTTCTAAATCTCGTTTTTTAAGAGCTAAAACGACGAAAGCTCGCAATAAATGCGAGCTTTCTAAATAAGTGGCGGAGAGATAGGGATTTGAACCCTAGATACGCTATTAACGTATGCCGGTTTTCAAGACCGGTGCTTTCAACCACTCAGCCATCTCTCCGTTGTGGGCGGTATAATAAGGAGCATAGTCCGACTTGTAAAGTGCTGAATTATAATAGAAGTTCTGTTTGCTTGTTTTATGATCACTGATGTGATGTTGGACAGTTTGAAAACGGAGTGAAAAAGGGACAAAAAGTACCAATTTATAGAGTTTTTACTTTATATTGGCGCACGTCAATAAAATGGTGTTTTATTGTTATCTTGCTGATATATAAGACATAACATGCTTTTAGGGTACATGTGTTCGCCCGAAAGTATTTGCAAGACTTTGTGAACTAATTCAAAATTAACTGGTATAGCCAGTTGTGCTTAGAATTCTTAAGGGTGTTTATGAAGGTCACAAATCTATTTAAAGACAAAGTTGATGCGATTTCTGCTCATCAATCCGAGTTTATGAATTGGATGTCTCCAACGTTACGCGATTATTGGAGTGACTTTTTGGGGAAAGCTCAAAATAGCTTTCTTTTCTCAAAAGTTCGTGATCACCAGCAGCCAGCCGTCAACGAAGAAGTTGCACCTCAACCTGCACCGATCGTAATGGCACCTGAGGCTCAAAAGCTTTATGACGAGTTAAGTGAAAAAATTGGCGAAGTTATTCACACTGGTGATTGGGTTCATGTGTCTCAAGAACGTATTAACCAATTTGGTGCGGTAACGGAAGACATGCAATGGATTCATACTGATCCAGAGCGTGCTTCAACTGAATCTCCATTTAAGACAACTATCGCTCATGGCTTTTTAACATTAGCATTGCTGCCTAAACTGACGGATTCAGTCGATCCAGAAAAGCCAATGTTCCCAACAGCTAAAATGGTAGTTAACTTGGGTTTAAACCAAGTCCGTTTCCCTTACCCTGTCAAAGCAGGCAATAATGTTCGTGCAGTCAGCACGTTAACAAAAGTAACGCCAATCAAAAAAGGTTTGGAGATTGAGCGCGAAATTAAAGTGGAAATTGAAGGTATTCGTCGACCTGGTGCGGTTGTGGTCTCTGTAATTCAACTGCATTTCTAATTCCGAAACCGGATAGAACACGACATAGTAAAAGAGAGCATCAGGGTGCTCTCTTTTTCATTTTTACTGATTAAAGTTTTTTACTGGCGTATAACCGTAATCTGCAATCGCTTTTTGTCCCTGCTCTGAACGAAGGAAAGCGATAAAACCTTTACCTGCATCGCTAATCTTAT
Source organism: Vibrio sp. Vb1018 (assembly GCF_033338775.1). NCBI lineage: Bacteria > Pseudomonadati > Pseudomonadota > Gammaproteobacteria > Vibrionales > Vibrionaceae > Vibrio > Vibrio sp. Vb1018. Next base: position 34,995 of record NZ_JAWOTI010000004.1, read on the forward strand.
CTACTTTGTATAGCACTAGGAATGGTCGCGCCAACTTGTACTTATGATTGCTAATGTTTGTCGAGGTTGGGTCAATACCATCTAACTGAATCGCCTTGATCGAGCGATCTACTGACCCTACAGAGATAAAACCAATGGCGCGAGTGTTATGGTTAACAATGGTTTTTACCATGCTGTTGCTGTTTACAACCAAGTTGTTTGGGCTGATATCCGAGACAAGGCGATCATTAACGATTTTGGTCAGTCCCAGCAAGCTTTCGAAGCTGTAACGTGAACCTGAAGACGCTTCTCTAGTAACCACCGCGATAGGCTGATCTGCGCCCCCGACCTCTTTCCAATTCTTAATCTTACCTTTGTAAATATCAAACAGCTGTTGCTGAGAAAGGTTTTCTACAGAGTTGGTACGGTTTACAACAACAGCGAGGCCATCATAAGCGATAGGGTATACATTGAGATCTTCACCTTTTTCGCTTTCAGTCAGATAGCGAGAGCTCATGCCTATTTCGGCTACTCCTTTATTGACCATGGTGATACCAGCACTCGAACCAATGCCCTGAACAGCAACGTAATCGTCTGGGTGTGTTTTGTTGTATTCCTCAGCAAGTACATCCATCACACGAGCAACCGACGTTGAACCCGAGATGTTGATTTCTTTTGCAATGGTAGGGAGGGAGACTGCTATGGCCAATAACGTCGCCACAGTAAAACGTAACATATTAAACTCCATATACGGGATAAAGCAGAGTTTATGATATTGCGTTCAGGTTACACTTTTGTGAACTGTTAGCGCTAAACAGGGGAATTGTTTCTAGTCAAGAGGTGATGGAGCTAGCGTTTCCAAGTGGACTGAGATGATAATCTGGGCAAATGATAATATAGCTATCTTATACTTGAGTTAGGTAGATAACTACCATCGGTGATGATGTAAAGGTTATATACTAGGATCGACAGCTCTAACTATCATCCATCGGGAGAACGTTGATGTCAGTGTCCCAAATGGCGACAAGTCGTTTATACAAATCAGTTCAATCGCTCTGCTCTGCGCGTAATGCTAACTTGCCTGTCGAACAGGGCAAGTGCCTCTATGAGCTAGTAGAAAATGGCGTTGAGCTTCATCGGGCGCATTTTCTCCTCGACTCCCAGCATAGCGAGTATACTTCTCCCGTCGCGAAGATCATGTTTGATGAGGAAAACCAACTTTGGTATTTCTATGTTCCCACATATCACAACGAGCTGTTAAGGTGGGTGCCTTATAAGCCACTTCCATTTAGCCGAATGCTTGAGGACTTACTCAACGAGTTGGAGCGCGATCCTCAAGCGTGTTTTTGGGAATAGGGCGAGCCCAACGGATGCGAATGCCGACATGATTTATACTTTAGGCCTAACAACTTGGTTTCTAAAGTCTTTGGGGGTCATGTTGTAAACGGATTTAAATGCTGTACTGAAATGCGCTGCACTTTTAAAGCCAGACTCAAACGCTATTTCTGTTATTGATTTTTCTGACTTGCGCAGTTGGGTTGCTGCGAAGTTTATCCGTTTCACCTTTAATATCTGAGAAAACGAAAGATCATCTGCGGCGAGGCGACGTTTTAAGGTTGCGATGGACATGCTCATATGAGCCGCTAAGCCTTCTAGCGTGATGTCTTTTTCAATATTACCCTCAATGTACTTAATGGCTTTTTGAGAGTCGCTCAGGCTACTTGCATCATCTATGATAGATAGGATGTTTGGCTCTACCTCAACCATCAACGACAGCAATGCCATTGCGATATGGCTTTGTGTGTAGTCTGGAGCATTGCGACTCGCTAACTTAACCAACATGTCCTTCAATTGTGCTACTTCGCTACTGGATTGCGTTGAAAAAGGATAGAAGCGCCTTTCTTCCGTTTTGGAACGTAGCATCGGGTGCGCTTTCTTAAAGTCACAGAATATATTTGGATTGAAGACTAAAGCCAGTGCTTTAAAGCCTCCGTCACTAGAGACGGCTTCTGCACTGCTCAGATCTGCGGAGTTATAGAGTGTGAAATCTCCGGCTTTAAGTTCAAATTGCTCGCCATTAGGTTGATGAACTAATAGGGCACCTTCTTCAACAATATATAACCCATTATGTGTTGCAGTGTAACGCTCACTTTTGCGCGCAGTGAAGTGATTAAAGCGAATGATCTCAATGTTCGGCATACTCTTTCTTATCGTTTTACATAACAAATAAAAAAGGCGCTCAATAGAGCGCCTTTTAACTTCATTCGGTATTACTCACTTACAGTCTGTTCTGTTTGTGCTGCTGGTTGTTCAGCGAATACCTGGGTTGGCTTTGCAACTAAACTGCGGTTTTCTTGGTTTACGTCCGTAAGGACAATTTCCAATGTATCCCCAAGTTTGTATACGACCTCTTTATCGATAGAGATGGTACCGTTGTCGCCATTGCACTCAATTCTTTCTTTATTATCAAGAATTAGTGCACCAGGAATAAAGGCTGCTGCGCCATTTTCGAGAAGTCGGACACGTGCGCCTGCACGATTAATATCGAAAATCTCACCTGTGAAACAAGTTTTCTTACTCGGCTCATCAGCAAGCGTGCGTGCATATAGCCAATCTGAGACATTTCGCTCAGCGATTTTATGATGTTTACGATGTAGAGCTAGCTCTTCGCCTACTTGGTCATCTGGTTTTTGTACGGGTTCTTTACCAAGGATGACGGCCTTCAACATACGGTGGTTGATCATATCACCGTATTTACGAATTGGTGATGTCCAAGTTGCATAGATGTCTAAACCCATTGCGTAATGAGGCAGAGGCTGATTACCCACCTCACTGTATGCTTGGAACTTACGAATGCGGTTATCTAGATAAGACGTTTCTTGAGCTGCCAACCAGCGGCGCAACGCAGCAAAGCCTTCTAGCGTAGCAATAGACTCCGCTGTGAACTCCAACTGGCCTTCTGGATTGACAAGTTGAACCACTTCTTCAATCTTCTCGTTCTTGATACCTGCATGCGTATTGAAGACACCTGTTTCAAATTTATCGCGTAATGTACGACCTGCACAGATGTTTGCGGTAATCATGGATTCTTCAACAAGACGGTTTGCACTGCGGCGCATGTCTGCGTGGATAGCAATTACATCGTTATCTTCACTGAGCTCAAAACGGTAGTCAGGACGATCAGGGAAGACCACTGCGTTTTTCTCACGCCATTCAGCGCGAGCAAGAGAGAACTCATAAAGATCACGAACGATGGTCGCGATCTCTTCAGATGGCTGCCATGCTTCAGAGCTGCCGTTTTCTAACCAATCAGACACGTGATCGTATGCTAGGCGTGCATGTGATTTGATGTTTGCCGCGAAGAATTTAATATCGTCGCCAATCACACCATCTTTACTTACCGTTACGGTACAGCAAATAGCAGGGCGGGTTTCACCTTCAATCAGAGAACATAGGTTGTCCGCTAAATCACGAGGTAACATCGGGATGTTGCGGCCTGGAAGATAAATAGTATAGCCACGCTCACGCGCTACTTTATCCATTTCATCTTCAGGTGTGATGTAGGCGGTTGGGTCCGCAATAGCGATGGTGAGTTCGAAATCGCCAGATACGGTTTTCTTCGCGTACAGCGCATCGTCCATATCTTTAGTCGATTCACCGTCGATAGTGACGAATGGAACATGAGTCATGTCTACGCGTTTTAGCTCCGCGTCGTCTTTCAGTTCCCAGTTATCGATGCCTGCTGGCTCAGAGTTTGGTAGATCGTTTTGAGCAAGCGTTACCCACCAAGGCGCAATTTTATCATTCGCGTCAGTGATTTTTTCAGAAATTTCTACGAAGAAAGAGTTATCGCCTTTTAGAGGGTGGCGAATAAGATGTGCGACAACCCAATCACCTTCGGCGAACTCGTCAGGTTTTAGACCTTTCTTTAGTTTCGCTTTAAGAGATAGCTTTTTAAGCTGTGGGTGATCAGGTGCTACGTTGAGCTTGCCTTTGAACATTTTTACTCGACCAATAAAGCGAGTCACGGCTTGTTCCAGCAGCTCTTGTGGCTCTGCAACTTCGCGTTCATTTTCGGTGCGGATAATGGCGATGACTTTGTCACCGTGCATGCACTTTTTCATGTACGCAGGCGGGATGAAGAAGCTCGTCTTACTGTCCACTTCCAAAAAGCCAAAGCCTTTATCTGTGGCTTTTATTGAGCCTTCTTTTTTAGGCAGGTTTTCTTGGATTTGCTGCTTAAGCTGAGCGAGTAGTGGGTTATCTTGAAACATCTTTTCTTAAATTACCTATGGAGTTGGGCACACTATAATCATTGCGAGCTATTATTACTACCTGTGAAGCGTAATTTCGCCGTGAATTTTGCCAATTTAACCACGAGAAATTGGCTTAAATATTGATGAAATTCTCATCTGTGAGTTACGCGAATCTACGGGGAATGGTAGGGTTGGTGGAAAAATATGCTAAAAATACCATTATTGAGAATAAATTGTGATGTAATTCAATTTTTTCTGGATTTTTTTATGCTTTTAAGGAATAATCCGCCTCCCTTAGTCGTCCCTAATGGCTTATCGCGGTTGTGTACTGTGCTGTGTTCCCGTCTGAATGGAATCAGTATCTGGATGGATCAGTATCGAATTGGAAGAGCATATGGGACTGTTTTTTTGTTTAATTAAGTAGGATCCCAATGCAAGATTCTGTTATTCAATTCAGTGATTTATCTCTGAATGATTCTATCCTTTCTGCTCTAGACGGAATGGGTTTCGTGTCACCAACTCCAATTCAGGCTGCGGCAATCCCACACCTATTGGAAGGTGCTGACGCGCTGGGTAAAGCTCAAACAGGTACAGGTAAAACAGCAGCGTTCTCTCTGCCTCTTCTCAACAAACTCGATCTAAACCAACGCAAACCGCAAGCGATTGTACTTGCTCCGACTCGTGAGCTGGCAATTCAGGTTGCAGCGGAAATGAAAAACCTTGGTAAAAACATCAAAGGTTTGAAAGTTCTAGAGATTTACGGTGGCGCATCTATTGTCGACCAAATGCGTGCTCTTAAAAGTGGCGCTCATGTAGTTGTCGGTACTCCAGGCCGTGTTCAAGATCTTATCAATCGCGAACGTCTACACCTAGACGAAGTTAGTACTTTCGTTCTTGATGAAGCAGACGAAATGCTAAACATGGGTTTCGTAGATGACGTAACTGCGATCATGGAGCACGCTCCAGAGTCAGCACAACGCGTTCTGTTTTCTGCAACTATGCCTCCAATGCTGAAGAAGATCGTTGAACGTTTCCTTCGTGACCCTGTAACGGTTGACGTTGCTGGTAAAAACCACACTGTAGACAAAGTTCAACAACAGTTCTGGGTAGTGAAAGGTGTAGAGAAAGATGAAGCAATGTCTCGTCTTCTTGAAACTGAAGAAACTGACGCGTCAATCGTATTCGTACGTACTCGTCAAGATACTGAGCGTCTGGCTGACTGGCTATCTGCACGTGGCTTCAAAGCAGCTGCACTGCACGGTGACATTCCTCAGTCTCTACGTGAGCGTACTGTTGATCACATCAAACAAGGTGTTATTGACATCCTAGTTGCAACTGATGTTGTAGCTCGTGGTCTTGACGTTCCACGTATTACGCACGTATTCAACTACGACATCCCATTTGATGTTGAGTCATACATCCACCGTATCGGTCGTACTGGCCGTGCTGGACGTAAGGGTAAAGCGATCCTTCTAGTTCGCACTAACCAAATTCGTATGCTTCGCACTATCGAGCGTGTAACTAAGTCATCTATGGAAGAAATCCAACTTCCTCTACGTGACCAAGTTGCTGAAGCTCGTCTAGCTAAGCTAGGCGCTGAGCTTGAAGCAGAGAAAGAGCACAAAGCACTAGACAAATTTGCTGAGTTGGTAGAGAAACTACAAACTTCTCTAGACATCGACCCAGCAACACTTGCTGCTATGCTTCTTAAGCGTCAGCAAGGCAAACGTCCTCTGTTCTACATTGGCGAAGACCCAATGGTTGAAGCAATTGAGCGTGACAAGCAACGTCGTAAAGAGCGCCGTGAAGGTGGTCGCGACGGCGGTCGTAACTTCAACAACCAAGACTGGGATACTTACCAGCTTCAAGTTGGTCGTGAGCAAGGCGTTCAAGTTAAAGACATCGTTGGCGCTCTAGCAAACGAACTAGGTCTAGGTAAAGGTTCTATCGGTGCGATCAAGCTAGCTCAAGGTCACACATTCGTACAGCTACCTAAAGCAATGACTTCAGACGCGGCGAACAAGCTAAGCAAACTACGTATCCGTCAACAAGATGTTGGTGCTGTAGTATGTGATTTCGATGATTTCCGCGAGTCTCGTGGTGGTCGCCGTGACGGTGGTCGTCGCGATGGTGGTCGTCGTGATGGCGGTGGTTACCGTGGCAACCGCGAAGGCGGCAATCGTGGTGGTGATCGTCGTGAAGGCGGTCGTCGCGAAGGTGGTTTCCGTGGTAACCGTGACGGCAACCGCGATGGTAATCGTGAAGGTGGCGAACGTCGTTTCGATCGCAACCGTGGTGGTGATCACCGTGGTGCACATCGTGGTGAACGTGGTCACGGTCGTGGCCGTCGTACAGACGCATAATCACGAGTGATTAAAGCGACGGTTTAAGTTGCTACAAAAAGAATTGAAAGCCGAGCAAAGCGCTCGGCTTTTTTATGCGCGTCTAATACGGTTTTGCTTTTCATCGTGTTTGTTTACCCAACTTATTACTTCGTCTAAGGGCAGGGCAGAACAAGTAACCCTGAATGATGTCACAGCCTCGACTTCTCAAAAAATGCAGTGTGTCCATGTCTTGAACGCCTTCTGCTACGACCGAATACCCTAATCCATGTGCTAGCGCAATCGTGTTCTCAACGATAGAGCGGGAGCCTTCAGTGCGGCTTGCTGTGAAAAGAAATTAACCAGCTTACCTTGAAACGTATTATCAATCTTTCGACGTTTTTGAGGTTATCTCATAATTTGAATCAGTCATTGGCCTTCAGGTTGTGTCATGTCTTCGATAGACTCAAAGTAGTATTTACGATAAGGGAGCCCAGTAAGAGCGTCATGGACGGCATTGCGCTTCTCTCTTTCAGCAACAGTATGAAGCTTTAATATCGAATCGTTGCTCCACTTAATCACCAGCACGACAAAGATACTGCCGCCAAAAAGTATAAGAGAAACCCCCGTTTCTAAGAGAGAAGTAATAGGTTTTTGCATGATAGCGTGCAAAAAAACGGCATAAGCAAAAATGAAACAGCTGATTAACAATAATAGGAAAGTCCACCCGGTTACGTCAGTTTTCGAGCAGATGTTTTTTGTCATCTGCCATCCCCAGCAGAGCAAAATCAAACCTAAGATCACTAATAGAAATGCAATAGTGGGCACATTATTACCCCGATTTATTGATTGGTTTGTTATTTTTGTTCACCCAATAAACAACGTAGCTTATATATCTGACTTTGTACAAATTGACCTATTCATAAATTATGTTTAACAAGTGATATTTTTTAGTCTTCAAATAAAATCAAAACTTGCTACAGATCAACAAAATTTGTTCAATCAAATCGCTTTTACTAAAAGATTGTTGAAAGATTAAAAAATTATTGAATAATAGAGGGGCAAACAAGAAGTACGCAGCGCACAAGCGCTATTACAACCTCTGCTCTACAACAGGATAACTATTTCATGTCTAATTCGTTTGTACTGGTGATCAACTCTGGTAGCTCTTCATTAAAATTTGCTGTTATTGATTCTGAAACCGGTGAAGCTTTGGTATCAGGTATTGGTGAGTGTTTTGGCCTACCTGAAGCTGAAATCAGTTGGAAATATCAGGGAGAAAAAACCGTTGAAGCAATTCCAGCTGGCGGTAACCATCATCAGTACGCTGTTGAGCGAGTGGTAAAACTACTCGAAACTCTAGGTTTGAGCTCAAAATTTGTCGCTGTAGGCCATCGCATTGTCGCAGGCGGTGAAACCTTTAAAGGAACTGTGAAAGTTGGTGAAACAGTTATTCAAGAAGTAGAGCGCCTTGCTGAACTTGCACCACTTCATAACAAAGCGAACGCTGAAGGCATGAGAGCGGCAATGGCGGCGTTCCCTTCACTGCCTCAATTTGCTGTATTTGACACTGCTTTCCACCAAACAATGCCAGCCAAAGCCTTTATGTACGCACTTCCTTACGAGCTTTACGAAGAGCATAAAGTGCGTCGTTACGGTGCTCACGGTACAAGCCACTACTACGTAAGCCGTGAAGCAGCGAAAATGCTAGATAAGCCGGTTGAAGAAAGCAGCTTTATCACTGTGCACTTAGGTAACGGTGCATCAGTGAGTGCGGTTAAAAATGGCGAATGTGTTGATACAAGTATGGGTTTGACGCCGTTAGCTGGCCTAATGATGGGCACTCGCTGTGGTGACCTCGACCCAAGTGTTATCGAGTTCCTTTTCCGTAAAGGCTGGGAAAAAGACGAAGTGTTCGAGATGATGAACAAGAAGTCAGGTTTCTTAGGTGTATCTGGTGTGACAAGTGATGCTCGTGGCGTACTAGAAGCAATGGAAGCGGGGAATTCACGTGCGAAGTTGGCATTTGAGATCTTCACTTACCGCGTTGCGAAATACATTACATCCTACCTCGCGGCTCTGGATTCATTAGACGGCATCATCTTCACTGGTGGTATTGGTGAAAACTCACTACCAATTCGTCGTGAAATCTTGAAAAACCTAAAACTGTTAGGTTTTGTTGAAGATGAGAAAGGTAACGAAGATGCAAGATTTGGTAACGCAGGTGTTATTGCAGCATCTGAGTTGTTAGGTGCCAAAGCTCTTGTTATTCCTACTAACGAGGAATTTGTGATAGCTAAACAATCGGTTGAGCTATTGTAATATATAACGAAAACAGAAAGTTAAAAGCGAGCCTCGTGCTCGCTTTTTTATTTAAAGCAATTTGGTAATTACTCTTTGAGTTTCAGAGCTTCGCGCTTTTCGATTAAAAAATCCATCAAGACGCGGATTTTTTTCGGCATATGCTCTCGTGAAGGCATATATAAATAAAACCCTGGAAACTCTTTGCACCAAGGTGTCAGAACTCGGGTCAATCTTCCCTCATCTATGTGCTTTTCCACCCATAAATCAATATGCTTCACTAAACCCACACCCTGTATTGCAGCTTGTAACATACTATAGTCATCATTAAAAATAGCATTACCTTTAGGCTCGAAAACGAGGGTGCGCTTTGCAACATCTGGAGAGGTTAGCGACCAATGATCAATTGTTCCGCTAGAGGTAAAACGATAAGCAAGGCAATTGTGATCTTCTAAATCCTCAGGAGTTTGAGGTAGTCCATTTTGCCTAAAGTATTCAGGAGAGCTCACTATTGCCGTTGTTAACGGCGGAGTAATAGGGATCGCAACCATATGTTCATCTAAGCTTAATCCTAAGCGAATGCCAGCGTCAACGCCTTCTGCGACGATGTTAGAAAACCCATCATCCATGATTAGCTCTAGGCGTATTTTAGGATAACGAGAGAGGAACTCACCTAGATAGGGCTCAATAAGCAGCCGAGCAGCGGTTCTTGATACACTGATACGGATTAATCCCGAAGGCTCAAGATGAGAGTCGTTCAATTCGTTAACGACCTGCTCAATGTTCACCAATGAAGGTTGCAAAATATCAAGCAGACGTTGGCCTTCTTCCGTCAGCGACATACTTCTGGTGGTTCGATTAATTAACCGAACTTGTAGCTGTTGTTCTAACGCTTTTAGGTGTTGTGATAAGGCAGCACGGGTTACCCCCATTTCTAAGGCTGCTTTAGTGAAACTGCGATGGCGAGCAATATGTGCAAACCACGTCAGTGATGAAATTAAAGAAGGTTCTATTCTCATTTGTTAAGTATAACTAAACAGTCATGTAGATAAAACGATATTTATCCGAAACAGTGTGTTGACTAATATTACATCGAAGCTTAGGTCAGCCTGAGATGAACAGTTAACCTCTAATGGAGAATGTCGCTATGTCTAAAGTCACTTTCAAAAATCTCAATGGTCAAGGTATTGAGATTTCAGCGGTTATCAACTTCCCTACAGATTTTGATGCAAGTAAACAATATGCGGCGGTTGTTGTTTCACACCCAGGTGGTGGCGTAAAAGAGCAAACCGCAGGCCTATATGCGAGTAAACTTGCAAAAAGCGGCATAATTGCCATTGCGTTTGACCGTTCGTATCAAGGTGAAAGTACAGGTGAGCCTCGCCAAATGGAAAACCCTTACACGAGTACTGAAGACGTGAGCGCAGTCGTCGACTATCTGACAACGTTAGAGTACGTCGATAACGATAAAATTGGCGCAATGGGGATTTGTGCTGGTGCGGGCTATAGTGCAAATGCAGCGATCAATGATCGTCGAATCAAAGCACTGGGTATGGTTAGTGCCGTAAACATTGGCCAAATGTTCCGTAATGGTTGGGATAATTCGGTTAACGATGCTGACGCTGTTGGTTACTTAGAATTTGGTTCGAATGCTCGCACAACCGACACGAATGGTACAGAATTCGCGACTATTCCTCTAGCTCCGATGCGTGAAGAAGATGCCTCAAATGCAGAACTACGCGAAGCTTGGGAGTATTACCACACACCACGTTGTGAACATCCAAATGCGCCGGGTTTTGCTCTAACTCGTAACTTAAATCAGATCATTACTTACGATTCGTACCACAAAGCGGAAGCATTCCTAACTCAGCCAATTCTTGCTGTCGTTGGTAGTGACGCAGGCAGCAAATGGATGAGTGATGACCTGATAGAACGTGCTGCGAGTTCAGATAAAACCTTGTATGCCATTGATGGTGCAAACCATATGTCGCTTTATGATGTTGCCGAATACGTCGATGACGCAGTATCCCAACTCGCATCTTTCTTCCAACGCACTCTTTAATATTCCCGATGAAAGGCTCAATTGCTTCGAGCCTTTCTGCTCTCAAGGCTTTTTACTCTTAAGGTATTGATTATGAATATGCAAAAAATCACTTTTAGAAATGCTGATATGTCTTGGGATATGTCTGCATTAATTTTATTCCCAGAAGGCTTCAATGAATCGAAACGCTACCCAACAATGATAAGTGTTCATCCTTTTGGTAGTTGTAAAGAACAAACATCCAGCGCTGTCTATGGTAAAGCCCTTGCTGAGTTAGGTTACGTCGTGATCGCATTTGACGCGAGCTTCCAAGGAGAATCGGGAGGATTGCCTCGCTACGTAGAAGACCCAAGTCAACGTGTTGAAGATATCAGTCGCGTTATCGACTATGCAGTAACTTTACCATATGTCGATGAGAATAGAATTGGTGGACTCGGTATCTGCGGCGGTGGTGGTTACATGATCAATTCAGCCCTAACCGAAAAGCGCTTGAAAGCTGTCGTAGGTATTACGCCTGTTAACTTAGGCCGCTTGTTCCGTGAAGGCTTTAGTATGTACGACCCTATCGCCAATCTTGAAGCTATGGCTGCACAGAGAACAGCCGAAGCTCGCGGCTCAGAGCTGAAAATCGATGAACTTCTTCCTCCAAATATTGAATTTGCAAAAGAAAATGGATTAACAGAACGAGACGTGTTCGAAGCTACTGAATACTACAAAACATCACGTGGACAAACCGAAGGTGGTGCAACTCGTATGCTGTTTTCACATGCACAGAAAACACTGAGCTGGGATGCCTTTGCATTTGCCGAAACGTTATTGACTCAGCCTGTTATGGCCGTGGTAGGGCAAAAAGTCGGGGCGTTTGGTGCTTATCGTGATGGGCAGGAAATTTATGGCCGCTCTGTTCAATCAAAAGACCGACAGCTGGTTAATTTGGAAAATTGGTCTCACTATGAACTGTATGACCATCCAGAAGCAGTCGGCATTGCAATGGACAAGGTTTCTGCATTCCTTGAAACACACTTAAAATAATCTAATAAGTTAGAAGCGTTTTGTAGAGTTGCAAAGCGCTTATTTTTAACAGCGTAAGATGTAGTTCGAAGCGAGTAGGTCGGTAAATCTTCGTGCGAATAACCTCATCTACAGGCTATTGACTAAATACCACTGCCAAATACTGTTTAAGACAATGTAGACTGAGACCTAATTAAAGGCGTTAGATAGGAAGGCAGTTTAATTCATGCGCAAATCAGATAAGAAGGTCGAGAATCTAATTAGAGAAGTGTTGACCGAAGTTTGTGAAGATACGCTAAAAGGCTACGATGGCTTTCTTTGGGTGACTCATACCGTCAAATTCTCTTCTTTTCCACAAAGTTTAGAAATAGTCTGTGTATTCGAAACGAAGCAAGATCGAGCTAACTTTTTTGAAGGAGAGGGCCGCCAGCATGTTTCCACAACTATTCAAAAGGCATTTAATAAGGTAGGAGTGCAACTAAAGAACGTCAGTAAGCAAATCAGTTACGATACAAAACAAAAGCATTAGCCGCGCAGCAATGGTCCGTAATAAAATGGTGCTTGGCTACCTTGCTATAAAAATGCAAAGGGCACTGGATGGGCAATGAAGCTTCGGCTCACTTAGATATACATCGGTGTAACTATGAGTTATGGAGTTATGGATTGTGAATACGGTTGGTTTTCTAATGTTGCCTTAAGAGGCAATGATTAGTCGTTTACAATGAGTAAAGTACGAACTTCTGCATGGTGGATATCCGCAGAAAATTATTGAAAAGAAAGGCTCTAGCTGGAGCGGTCTATCATTTTCTTTGGGTTACCTCGACTATGAATAGCTTAATTGCTGTGTTTCGCAAAATATATGGAGAATCTCCTGCGCGTTATTTTTCTAGATGCCGTGCAGAATAATGTGTTGACCGACTGAGGGAAAAATGAAAACCAAAATAATAATGTCGTTTCTACTCGCTACATTGTGTGTCAGTGCCAGCGCCAGTACGAATGAGCCGAAATACCATTCTGCGCTAACAATCAAAACGGGATTCAGTGAAGACAGAGATAAGCCAGTAGAAGTCTATTATTGGTATCCCACAACGAACGAAAAAAACAATTTCACGTTTGGTAGGGGGAACATTTTTAAATCAGTCGAAACGCAGTTAGATGCCCCTTTAGCAAGTGGAAAATTTCCCGTTGTGCTTTTGTCGCAGGGCGGAACACGGTCAGCGTTTTCCCACAGTGGTTGGATAGCCTCGAGCCTGGCGCAACAAGGTTATGTCGTTGTGGTACCAAAGCCTCCTGCACCGAACGAAATCAATGCAGAAATGGCTGTCGATGAAATCACATTCAGAACCAGTGATTTGGTGCTTGGGCTGAACGAATTAAGTTCGGTCGGGATACTGTCCGGAGGCGTAGATACTGATGCAGTGCAGGGGGTCGGCTTTTTTCTGGGCGGCACATCTATGCTGATGCTCTCCGGAGCGCAAATAAGCCCGGAGAAATATCGAACATCGTGTCACAACGCCACCAATGTAGACTGTCATTGGTTACGTGAAAATAACGTTGATATTACCAGCATCCCGGATCAAAAATTTCCCCGATTTCAGTCTGAAAACAAACTGAAATCGGTCGTCGTTATCAACCCTGAGCTAACGAAAACTTTTGTCCCTGAAACTCTGGCCTTGATGAACAATGCTATCACCGTGGTGGCGCTCTCTGATCGGCTATATCCCGCACTGACACCAGCCGAATCACTTGTTGCTCTTCCCAATGTAACATTTCAAGAGATCCCCAGTGCGAGTCAGTTTAGTGCGTTCGCAGAATGTACTGAGCGTGGCATTAAAATTCTCGCATCAGAAGGGGAGGAAGCACTTTGCCAGGAGCGTGACGAGGTTTCCAGAAAGGACAATCATCAGCACATTTTGGATGTAATTCTGGCCAGGTTAACAAAGTCATAAGAGTGCAACAATGAGGAGCTTTCTTACACATTGTGTGCTTGGACCAGCAAAGCGAGAAGTAAGTTTTTGCAGGCTTATCCTTTCACCATAGTGCAAGGCCTACTAGTGACCGTGTTATTTGCTCTAACTAAGTACTTGTACCAACATTTTGAAACTTAGAAGAACACACAAAATACCAACGATTTTCTTAAGAACTTTATTTGGGAAATACTCTGCACAACGCACGCCGAGGCTAGTAGTTAAGTAGCTACTAATGGAGAAGCTGAGCATTGCAGGAAGGTATATGTATCCTAAGACTAAGTTGTTCCAATCTGTATTTTCCCATCCGTTTAACATGTAACCGAGGCTTCCTGACAGCGCGATAGGGAAACCTATCGCAGCAGAGGTTCCAATAGCACGTTTTACTTCAAAATTTTGCTGGACAAGATAGGGGATGATCAACCCCGCACCGCTTATAGAGACAAGTGCTGATACAGAGCCAATGACCGAGCCTACAGTGATATTACCGATAGCCCCATGTGGGTTAGGGTTGTACTCATTTTCAGTGTTGAGAAACATCTTATAAGCAACATACAACATGAATACGCTGAAAAAGCCTGCCAGATAGACTCCTTGTAGATACGATGCTACGAATGTGGCGCAAAATGTTCCGACTAGAACTCCGCTCAACATTTTTACTACCATTGTCGAGTCTACATTCTCTTTTTTGTAGTGAGCGCGCATGCTGCCCAATGTTGTAACAATCATCGAAGCCATTGATGTCCCCAACGCAAGATGCACTACTTCCGTATCAGCTATTCCCTGTAGTGAAAATAGAAACGCAAAAATAGGGACGGCCATTCCACCACCACCCACACCAACGAGTCCTGCGAGAAAGCCAATGCCCAAGCCTGCCGTAATGTAATAGATAATAAAGATAGGTTCGTTCATGATGGTTCTGCCTTCGATAAAATGGTCGTTGCTAAAATGTTACTCGAACGCTAACTTGCTATGGTAACGTTAAGAGGACAGAAAATAATGAATAATGACCAAAATGGAATTGAGTAAATAAAGTGACAAACTCTGATTACAGCGAATGGAAAAATGGCGCCGCACTGATCGTTAAGGAGTGGCAGCATGAAAGGAGCGACTTCAACCATTTGGATCAACGGCCACATAATTGGCACAGTCATCATCGAGGCCAGTTACTGTGTATAGATGAAGGGCTAATTCAGGTCAAAACCGATGAAGGAACGTGGATACTACCACCTCACCGAGCAGGTTGGATCCCCCCGGGTGCGATGCACAGTGTTTATTTTTGTGGTTCTCTGAAAGGTCGTTCATTACTGTTTACTCCAGAGAGTTGTGAGCGGTTTCCAATGAGACCTTGTGTTATCCAAATGAGCGATGTGTTGAAAGCCCTATCGGTTAGAGCATCGATATGGAGCAAAACAGACGATCTATCCATACAGTCTTTACGTATTCTTGCCGTAATATCCGATGAAATCGTCAATAGCCCTCATGAGTCACTCCACATCCCGCTGCCCAGAGATCCGAGACTGCAAAAAGTTACTCAAGCAATTTTAATAGACCCAAACAGCAAACATTCTGTGGAGCATTGGGCCAATATTGGGGCAGTCTCATCTCGGACGTTAAGACGATTGATTCGAAGTGAGTTAAACATGAGTTTTAATGAATGGCGGCAACAAGTACTGCTAATACATTCATTAGAAATGATAGCTCGAGGGGAATCTGTAGGAGCGGTTGCACATGCTTTGGGTTATTCGACGCCCAGCAACTTTATCGCGATGTTTCGTCGGGTCTATGGCGATTCACCTACGCGTTACTTTTCTAATCGCGGAATATAATTTCCGTGCTCGCATGCTCATGATGTTCCCCTAATTATTTTTAATCAAAAAAGGTAAATATTGAAAAGATTAATTGTTATGTTATAACATTGCTTTGTTTGGGGCTCTACAATTTGTTGTTTAAAGAATTGATCTCACAACCAGTAGTCTCCTATTGAGAGAGAGTAAACGTTGATTTCTTCACAAGCGTTGTCTGACTTGACTCTACATGGGGTGGGACTGTGTCAATATGTCCGTGAACTAGAGCGAAATCGTAACGATTACTAGGTCTCATAGCCCTAGAAAATCAACGTTATTAAAACCTTTACCTGACCTTTTTAACGCTTGGGAGGAAGATATATGAGCATTGATGTAGTTGAGAACCCGCTTCGTGTCCAAACAACATCATCGTTGGCGATATCGACATCAGCGAACATACTTAGCGACATCTACAAACCAGAGCACAATATTGCCATATGGCAGCGAACGCTCTCGAAAGAGTTGACGAAGGACATTAATCTGATGCTGGCACAGGAGCCTAGATTGGCACTGGTACAAAGTGTCACGCCAGATGATGCTGCACAATGGGTACGAAGCAAGTTAAAGGGCTATGCGTGTGCTGATGCGCTGAGTGAAGATGTTGCTTTAATCGTCGATATGTTCTGCTGTTTGTTTGAGGTTAAAGAAGCAGGTTTGAGGCTAACTCGCCTAGACAGCCCGATGTGCCCGAAATTTCACTTTGATCGTGTGCCTTGCAGACTTGTCATAACTTATACCGGCCGAGCGACCGAATGGTTAACCAACGATACCATTGATCGCACTAAACTCGGTGCCGGTAGTCTTGGTCAACCTGATCACCTATCGGGCTTATACGACTCTGAAAGTGCCATACGACGAATGCAGCCTGGCGATGTTGCCCTGCTCAAAGGAAGTGGTTGGGAAGGCAATGAAGCCACTGGACTTATACATCGCTCTCCACATGTTGCAGACAATGAACGTCGCTTACTACTCACATTGGATTTCATCTAGAGATATGAGAAAGCTCAAAACGGTAGATGACGTCATGAAGCAGGTAGAGAAAATCTGCCTGCTGCGAGGTAAACAACTCACTACTAAACGGAAATTGATACTGACTTCACTGCTATATGCGGAGAAGCCGCTTTCTGCCTACGAACTAGTTGACTACTGCAATCACAACTTTTCTCAAAACATTCAAGCGATGTCGGTTTATCGAATACTCGATTTCCTTGAAGCAGAGCACTTTGTCCATAAGCTCAATACATCTAGTAAATACGTCGTTTGTTCTCAAATCGCGTGCGATCAGGAGCATGGCGTTCCACAGTTTTTGATTTGCTCTCAGTGTGGAAAGGTTAGTGAAATAGCGGTTGAAGCCAATGTTATTTCTAGCGTATGTGCGAAAGCCATACAAGAAGGCTTCACCGTTCTTAGCCCACAATTTGAGATTTCCTGTGTTTGCGATGAATGCGCAAACCGCCCCCTATGAGGCAGACACACGATCTCCCCTTATAGCTTCACAAGGTGACCGAGTATTGGCCACCTTTTCAAATTATCTAAAAGAATGAATTATGTCAGCAACATTGATTAAAAACGCTCGGGTGGTCAACGAAAGAGCCATTACCGAAACAGATTTACGTATTGTTGATCAAAGAATTGACAAGATTGCTACTAATATATCCGTACAACACGGAGATATTGTAATTGATGCTAAAGGGGCTTACTTACTGCCAGGCATGATTGACGATCAAGTGCATTTCCGAGAACCTGGGCTGACACATAAAGGCACAATTGCAAGTGAGTCGCGGGCAGCGGTGGCCGGCGGTATTACAAGCTACATGGAAATGCCCAATGTTAGTCCGGCTACAACGACTATTGACTCGTTAGAGCGCAAGTTCGCTCTCGCTAAAGAAAGCTCGTTTGCGAATTATTCTTTCTACCTCGGTGCAACCGAAGACAATCTTGAACAGATTAAACAACTTAACCCCAAACAACATTGTGGTGTGAAAGTATTTATGGGGGCATCAACAGGAAATTTGTTAGTCGAAGATCCGCAAGCGTTAGAGTCAATTTTTCGTGACTCTCCAGTACTCATTGTTACTCATTGTGAAAGTGGGACTGTTATTAAACAAAACCAGCAAAAGCAAAGGCTTAAGAAGCTAGGTTTCACTATCGAAGACCATCCCATTTTGCGTGACGAAGAGGCCTGTTACGCTTCATCTTCTTATGCGGTAGAACTTGCCAAAAAGTATCACAGCCAACTGCATGTGCTGCACATCACAACGGCGAAGGAGCTAGCACTTTTTGACGAGAGAGACATTCGAGACAAATCAATCACCGCGGAGGCTTGTGTTCACCATCTTTGGTTCAGCAACAAAGATTATGGCGCTCTTGGTAACTTGATCAAATGTAATCCTTCAATCAAGTTTCCTAGTGACCGCGATGCGTTGTTAAAAGCGTTAAATACGGGGCAAATAGATATCATTGCAACAGACCACGCTCCTCACACTTGGCAAGAAAAACAAGTGCCTTACGAGCAGGCTCCAGCCGGACTGCCGTTAGTTCAGCATGCGTTACTTACTCTCTTCGAGCATGTCCGTTTAGGTCATATGAGTTTGACTCAAGTAGTCGAAAAAACTGCGCACAACCCGGCCATTCGCTATGGCATTCAAGGCCGAGGTTTTATCCGTGAAGGTTACTACGCCGATTTGGTGTTGGTTGATGCTCATACCCCAACACGAGTTAGCAACGAAAACAGTTTATATCATTGTGGTTGGTCGCCTTTTGCTGGACATGAATTTTCAGCTCAAATTCAAAAGACTTGGGTCAATGGCGCGCTAGTTTATGACAATAACAAAGTCATCGATAAACCAGCTGGAGCGATGCGTTTATCCTTCAATCGTTAAGTCGCTGACCGTAAAAAAAGAGCCATAAACAAACTGGAAGCATTATGTTAAGAAGAAACCCAACGGGCCATATGCCACAGGTGTCCTCAACAGCCTTTATCGATCCAACCGCTATTATCTGTGGCAAAGTCATTATTGAGGATAACGTTTTTATTGGACCCTATGCTGTTATTCGAGCTGACGAAGTTAATAACCATGGAGACATGGAAGCTATCGTCATCAAACGTGACACCAATATCCAAGATGGTGTCGTAATTCACTCTAAGGCAGGGGCTGCGGTGACCATTGGTGAGCGCTCATCCATTGCTCATCGTTCGATTATTCATGGTCCTTGCCAGGTTTGTGATGATGTTTTCATTGGCTTCAACTCCGTCGTGTTCAATAGCGTCATCGGTGAGAGGTGTGTTATTCGTCATAACTGTGTCGTCGATGGCCTCGATTTACCCGCTTATTTCCATGTACCACCGATGACCAATATTGGTGTCGGTTTTGATTTAGAGAGTATCTCTAAAGTGCCGCCAGAATATTCAGCTTTTTCCGAATCCGTCGTTTCTGCCAACCATGAACTAGTCCAAGGCTACCGGAGAATTGCCAATGAACTTTAATAAGCCACTGATTTCGCGAGTGCCGACTAACATCATCACTGGCTTTCTCGGGGTGGGGAAAACATCGGCAATAATGCACTTATTGACCCATAAACCGAGTCATGAACGTTGGGCTGTATTGGTCAATGAATTTGGCGAAGTTGGTATTGATGGCAGCTTGTTACAAGGCCAAAAAAAACAACAAGACCAAGTGTTTATTCGAGAGGTCCCCGGGGGATGTATGTGCTGTGCAGCAGGTCTTCCGATGCAAATCGCCTTAAATCAATTATTGTCTGAAGCAAGGCCAGATCGATTGTTGATTGAACCTACAGGCCTTGGTCATCCTAAAGAAGTACTGCAAGTGCTATCGACCGAGTATTATCGTCAAATTCTCGCTTTGCAAAAAAACATTACTTTAGTCGATGCACGTAAACTATCGGATCCTAAGTACACTGAGCATGAAACGTTTAACCAGCAAATCACTATCGCAGATACAGTGGTAGGTAATAAGCGCGATCTCTATCAAGATGAAGATGAGCAAAAGCTGACGGCTTATATAGCAAAGCTCGGTCTGCGGGAAACAAAAGTGATTTTCGCTGAACATGGCGCTATCCCTTTTCATGAATGTGAGGGAGCGACTCGTATTGACGTGCAAAAAACGCCCTCTGTTCTTTATCGTGAAAGAGAGAAAAAGTCACTTGTTCCTGAGTTGCCTATGCCTGAGAGCGGCATTCTAAAAGCAACCAATCAGGGGGAAGGTTTCTACAGTATCGGTTGGCGTATATCCGCTGAAAACGTGTTCGATCATCAAAAGCTGAGATTATTGCTGCTCGACCTCAAGGTCGAACGAATGAAAGCGGTTTTTATCACGGGAAGCGGTATTTTTGGTTACAATCTAACATCAGATGGACTCACAGAGTTTGAACTAGACGAGTGTTCAGAAAGCCGCCTAGAACTGATCTCTTCCGGTCTAGATGACCAATTTGAAGATAGATTATTTCGATGTTTGGAGAAGGCATCATGATAGAAAAGAGAAAACTCTCCTTTTAACCATAATGTCTTACCTCCTTAAAATTCTAGTGGGGTTTCTTTTAAAGCTGCGCTTAGGGCACTTATGCTGCCGTATTAGGGTGGGGTTAGTACCCGTATTTTCTGCCTATGCGGTTCAGGCACAGTTTTATTCATGGGGTGAGGTATCCACGTTACACGTGGCCTAATTACTTGCTTTAAGTTACACGGAAGAAACACGTCTTTTTTTAGCGAGGGCCATTGCTATATTTGCGGTACTGTAGGCGCTCTCATTGATAAAGTGCGGGTAAATTTCCCCTTTGCCATTCCAATGGATATCATAACCAGCGAAAGTCGCTAATAAAGGTGCTCCTGGTTTGACCGCCTCAAAATCTCTGCCACAAATAGTAGGGTGTACTAGTGCTTGCCGCATACCCTCTTGATCAAGTGGAACCCTGATTTCTTCGGTGTAAAAAAACGCCTCATAATCGCTCAGTAAGCCTATTTGGTTGAGGTTGTGCTTTTCAACATAGTCCAATACTGCGGTAAGCATCTGTTTCATCAACTCCAACGTACTGTACTCTAGCGCACCATGTGCTTGCGCCCCGACCTCAATCATTATTCCATATTGCCCAGCAGTACAAAGGTAAGGTTGCTCTTGCCATTCTTTTCGCTCTTCGAAAAGGACATGTGCTGATGGCATTCGTTGTTTGACGTACGCGCCCAGTTTCCGATAAAACACATCGTTAGAAAGCAGAATCAACGTCGCTCCCATATTGCTTGTTGTATTGTGCAGGTCAACAATCAACAGTTTTTCTTGGTTTGCATATTTCTCGATAAATTGATGTGCAATCTTGCTTTCATGCAAATCAGGACAATGATTGCTATTCATTGCTGAGAACTCGCGATTTAAGTCTGTATCGATGTATCGGACGTTGTGTTTTACTGCTTCGGAGTTTGCGATGATCGAGCAGGCTGAAAAGGTTGATCTATTGACAGAGTAACGTTTTTCTTTGATTAGTTTATGTAAATAAATACCAGAAAGTTCGTTTCCGTGTGTTCCTGCAACGATAAGTGCTGAATTGAATGTGTTCATTATTGATCCTTCTCAAAGAGAATGGGTTGAATGACTGGTCTTCTCTTAGCCAATCCAGTGAACTGAATAAACGTTTACTAAACTGAGTAAAAACAATCCTAGATATGTTATAACATAACAATCGTTATTATTGTTACTTAGTTTCTCATGAGTCAGTTTAAATTTATTGCTTTAATCGTTGCTGTGTTTTGTTTTTCGGTCGCTTTGCTTCTACCTACAGAGGATGAGCCAAATCAAGATAGTCACAGCGTTCAACTGAATCAAAGCAGTGATTCGTCACCACCTCCATCATCAAAGATAGTGGTTCCCTCAGATGTCAGTTTGACTCCGTTGCCTAAACCTAAACAAATACACTACATAGTTAAAGTGGGAGATACGCTCAGTGGTATCTTCGCTCAATTGGGTCTCCCTTACGGTATTTTGCAGCAAATTCTCTCAGTTGATCTTGATCACCTCCAGCTAGATATGATTAAGCCCGGAGAAGAGCTTGAATTAGTGATGGATGACATGGGGCAATTGAGTCGACTAATTTATCATATGAGCCTTGTAGAGAAGGCTCTCTACACTAGAGAAAACGATGGCTCCTTCTCTTACGAATTTCAGGAAATTTCAGGGGAATGGCGTGAAACCTTATTTTCGGGAGAAATCAAAGGGAGTTTTTCAGTCTCGGCACATCGAGTAGGATTGGCATCAGGCCACGTCGCAAATATTACGCAGGTGATGAAAGATAAGATTGATTTTGCGCGATCTCTTAGAGCCGGTGACCGTTTCGATATATTAGTGAAACAGCAATATTTAGGTGAACACAAAACTGGCAATAGTGAGATTAAGGCTATTTCTTTTAACTTAGCGAAGGGCGAAGTCGCTGCATTTCTAGCCGAGGATGGACGGTTCTATGATAGAGCTGGTAACAGTTTGGAGCGAGCGTTTAACCGTTATCCTGTCGATAGGGCATACCGCCGAATCACCTCTGGGTTTAACCCTAAGCGTAAACACCCAGTGACGGGAAGAGTCACCCCGCATAACGGAACGGATTTCGCGACACCAATCGGTGCGCCAGTTTATTCTACTGGGGATGGAAAAGTAATTGCGGTCCGCAAGCACCCTTATGCCGGTAATTATTTAGTGATTGAACATAACAGTGTGTACAAAACTCGTTACCTACACTTGAATAAAATCTTGGTTAAAAAAGGTCAAGTTATAAAGCGTGGGCAAAAAATAGCCCTCTCTGGGAATACTGGTCGTTCAACCGGACCACATTTACATTTTGAAGTTTTAGTTCGTAATCGTCCGGTTGATGCAATGAAAGCCGACTTACCTATCGCGAAGTCGCTTCCTAACATCCAGAAACCTTCATTTTTGGCGCGAGTATCAGAGTTTGATTATCTAGTAGAAACGAAAAACTGAGTCCCGACAATTTGTTAGGGCTCAGTTATGCTATTTTGTGTTATGAGGTTGGAGCAATAGGTGAGTCTCAATATGTGTTCCTAGAAGAATAATGACTGCGATTTTTTCTTTTACGTGCGTCCACATCCGCAACATCGGACGCTTTGCAACAATCTCCGCCTTTGATCGGCCTACGTGAAAACATCACACCAATTGCGAGCATCGCAATACAACTTAGGAAAATAAGAACGGTAAGAACTAAAGTCATAACACCACCTCCTATAAATCGCTGTATTGTCATCTTTCTCCAATTTTATAAACAAAGCAATGGTCGTTTTGTAACCACTTATTATTTTTATCAATAGTCAGACCTTTGCTGGTGATGAAACGTGCTGAGAAACGAAGGCGAGTTCTGAAAAATCAGTCTCTGTGGTCTTTACCGATTCTTAAGCTTTGGGTCTAAGACAGCAATTGGATTCCTTCTATAACTCATCAAATTGTTATGTTATAACATGTGTTTATTCAGAGTTTGTAGGTCAAAGGTATGCCATCAATTCCAGTCACTATTTTGCATGGGTTTCTCGGGTCAGGGAAAACCACTTTTTTACGCAACATTCTTCAACAAGCCGATTCTTCTGGTATTGATCTTTCCGTTATTGTGAATGACATGAGTGAGTTAGACGTTGATGGCGTGCTTATCTTAAATACCGATGCGGTGAGTGAAGAGCAGGGCAACTTTGTCACGATCAGTGGAGACAGCATCAGCAGCCCGAGTGGTGTAAGGCAGCTCGATAAAGCCCTTAAAAAGCTCTGCGCAGAAAAATGGCCAGAATGGATTGTGATTGAAACGTCGGGCAGTAGTCATCCTTTGCCTTTGGTTGAGTATTTTAAAAACAACGCACCATTCGCTCTCAAAGACGTGATTACGTTGGTGGATGCGACTTGGTTGCGAGATGACTATCGACAAGGCTCTGCCTTAATTCCGAAGTGGCAAGAGAACGTAAAGCAGGGTGTTCGCGGCGTTGAAAACTTGTTGGTAGAGCAAATTATGTTCTCAAACCGTGTCATGCTCACCAAGACGGACAAAGTGGATGACAATACCGTTCGCAACATCGCGCAGGGGATTCATCCGCTTAATGTTTACACCGAGATAATCAAAACGTCATGGGGAAACTTGGATATCCGCATGTTGAAAGGTGAGCAAGACTACAATTTCTTCCTTGTTGAGCAGTTAATCGCAGAACTTCGTGAGACGGTGAATGAGCCGTTGAATCTCTCTGATAAAGACGAACAAAGCCTTGTCGCCAAAGTGATCAAAGATGATCGACCTTTTCATCCTGCGCGTTTGTGGAGTACCTGCCACCAGTATTTAACTAAAGGTGTGTTCCGCAGTAAGGGGTTCTTTTGGTTTCCAACTCGAGACGATGTTTCACTGCTTTGGAGCCAAGCAAGCGGCAATGTGGGGCTTGAAATTACAGGCTTTTGGCGCGCTTCGGTAATCAATGACGAATCGCAAAACTTCACTGAGGAACATCGTCAAATCCTGCAAGATAAGATAGACAGTGTTGAAAGCCGCTTTGGTGATCGTCGTTGTCGCTTAACGGTGATTGGGCAAGAAAACGAAGTCGATGTGTTTATTGATGCGCTGGAAAACTGCTTTTTAACGGATGCGGAATTGGAGCAATGGCAACAGGGGGCAACATTTGAAGATCCTTGGCCAAAGAAAATAGCTAAGTTGAGCCAGAAGAAGACAGTTTGAATGTACTGGTGAGGATTCCCTTGGTGCATGTTTGAATCTCGGCTTGTACCAAGAACGGACTTACTGAATTGGCTCGGTATACCAAAATTGGCTCTGTGTAACGAAAAAGCCTCCCGAATGGTGGGAGGCTTTTTTGAATCTCAGTCGTTTACTGTTCCCATTCAGGGAAAGGGTCTTCCAGAGATAACCAATAGTCGAGCCCTTGCTCCATCTCATCTTCTGTTAACAAGCATTCGTTTAGACGAGCAATCAATTTCTCTTGCTCTAATCCCTGACCAATGAACACCAATTCTTGTCGCATATCGCCATAAGGTTCTTGCCAAATGTCGTTTATAGCATCTAAGTAATCTTGAGCCGTCGGCCATTCCTCTTTCGGAATTGCTTTCCAAAACATACCCGCAACACCATAACGTGCGATGCCTCCCGCTTGGCTCCATTGACCGACAAACTCTGGTCTGGTTGCTAGCCAAAAGTAACCTTTGGAACGAATCAGTTTGCCGTAATCTTTCGCATTGTGGAGGAAGTCGTAAAACTTCTCTGGATGGAAAGGGCGTCTCGCATGATAGGCAAAGCTGGAAATGCCGTATTCTTCGGTTTCAGGTATGTGCTCGCCTCGCATTTCTTTCAACCAACCTGGGGCTTGTTGCGCCTTTTCAAAACTGAAACTTTGTGTGTCGAGTACGGCATCAAGTTCTACTTCACCATTCGAGATAGGAAGAATAGTGGCCGATGTGTTTAGGGTTTTAAGAATCGCAAGAAGCCTTTCGATTTCTGATTTCTCAGCGAGGTCGGTTTTACTTATCAGGATCACGTCAGCGAACTCGACTTGATCGACGAGTAAGTCGGCGACGCTGCGTTCATCGTCTTCACCTAAGGATTCGGCTGTCTCTGTTAAGAACTTAGCTTCATCGTAATCACGCAGAAAGTTAATCGCATCAACCACCGTAACCATGGTGTCTAAACGTGCAACGTCTGAAAGTGATAGCCCGTTTTCATCAGCAAACGTAAAAGTCTCTGCAACGGGAAGTGGCTCGGCGATGCCAGTGGACTCGATAACTAAGTAATCGAATCTGCCTTCTTGCGCGAGTTTAGTGACTTCTTCAAGTAGATCTTCACGCAGGGTACAACAGATGCAGCCGTTACTCATTTCAACCAACTTTTCTTCACTGTGGTTGAGAGAAACTTCATTCTGAACAGTTGCCGCATCGATGTTGACTTCGCTCATGTCGTTGACGATGACCGCGACTTTTCTGCCTTGTCTATTGTTAAGAATATGACTTAAAACGGTTGTTTTTCCTGCGCCTAGAAAGCCGGATAAAACCGTAACAGGGAGTTTCTGGGTGTTCATGCTCATGCTCTTTATAGTGTAATGTTATAATGTAACAATTAATATAGTCGGTGATCTTAACTCTGGCATCAAGCAGTTTGTTACTGTGTCGAGTACTGCACCTTATTGGCGGCTTTATTTGTCGTTTAGTTGCACAGGTTCAGATGTCCGGAATTTAGAGATCGAACTCTTATCTCGGTGTGGAGGTTCTATGAACGAAGAGAAAAAGCATGTCATGACAGAAGAAGAAATTCTTGCAGCGCCCGAGGCGGATTATATGAATGAAGCTCAGCTCGCGTTTTTTGAAAACCGATTATTTGAGCTTTATGAATTGACGTTAGCGCATATTGAACGCGCGAAAGAAGAGATGATTGCGCCAATGGAATTCAGTGACGAAAGCGATAGGGCGTCCAGTGAGGAGCAATCTGCAATCGCATTAAGAATCATAGATAGAGAGCAAAAGCTGTTACCTAAGATTCAACGATCGTTGGCTCGCTTGCGCGCAGGGGAGTATGGCTATTGTTTAGAGTCCGGAGAACCTATCGGCATTCCAAGGTTATTGGCACGACCTACTGCTGAATATAGTGCAGAAGTAAAAGCTCAAATGGAGTCAAAAGAGCACTGGTATAAACACTAAAGCCTCACTATCTTATGACGTCGATATTCTTCTCGTTCACTTGTTTTTTTTGATGTTCTCTGAGAAGTCTAAAGCGATGGCGACTACCGTTAGGTATGGTAGTCATTACCTTTGAGATATTAATAGTTATCGATAGGATAGAAGTAAGTTCTGTATTGTAAATAACGCACCATTTTTGTTTTTCTGAATGAGCTCTCGCTATGTTAGCGTCAAACATTTTCTCTGCTACTTCAAGCTGATCTTCTATCCTTAAAGCTAAATTGGTACTGGAGAAAGTAGCATGATTGACTTTGTGGCAACTTTTATCTTTTTCTTTGCTGTCATCGATCCCATAGGTACTGTGCCCGTTTTTATCGCAGCCACAAAAAGCTATGAAGAAGTGGCAAAGCGTAAGGTCGCTCTGTTTGCGACTCTATTCTCCGTTGCTATCCTACTGTTTTTTGTTGTTGCTGGTGAAATCATACTTACAGCAATGCGTATTCCCTTGTCTGCGTTTCAAATCTCGGGCGGTATCGTATTGTTCTTGTTTGCTTTGACTATGATATTTGGTGAGAGTAAACCAGCAGAAGAAATCAGAACGCTCAATAGTCATCATGATACAGCAGTTTTTCCTCTAGCCATTCCATCAATTGCTAGCCCTGGCGCAATATTAGCCGCCGTTTTACTCACAGAGAACGTGCGGTTTAATATTTGGGAGCAAGTCCAGACCGTGGCTATGATGCTGCTGGTACTATTGGTTGTTTATATCTTGCTATTAATGGCCAGCGGTATACACAGGATTATTGGGAATACAGGAGCTAGTGCTGTAAGTCGGATCATGGGGTTGATATTAGCCGCTGTGGCCACGACCAACACTCTGAATGGGATTGAAAGTTACTTTGACCTTTAAGGCTGTTTCGCAAACTGAGCTGAAGGTATACGTTAAGAGCTAATTTTAAGGCGAGATGACCGACCACCTGACAATCACTTTTCTGGCTGTTACTTCTAGCCGGATGTAATCCTTCAGGCTATTCGTGACGACCTTGTTTAAGAGGATCACGGAAAAGTTGAAATTAAAATGCATAGATGTTGAGGGTATAAATCAGATGGGGAACTGGAGCAACACTTGCCCCATTGAGCTGTGCCAATACTCAAAGATTAGCTGCTAGAAAATAATATCGATAATTTCCCCGCCTAGGCACTACTCTATAATCTTGTTGTCTCGTAGTATATAGAGCCTAGCATGGAGGAATCTATTAGCTTCAACGTGCCAAGACAAGGCTCTTTCATGCCTTGAGAGTATCTGCAAAGCCGGGAGGCTGAGATGTTTATTCAGTATGGCTCTTATTGGGCAGTTTATGGATCAGCCAGTAACCAAGACTCATACTAAGAACTACAGCCGCAATTCCAATCAGGTACATTGGAGACAAGGTTTCAAAGTCTATAATAATGACCTTTCGGGAGATTGCCATCAGCGCGGTGGCCATGACGATTTTTACATGAATAACATTTTCTCTCAGGTAAATAGTTATATTGATGAAAATTTCAATAGCAATTAAAACGGCCATAAAAGCACCAAAAGTGGCTAGCATATCTGAAATCGTCAGAATGAGTTTAGGTGGCGTGATAAGTTTTTGATATATCGTCCATGCAACATCTATCACACCCATGACGATTACAAACAACATAACTATCGACAATACTCTTACAGACCAATGAATCACTATCTGTAATTTTTTTGTTAACTTATCATTTTTATCGACTTCCATGGCCCTGTTTCCTTCGCTTGTTTATGTTCACTTAACCTTCATATGTTGAAGCTAGACAATTGAATACATGTCGTTTAAAGCATAGTTGCTGTGGTGAGAGATAGAAGCGTCCGAGGGAAGGAAGTTATGAAACTTAGGAGTGGGCACAATGTTGGACACATAATGTAATCTCTGGTGTCATGCGTTATTACCTCATTACCTCATTTCTGATCGTGACGAATCGACTGATGAGGTGGTGATTCATCACCTTCACGGCAAACTGAATGAGCGAATACCACAACGTATTGATACTGGGCAAATCGATGCGCTTGTTGCTGGTTCCTCCGTGCGCTATTAATAGAAATGCAAGCGAATAAGGAGTGGCTAATCGCTCAAACGGCAAAAACTATTGGAATTAAGTCAAGGCCCTTTTTTTTAATGAAAAGGCTTATTGATCTGAACACACCGCTTCTCCATATAAGTATATCCACAAATACAAACCTCAAACTGGCGATAAAGAGCTTTAATATTGATAAATATATAAACAGCTTGGGCGCTGAAGAAATTTCAGTATACTGCGCTTAGGTTACACTGTAGAAAAAATCGCCGTATTCCCAGCGGGGTCCTTTGATAAGAAATAGAAATCGCGTTTGAATATGCAACCAAACGATTTTGCCGCTTGCAGGTTATTCGGTATACAAATAATAAACCTTTGACTAGTCCGAAGGTCGGTCGAATGAGAGAAAGTCATGTTTTTTAATAAGTCGCTTCAACAAGAAAATCAACGATTAAAGCAGGAGTTGCAAATCCTGCAGCAAATCCAAACCAGTTTAGATGAAGAGATGATCCGCTTAACATTGGATAGTAAAGGCATCATTACTTCTGCAAATACTAAGCTACAGCAAGAACTTTTCTTAAATGATGATGAGATCTTAACGAAATCAATTACTGAATTGGTACCGTCAAATTCGCGCAATACAGATCACTTTCATCGAATGAAGAAAGCCGTCCAAGATAAAGTGTTCTGGAATGGGGCATTGCAAGTACAGAAAGGTAATGGTGAGGAAGCCTGGTTAAGAACGATTATCCAGCCTGTTTTAAATGAGCACAGAGAAGTAGAAAGCTTTTTTGTTTTTGCTTCTGAACTTACGCGAACGATCAAATCATCTCGTGAGCAAGAGGACATGCTAAATGCATTAAGTCGTTCTATGGCGGTGATTGAGTTCACATTAGATGGTCATGTTTTAAAAGCCAACGATAATTTCCTAAACACAATGGGTTATACGCTTGATCAGATTCTAGGGAAGCATCATCGCATGTTTTGTGATCAGGAAGAGTCGAGCTCTCAAGCTTACCGTGAGTTTTGGCAACGTTTAGCAAAAGGGCAATTTTCATCAGAGCGATTCAAACGAGTTAACCGTTATGGTGAAGATGTGTGGTTAGAGGCTTCATATAACCCTATCCATAACGACAGAGGAGAGCTCTACAAGGTCGTTAAGTTCGCGACAGATATTACCCAGCAGGTGATGCAGGAACAGAAAATGACCCAGGCTGCGCAATTGGCGAACGAAATCTCCCAAGAAACTGGAACACAAACCCTGCAAGGGCAAGAGGTTATAGGCTCAACGTTAGAAAAGATGCAGATACTTTCCGAGCAAATGCAGCAAGCGAACACGGCGATTGACGAGCTTAAAGCGCACTCATCGCGTATTAGCGAGTTGGTAAATAGCATCAGTGGTATCGCTGACCAAACTAACTTATTGGCGTTAAATGCGGCGATAGAAGCGGCTCGTGCGGGTGAGCATGGTAGAGGCTTTGCCGTTGTTGCTGATGAAGTCAGACAGCTTGCTACAAGAACCAATGCAACCACCGATGAAATTGTCACAATGGTCAGTGAAAACCTACAGCGAACCGATAACGCAGTTAAGCTGATCGCTAAATGCCAAAAAGAAGCACTAGATACGCTAGAGCTCTCTGAAAAAGCAGGCAATGTGATGAATGAAATACAAGATGGCGCTAGCCGTGTTGTAGAGGCCGTGGAGCAATTTAATCGCTCGTTGTAGTCAGTTCTTCATGCCAGCACAGGCTTTTAAGTTCCTATATAATCAAATTGTTTACTAGTGCTACTCATCGCCAATCAAGCGTGTTTTTGGTGATGAGAAAGCCAGTTCATTCCTTTCTTAATATTTCGTATTTCTATCTTTACGTGTCGCTATTTTACAACACTGTTAATAAAAAGTAGCGTAATTTAATCTCCTGTTAACTTGGTTGCGAATCACAGTTGGGGGAGACCTACTTGGACTTACTAAATTTCACCATAGATAACTTAGCGCTGCTAGGTACGCTTACCATGGAGCACATCTCTTTGGTTGCTCTGGCTGTTGGGCTTGCCATCTTAACTGGCGTACCTATCGGCATTCTTATCACACAAAATGAGCGCGCTGCGAAAGTGGTGCTTTACGTAGCGTCCATCATTATCACCATTCCTTCAATCGCATTGTTTGGTTTGATGATTCCTCTCTTATCGACCATTGGTCATGGGATTGGCTACGTGCCCGCCGTGATTACCGTACTGCTTTATTCTCAGCTGCCTATTATTCGCAACACTTATACCGCAATTCACAACGTAGAACCATCGCTCAGAGAGGCTGCTCGCGGTATCGGGATGACGCCTTTTCAACGTTTGAAAATGGTGGAAATTCCATTGGCGATTCCGGTGATTATGGCGGGTGTGAGAACGGCAGTAGTAATGAATATTGGCGTTATGGCGATCGCCGCGTATATCGGAGCCGGTGGGCTGGGCGTGTTTATCAGCCGTGGCATCTCGCAAAGTGATCCTCGACAACTGATCGTTGGTGCCATCGCCGTCAGCCTTCTGGCTATCATCGCGGATTACGGATTGATTCGACTACAAAAAAGATTAACGCCACCGGGCCTAACCGCTGCTCGATAAAGGACAAATAATAGGGACATTCAAATGATCAAAATTGACAAGCTAACCAAAATTTTTGAAACGCCTAATGGCCCGGTGACTGCCGCAGATCACATTGAGATGGAAGTTCCCAGTGGTGAAATATGTGTGCTACTTGGCCCGTCCGGTTGTGGCAAAACCACCACGCTGAAAATGGTCAACCGAATTATTCCCGCGACATCGGGCAAGATCTATCTTGGCGGTGAAGATACTTCTGGGATGGATACAGTCACTCTGCGCCGCAACATCGGCTATGTTATTCAGCAAATTGGCTTATTTCCCAACATGACGATCGGCGAAAACATCGCGGTGGTTCCCAAGTTATTAGGGTGGGATAAGGCAAGGTACATGACGCGTGCAAAAGAGCTATTGGAGATGGTTGCTCTTGATCCTAGTGTCTTTCTTAATCGTTATCCAAATGAGTTGTCTGGCGGACAGCAGCAACGAATTGGAGTTGCTCGAGCGCTAGCTGCGGATCCTCCCGTCATGCTGATGGATGAACCTTTTGGTGCGATTGACCCGATCAACCGTGAAGTAATCCAGGATGAGTTCCTTAAAATGCAGCAAGAGCTCAACAAGACCATCATGTTTGTCAGTCATGACATTGATGAAGCGGTCAAAATGGCCGATAGAATTGCGATTTTCCGCGATGGTCATCTGGTTCAGTACGATACGCCTGACGATTTGCTCGCACACCCGAAAGATGATTTCGTGAAAAACTTTGTCGGAGATGATCGCGCACTTAAACGTCTACGCTTAGTGACGGCTGAGTCCGTCATGCAGACCACCTTTGCGCACGTGAAACCTAACGAGACGCTTGCCGACGCTTTAACCAAAATTGACGCGTATGGGTATCGCGACGCCGTGATATTAGTAAATGGCCAACACCAGCCTATCGGTTATGTGCCAAAAGCTACAGCAATCAATATGAAGGGGTACTGCGGTGAACATTATGTTGGCCTGAAAACAATCGCCCGAACCACGGATGATCTGCGTAAAGTCGCGTCGAAGATGTTCACGCACGACATTGTTTGGATGCCGTGTGTTGACGAGAATGGCCGCTTAGTGGGAGAAGTCACACAGCGCGGCATTACTCATTATCTAGGCGCAACTTATCAGCGCGATACCTCTCTTAGTGAGCCACAGCCATTGCATCAGGCTAAGGAGGCATCGTGACCAATCAGCTAAAACAAACCTACTATTTCGTTTTATTGGCGTGTGTCTTTGCGTTGGGTATTTATTTACAAGGCGCGGGTACGATCGATGATTTCCTCTACTACCAAGAAGACATTGTTTATTTGACGGTTCAGCACATTGAACTGGTGCTGCTGTCTGGTGGATTGGCGATCCTAATCGCTATTCCCGTCGGCGTATTGCTCAGCCGTCCTCGTTTTCAGAAAGTCGCAGAATCGGCGATGCAGGTTTTGAATGTGGGGACCACGATTCCTACTTTAGCTATTCTTGCGCTGGCAATGAGCTTTCTTGGCATTGGCACCATGCCTGCGGTATTTGGGCTGACGATTGCCTCGTTGTTGCCGATTGTCAGAAACACCTACATCGGGCTGAAAGAAGTGCCCGCTCATTTAAAAGAAGCGGCGTCAGGCATTGGTATGACCGAGTTACAAATGTTATTTCAGGTTGAAATTCCTAATGCGCTGTTCGTCATTTTTGCCGGTATCCGCACGGCGTTAGCTGTCAACGTGGGCACCGTGCCACTGGCCTTCTTAATTGGTGGCGGTGGGTTAGGGGAGCTCATTTTTACCGGTATTGATCTGGATGAACCCATCATGATGCTGGCAGGCGCTATTCCTACAGCGATGTTGGCTATCGCTATCGACAGTGTGGTAGGAGCCGTTTCCTATGTCACTGTACCTAAAGGCTGTAACCCTATTAGAGCTAGACAATAACAATCCTAAAAATTGAACACAGACAGGAGTCAAACATGTTAAAGCAAATTACTCGCCGCTTGCTGGCCGTTGGTGTACTGCTTTCAAGTTTTCACGCATCCGCGGAAATCGTCGTAGGTGGCAAAAACTTTACAGAACAACAGCTTTTAACGGAGATCACGTCTCAATATTTAACCAAAAAAGGCTACGACGTTGATAAGCGTTCGGGCATGGGCAGTGCGGTTTTGCGTAAAGCGCAAGAAAACGGCCAGATTGATCTTTATTGGGAATACACGGGCACATCACTGATCATTTACAACAAAGTCAAAGACAAGCTCCCAGCAGAGCAAGTGTATCAACGCGTTAAGGAACTCGATGCGAAGAAAGGCCTAGTTTGGCTTAACCCTTCAAAAGCGAACAACACCTACGCGCTCGCTATGCGCAGTGACGATGCGAAACAACGTGGCATCTCAACCTTGTCCGAGTTTGCCGAGCAAATGCGCCAAGACCCGCCAATGACCATTGCTTTGAATGCGGAATTCTATGCACGAAAAGATGGCTTCCGACCTTTACAGAAAACCTACAAATTCAAAGCTTCACGAGACCAAGTGAAACGCATGGATACTGGGTTAACTTATGATGCGCTAAAAGGGCAAGAAGTCGATGCTGCGCTCGTATTTGCAACAGATGGTCGTATCAAAGCATTTGGTTTTACCGTTTTAACGGATGACAAACAGTTCTTCCCTGATTACGCGATCACTCCTGTGGTTCGCCAAGAAACGCTAGATGCGAACCCAGACCTTGCCGAGCAAATGAACGCGCTTTCTGCGGCGATCGATGGCGATACGATGTCGACATTGAATCAACAAGTTGATGTGGAGCGACGTTCGATCTCAGAAGTCGCAAGCCAGTTCCTATCTGAGCATAACTTGGGGTAATACCATGACTATCCTGCAAGTCAGTGTGGCCCAAATCAACGCCCAGTTAGGCGATGTGAATGCCAATCTGAATACTCATCAGGATTACATAAAGCAAGCTGCGGCCATAGGGTCGCAGCTATTGCTGTTTCCTGAACTCTCCTTGACCGGATACCAGCTCCAATCCTCTGTGCGTGAAGTTGCCATGAAGCGTGATGATGCTCGGCTTAAAGAGCTTGCGCAACTTGCACCGCAGATGTCCGTGATTGTCGGCTTTGTTGAACAGGCCGCTCCGGGAGAGTACTACAACGCGATAGCTTGGTTGCTCGGTGGTACGGTGGTTGCTGTGCATCGTAAAGTCAATTTACCAACCTATGGTGGGCTTGAAGAGGGTAAGTGGTTTCATTCGGGAGAGGCTACCACCAGCGTTTCTCTTGACGAAAATTGGCGAGGCTCGGTTTTAATTTGCGCCGATTTATGGAATCCACCTTTGGTTCATTGCGCGCTACTCGATAAGCCTGAAATCTTGCTCGCGCCGATCAACTCGGCCAGCAGTATTGTCAGTAAAGACTTTTCCAATGAAGACAACTGGTTAGTTAACGTTAAATTCTATGCGGTGCTCTACGGAACCCCAGTTTTGATGGCCAATCGTTACGGGCCAGAGGGCGAAGCGTGGTTTTGGGGAGGAAGCTGTATTTTGTCTGCAACGGGTGAGCTATTGGCGCAGGCAGAAGACGGTGAAACCTTGATAACTGCAACCTTGTCATTGGACGATATTGATAAAGCCAGGTTCGAGCTGCCTACCGTGCGAGACAGCAATACACCATTGATCACAACGCTATTGTCGAAGGCAAAACGCTAAAACTGGAGCAGTAGATGATGCAATCTATTCATCGATTTATTCACGAATTAACCTTTGAACAGCTTCCAGCTGACGTTATTGAACAAGCGAAATATTGCGTCTTGGATCTGTTGGGTGTCGCCGCAGCAGGTAAAGCGACGCAACTGCAAAATATGGTAGCTAAACTCGCGCAGAAGCAGTTTGCCGGTGATACGCCGATGCTGTTTTCTGATCACACGGCCAGTGGTTGTGGGGCGACTCTATATGGCGGCATGTTGATTGACAGTATGGACGCGCACGACGGCCAAGTCCTGACGAAAGGCCATGTTGGCGTCGCTGTTTTGCCGGGGCTGCTCGCCAGTATGCATGAGTCAGCGATCACGGGAGAAGAGTTATTAACGTCCCTCATCATTGGCTACGAAATTGCAACTCGCGCCGGAATCGCGCTGCATCAAACCGCTTGTGACTATCATACTTCTGGTGCTTGGAATGCGTTGGGCGTCGCTGCGGTGTCTGCAAGAAGAAAAGACTTAACGGATGCACAAACAGAGCATGCGCTCGGCATTGCCGAGTTCTATGGCCCGCGCAGTCAAATGATGCGTTGTATTGAACATCCAACCATGCTCAAAGACGGCTCTGGCTGGGGAGCGATGGCGGGCTTTGCCAGTGCAGAGCTGGCAGAAGAGGGCTTTACTGGCGCGCCAGCCGTGACTCTGCTGGACCAACAAACTCACGCTTTGTGGGCAGATTTAGGGCAGCGCTGGTATATCCTGGAGCAATACTTTAAACCGTATCCGGTTTGTCGTTGGGCTCAACCCGCGGTTGAAGCGGTGAGAGCGCTGCAACAAGAAAATAAACTAAAAGCTGATGAGATTGAACTTATCGAAGTTCACAGCTTTCACCAGGCGGTGTGCCTGCATACCAAGCGCCCTGAGACAACCGAGCAGGCTCAGTATAGTTTGCCATTTTCAGTCGCGAGTGCGGTTATAGATAATACGGTCACGGTAGAAGCCGTCACCAAAGGACTGAAAGATCCTGCTCGCTTGGCACTTACGGAACGGATGAAGTTAATTGAAGAGCCTGCATACAATGATAAGTTTCCAGCCGAACGTTGGGCGCATGTCGTGGTGACGTTGAAAAATGGCGACAAACTGACTTCGCCTCCCTGTATTGCGCGAGGTAATCCTGAAAATCCGCTCAGTCGAGGCGAGATGCGAGGTAAGTTTCGTACTTTGGCAGAGAAAGAACTGCCCGCTTCGCGCGTGTCAGCGATAGAAGAGGGTTGTTTGCAACTTGATAAAGCCAGTAAAGAGCAGGTACTTGCTTGGCTATCATTGCTTTACCAAGGCACGTTGTCCGATAAGCCGTCTGACACATCACGATGAGATCGAAGAGATCGAACTCCTTTCTCTTACTCAATCTTAAGCTAAACGTCGCTCTTCACGCGGCGTTTTTTCATAGCGTTTTTTGTAGCAGCGCGCAAAATACGATGTAGAACTGAACCCACAAGCCGTGCTGATTTGAGTGATGGACAGCATGGTTTGCAACAACAAATGTTGAGCGCGTTCTAAGCGCAATTGAAGGTAGTAATTGCTTGGTTTGTCTTGCAAGTATTGCAAAAATAACCTTTCCATCTGCCTGACCGATAATCCTACTTGTTCGCCAATTTCATAGCACTTTAGCGGCTCTTCCATGTTGGCTTCCATGATCTCTACAGCGTCGAGCAGGCGCGGGTGGCGGATGTTGTGCTTACGGATTAACGACATCCGCTGTTTATCATGCGCGGGTCGAATCGCAGGGTGAATGCATTGCTCTGCCACTTGATTCGCCAAGTCACTCCCATGTTGGTTTGTAATTAAATGAAGCATCATATCCAAACCGGCTAAGCCGCCCGAACAAGTTGGTGTGCGTGGGTCGAATTCGTACAACTCACTGGTCACGTTAATGTTTGGAAATTCCTCTGCCAGGCTGTTGGCGGACTCCCAATGCACGGTACACGTTTTGTTTTTTAACAGGCCAGCTTTTGCTAACAATACGCTGCCTGTCGAAGTCGAGCCCACGGCGATGCCTTGACGAAGCGCTTGCTTTAACCACTGATTCACCGAGCCACTCGCAGCAGCAACATGGGCGCCAATACCTGCCACAACCAGCAGCAAGTCTAAATGAGCAATGTTGTTGACTGACTGTGTTGGCGAGAATGAAACGCCATTACTGGCCGACACTTCTTTATCTTCGAATCCATAAATATCCCACTGATACAAATCGCAACCAGCGAGGCGGTTGGCCATTCGAAGAGGTTCGATAACCGCCGAAAAAGAGAGCATCGAAAAATCAGGAATAAGGAAAAAACCAATGCGATACGTGTGTGTCGTTTTCATTCTCTGTGGTCACCAAGTGGGCAGTTCATCTATGTCGTATTTCTGGATAAGAATGTCGCAATTGTTAAATTATTGCTATCAAAATTCGAACATGATGTGACTTAAGACAAGGACTTCTTTGTCGAGCATACACATTCATTTGGACGAGATAATTATGATTGAACAAAAAGCCCCAGTAATTAGTGATGGTCTACGCCTTGATGGCGCTTTCTTTACTGACGAGAACGTTAACAACCCAGACTTACCGATCGTTATTGTCTGCTCAGGCTTTACTGGGCAAAAAAATATTCACCCAGAGCGTTACGCGAGAGCCTTAACTGCGAAGGGCTTTACAGTATTCGGATTTGACTACCGTGGCTTTGGTGAATCTGAGGGTATTCGTGAGCGAGTTATCCTAGATGAACAAGTACGTGACATCGCGAACGCGGTTGCGGTTGTGAAACAGCGCGCTAACGAGGAAGGCCGCAAAGTCGTACTGGCTGGCTGGGGCATGGCCGGTGGATTAATTCTTGATGCTTACCGAGTTTGTCAAGATGCGATTGATGGCCTTATCTCCATGAACGGCTTTTATGATGCGGTACGTGTTCAGGTTGCTCAACGTGGCGAGCACGGTTGGAAAGCGTTCCGTCAATTTATGTTAGAAGAGCGTACACGTCTTGCTCTTGGTGGAGAAAAGCAGGGGATTGATCCATTTGAAATCTACCCGCTTGACCCAGTAAGCCGCGAATATGTATTCACTGAACTGGTCAAAGCACCGGGCTACGGCGTGACATCTGATCTGGATTTTGCGGATTCTCTCATCAATTTCAAACCGGAAGCCCTACTGGACGAGCGATTTGCAGATGCGCCAATCTTGATTGCGCACGGTGCAGAAAACGATCTTCACCCAGTGACCGAAGCAAAGTCGCTGTACGCGAAATACCCTGGGCCGAAATCTCTATTCTTACTGCCTGAAGGTGGTCACACCGAGTGGATGTTGGACGACGATCCTAAGTTTATTCAGTTCTCTGGCGTGATCGCGAACTGGTTGAGTGAGAACTTCAGTTAAGTCTTCAAGAGGTGCTTTCGTTGATGGCACCTCTACCTTTCTGACAGGATGATTTTCGATGAGCATAATTCCATTTTGTGAAGCGGCGGACCCATTTGTAAATAAACCAACAATCGCGATTCCTGAAGGCGCGGTTGATTGTCATGCCCACGTTTTTTCTTCACGTTATCCGTACTGTGAAACGCGAACCTACACGCCACCCGATGCCAGCGTCGGCGCGTACCTGCATTTGCACCAGCAATTAGGCATCCGTTATGGCGTGCTGGTTCAGCCGAGTGTGTATGGCAATGACAACCAGTTGCATCTTGATACATTACGGTATTTACGCCAGCAAGGTTACGACTACAAAGGCGTCGCGGTCGTGGATGCGGATGTGTCCGAGCAAACGCTGGATGAGCTACAAGAAGCCGGATTTTGTGGGGTGCGGATGAACCTGCTGTTTAAAGGTGGTATTGAGTGGCGTGATGTTGAGCGTTTAGCGGCTCGCCTTGCAGAACGACACTGGCACCTTCAATGCTTAATTGATGTTTCGCAGTTTGATGACTTATATCACCGATTAAGGGCTTTACCCGTGCCCGTAGTGATTGATCATCTTGGACATATGCCAACAAACAAGCTGATTTCTCATCCTGGTTTTCAAACCTTATTGAAGCTTAAGGCCGAAGGGAAAGTGTGGACAAAACTGTCGGCTCCGTATCGTTTGTCGCCTCAATCGCCGCCTTATGATGACGTTTCTCCATTTGCTCAAGCTTTGTTAGAAGCGAATGAAGAGCAATGTGTCTGGGGTTCGGATTGGCCTCACCCATGTTTTGCTGCTGAGATGCCAAATGATGGCCAGTTGTTAGATACTTTGTGGCACTGGACGCAAGATACGACACTGTTTAGCAAGATTCTGGTCGATAACCCCAAGCGCCTCTACCGCTTTTAACTCCACATTCATGTTATGAACCTAAAAAGACAACCGTAAGGCACTGATTCAAATTATGCTTCCTGCACTTCCGCTACAGGTTTCTTCTGATCCTGTGGTTATCAAGTTCTTTAACACCCTTAAACAGCTTGGTTTCAAGGGGGATACTGATGCTCGCTATACCACTCGATTGAGTATGGCGACTGACAACAGCGTCTACCAGCAACTTCCGTTGTCGGTCGTCTTTCCTGCCAACCATCATGATGTGGTAATACTTGGCAAGGTCAGTGCTCGTGATGAATTTAAACACCTGACCTTTTCGCCCAGAGGAGGCGGAACGGGCACTAACGGACAATCATTGAACTCGGGGATCGTGGTTGATCTGTCTCGCTATATGAATCGAGTGTTAGAGATCAACGAGCAGGAAGGTTGGGTGAGAGTGGAAACTGGGATAGTCAAAGATCAACTCAACGACATCGTTCGCCCTTATGGTTATTTCTTCTCGCCAGATCTGTCGACCAGCAACCGCGCGACATTAGGTGGGATGATTAATACCGATGCATCAGGCCAAGGCTCTTTGCAATATGGTAAAACCTCGGATCATGTGTTGGAGCTCAAAGCCGTATTGGCAGATGGCTCGGTGCTCGATACCGAAGCAATTCAACAAAACAAACGGTTAAACTGTGATGTAGTATCGCGAGCGTTAAAAATTACGGAGGAAGTTTGTCGAGACAAGCGTCAACAGATTCTGGATAAGTTTCCTCCTCTGAATCGCTTTCTTACTGGTTATGACCTAAAAAATGCCATCAACGACAAGAGTGAAGAGTTTGACGTCACGAGAATATTATGTGGCTCTGAAGGTACGTTAGCTTTTATTACTGAAGCCAAGCTCAATCTTACGCGAATACCTACTACGCGACGGTTAGTGAACGTTAAATACGATAGTTTTGATTCTGCATTGCGAAATGCTCCCTTGATGGTCGAAGCAGAGGCGCTATCGGTTGAGACAGTCGATGCAAAAGTACTCAACCTTGCAAGAGAAGACATTGTCTGGCACTCGGTAAAACACGCGATCTCAGATGTGCAGGGCAAAGAGATGCAAGGAATTAACTTTGTCGAGTTCGCAGGCAGTCACAGCGATGATATTGAGGATAAAGTTGAACGCTTACTTTCAATTCTCGATAAAGAAATGGCTCATCGACGCAGTGGTATCATCGGTTATCAAGTCTGTCGCGACCCCAAAGACATCCAAGCTATTTATGGAATGCGCAAGAAAGCGGTTGGGCTGCTTGGCGCGGCTAAAGGTCAGGCAAAGCCGATTGCATTCGCGGAAGATACCTGTGTGCCGCCCGAAAACTTGGCGGACTTTATCGCGGAATTTCGTACGTTACTAGACAGCAATAACCTGCATTATGGCATGTTTGGGCATGTGGATGCTGGCGTTCTTCACGTGCGTCCTGCGCTCGATATGTGTGACCCTGAGCAAGAAGCGTTGATGCATCAACTGTCCGATGATGTGGTCGATCTGGTGGCAAAATACAATGGCTTAATGTGGGGGGAGCACGGTAAAGGATATCGCTCAGAATATGGACCTGCCTTCTTTGGTGATGAGCTCTTTATTGAATTAAGGCGCATTAAAGCGGCGTTTGACCCAGACAATAAAATGAATCCGGGGAAGATTTGCACACCACTGAATAGCGACGCTGAAATGGCTAAAGTCACAGCGACCAAGCGTGGCTACTATGATCGTCAGATCCCCGTAGAAGTCCGAGAGTCGCTTAAGCCCGTACTGTCTTGCAATGGCAATGGGCTGTGTTTTAATTACGATGCTGATAGCCCAATGTGTCCATCATTTAAAGTGACAGCCGATCGTCGCCACTCTCCGAAAGGGAGGGCGGGGATAATGCGTGAATGGCTGCGTCGCCTTAATGACAGTGACTTCGATTTGCTCGCCAACGAACAGCAACTTCTCAATCAAACGTTATCGGTTAAGCTTTTGGCTCAGAAGCTGAGTCAACTGATATCTCGCCCCGCATCTGATGATTTATCGCATGAAGTTTATGAGGTGATGAACGGTTGTCTAGCGTGCAAAGCGTGTGCGAGTCAGTGTCCTGTGAAAGTTGATGTGCCTGATTTTAGAGCACGTTTTTTACACCTCTATCACTCTCGTTATCGCAGACCTCTGCGCGACTATCTGGTGTCGAATATTGAGCAACTGCTGCCGATTATGGCAAAAGCTCCCAAGCTGGTTAATCGAATCGCATCTAGTAGGCCTGTTACGCAAGTATTAGAGACATCCATCGGTTTTATTGATTCGCCAGTGCTATCGATCCCTACGTTGCAAAGTCGATGTCAGGCACTTGGCGTGAGCCCGTTTGACTTTGCGTATCTAGAATCGCTTTCCCCAGAAGTGAAGCAAAATTACGTCTTGATTGTTCAAGATCCATTTACCAGCTTTTATGAAGCCGAGTTGGTTGCGGATTTTATTCAGTTATTGCAGCGGTTAGGGAAACACCCTGTTGTTCTGCCTTTCAAACCTAATGGGAAAGCTCAACATGTAAAAGGTTTCCTTAAGAAATTCGCCAGAAATGCACAAAACACTTCGGATTTTCTCAACCAAGTTGCTGAACTTGAAATTCCTATGATCGGTGTCGATGCGGCCTTAGTTCTTTGTTATCGTGATGAGTACCATCAGGCTCTAAAAGAGAAGCGAGGCGAATTTACCGTCTATACGGTTCATGAATGGCTGGTGAATCGACTGAATGAATGGTCACCAGTATGTGCATTAAATGAAGAACCGTGGTATTTGATGGCGCATTGCACAGAAAAGACCAAAATACCGGAGACTGAGAAATCTTGGCAGTCTATTTTTCAGCACTTTGGCTTAAATCTGCAAGTCATACCTACGGGATGTTGTGGCATGGCTGGGACATTCGGACATGAAGTGGATAAGAAAAGTACGTCTGAAGCTATATATCAGCTTAGTTGGAAACCGAATATAAAGAACCTGCCCACTGAGCGTGTGTTAGCCACGGGGTACTCCTGCCGCAGTCAAGTTAAGCGTTTTGAAGGGGAGGTAGTTCGACACCCGGTACAGGTTTTAGCCAGTTTGCTTGCTGTATAGAATGCTAAAGTAATTTAGTATGCGAAAAGGCTTGCCTTAAGACTTTGCCTGCATTTAATGTATCTAGCAGCAGAACTTCAATCTGCGTGACAACAATACAGGAGAGGATCGGGCTTTCACTTCCGCTCGACAGAAACTCCTTTCAAATTTACACAATAGCGCAGTAAAACTCTCTTGCTGCGCTATTGTGTGTTCCATATTTTGTGAGTACTTATGTTTAACTCAGAACGCAAAGCGACGGTTATTCTGGTTGCGACGACGATGATCGCTGCACTTGGCTGGATATTCTCTAAGGAAACAATACAGGGTTTACCACCTTTTGGCTTTATTGGGGCGCGATTTACTATCGCTTCGCTCTGCTTACTGCCTCTATGTTACCGACCTTTGCTGAAAGCAAACTTAAAAGATGTGCTTTCTGCTGGTGGTGTCGGGCTCCTGTTAGGCAGTGCCGTTATGACATGGATTTACGCTATTTCTATCAGTGATACTCTTGGGGAAGGCGCATTTATCATGAGCCTTTCCATGCTGTTTGTGCCGATTGTTGCATGGGTTATGTTTCGTCAACGACCACAACGAATTTTCTGGCTTTCTTTGCCTATCGCTGTATTAGGTCTTGCTTGTCTTTCTTTAGTTGGTGGCTGGAAACAATCGGCCAGTCAATTGTGGTTTCTTGGTGCAGCACTGGTTTTGGCGCTTCATTTTAATGTGAACAGCAAATACTCTCAAAAACTACCTGTGCTGCTGCTTACTTGCGTGCAACTTTTTTCAGCAGGTTGCTTAGGTTTGTTGGTTTCATTTTTTATGGAATCTTTCCCGGCAGAGGTTGACTCCTCTATTTGGTGGTGGTTTGCGTTGAGTACCTTATTAGCGACGAGCTTGCGTTACGTAATGCAAACCATGGGGCAAAAATTTGTTCAGGCAGGTAACGCTGCTCTAATTATGATATTAGAACCAGTTTGGACGGTTATTCTGAGCGTGCTGTGGTATGGCGAGGTGCTAACGGCAAATAAACTAGTAGGTTGTGTGCTTATCTTATTTTCTCTAATTATTTATCGTACTGGCGGGCGGTTTCGCTTCCCTACTCGAAAGTAGAGCAAGTTAACTTGGGTTGGGAGAATTTGAGGTGCCGGATGGCCTTCTACGAAAGTGATAATACGCGGTTACGCAATGCTAATGACACTTTTGATGTAGGCTGCC
Source organism: Vibrio sp. Vb1018 (assembly GCF_033338775.1). NCBI lineage: Bacteria > Pseudomonadati > Pseudomonadota > Gammaproteobacteria > Vibrionales > Vibrionaceae > Vibrio > Vibrio sp. Vb1018. The sequence goes on from NZ_JAWOTI010000004.1 coordinate 78,393, forward strand.
GACCCAGCTCTTCGCTGATCATCCAGCCAGCTTTAGCCAGTAGCTCTAAGTCGATCCCCGTTTCTATTCCTAACCCTTGGCATAAATATAGTACATCCTCCGTTGCGACATTTCCTGATGCGCCATGAGCGTATGGGCATCCACCCAGCCCAGCTACACTGCTGTCGATGGTATTGATGCCCATATTCAATGCTTGATGAATATTGGCGAGTGCTTGTCCCCATGTATCGTGGAAATGGACAGCAAGCTGGGGAAGAGGTGCAACCAACATGACGGCTTCTAGCATAGCAGCGATACGGTTTGGCGTGCCTGTACCGATTGTGTCGCCTAGAGACACCTCATAACACCCTAAATCGATGAGTGATTTGACCACGCTCGCCACTTGTTTAGGGGCTGTCGGGCCATCGTAAGGGCAGTCGGCAACGCAGGATAGATAGCCACGAACAGGGATGCCGTGTTTGGTGGCTAATCGCATTACAGGTTCGAAGCGAGTTAGGCTTTCTGCAATCGAGCAATTGATATTGTGTTGGCAGAATCCTTCTGAGGATGAAGTGAAAATTGCGACCTGATTGGCGTCAGCCTCCAACGCTTGTTCTAAGCCTTTTAGGTTTGGAGTCAGGGCAGAGTAGGTAACATGATTTCGCCGTGTTATTGCTTTCATGACCTCTATTGAGTCCGCCATTTGTGGCACCCATTTGGGTGAGACAAAAGAGCCCGCCTCAATATGCGTTAACCCAGTATCAGAGAGTAAGTTGATCAGCCGGATTTTAGTTTGGGTCGCAACAGGAGATTCATTTTGCAACCCATCTCTAGGACCTACTTCGACAATCTTTACTTTGGAAGGTAGCATTACTTGTCCTGTGACTTGGTGACCCAACTTGGGCTACGTTTTTCAAGAAACGCTTGCAGCCCATCTTGACCTTGGGGTGATACTCTAATGTCCGCAATGAGCTTGCTAGTATAGTGAATCAGTTGTTGATCAATGGGGTTTTGATGACATTGATGGCAGAGCGTTTTTGCTTTACGCATCGCATCTGGGCTATTCAGTAGTAAAGTCTTGATTACGCTACCGACCGCATTTTCAAGTTGTTTGGCTTCTTTCACTTCGTGCACAATACCAAACCGTTCGGCATCCTCGGCTGAAATGACTTCACCACTTAAAATATAACGTCTAGCTTGTCGATTCCCCATCGCGCGCATGACGTAAGGCGCAATGGTTGCTGGAACTAAACCAAGCCTAACTTCACTTAAGCAAAAGTTGGCACTTTGGCTTGCGATGGCGATATCACTACAACAAATCAACCCCAAAGCGCCACCATAAGCGGAACCTTGAACAACTGCGATGGTGGGTTGAGGGAACGAATCTAATGTTTCCATGAGTCTTGCCAAGTTTTGGGCATCAACGAAGTTATCTTGCCTCGTGCTTTCGGCCATCGACTGCATCCAATTCAAGTCGGCCCCGGATGAAAAATGCTTACCGTTACTTTTTAATACCAAGCACCGCACATCCGTTCGTAAAGCGAGATAATCTAGGCGGTGGATCAGCAAGTCGATCGTACAAGCGTCAAAAGCATTGTGTTTGGCTGTTCTGTTTAGGGTAATGGTCGCTACGCCATTATCATCGACATGCCAAAGAACATCATCTTGCCTTTGGGCGTTGGGAATAATGCTTGGTTGCATTTCCTGCATACTAACTTCCTTAATTCATCTTTGGGTGTTTACATTCTGAAGACGCCAAACTCGCTATCAGGAATGGGGGCATTTAATGCTGCCGTTAACGCTTGACTCAACACCTGACGCGTTTTTTTAGGGTCAATAATTCCGTCATCCCATAGCCGAGCACTCGCAAAATAGGGATGTCCTTGTGTTTCATACAAGTCTATGATCGATTCTCTAAAAATGTGCTCTTCTTGCTCTGACCACGCTTCCCCCTGACGTTCCTTCGCGTCTTTTCGAACTTGTGTTAAAACGCCTGCTGCTTGTTCTCCGCCCATCACAGAAATACGCGCGTTCGGCCACATCCACATCATGGTTGGATCATACGCTCGGCCGCACATGCCGTAATTACCAGCGCCGTACGATCCACCGATGATCACGGTAAACTTCGGCACGTCAGCACAAGCGACGGCCATCACTAACTTGGCGCCATGTTTTGCGATGCCTTCTTCTTCAACCTTTTTTCCGACCATAAAGCCGGTAATGTTTTGGAGAAAGAGAAGCGGTGTTTTCCGTTTGGCGCACAGCTCAATAAAGTGCGCGCCTTTTTGTGCCGATTCAGAAAACAAGATACCGTTGTTTGCCACAATACCAATCAAGTGTCCTTGAATACGAGCGAAGCCACACACTAGCGTTCTGCCGTACAAGGCTTTGAATTCGTCGAAATCAGAATCATCGACGATGCGGGCAATAATTTCTCGAACGTCGAATGACAGTCGTAAGTTGGCATTCACAATTCCGTAGATTTCTTCTGCGTCGTAGCGGGGAGGAAGCACGGTGTTTTCTGGCTTAACAGGTCTTGTTCTATTGGCATTGGCAATGGCTTCTCTCGCAAGCATTAGGGCATGTTCATCATTTTCAGCGTAATAATCTGCGACACCAGATTTTCGACAATGCACGTCTGCACCGCCGAGCTCTTCACCCGTCACGACTTCGCCAGTGGCCGCTTTCACCAAAGGTGGCCCCGCCAAAAAAATGGTGCCTTGCTCTTTAACCATAATGGACACATCCGCCATGGCAGGAACGTACGCGCCCCCAGCAGTGCAAAGCCCCATCACAACAGCAACTTGGGGGATGCCTTTCGCCGACATTCTCGCTTGGTTAAAGAAAATGCGACCAAAGTGTTCTTTATCGGGGAAGACGTCGGACTGATGAGGGAGATTTGCGCCACCGGAGTCCACCAAGTACACGCAGGGGAGTTGGCAACGTTGGGCAATCTCTTGCGCTCTAAGGTGTTTTTTTACCGTGAGTGGGTAGTAGGTTCCGCCTTTTACCGAAGCATCGTTGGCGATGACCATGCATTGAATCCCCTCTATGATACCAATGCCGGCGATAACGCCAGCGCAGGGGATCGCTTCGTCATACACTTGCCAGGCGGCAAACTGGCTGATTTCAAGAAAGTCAGTGTTGTCATCAAGCAAGCGCGCGATGCGTTCTCGTGCGGGGAGTTTTCCTTTTTGCCTCTGGTGCTGAATGGCTTTTTCACCGCCGCCCTGTTTGATGGTCTCGATGTGTTGATTAAGTTGAGTGACCAACGTTTCCATCGCAGCTTTATTGGAAAGAAATAACTCGTCAGTTGGCTTAGTTTTACTTTTGATAATGGCCATAATGACTTCCTTGTCGTATGTTCCGTTAGCGAGATTCTTCGAACAACTCTCGGCCTATTAACATGCGGCGAATCTCTGAGGTACCCGCGCCGATTTCATAAAGCTTTGCATCACGTAGCAAACGACCAGCAGGGTATTCATTGATGTAGCCATTCCCACCGAGCAGTTGTATTGCATCGAGTGCCATTTGTGTGGCGAGCTCTGCACTGTACAAAATCGCTCCTGCCGCATCTTTGCGTGTTGCGTTACCTCGATCACAAGCCGCTGCGACGGTATATACATACGCTTTTGCTGCACTCATTCGAGAGTACATATCGGCGATCTTGCCCTGAACTAACTGAAACTCGCCAATGGATTTTCCAAACTGCTCTCGTTCATGTACGTACGGGACCACAATGTCCATGCAAGCTTGCATTATCCCGAGTGGTCCGGCAGCGAGGACGACGCGCTCGTAATCCAGCCCACTCATTAACACCTCGACGCCTTTATTCAACTCGCCAAGAATATTCTCTTTTGGCACTACGCAATGGTTAAATACAAGTTCGCAAGTATTCGAGCCTCTCATGCCTAGCTTGTCCAGCTTTTGAGCATGAGTGAAACCTGCGAAGTTACGTTCAATAATGAATGCGGTAATGCCACGTGAACCTGCGCTGACATCCGTTTTAGCGTAAAGTACCACTACGTCAGCATCGGGCCCGTTTGTTATCCACATTTTGTTGCCATTCAGTACAAAATGGTCGCCCTTGTTCTCCGCTTTCAGTTGCATGCTTATCACGTCTGAACCGGCATTGGGCTCACTCATCGCTAGGGCGCCAACGTGCGTACCATCAATGAGTTTTGGAAGGTATTTTTCACGTTGAGAAGGCGTGCCGTTACGAAAGATTTGGTTGACGCACAGGTTAGAATGAGCGCCGTAGCTTAGAGCGACAGACGCAGAGGCACGGCTGATTTCTTCCATGGCAACAACATGAGCGAGGTATCCCATGCCTGCACCACCAAGCTCTTCATCGACGGTCACACCAAGCAACCCCATTTCTCCCAACAAAGGCCATAAATGATTCGGGAACTGGTTATCGCGGTCTATCTCAGCGGCGATGGGCGCAATATGTTCCGTAGCAAAGGCATTAACGTGTTCTCGGAGCATATCGATGGTATCACCAAGTCCGAAATTGAGTGGGGTATAGGTGCTTTTCATAACGTCTCCCGGTATCAGAGGTAAGGTGGAAAAGCCGATAGCGGTGTTGCTAATTGAGTATAGCGTTTATGTCTGCTTGCTTTTGAGTGTTTGAATACAACGCTCCTTAGCGGCATTCAACTCAGCCATAACGACGCTGATGTCGTTGAGTTGTTGTTGTAGGACAGCTTGTTTCTCTTCAATGATATTGAGCATTTTCAACAACTGTCCTTCGGTTTGTTGCATGTCGTAGAGCTCGAAAAGTTCACGAATTTCTGCCAACGAAAAACCGAGTCGTTTCCCTCTTAAAATCAGTTTGAGGCGAATTCTATCCCTGCGTTGATAAACGCGCATATTGCCTTTTCGCTCTGGTTCAATCAGACCCACGTCTTCATAAAACCGGATACTGCGAGTAGTAATATCAAACTCCTTGGCGAGGTCACTGATCTTGTATTTTTCCATAACATACTTACCTCGAATAAAAATCCAGTTTCTGGAAATCGAACCTTTAATGGGAAGGTCGAACATCAACTTTGAAATATAAACGCCTGCTTGGTGTGTTTTTTCATCTCATTGTAAAGGCTAGTGCTATGCTTACGTAAACGTCAAGAAATCGCGGAATGAAAGTTTGTTAGTGAAAAAGGCGATAAAGGCTGGTGTGGCGCTTGGTGAGTAATTCTATGTAGGGTGTCATCATTCTGCCAAGTGTTCACATATACCTTAAGGGAATGCGAATCATGGGAAAAGACATCTGGATTGTCAGCGCGAAAAGAACGCCAATTGGGCGCTTTCAAGGCAAGTTGCAAACTTACTCTGCTCCTCAATTAGGCGCACTGGCGATCAAGGCGGCAATGCACGAAGTGAATGTGACTTCGGTGGATGAAGTGTTCATGGGATGTGTGCTTCCAGCAGGGTGTGGACAAGCTCCTGCGAGGCAAGCATCTATGGGGGCCGATCTTCCTTTGGGTGTAGGGTGCACCACCATTAACAAAGTGTGTGGCTCTGGCATGAAGAGCGTCATGTTAGCGCACGATCTCATTAAAGCTGGAACGATTCGCTCAGCCATTGCTGGTGGTATGGAAAGTATGACCAATGCGCCGTATTTGCTGAGGGAGGCGAGAAAGGGAATGCGCATGGGGCACCAGTCTACGTATGACCACATGTTTCTCGATGGGCTACAAGATGCTTACGAAGGGCACTTAATGGGTGTTTATGCTCAGCAAGTCGCTGACAGGCTTAAGTTCACCAGAGAGCAAATGGATGAATGGGCCGTGATGTCGGCAAAACGTGCGTTGGAAGCTCAAGAGCGAGGCTTGTTTGCCGATGAACTTTCGCCGGTTTCACTCAATACCAAGTCAGAACAAGCGGTGCTGGACTACGATGAGCACCCACGCTCGATTGACCTTGGTAAAATTCCTCAACTCAAACCTGCATTCGATGAAAAAGGTACGGTGACCGCTGCTAATTCGAGTGCCATTTCAGATGGCGCGGCGGCTCTTGTGCTTATGGATGAAGACACTGCGCGTCATCAGGGGCTTAAACCACTTGCGATCATCAAGGCGCACTCTACACATGCCAGAAAACCTGCAGAATTTACTTTGGCACCCGTCTACGCAATTGAGCAACTGCTGTTCCAGCTAGATTGGTCAATTTATGAAGTGGACCTGTGGGAAATCAATGAAGCCTTTGCCGTTGTGACACAAATAGCGGTGGCGGAACTTGGACTAGATACGAGCAAAGTAAATATTAAAGGTGGAGCCTGTGCACTTGGGCATCCGATAGGGGCTAGTGGCGCACGAATTCTGGTGACATTGATTCACAGTTTGCGTCAGCTACAAGCGCTAGGCACCAATGGTGATCTCGAAGCCAAAAAAGTGATGCGGGGTGTTGCGTCACTTTGTATCGGTGGTGGAGAAGCCACGGCGATAGGCATTGAAATACCGCTTTAATTGAAATCAGAAAGGAGTAAATGATGACTCGTTTGGTTCCCTTGTTTATTGGTGGCGAGTTTCGTGAATCTCAAACATCGGATTGGGTTGAGGTAACCAATCCTGCCACTAATGATGTCATTGCGTACGTTCCATGTTCCACAGAGCACGAGATGGAAGCTGCCATTGATAATGCGAAAGAGACATTCCAATCCTGGAAGGAAGTGGCAGTATCCGAGCGTGCCAGAGTCATGCTTCGTTATCAGCACTTGCTCAAAGAGCATCATGATGAGCTTGCCACACTGCTTTCTCATGAAACGGGTAAGATTTTAGCGGATGCTAAAGGCGATGTGTGGCGTGGTATCGAGGTGGTTGAGCAGGCGGCAAACATTGCTAGCAACATGATGGGCGAAACCGTCGAAAACGTTGCCACGGATATTGATAGTTACTCAATGATTCAGCCCCTAGGTGTGTGTTGCGGCATTACGCCATTTAACTTTCCTGCCATGATTCCGTTGTGGATGTTCCCAATCGCTATCGCTGCGGGCAATACATTTGTGCTTAAACCCTCCGAACAAGTGCCATTGACCTCTATTCGTTTAGCTGAATTATTTGAGCAAGCTGGCGCGCCGAAAGGAGTGTTGCAGATCGTTCATGGCCGCAAAGAACAAGTCGACTTTCTTCTGGCTCATCCTGATATTCGAGCGGTGTCATTTGTTGGCTCGGTTCCCGTTGCCCGTTATATCTACACCACAGGGACTAAACATTTTAAACGGGTTCAAGCTTTTGCTGGTGCAAAGAATCACATGGTGATCATGCCTGATGCAAACAAAGATCAAGTGGTGAATAACCTAATCGGAGCCTCCGTAGGGGCTGCGGGGCAGCGTTGTATGGCAATTTCTGTTGCGGTATTTGTCGGCGATTCAAAACAATGGATTACAGACCTCAAACAGGCAATGGCGAAAGTACACCCAGGGCCTTGGGACGATGAGCAAGCTGCTTATGGCCCACTGATCAGTGAGCAAGCTAAACAACGCGTATTGGACCTAATTGAAGATGGCAAACAACAAGGCGCAGTGTGTGAACTCGATGGAAGTCAGTGTGAAGTGGAAGGCTTTCCCGATGGAAACTGGATTGGCCCAACCTTGTTTAGCGGTGTAACAGCGAACATGTCGATTTACACGCAAGAGATATTTGGCCCTGTCTTAGTTTGTATGGAAGTCGAAACGTTGCAAGAAGCTATTGAGTTAGTGAATCGCAACCCTTACGGCAACGGAACTTCTATATTTACCGCTAATGGCGCTGCTGCGAGAAAATATCAGCATGACATTCAAGTCGGTCAGGTTGGGATCAATGTGCCTATTCCAGTCCCTTTACCATTTTTCTCCTTTACTGGTTGGAGAGGCAGTTTCTATGGTGATTTACATGCGTATGGTAAACAAGCGGTACGTTTTTATACCGAGACCAAAACGGTGACGGCACGTTGGTTTGATGACGATATTCCAACGGGGCCTAATTTGACCATCCAACTGCGCTGAGTGAATAGAAGGAGCTTTTATGGACTTTGAACTTAATGAAGATCAACGTGCATTTGCCGATACCGCTCAGCAATTTGCCGATGAGTGTTTAGCACCGATGGCGGCGGAGTGGGATGAAAAGCAGATCTTCCCCAAAGACGTATTGAGAGAGGCGGGGGAACTGGGGTTTCTCAGTCTCTACACTCCAGAAGCGCAAGGTGGCCTAGGGCTGAGTCGCTTGGATGCGTCAATTATCTTTGAACAACTCTCAATGGGCTGTACGTCGACGACCGCTTTCATGACGATTCACAACATGGTCAGTTGGATGATCGCGAGTTTCTCGAACGAAGAAGTGAGAGCCAAATATTGCTCTAAGCTGGTCTCTGGCGAGTGGTTGGGTTCATATTGCTTAACCGAGCCTAATGCGGGATCGGATGCCGCTTCGTTGACCACAACCGCGAGCAAAAAAGGTGATACTTACGTGCTGAATGGCGGCAAAACCTTTATCTCTGGCGCAGGAGAGACAGATGTTTTGGTCGTGATGGCGAGAACTGGAGAAGCGGGTGCCAAAGGCGTGTCCGCATTTGTTGTCCCTGCTCACGCTGATGGTATCAGCTATGGGCGCAAAGAACCCAAAATGGGTTGGAACAGCCAGCCAACACGAGCGGTTACTTTTGAAAATGTCGTTATTCCAGCTAGCCATTTACTGGGCGAAGAAGGGCAAGGTTTTGTCTTTGCGATGAAAGGGCTTGATGGAGGGCGTATAAATATTGCGACCTGTTCCGTCGGTACGGCTCAACAGGCCCTTGAACAGGCGACACAGTATATTCAGGAGCGTAAGCAGTTCGGCAAGTCGCTTGCGCAGTTTCAAGCCTTACAATTCAAATTAGCAGACATGGCGACAGAGCTAGTGGCTGCTCGGCAGTTAGTGCGCTATGCCGCCAGCAAGCTCGACCGAAATGACCCAGATGCCACGGCTTATTGCGCGATGGCAAAACGGTTCGCAACCGATGTGGGCTTTCAGGTTTGCGACCAAGCGCTGCAGCTTTATGGCGGCTATGGTTACATCAAAGAGTATCCAATGGAGCGTCATTTCAGAGATGTGCGTGTGCATCAAATTCTGGAGGGAACCAACGAAATCATGCGCTTGATCATCGCGCGCCGTTTGCTCTCTGAGGAATCGGCCTTGCTGTAGCGAAGTATTGGATTTGCTCATTGAGAAAGGATTCAGATATGCCATTAACCCAAGAAGCCATTCAACATACGATCACTAATCACGTTGCGGTGGTGACGATGAACAACCCGCCAGCCAATACGTGGACATCAGAGAGCCTCAAGGTACTGAAGTCGCTGATACTCACACTTAACAATGATAAGCAGGTCTACGCACTGGTTTTAACCGGCAGTGGAGAAAAGTTTTTCTCTGCTGGTGCGGATCTCAAGTTGTTTTCTGACGGTGACAAAGCGGTTGCGTTAGACATGGCGCGATGCTTTGGTGAAGCGTTTGAAACGCTCTCGGAATTCCGTGGTGTTTCCATTGCCGCTATTAATGGTTACGCCATGGGTGGAGGTTTAGAAGTGGCATTAGCTTGTGATATTCGAGTCGTTGAAGAGCAAGCGGTACTTGCTTTACCTGAAGCCAAAGTCGGACTTTTGCCCTGCGCTGGCGGTACCCAAAACCTCACAGCGTTAGTAGGGGAAGGCTGGGCAAAGCGTATCATTTTATGTGGAGAGCAAGTCAGCGCTGACAAAGCAAAAGAACTAGGCTTGGCTGAGGAGTTGGTCTCCAAAGGCGAAGCTTTAAGTAAAGCGCTGGAGCTTGCTGACTCTGTTGCGAACCAGTCGCCATCTTCTGTCGCCGCATGTAAGGCGCTCATTCAAAATATGCGCTCTGCGCCACTTAAGCACGGCTTAATGAAAGAGCGAGAGTTGTTTCTGACTCTTTTTGATACGGAAGATCAAGTTGAGGGTATTCGCGCCTTTTTAGAAAAACGCCCACCGCAATGGAAAAACCGATAGGAGGCCACATGGCAGGGATGGTAGCCATTAGTGAAATAGAGTGCTTCGATGGCGTGCACCGCATTGGTATCGCAACGTTAGACAACACCGCTTCATTGAATGCATTGACGTATGACATGTTAGTCCAACTTAACGATCAGCTTATCAAGTGGCAAGACGATCCGCATGTGACTTGTGTGGTACTCACTGGCGCTGGAGAAAAAGCATTCTGTGCTGGTGGCGATGTTCGAGCTATGTATCACGTCATGCATAACGAGAGTAAAGAAAAAATCGTAGAGTTCTGTACGGACTATTTCTCGTTGGAGTATGAGTGTGACTATCTCATTCACACTTACAACAAGCCTATTATCGGTTGGGGAGAAGGTATTGTAATGGGTGGTGGGATGGGGCTTTTTATGGGAACCAGCCATAAAGTTGTGACAACAACATCACGCCTTGCTATGCCAGAAATCAATATTGGACTGTATCCTGATGTGGGAGGTACGTGGTTTTTAAGCCAGATAGATCCGCAGGTGGGTTTATTCCTCGGATTGACAGGTTCCATGGTGAACTCAAGTGACGCTGTCACTATTGGTTTGGCCGATTGGTTACTGTTGGAAGAGCAGTATCCCACCTTACTGGATGAGCTAAAGCGGCTCCAGTGGGGCAAAGAAGACGCGAAAGAGTTGGTAACTGCGCTACTACAATTAATGGAAGAACAGGTTATTGATAGCAAACCAACCACGCAAATTTGTCCATACTTAGATCAGATAGAGGAAGCGTGCAAAGGCTTTGATCTTAATGCGATAGCACAGCGAATCATGGCTATCGAAGGGAATAGCCAGTGGATAGAAAACGCGAAACAAACGTTCGCATCGGGCAGTGCGATCACCGCGCATATTTGCTTTAGACAAGTGAAAGAGTACCACAGCTTACCGCTTGCAGATTGTTTCCGTTTAGAGTTGAGTTTGTCGGTTCGCAGTGCCTTATTAGGTGAGTTTAAAGAGGGCGTCCGTTCTCGGCTTATTGACCGGGATGGCGAACCTAACTGGATGTTTAACAGTGTCAGTGAAGTCGATGAAGATGTCATCGATACCTTGTTTACCTCACTTTGGCCGGATGACGAACATCCGCTTGCTGATTTGGGTGAACAAACACTAGGTCAATAAGGAGAATGATCATGAGTACCATCGCATTTATCGGTTTAGGAAGAATGGGGCATCCGATGGCGCAAAACTTACTCGCGTCTGGATTTAACGTGCAAGTATTCGATGTCGATAGCGAAGCCGCAAAGCAACTAGTACCTTTTGGTGCGGTGGTGGCGAGCTCTATTGAGGAAGTCGTGGATGGTGCAAGCACAGTCATCACGATGCTACCAGCAGGATCTCACGTTCGTTCCGTGTATCTTGGCGACTTACACGGTGGCGTAGGTGTCCTCAATCTTGTCTCGCCAAGTACCTTGATGATTGATTGTTCAACCATTGATCCAGACTCTGCGCGATTAGTCGCCAATGAAGCGGCAAATAAACGTGTGTTGTTTGTCGACGCGCCCGTTTCGGGAGGCGTTGCTGGCGCGAAAGCGGCGACATTAACCTTTATTGTTGGTGGTTCGGATCAAGCGTTTTCTAAAGCCAATGCGATTTTGCAGTATATGGGAAAAAATGTTTTCCATGCTGGCAAAGCAGGCGATGGTCAAATGGCGAAAATCTGTAACAACCTTATGCTCGGCATTTTAATGTCTGGTACGTGCGAGGCATTAAACCTAGGTATCGATCATGGACTCGATCCAAAAGTGCTATCAAACATCATGCTGCAAAGCTCTGGCCGAAATTGGGCATTGGAGCTTTACAATCCTTGCCCAGGCGTGATGGACAGTGCGCCAGCTAGTCACGATTACCAACCGGGCTTTATGAGCAAACTTATGTTGAAAGATCTCGGTTTGGGGTTAGATGCGGCGTTACAAACACATTCTTCGGTTCCGATGGGGTCGTTAGCGCGCAACTTATATTCTTTCCACAACGCGAGCGGCCACGGCGAGCTCGATTTCTCAAGCTTATTTGAGTTATACAAGAGTAAGAAAGGCTAGACTGAGTTTTGTGACAAACCAGCCCGAGATGGTGACCTAAAACGCGCATCATTTCGGCCAACTTAGACTGGTTGAGATAGAGAACATTACGAGCTATGGAGTGCACCAATATGGACATAAAAAGTAGTGTTATTGCCATTACAGGAGCAGGGCAGGGGCTTGGGCAAATGATGGCCATTACCCTTGCTCAAGCTGGCGCTGATTTAGCGTTGTTGGATGTAAACGCCAGTGGCTTAATGGAAACACAAGAGCAGTGTCGAATGCTGAGTGCGAAAGCGTTGACATATCAAGTGGATGTCACCAACGAAATCGACGTTGAAACCACGTTTGAAGCGATTATCCAAGATTTTGGTCAACTCAATGGGTTAGTCAATAACGCTGGCGTGTTAAGAGATGGGTTACTTGTAAAAGCAAAAGATGGCGTGATCAGTAAGATGTCTTTGGATCAATTCAACTTGGTCATGAACGTTAACGTGACAGGAACGTTTTTGTGTGGGCGTGAAGCTGCCGTCAAGATGATTGAGAGTGGCTCCCAAGGCGTTATCATCAATATTTCTAGTGTTGCGAGAGCTGGGAATATCGGACAAACCAATTATTCTGCGTCAAAAGCGGCGGTCGCGACCATGGCGACAACATGGGCTCGTGAGCTCGCAAGATACGGTATTCGCGCGGCGGCGGTTGCACCAGGTGTAGTTCATACCGCGATGGCAGAGCAAATGAAACCCGAAGCCATAGAGCGATTAGAAAAGATGATCCCAGTTGGCAGGATGGGCGAAACAAGCGAAATCGCGCATGCAGTAAAATACATTATTGAGAGTGATTACTTTACTGGCAGGGTTTTAGAAGTGGATGGCGGCATTCGTATGTAAGTGATCACTGAAATAAGGCTCTGATAGACCTGAATAATAAGTCTCTTTCCATTTCAACATTTTCTATGTTGTGGAGTGCTAATTCTGCGCAACCCAAATGTATTTACAACTTATGTTTGGATTTACCTTGAGAATGATTTCTCACAATCCAATAAAGAGATGTAAATACCACTCAAATATTAAGTGAAATCATTAATTTGATGCTGATCACACTTTTGGTTTTTTAGTTTCCGCTTCTCATTAAGGCTATCTGCGTAAATGAAGTTGATAGTCAGTCTCATCAATTTTAAGTTTCAACTATTTGTTTTTAAATAATTAATTGTTGAAGCACGAGAAATTCGTGTTGAGGTTAATATTCGATTTAAAGTGTGTAACTTCCATTAATGGAAGGTTAGTTTCCAGTTGTGGCTAATGAGCTTTAACTTTTTACTCCTCATAATGCGCCAAATGTAACATAGTGTTTCAAAGTGTAACAATAAACTCACACTAAGAGTGTGGTTTTGATCTCCACTCAATTCCGTTTTGTTTCGCTCTGAGCCCGACGTTACTCATGCTCAACACATAAACATTCTAATGACTATAACAACTGGTTCTTGGCTTGATACCAATCGTATCGTAGCAAATAACGGTTCATTCTAGCTGGTTAAATGCTTGATGACGAAGTTGAAAAATTGTAAGTAGAATAACTACTTATCGAAGTTTTTTCTTGTTCTCATACATTACCTCTGCGCTATTTGTGAGCTCTTATTTACTTTGATTGGCATCTGTTTTGAAACCAGACAACCATCGAGAAAGTTAATGGAAGCCTCAAGATATAAACGCATCTTGTCGAGGGGAAGTTTGGCGTCCGTCATACTTATGCTCTCAGGATGTAATTCAGCTTTACTTGACCCCAAAGGTGCCATTGGTGTGCAGGAAAAAGAGCTAATTATTACTGCTCTTTTGCTGATGTTGATCGTTGTAATCCCTGTGATTTTAATGACGATTTACTTCGCTTACCGATACCGCGCCTCTAACACTGAAGAAGAGTACGCACCCGAGTGGTCACACTCGACCAAAATCGAAGTGGTGGTATGGACAATTCCAATCATCATCATTGCGATTCTTGCGACGATCACATGGCGTTCTACTCATGAACTAGAGCCATCCAAACCTTTGGAAAGTGATGTTAAACCAATGACCATCGAAGTGGTGTCACTCGATTGGAAATGGTTGTTCATCTATCCAGAAGAAAACATTGCGACGGTGAACTATGTGGCGTTCCCGAAAGACGTGCCAGTGCAGTTCAAACTGACTTCGGACAACATCATGAACGCGTTTTTCATCCCTCGCTTAGGTACACAGATCTACGCGATGCCAGGAATGGTAACCAAGCTCAACCTGATAGCGAACCACGAAGGTGACTATAAGGGTTTTGCATCGAACTACAGCGGCGAAGGCTTTTCGCAAATGAAGTTCACAGCTTCAGCAATGTCTGATCGTGCTGCGTTCCTAAATTGGGTGCAGAAAGTGAAGGCGAGCCCTGATCGTATTGAAGATTGGGAGCAATACAGCTCACTGGCAGCGCCAAGTATCGCAGAGCCAGTCACTTTGTTCTCTAGCGTTCCTCCGTTCTTGTTCACCGACGTTGTGACTCAGCATCCTGGTTCAATGAACTGTTTGCCTGAAAACCAAGGATAATCGTAATGTTTGGAAGATTAACTCTTGATTCAGTTCCATTCCACGAACCTATTATCGTCATCACCCTAGCGGTTGTGGCGCTGGTTGGTTTAGCCGTAGTTTACGCGGTGACCAAAGCCGGAAAGTGGCAATATTTGTGGAATGAATGGTTTACTTCAGTAGACCATAAAAAACTTGGCTTCATGTACATCGCAGTAGCGATGGTGATGCTTGTTCGTGGTTTTGCTGACGCAGTCATGATGCGTAGTCAGCAACTCCTTTCTTCTGCGGGTGAAGCAGGTTACTTGCCACCGCATCACTACGATCAAATTTTTACTGCCCACGGCGTGATCATGATCTTTTTTGTAGCGATGCCATTGGTCATTGGTTTGATGAACATCATCGTGCCATTGCAGATTGGTGCACGTGACGTGGCTTTCCCGTATCTGAATAACTTGAGCTTCTGGCTGTTTGTTGTTGGTGTCATCCTAACAAACATGTCTCTCGGCTTAGGTGAATTTGGTCGTACAGGTTGGCTAGCGTATCCGCCGCTTTCAGGTATTGAGGCAAGCCCAGGAGTCGGGGTCGACTATTGGATTTGGGCGCTGCAGATATCAGGTGTTGGTACGACGTTAACAGGCGTGAACTTCTTTGCGACCATTTTGCGTATGCGTACACCGTCTATGCCAATGATGAAGATGCCAGTTTTCACTTGGGCGTCTCTGTGTGCAAACATTTTGATCATCATTTCATTCCCAATCCTAACGGTGACTATCGCTCTGCTTACGCTGGATAGATACCTAGGCATGCACTTCTTTACCAATGATCTTGGCGGCAACGTAATGATGTACGTCAACCTGATTTGGGCTTGGGGTCACCCAGAAGTGTACATTTTGATCTTGCCAATTTTTGGTGTGTTCTCAGAAGTCACCGCAACCTTCTCACGTAAAAAGTTGTTCGGTTACACATCGCTAGTTTGGGCTACCGTAGTTATCACGATTCTTGCCTTTGTTGTTTGGCTACACCACTTCTTTACGATGGGGTCTGGCGCGAACGTAAATGCCTTCTTCGGTATTGCCACGATGATCATTTCTATCCCAACAGGGGTGAAGATCTTCAACTGGCTATTCACCATGTACAAAGGCCGCATCCGCTTTACGACGCCAATGATGTGGACGGTGGGTTTCCTGATCACCTTTACTGTTGGTGGTATGACGGGCGTACTAATGGCTGTTCCGGGTGCAGATTTCGTTCTGCATAACTCAGTATTCCTTATCGCTCACTTCCACAACGTTATCATCGGTGGTGTCGTGTTTGGATGTTTCGCTGCGATCACTTACTGGTTCCCGAAAGCGACCGGTTTCACCATGAATGAAACTTGGGGCAAACGTGCGTTCTATCTTTGGATTATTGGTTTCTTAATGGCGTTCCTACCGCTTTATGCGCTGGGCTTTATGGGGATGACTCGTCGTTTAAGCCAAGACATCAACCCAGAATACTTCCCACTGTTGTCGATTGCCGCAGCAGGTACGGTTGTGATTGCGCTGGGCGTATTGTCTCAGTTCATCCAAATTTACGTGAGTATCCGTGACCGCGAGCAAAACCGTGATCTAACTGGTGACCCGTGGGGTGGTCGTACTCTTGAGTGGGCAACATCGTCTCCACCGCCGTTCTACAACTTTGCGCACCTACCAAAAGGTGATGTGCTGGATGCCTTCTGGTACCAGAAACAAAGTGGCGAGTTCGATCCAAATAAAGAAGTGGAATACGAACGTATTCATATGCCAAAAAACACGGCAACAGGCATCTACGTGTCGGCTTGGTCGCTCCTATTTGGCTTCGGCATGATTTGGTACATCTGGTGGCTAGCGGCGGCAAGTTTGGTCGGTATTATCGTGACGTGTATTCAGCATAGCTATAACGATGATGTGGATTACTACGTGGAAGTTGAAGAGATCAAAGCAATTGAGGCCGAACGTCGAGCTCAGCTTGAAGAAGCGAAGAAAAACTCAGTGAAAGACAGCGAAAGTAAAGATGATCTGGAGGTGACGTATGCAAACTAATATCGCAGCACATCACGACCATGATCACCACCATGACACGAATGGCAACAAGCTATTTGGCTTCTGGGTTTACCTGATGAGTGACTGTGTACTGTTTGCGACCTTGTTCGCGACATACGCTGTGCTGTCGAGCAATTCAATTGCGGGCCCAACAGGTAAAGACATTTTTGAACTCCCATTCGTGTTTGTCGAAACCATGCTGCTTCTGTTTAGCAGTATCACATTTGGTTTTGGCATTATCGCGATGAAGCGCAACAACGTTGCTGGTCTCAAACGTTGGATGTTAGTCACGTTCGCGCTTGGTCTTGGCTTTATCTGTATGGAGGTCTATGAGTTCCATCACCTGATTGAAGAAGGCTATGGGCCACAAACAAGTGCATTCCTATCGGCATTCTTTACGTTGGTTGGTACGCACGGCCTGCACGTAACCTTTGGTCTGATTTGGTTAGCGGTAGCGTATCATCAACTGTCGACGAAAGGTCTGAACGACAATATGGCAATGCGCTTTAACTGCTTAAGCCTATTCTGGCACTTTCTAGATATCGTTTGGATTTGTGTCTTTACCATCGTTTACTTACTGGGGGTAATGTAATGGATCAACATGTAGAAACCAGTTCGTCAGATTACGTGAAAGGCTTTATTGCCTCACTGATTCTGACGGTAATTCCGTTCTACTTTGTTTGGACGAAATCATTACCAGATACAACGACCTATGCGATTCTATTTGGATGTGCATTAGTGCAGATATTTGTTCACTTTAAATACTTCTTGCACATGGAAACAAAAACATCCGACGGACGTTGGAACCTTGTATCACTGATGTTTACCGCCATTGTTGTACTTATCCTTATCGCTGGCTCGGTATGGATCATCTACAACATGAACGTCAACATGAAGTTGTAGGTCAAGGTATGCTGAAAAGTTATTTGTCTATCACTAAACCGGGCATTATTTTCGGCAACCTGATTTCTGTTGCGGCGGGGTTCTTCCTCGCCGCAAAAACAGAACCAGCCAGTCTAATGCTGTTCGTTACGACGTTAGTTGGTGTTGGGTTAGTCATCGCTTCAGGTTGTGTGGTGAATAATATTTTCGATCGTGATATCGACCAAAAGATGGCACGTACACGAAATCGTGAAACAGTGAAAGGCAACATCAATATCGATATTGCGTTTGTTTATGCACTTGCTTTATTGCTGGTAGGAACCGCACTGTTATTTATCCGAGTGAACCCACTATCCGCTGTCGTCGTGTTGCTTGGCTACGTGTATTACGTGTTCTTTTACACGATGTGGTACAAACGTAACTCGGTGTATGGGACCTTAGTGGGAAGTATCTCAGGCGCAGTTCCGCCATTGGTGGGTTACTTAGCGGTAACAAACTTCATTAGCTTGGAAGCGATTTTACTCTTTACCATGTTCTGTCTCTGGCAAATGCCGCACTCGTATGCCATTGCCATGTTCCGCATGCAAGACTACCGAGAAGCCGGGATTCCCGTATTGCCAGTTAAAGAAGGCATTCATAAAGCGCATCGACACATGAAAGCGTATGTCGTGGCTTTTGGAGCAGCATCATTGGGGTTATTTTTACTAGGTGAAGCCGGGTATGAATACTTAGCGGTTGCAGCGGTTGTTTGCTTTATGTGGACGAAAGTGACCTTTCGCAGCATTGATGACAACAACTACATCGCTTGGTCAAAGTCGGTGTTTAAAGTCTCACTGCTAGTGGTGATGGGGATCAGTGGTGTGCTTGGCGTCGAGTTGATTCCTCTAGCTCTGTAACAACCAAACCTAAGCGTTTGCTAAGCGCCAATATCTTTTGCTGCTGAATGCATGAATGACCTTACCTGGAAGTAAGGTCATTTAACTTTCTATTGTCCTTTATTTTCCCTGTTTTTCCTGTTCCTCCTCTAGCTTCACTATCACGTATTCATATCTAAAAGCAAAAACAACCAGAGTGTAAAACATAGTGGGTCGCGCGTTTCCGCTGATGCGTAATAATGCCAAGAGATAGCGACGGTTAAGCTAAAAAGTATAAACAGCGCAATAACTCTACTTACCATATGAGAATTCAATATCGATAGTTTGTAATGTAAACATTTGGGGGGAGTGCTAGTTCTCATAGCAGCATACAAACTAACAATGTGAATGTTTGAGTTGAATCACCTGCTAGCGAAATACACAAGTTTTACTACTGAAAGTGGGAGAGGAAGCATCTTAACTCCAGTGAAATGAACACGATTGGGAATCATCCTTTTACATAATCTAAAAACTCACTAAACCTTAACCCAGATTAAAGTTTTGTCGTCTCCGAGGCATTAAGGTGCGCCTGTAGTTTGCAGGTCTCAAGGATTCAGAGAAGGAACAGCCATACATCGTGTATCGCTGTTCCTTTTTCGATCTTGTTTACTTGCGAAAAGATAAAACATAAAGACAACTTTAAGAGGACTGGTTTTGAGCATTTTGTTTTCCGAAGCCCGAATTGGCAACATGACCCTAAAGAACCGTTTTGTGAGAAGCGCAACGTGGGAGAACATGGCGACCGAAGATGGTCACATGACGGTAAAGCTTTACGATATTTACGAAACGCTTGCGAAAGGGGAAGTTGGGCTTATTGTTACGGGTTATGCCAATATCGTTGAAGAAGAGAAACCCAACGCAGGTATGATGGGGATCTACAACGACTCTTTTATTGAAGAATACAAAAAGCTAACAGAGCTAGTACATCAACAAGATTCTAAAATCGTGATGCAAATTGCTTACGGTGGCACCAAAACCACCCATAACGTCGGTGAGCGTGTCATCTTCGCTCCGAGTGACGTGCCTGAGCGTGGTACAAATACGCAAGGCAAAGCGATGACAAAGGACGAAATAGACTACATCGTAAAGGCATTCGCATTGGCGAGTAAACGTGCTCAAGACGCTGGTTTTGACGGCGTAGAGATTCATGCGGCGCACACTTATTTAATTAACCAGTTTTTAAGCCCGTACTATAATCGTCGCGAAGACGAATATGGTGGTGACTTAGAAAATCGCATGCGCTTTCTTTTAGAAATTTATTCTGAAACCAGAAAGCTGGTTGGAAGCGAATTTCCCATCCTCGTTAAACTGACGGCAACAGAGTTCTTTGACGGCGGTTTAACGTTCGATGAAACTCGCGTCGTCTGTAAGAAACTTGAAGAAGTAGGCGTTGATGCGATCATCGTATCTGGCAATGTTCACGGCAAAGCAAACGAACTTGTTGGTCAAACGTTCGATGGTTACACACTACAAGAAGAAGGTTACTTTCACGAATATGGTCACGTGATCAGTCAGGACGTTAGCATACCGGTGATTACTGTCGGCGGGCTGAGCGACATTGATGCGATTGAGAAAATTGCAGAAAACACAGATATCCAATTTTTTGCTGTGTCACGCCCTTTATTGGCTGAGCCACAGTTGATCAAACGTTGGAAAGAAGGCAATCGCGCACCAGTAGATTGCGAACGTTGCTCAAAGTGTCGTACCAAGCGTGGTAACTTTTGCGTGGTGTATAAGAACCGAAATCGTCGCAAAAAATAAAACGAAGCGACTACACAAATACAAATTAGCCTCCACTCTGAATATGGAGGCTTTTAATTATCCGCATGTTAATCGAACCATTATTTATCTTCTTTTTGATAGTTTAAATAATGCACACAAAGATCGTGAAATGCTTTAGCTTGAGGCGAGATCGTGCGATCGGTTAACGTAAATATACCAATTTGCCTTTCAAGTGGTGGATCGATAAGCGGAATCCAAACCAAGCGTGTTTCATTGGTTGGGAAAGCAAGCTTCGGTAGGGTCGTGACACCAATCCCAAGTTCTAAGACAGAAAACAGCGAAGTAATATTTTCGACCGAATAGAGCGCTTGCTGACTCAGAGCTCTTGCTGGGGTTGGATCGAGAAGTGTACAAGTGCCGTTACGGATAAAGGGTTGTTCCAACAAAGTTTGCCACTCGACTCCTTCTGGATGACTCGCAATAGGGTTGTCCTTTAAACACACCACGCCTATTGGATCAGCTAACAGCGGCGTAAAGTCAATGCCGCCCTCATCGAGGTGAGAGGGGTTACCGAGCGCTAAGTCGACCTCACCGGAGAGTAGGCGAGCCTCGACACCAGCAGCATTATCGTCTATCAAGCTTACTTCTACATTTGGATACTGTTCGCAAAAGGCGCCCAACACGCTAGGAATGAGCTTTGCTGCAACAGAAGGAACGCTCGCAATTCGCACTCTCCCTTGCTGTCCGGCAGCGGCTGCTTTGAGATCGTTGTCTAGTGCACTGTAGATATTGAGAAACTGAACCACTTTGGGCAGACAAATTTCACCAAACGGGGTCAATTTGGTTTTGTTTCCGGGTTCAAACAGCGTTTGCCCTAGAATTTTTTCAAGCTCTTTTATCGATGTGGACAGTGCCGCCTGAGAACGATTTGCACGATGTGAAGCGGCTCGAAAGCCTCCTTCCTCGACTACCATCACAAAATGCATTAATTGTTGAAGCTTAATACTCATCCCTAATGCCTCTTAATCCCTTTATTTACGTTATTTTAAATAGAGTGATAAGTTTAATTTATCAAATGTCAAAAATTTACCGTTAGATTTATCGCCTGTCAATGTGCATCATTTAACCATATTGAAACAAAGCTGTTACAAAGGTTGAAAGGCACGTGAATACTCCTACTAAAAAACACCCAGTTAAAACCAGTCTATTTGCTTCTAAAGCGCCGCTTGAATGGGCGATAGTCAACAACGGAACTCTGTATACGGCTCAAATTCCTATTGATGACACAGGCGCGGTTGTGGAAGGCGGTATCGAAGCACAAACACGTCAAACCTTTAACAATCTCATTCACACCCTGGAGTGTGCCGGGGAGTCTTTGGACTCGGTGTTGCAGGTCCTGATTTATGTGACTGACAGAGAATACTTAAAGACCGTTAACCAAGTGTACGCGGAATATTTTGAAGCGCCGTACCCAAATCGCGCCGCCATGGTGGTTGCAGGGTTAGCACGAGAAGAGATGTTGGTGGAGTTTGTCGTCTACGCGTCGGCAAGCCAACCAGAATAAATCCAATAAGAACAATTAGAGATCAGTGAGTGGGTGGCTTGCCATCACAAATCGGAAGAACAAGGAAAGAACCATGACTTTTATTAACAATGTTCAAGCAGAAAAATCCCTCTATATAGCGGGTGAGTGGCAATCGGGCATGGACACCATCGCCAATATTAACCCTTCTGATATCAGCGAAAACATTGGCGATTTCTCACAAGCGAGTGTGTCGCAAGTAGAGCAAGCGATTCAAGCGGCTAAATCAGCGCAGCCAGAGTGGGAAAAAACACCAATCGAGCGCAAACAAGCAGTGCTGCAAGCGATTGGTGATGAGCTCATTGCACGATGTGACGAATTGGGAACCTTGCTTTCGCGTGAAGAAGGTAAGCCATTTGCTGAAGGTCGAGGTGAGATTTACCGTGCTGGCCAATTCTTCCAATACTTTGCTGCTGAGGTTCTGCGTCAAATTGGCGATAACGCTGCTTCCGTCCGTCCAGGTGTCTCCGTTGAAGTTACTCGTGAAGCCGTCGGCGTTATCGCCATTATCTCTCCTTGGAACTTTCCAACAGCAACAGCTGCTTGGAAAATCGCGCCAGCACTTGCGCTTGGCAACAGCGTCGTCTGGAAGCCTGCCAACCTAACCCCAGCAAGTGCCGTCGCGCTGACAGAGATTATCCATCGCCAAGGTTTACCTGCTGGCACGTTTAACCTCGTTTTGGGTAGCGGTTCGCAAGTAGGTAATACCCTTATCAATTCGAAGGATGTGAACGGCGTGAGCTTCACTGGTTCTGTGGACACAGGCCGTAAAGTTGCAGCGGCTACGGCACCAAACTTTGTACGTTGTCAGCTAGAGATGGGCAGCAAAAACGCGCTCGTAGTGGCAGATGATGCAGACATTCAAATTGCTGTCGAAGCGACAATCGCAGGCTCATTCTCGGGTGCAGGTCAAAAATGTACCGCGTCTTCTCGTCTTGTGGTTATGGACGGAATTCACGACGCGTATGTTGAAGCGCTAATCAAACGCATGAGCGAACTTAAAGTGGGTCACGCACTGGAAGAGGGCGTGTTCATGGGCCCTGTGGTTGATGGTAACCAGCTGAATGCGAACTTTGAGTGGATCGAAAACGCACGCCAAGCAGGCGCGGAGTTGGCTTTCGGTGGTGAGCGTCTGAGCCTAGAGCATGACGGTTACTACATGTCACCAACCCTGTTCTTGAACACACAAAACAGCTGGGAAGTGAACCAAGAAGAAGTCTTTGCACCAATGGCAAGCGTGATTCGCGTTTCTGATCTGGATGAGGCAATTGCAGTCGCGAACGATACGCGCTTTGGCCTGACAGGCGGCATTATCACGCAAAGCTTGCGTAATAGCGCGATCTTCAAACAGCAAGTCCAAACGGGCTGCGTCATGGTTAACTTGCCAACTGCGGGTACAGATTATCACGTTCCATTTGGTGGCCGTAAAGAATCTAGCTTTGGTCCTCGTGAGCAAGGTCAGTACGCCAAAGAGTTCTACACCGTAGTGAAAACCGCTTATCAGCGTCCTTACTAAGAACAGCAGGGTAGCTGATGGTGTCAGTTACCCGCACTGAAAGGCTAAGAAATTGTTTAAGGAGTGGTTATGTACCAACAACGGATTGTGATTGACGGATTGCAGTACTGCAATTGGGATCGAGAGTATTTCCAAACGCTTAAGGCGAGTGGCATTACCGCCGTTCATGCCACCATCGTCTACCACGAAACTGCGCGCGAAACCTTAACGCGTTTTGCTGAATGGAACTTGCGCTTCGAGCAAAATGCGGACCTCATCATGCCTATTTATTCAATGGCAGATGTAGAAAAAGCCAAAGCAGAAGGCAAAGTCGGCATCTTCTTCGGCGCGCAAAATTGCTCACCTATCGATGATGAAATTGGTCTGATTGAAGTGATGCGCCGCCAAGGTCTGCTGATCATGCAACTGACCTACAACAACCAAAGCTTACTGGCGACAGGTTGTTACGAACAAAACGATTCCGGCGTAACTCGCTTTGGTAAGCAAGCGATTGAAGAGATGAACCGAGTCGGGATGATCATTGATATGTCCCACAGTGCAGAGCGTTCGACGTTGGAAGCCATCGATCTTTCTTCGCGTCCAATTTGTATCAGCCATGCTAACCCGACGTTTGCGCATGACGCACTGCGCAACAAGTCCAACACCGTGATCAAAGCACTGACGGAGCGCGGTGGTTTGATTGGATTCAGTTTATATCCGTTCCATTTACCAAATGGCAGCCAGTGCACGCTGGATGATTTCTGCCAGATGGTTGCGAAAACCGCAGACATGTTTGGCGTCGACCATTTAGGCATCGGTAGTGATCTGTGCTTAAACCAACCGCAACAAGTATTGGAATGGATGCGCAACGGGCGTTGGTCAAAAGCGATGGATTACGGCGAAGGTTCAGCAAGTAACTCGGGATGGCCAGATGCGCTGCCATGGTTCTGCGGCAGCGCAGGGATGGAGAACATCTACAACGGATTAATGGGTCACGGATTCAGTGAATCTGAGGCTGGAAAAATATTGGGTGAAAACTGGTTCAACTTCCTTAAAGAAGGATTAGAGCCTCTTTCATAGCATTCCCCAAAGTAGGAACCGCCTGCCCACATAATAACAATACGGCAGGCGTAAAACTCACATTTGTAGCCAGTCTTTGGCTGCTGCAAAGAACCTCTGGAGCCAGAGTATGTCTGATTTAACCAATAGCATGAAAGCTTCCACGATGAGCGTGTCATCGGGCAAGTCAAAAGTAAAACACAACACATCAACAACAGAAAACACGATGGACAAATTAGGACTGAATAACCCGGCCTTTTGGTATAGCGGTGGTTTCATCGCGTTGTTCGTTGCTATTGCACTTTATGACGGCGAGCTGTTATCTACGATCGTTAACGCCGGTTTTAGCTGGGCAGTTCAGGTGTTTGGTCCATACTGGCAGTTACTGCTGCTTCTCACTTTTCTTATTGGTCTTGGCTTGGCTGCAGGGCGAACAGGCAAGGTGATGTTGGGCGGGATTGCAAAACCAGAAATGGATTCTTTCCGCTGGATGGCGATTATTTTCTGTACCTTATTGGCTGGTGGTGGTGTTTTCTGGGCCGCGGCTGAGCCTATCGCGCATTACGTTAGCCCACCCCCTTTGTACGGCGCGCAAGATAACCCGCAGCAAGGTGCGGTGAATGCGTTGTCGCAATCCTTTATGCACTGGGGCTTTCTGGCTTGGGCGATTGTAGGTAGCTTAACTTCCATCGTGGTGATGCACCTGCATTACGACAAAGGTTTACCACTAAAACCCCGTATTTTGCTTTACCCAGTTTTGGGCGAACGAGCACTTAAAGGCCAACTCGGTGCATTGATTGACGCGTGCTGCATTATCGCGGTAGCCGCGGGCACCATCGGACCAATTGGGTTTTTAGGCTTGCAGGTTAGCTACGCGTTAAATGCGCTGTTTGATATTCCTGATGGCTTTACCACTCAGCTTATCATCATCTTGTTTGCGATTGCGCTTTACACCTTGTCAGCACTCAGTGGATTAAGCCGAGGCATGCAACTGCTTAGTCGTTACAACGTGATTCTGGCAATGGCATTGATGGTTTACATCCTGTTTTTTGGTCCGACAAATTTTATCTTTAACGGATACATTCAAGGTGTAGGAAGCATGTTGGATAACTTTATCCCAATGGCGACCTATCGCGGTGACGAAGGTTGGCTAAGTTGGTGGACAGTATTTTTCTGGGGCTGGTTCCTGGGTTATGGTCCGATGATGGCAATCTTTATTGCGCGTATTTCCCGTGGTCGCACTATTCGCCAAGTTATTTCCACCATCAGTATTGTGGCTCCGTTAACCACCTGTTTTTGGTTCACGATTGTGGGCGGCTCAGGCCTTGCGTTTGAAATTGCTGAACCGGGTAGCGTGAGTGCGGCGTTTGAGGGCTTTAACTTGCCAGGTGCTTTGCTTGCAGTGACTCAGCAACTACCAATGCCAATGCTGACTTCAATTCTATTTCTGATTTTAACCACGATCTTCATCGTCACGACGGGCGACTCAATGACCTACACAATCAGTGTCGTGATCAGTGGTGAAACGGAGCCGAATGCGATCATCCGTACCTTCTGGGGCGTAATGATGGGTGTGACGGCACTAATCCTGATTTCTCTTGGCTCTGGTGGCATCTCTGCACTGCAATCTTTCATTGTGATTACCGCGGTTCCGGTTTCGTTGATTCTGTTACCGTCACTTTGGAATGCGCCGCAAATCGCAATCAAAATGGCGAAAGAGCAAGGGCTATAACAATTATCTAATTCAAACAACGTGGAGCTTGTGCGGGTGTTTTCCTCCTGCATCCGCACAAACCCTAGTATTCTTACAATAACAAATAGGTGGTGAGCAAAATGGATGCACATCGTTCTACTTATACGGAAGCAACTATGCGCGATGCAGCGATTGTCATGGCAGCCGAAAGGCTTGGCGCAATGCACCAAAACCGAATCAGCTTTGTTCGCAGTCTGATTCGTAATATGGCAAGCCAAAACTGGCAAGTAACCAAGCATGAGTGGCAGCTTTGTCCTCGTGGTTATGGTCATGTGATTTACAAATTGACCACGCCAGAGCACGTTTATCATTTGGTGGTATTCTGTGATGAAATTGCCGACGACGAGCGTAATGATCGCGTAATTGCTGAAAAGTGGGACGTCACATTTGCACTGGTTCAAGGCGATGTTGATGTTACTTTGTTGGAAAGATTGCGAGAAAATGTACCGCTGCAAGAAGCGGGACGTAATCCAAACAACGTACTTGTTCTTGCTCGCGCAAACAAAAGTGTGCGCGTGTTTGAGCACATTGTTAGCGCGCTTTCTCAAGGCGAGCAGCCTGAGCCGAAAGAGTTAGCGGAAGTGGGTTATATCCTGCGTACCACAGCTGTTTATGGTAACGGAAAGTTTGGTATCGCCGATTTCAAACTGTTAGAGAACAACTCAGATTTCAGCCAGTCTTTTAGTGCGCAAATGTGTGCCGTATATATGTTGCGTGAATTCAGCCTAGATTGGGTGCACTATCTGGCACTTCAACAAGGTGGCGACAACGTGGTGGCTTTGCATCGTGGCTTGCAGCGCTACCTTGGTGTCGGCAATGCGACTGGCTTAGGCATGGCTCCATACTTGATTAATCACCCGTGCATCGTTGACCAATGGATGACCTCTCGCGAACGTGCGGTAGCGCGAGTCTTTGCGATGCCATGTGAAGCTTCATTCCATGCTCCTTTGCAAGGATTACTACAAAAAGCACAGCGTCATTTAGAGCAAGTCATCACCATCAATGAACATCAAGACAGGCTCAATCATCAAGCGATATCAGACATCAAACAACTGCTATCAGAGCTAACAACGTTAATGGCATTACATCCGAACTGGGCGAGTTTGGTCGAGCATAAGAAAACAATGAGTGTGGAAGCCCAAGAAATCCTCACCTCTTGCTTGATCGAACTCTACCCATCTTTGGTGGACGAATTTGCTAGCCAAATGAATACGGATGAAACGTTATCGATTCCGGGCGGGAAAAAGATCCAAGACTTACTGGAAGTGTTGCAAAACAAATACCGCTGGGCGATTGATGCGGATTACTCACTGGCCGAGAACAATTATTGGTTCTGGTATCGTTCACAAGACAAAGAAGAGCCAAGGCTTGGTGTTCGCGGGGAAGAGGCTGGAGAAGAAAAAGAACTGCCGCTTGATATCGGCAGACAAGTGAATCGCTTGTACCAGGCCTTGCTTGACTGTGATGTAGAAATGTCCGTAGCAGAGTTTCTATTGCAAAAACCGGCTTATCGTTCGATCACACGTCGCGTATGGACGCTAGGCAACCGTGCGATGGGGGATATTCAAATGAATGTGCTGCGTAAAGATGCGTTACCAATGCACTTACTGCGTTGTAAATTGGCGATCTTTGGTGCGACTAAATTTGATCCACGCTCGGATCGTTGGGTTCGAGTAACTTTTTTCCAAGGCGCGCCGCTGTTGGATGAAATTCACGATCCTAAACTGGCAGACACATGGATTTTCCCTAGCATGCCGCCGCGTGACGAAATTGCGCAAAGTGACAATCAAAAAATCAACGGAGGATTTGCATTATGATCGTCTCTCACAACGAATTGGTGGCCGCGGTTAATAAGGCATTTCTTGGCATGCGCCGTCACTGTGGTGAGGCGGATGTCATTGCGAACATGGTGGCGGACTTGCAAATGGTTGGCTTACATGGAGTTCGTCATTTTAATAACGCCAGCCTGTTTCTTGGGTTAGATTCGGACTGCGCCGTATCGGTGACCAACAGCACGTCAGCGAGTATCGAGATGGATTTGCACAATGGCAGTGTGGCGTGCCACTTACCCGCCGTGTTGGATTTCGCACTTGAGAAAATGATTAACCGTAAGTCGATTACTATCACGTTGACTCAGTGCCATAATCGTTGGCTAGGTTTTAGTGAGTTGTTGAAGCTCTCTGCAAAAGGCATTGCGTGCCGTGCACAATGGGTCAATGGCTCTAGTCCCAAGCGAACGCTTTATGTGTTAAACCGTGGACGAATCGCGCCAGAAGTCTTTTTCTCGGATCAGTTTGATGGGCATGATACGGATTTGCATAGTATGGTTATCGAGCTCTCCGTGAACGATTTCGATATCGAGAAAAGTGCACAAGGGTATACCACCCACATTGAAGGTGATGAGTTAAGCCGCACGCAACAAGCTTCTTGGCAAAATGGTATCTTTGTCGAAGACCAAGAATGGGAAACACTGAAACAAACCGCAACCGCGTTGCTGGTGGAGAACAGTGAGCGTTCTATGCTCGGTGCTGGCGGTGTGGTTTAAGCGATGAAAGGCGATGATTCCAAGTAGAAGTGATGAAGGCTGCTGTTTAGCGGCCTTTTTTGTGCGCGATGTTTGGTCACTACTGAAGTTCAAAGACTATGATTACCGTTATCCGCAAGATGGAGCAACACAGGTAAGAAAAATGGATCTGCAAGAGAATAAAAGAAATGCCATTGCGTTTTACGAAACCGCCTATAGAGGTAACCCAAGAAAGGCAGTTGAAGACTACGTAGGTGATGAGTACATTCAGCACAATCCATTAGTTGGAAATGGCCCCGAGGCTTTTATCGAGTATTTTGAGCGGATGCAAAACGAGTATCCCGATAAAAATATTACGTTTGTGCGAGCCATTGCTGAGGGGAATTTGGTGGCACTACACACTCACCAAACATGGCCTAATGATATTGAATACGTGACGATGGATTTCTTTCGTTTTGATCATAATGGGAAAATCGTCGAACATTGGGACGCTCTGCAAGAGATTCCTAAAGAAACATTGAATGGTCACACCATGTATTAACGAATCGTTGATTAGCCTCCAATACTATTTATTCAAATGGTATGGGAGGCTAAATTATTTGGTACGAGTTAGACGTCAATCACTAGAGTGCTTTTTCGATCTTCATTGCTACGTCTTCAGATACCCAACCTTTCCATAAGTCAGGGTAGGTATTAAAGAAGTAAAACATCGCTTCTTCACCATCTGCGTAGTTATCTTCCATCCAGGCCAGCATTTCACTCATTTGCTCGTTGGTAAATCCGCGTTTCTGCAAGTACGCGAATGCTTGGGGTTCTTTGCTCGCAAACGCCTCAGTTGTTACTGTGCGAACTGGAGAAGGTGGGTACATTGTTACTTTTGGTGAAGCGCAATCAGGCTGAGTGGTACAGTTGCGATACTCTTCTAAATCTGTTCCGCTACCAAAATCCACTTTGACCATATCATACTTGCCCAATACGGGGGTCGGTGACCAGTAGTAACCAAACCAAGGCATTTTGCGATCATAGGCTTTGGCGATGGTGCCAGCTAATGCTGCGCCAGATCCTGGGTCAACCATCTCAAAGCCGTGCTCACTTAACCCTAATGCATTAAACAAGTGACCGGAGGTGATTTGGCATGTCCAACCAGCAGGGCAGCTATAAAACGCGAACTTGTCATCATCCTCTGGGTGTTCAAATAGTTTGGCGTGCTTGATGACGCCTTCTATCGTCGCGAGTTCTGGATACTGTTTTACCAGATAGGCGGGAACCCAAAACCCTTCTTCACCACCATTGACAAGCGATTCACTAGCGGTGCGCAAGCGTTTATCCGCAATCCCTTTATCAAGTGCTTCTTTAATACCGTTTGTCCATAACTCTGGCGCAACGTCAGGCTGTCCCTTTTCAATCATAGAGGTGCCTGTAGGAACGCTATCACCAGGGATCAATTCCGCATCGCACTGGTAGCCTTCATTTAAGACAAATTGGTCGATGTGCGCCATTAAGCTGGCCGAATTCCAATTCATGTCTGCGATGGTTATTTTTCCGCATTCGTCCGCATTTGCATGAGTAGATAATGCTGATAGCAGCAGAACAGAGAGCATTGAAGGTGTCGTCTTCATGTGACTGAATTTCCTTGTCGTTGTCATTTACTTCAGTATATACATCGGTTTATAAAGATTCAGTGAACAAGTTTTTTTCAGTGACGTTAAGCATAAAAACGGTGATTTATGAAGCGTTTGGTGAGGCGTGTTGAAAGGGAGTTAATACAGCAAGAACACTCCTTCGTAGCCGCCAATCTCAATATGAGAAACATAGTCGCCGATGTTACCGTCTTGATCTACAGGTCGCATAGGCTCTGGAAGTGCGATAGTTATCTTCGGTGAGGAGAAGTAATCGATATTTTTGCCAAAGAAATCAGTCCGATACAGCACTCGGCCTTTGGTGAATTCGCGGGCTAACACCATCTCTGTAGGGCCATGCATCACTACCGTATCGTCTGAGTGATACGCAAAGTACGTATGGGTTGGTAACAAATCGATAGCGCCATTAGGCAAGTCAGGGTGAGCCACTTTGCTCATAGAAGCATCTCCAATCACCGTGTAATCGGCGGAATAGGGCGTGCTGGTGGACATCATTAGCGGAGTCGCCTGATATCCCTCTGGTATTTGATTGGCAGGCTCTCCCAAATCAACGGCAAGCAAGGAGCTAGGTTGATAAGCAATATTCTTTGGTACGCCTGCCTTCCAGAAGTTGTCACTTGTTGTGTTATTACTTCCATATAAGTAGCCATTGTTCCACTGATTAAAGTAAATGCGCTCAGGGTGATAGTTTAAGTAGAACACCGCTAGTGCAGAGTATTGGTCCTGTTTCCAGTTATCCTCAGTGTTGCCAAAGTATTGAACTCGACCATAACGCGTGGTCGCTTGATAAATCACTTTCTGACCCGCTTTGGCGAGTGCAGAGTTATCCCAAAATTTAGCCAAGCCAGCATAGCCACTAAAGCCGGTAGCAGGGAAAAGGTAGTGCTCGCGCAAGTACAAGGAGCCAGCGTTAACCAAGTGGTTTTGCCCATTACGACCGAATAAGTTTGCCGTACCTATGTTGAGGCCAATTAACGCATCTTCATCCAGCGTTGCCAGTTTATTCAAGAACGCCGAGAATTGCGCTTTGTAAGCATCGTCAGCAGCTTGGCTACCCGCCACCAAACCAAGTTCATCCACTGTGCCTCCGGAATATATGTAGAACTGATTTGCACCGAGTAACTTATTCGTATCGTCGTTGTACGCACCATTTAAACCTTGTTTCGCCCATTCAGCTTGGTAATAGTGGCGCATTGTATTGGTAAAAACGGGATTACCGAGATTGGTCAATGCCCAAGAAGAGGTTTGATTCCACATACGACCAAATGGAATAACCCGTGACTCCCAACGAAATCGGGCCGTTGCATTCTTATTCGAACGGTTTTTGTATTCATTCCAAGAAAGATAATTGTCTTGGTTTCGATCTGCAGATTTGTCGAAGCCACGAATTTTACGCCAGCGTTGAATGGTTTGACCTTCCGGTGTCTCCGTTGGTGCTCCTGAGATATTGACGGCAGGGAAGCTATTTTTGAGTTGAATGTTTTCGAGACGTGGGCGGTTTTCTATGTTGCCGTCATGCCAAGTAATTTTCGCAAAGTAAAGGCGGCCGCCGTCGCGTAAAAAGGTGGAGCCAAAGTACTGACCGCCACCATAAGTTTTTCCGCTACCATCATGCGTTGTAGCGCGAACCCAATCCGAAGGAATAGACCAGTTTACTGTTTGGTTTTTAGTCATGTTCTCAGTTTTGTCTTTTTTAATCGCGAAGCGTTTCCATTCTGTTACCCGACCAAACGAGTCGATAGCAGAAGGGTATTCAATCGTGAAGCTGCCGCCTTGAGCAAACTGAGAGAACGTAAAGGCTAAGCGGTCGAACTTCTCTGAGTGATAGACATAGAGGGCTCCACCATTATTCGCCTGGCCAAATACATCAGCATCCCATGGCGGTGGTTGATATAGCCAAAAGCCGGCGTGGTCAGCGCTGGCGGTATAGCCAACGATCATCGGTTTTCGATTGAGTAAGGTATTTTCACCATGGCTTGAGTCGACTTCAGCTAGGATAGTGTCTTCAGAAAAGTGGAGAAAGAAATCTTCGTAGTCAATTCCATTCAGTTCTGCTTGGTTACGTATATCGTTTTCCAGCCAACCTGAGTTAAGTTCCAGCTTTTGGTTGTACATGTAACCAAGCGCTTTTACACGCTCGTTATCACTCTTATCTTTGTAAGCTCCAAACACGATATCGGCATTATCCAACTCCCATTCAAGTGCAGCGGCAGCAGATATAGGCTTATCTTGAAGATCAATACCCTGTTCATGCAATCCAGGTAACACGATTGCTGTTCTACTCCAAACGTTGGGTACAGAAAGCAAGCTCAAAGAAATGAGTGTAACGAGAGAAAAACAATGCGACTTCAACATGGAGTTATCCCATTAATACTTAGATGACTCAAATTAAGAGTCAGATACAAAGAGAAATTATAGTCCATTCGCGAAGTCGTAATCAGGACCCTGCCATAGAGGACTTTACAGGAAAACTAACAGGGGATGCTGTGCAGAAATGAGCGGGTGTACTTGGAATAGATCATCCTCATAGACTCAAAACTTCCTCTACACGTCAGCACAAAAATAACCACCATTTTAACCTTGTTTCGGTCGTCACCATGTTGTTGGATTTTTCTTCAACAAATTCAGTTAAAACTAACTCTTCAAACCAGTCAGATACTCTGTCTTGGTGGTGGCTGATCATACAAAAAATTAACAAATTAAATTTTTATACATTTTTATTGCATAAAAAGTCCAGTTGAGTAATATAAATACCAAGTGACAATTAATGCGGTATGTCAGCATGACTATTCAGGTAAGCGGAATCAATAAATCCTACGGTGAGACACAAGTGCTTCACGATGTCAGCTTTAAGTGTGAAAGCGGCGAAACACTGGTGTTACTCGGTCCGAGTGGTGCAGGGAAGAGCTCTCTACTACGTGTTCTTAACCTTCTTGAAGGAGCGGATAACGGCCAGTTAAACATCGCTAATGACGCATTCGACTTTTCAACTGAAATCAAAGAGAAGCAAGGTTTAGCGCTTCGTCGTAAAGTGGGCATGGTGTTCCAACAGTACAACCTATGGCCGCATATGACAGTGATGGAGAACCTGATTGAGGCTCCGGTAAAAGTATCTGGCATGGATAAAGAAGAAGCGAAGAAGCAGGCAATGCAAATTCTTGCGACGCTGCATTTGGCAGACAAAGCGGATGCATGGCCGATGCAACTTTCTGGTGGTCAGCAACAACGTGTGGCGATTGCTCGTGCATTGATGATGAAACCGGAAGTCTTGCTTTTTGATGAACCGACCGCTGCGCTTGATCCGGAAATTACTAACCAAGTCGTTAAGATTATTAAAGATTTAAGCGAAACCGGAATTACACAAGTAGTTGTGACGCACGAAGTGGATTTCGCCAAGAAAATCGCTAGTCACGTACTGTATTTAGAAAAAGGACACATCGTTGAGCACGGCACAAATGATTCGTTTTCTAACCCGCAAACCGCCCAGTTTGCTGACTACCTAAATCACTAAATCACGTATTTAAAGTTCAGTCTATTTAACAGATAAGCTCGGCTGTCATTGCGAGTGTCAGCCCACTAAGTACACACGGAGTATTGCAATGAAAAAGATTCTACTAGCTTCACTAATCGGACTTTCTTCTGCAACTATGGCAGCAAACGCAGCAGCACAAGAAGAGATCAAATTTGCGATGGAAGCGACGTACGCCCCATTCGAATACATGGATGAAAACAACCAAATCCAAGGTTTTGATGTGGATCTGGCGAATGCACTATGTAAAGAAATCGAAGCAAAATGCACCTTCCACAACCAATCTTTCGATAGCTTGATCCCAGCATTAAAATTCAAGCGCTACGATGCGGCAATCTCTGCAATGGACATTACTGAGGCGCGTTTGGAGCAAGTGAATTTCACGAATGCATACTATGACAACTCAGCAGCGTTTGTTTCTATCAAAGAAAAAGTGGCTGATCAAAAAGCACTAGAAGGTAAGCGTGTTGGTGTTCAAAACGGTTCAACACACCAAAGCTACCTGATTGAGCAAATGCCGGGCGTAACCGCGGTTCCTTACTCAAGCTACCAAGACGCGTTCATCGATATGAAAAATGGCCGTATTGATTCTGTATTCGGTGACACAGCAGTCGTAGCAGAATGGTTCAAGAAAGAAGACAACCTAGCTTACGTGGGTGAGCACATCACTAACCCTAAATACTTCGGTAACGGTTTCGGTATCGCAGTAAATAAAGGTAACGACGAGCTAGTGAACAAGCTGAACACAGCACTGAAAACAGTGAAAGCAAACGGCGAATACGACGTAATCTACAACAAATACTTCGGTAAGTAATATGGCACTAACGGGTTACTCTTTATCGCTTGTTCAAGCTAGTTGGATGACTGTCCAGCTAGCCTTCACAAGCCTCTTAGTCGGTTTGATTCTGGCAGTGGTATTCGCCAGTGGTGAAATGTCTCGCCGCGTTTTCGTTAAATGGCCAATGACGGCGTTTGTGACGATTGTACGTGGCTTGCCAGAAATCCTTGTCGTGTTGTTCATCTATTTTGGTTCGACGCAGGTTCTGTTTTTAATCACCGGCGACTTTATTGAAGTTAGCCCGTTCTTGTCTGGCGTGGTGGCGTTGTCATTGATCTTCGCTTCTTACGCTTCTCAAACTCTACGTGGCGCATTAAAAGCCGTTGGAAGAGGGCAGAGAGAAGCAGCAAGTGCACTCGGCATCAGTCAAGCACACGCTTTCGTTCGCATTGTTTTACCACAAGCAGTAAGACACGCACTACCAGGTTTAACTAACCAATGGTTGGTTCTGCTGAAAGACACCGCGCTTGTATCACTGATTGGCGTAACGGATTTGTTGAAACAAGCGCAGCTAACATCTGCAGCGACGCATGAAGCGTTTACATGGTACGCAACCGCTGCGGTGATTTACCTAGGCATTACTTTGATTACACAACGTGCCGTCAAACTGATTGATAAGAAGTTCTCAATTCAAGGCATGAGCATGGGACAGGAGGCGACCGCATGAACGAACAACACGTTTGGCAAATGCTGGATGGCTTAGGCACTAGCCTCCAATTGACCGCCGCTTCCTTGGTTGTGGGCTGTCTTTTAGCTCTGATGATGACGCTGACTCTGATCCTACGTACTCCGGGTTTGCATTGGGTAAGTCGTGGCATCATCACCTTGTTCACAGGTACGCCTTTGCTGGTACAGATCTTCTTGGTGTACTACGGTCCGGGTCAGTTTGATGCCGTAAGAGAAAGTGTATTCTGGACATGGTTAAGCCAACCTTGGTTCTGTGCGATGTTAGCGCTAGCACTCAATACCGCTGCATACAGCACTCAGTTGTTCAAAGGAGCGTTTAACGCGATTCCTTCTGGTCAATGGCAAGCGTGTCGTGCATTAGGTATGAACAAAACCGCAACACTAAAAGTGCTGCTGCCATACGCTATTCGTCGTGCGGTTCCGGCTTACTCGAACGAAGTGATTTTGGTCTTCAAAGGCACGTCACTAGCAAGCACGATTACGATCATGGATCTGATGGGTTACGCGCAGCGCATTAACGCACAAACTTACGATACGTTGACGGTATTTGGTATTGCGGGCGCATTTTATTTAACGGTAAATGGTGTGCTAACTCTTATTTTCCGTCAGGTAGAGAAGAAAGCATTGGCGTTCGAAGCCGCATAAACCTTCAATCAACACTCATCATCTCGTTCCACAGTGCCTTTGCAAATGACTCTCTTGCAGGGGCATTTTTTATATTCGTTATGGCAAATCCCTCAAGTTCCACCAAACTTAATTCAATGCAATTGTATTGGTGGCACCATGGAAAGAAGACACTTTTTAGCGCTGTGGACATTGTTGTTCGCACCCTCTTTAAAAGCGACGACACCAATGCGGCCGACGCCAGCACAAACAGAAGGGCCATTTTATCCAGTAGTGGATATTCCTCTTCGTCAAAACTTGATTCTGCAATCAGAAGGCTTGGTCGGTGAACCTATCGTGTTGCAAGGCAGAGTAGTAGATACATCGGGAAACCCAGTTTCAGGCATCAAAGTAGAAATCTGGCAATGCGATGGGCAGGGGATTTACGATCATCCTAAGCAACCAAATAACGATAAGTTTGATGCGCACTTTGCTGGCTTTGGTGCAGTTTTAACTCAATCGGATGGTCACTACTTGTTTCAGACCTTGTACCCTGTACCTTATGCTTCTCGCCCACCGCACATTCACGTTAAGTTGTTGCGAGATAATCAAGAACTTCTGACCACTCAGTTGTACTTGAAAGGCAATACTGGCGATGAATGGTGGGGAGGCAAAGCCCGTGATTATCTGCAGTTTGAAACTATACGAATCGACGGGCGATTAACGGGCGAATTTAACTTTGTGATTGGTTAGCGAATCCAGTTAAGCCATTAACTCAACCAATTGCGCCAAGCATTCTTTATCCAGTATCGGATGAGGCTCGACACCCGTGACCAACACGATATCCACGGAAGGCAGCGATGGCATATCGTCTAAGATCTTAAGATCCTCGCTAACGCTAATACTGCCCATCGCACCGATAGCCATGCTTGAACGTACAATCGCTCGTTGTGCAGAGGCCGTATTGCAACACGCCAGTAGTTGATAAGGAGTGCCACGTTTGGTTAATCCGTCTACCGCTGCCGCGTGGTATTTACAGTCGGTTTGGAATAGGGCGAGAGGGAGAGGTTGGGCTTGCTCGATGTCAAAATCAGGATGAGCAATCCACACGCCTTTGTCGCTTGCTAGCCAGTAACCTTCCTCACTGTCCGGTGCTCTTGTCACAATAGCGGCGTCTAGCTTTCCTTCATCAAGTTTTTCTCTCAAGGTGATGCTCGGCTCACTAAAGACTTGAATCGAACATGTGGGCTCAGATTGCTGTAATACGCGGATGACTTTAGGCAAGATATTGTCATTGTAATCCTCAGGGCAACCTAAGCGAAGAGGGCGCTTATTCTCATAACGTTTCACTTGTTTCAGCGCTTGATTGTGCAAGCTGACCAATTGCTCGGCGTGAGAGCGCAGTGCCAGCCCCGCTTCACTCAGTATGAGGTTACGACCTTCTTTTTCAAACAAACTGACACTGAGTTCGTCTTCCAGTTTACGCATTTGTGCACTGAACGCGGATTGGGTGCGATTGATCTGCTTGGCTGCACGAGTGAAACTTCCCGTTTCGACAAAAGCCAGAAAGCTGCGTAACGCATCGATATCCATATATAAAACTCATCCATCGTTTTTGTTGAAGTGTTCCATCAAAACTATCCGTTAGTCCCCTTAAATACAATCAGATATTGTGAATGAGTAATCAAAACACGAACCGCATGGAGGCGTCATGAAACTGTTTATTGCTAACCAAAACTACTCGAGCTGGTCACTTCGCGCATGGCTGATCTTTTCTCAATTCAAATTGGATGTGAAAGTCACCAAGCTCAAATTATTCACGGAAGATTTTTACAAAACCTTGGAAGGTCTTACACCAACGGCGAAAGTACCTACCTTGGTGGATGGTGACGCAACCGTGTGGGATTCATTAGCGATTTTGGAATACGTTAACGAGCAATACTTACAAGGCAAAGCATGGCCAAGCAACTCCGTAGAACGAGCTAAAGCACGCGCCATTGCCTCAGAGATGCATTCGGGGTTCTTTGATTTAAGAAACGAACTCCCAATGAACATCCGCGCGCGCAGAAAAGTCGTTCTAACGGATGGTGCACGTAAAGATATTGCACGCATTGACGCTATTTGGGCAGAACAAGCCAAGCTGTATCCCAACGGTTGGCTATTTGGAGAATGGTCGATAGCTGATGCTATGTATGCACCTGTGGCATTGCGTTTCCAAACTTACGGTATCGAGTTATCCGAAGGTGCCAAAGCTTACCAACAGAAGGTGCTAGCAAGTGAATCTTTACAGCAATGGTTGGAAGAGGCGAGCCAAGAAACGGATATCGTAGAAGAGGACGAGGCAGGGGAAGAAGTATAAGCGCATCTTGCGATCGCCTGTAGCAAGGGAAAGCATGACAAAGCACGCTTTCCTCTTCTAGGATGGTTGTCGTTTCCGGCGCGTTTAAGCTAGGTGTTCAACAATCGCTCTGCCTACGCCGTGTGCGCTCGTTGGGTTTTGACCTGTGATGACACGATCATCCACAATTACAAACTCTTGCCATGGTTGCACTTTAGAGTAGCGCGCTGCGCTGCGTGCAAGAGATTCTTCCAATAGGAATGGGATATCGTTGATGGTGCCGAAGTCGATCTCTTCTTCGCGAGTGAAACCTGTTACTGATTTAGACGCAAGCAGCTTTTCGCCATTGCTAAGCGTGATAGGGAGAAGAGCGCCCGGACCGTGACAAACTGCTGCAACAATACCGCCATCTTCATAGTGTTTTGCAGAAATCTTGGCAAAATCTTCGTTGCTCGCTAGGTCTGAAAGAAGACCAAAGCCACCCGGATAGAAGATCGCATCGTAGTTGTCACCGTTGATTTGTGATACTGGAATCGTGTTGTTGATGCGGTTCTGGAAATCATCATCCGCTAAGATTTTCTCGTTGACTGCATCGCCTTCGATGTCGGTTCCGTACAGTGGTGCTTGCCCGCCTTTGATAGAGGCAATGTCGTAATCGAAGCCTGCATCTAGTAGTTCGCTAAGCGCATGAGTGAGCTCTGGCGCGTAAGTTCCGTTTGCTTGGTCAGTTTCACCAAGGGTCGCATGGTTCGTCACAATGATGAGTACTTTCTTCATGATGGTTTCCTTTTTGGCTTACGTATATTTGTTGAACACCTTCATACTAATTGCTAAACAAATAAGTGATAATATGATTAATTGGCAAAACATTATTGCTATATAGCAAAGGTAAGTATGGACAGTTTTGAAGGTATCAATGAGTTTGTTACGGTCGCTGAGAGCTTAGGGTTTTCTGCAGCGGCAAAACAGTTAGGTTGCAGTACCAGTCATGTCAGTCGTCAAGTCACAAGATTAGAAGAGCGATTAGGTGTCGCCTTGTTAGCACGTTCGACAAGAATGGTGAGTCTAACGGAAGCAGGGCAAGCGTATTATCAGCAGTGTAAAGAGTTGGTGATTGGGCTTCAGCAAGCCAATGAACAGCTCACCACGCAGCAAACTCAACTGAGTGGTACGTTACGTGTGAGTGCCGCTGGTGCGTTTTCTGAAAACCATGTAGCGCCTGCCTTGATGGCGTTTGCCAAGCAACATCCTAATCTCACGGTAGAAATCAACTTCAACACCAGCATGGTCAACTTTATTGAAGATGGTTTCGATTTTGCCATTCGTTACGGTAGGTTGAGTGATTCAGGCTTGGTTGCGAGAAAGCTGGTGGATCGTCCCATGGCAGCGGCAGCCAGTCAGCGTTATCTCGATGAACATGGTTTGCCAACGCACCCCGAGCAACTCAAGCGTCATAGCTGCATTATTGCCA
This sequence comes from Vibrio sp. Vb1018, assembly GCF_033338775.1. NCBI lineage: Bacteria > Pseudomonadati > Pseudomonadota > Gammaproteobacteria > Vibrionales > Vibrionaceae > Vibrio > Vibrio sp. Vb1018. Next base: position 118,047 of record NZ_JAWOTI010000004.1, read on the forward strand.
ATAAGGACGTTTGGTTGTTTGAAAAAGACGGCAAGCCTTTAGATGGCGTAAAAGTGCAGGGCAGATGGAAGAGCAATAACGCACACACGGTCTTGCAAGCCTGTGCAGAAGGATTAGGTGTGGCGTACTTACCGAAGAGCAGTTTCAACGGTGCTATTTCGTCTGGTCGTTTGGTGCCAATCCTAGAGCCCTATTGGGGAAGTGGCAACAGCAGCTGGATTGTTTATCAGAATCGTCACTTTCTACCACTACGAGCGCGATTGGCTATCGACTTCTTGCTTGATCATTTTGTCGATTGGCAGGAGTAATGAGGCTCTGCCAATCGGTTTGTTTATCCATTTGTTAGATCGTCAACATACTAACGTATCTACATGTTTTGATAGCTCGGTCCACCGCCACCTTCTGGTGCTTTCCACGTGATGTTTTGCGAAGGATCTTTGATGTCACAGGTTTTGCAATGCACGCAGTTGGCGGCATTTATCTGAAACTTCAACTTATTGTCCACTTCCACCACTTCGTAAACCCCAGCGGGGCAATAGCGCTGACTCGGTTCGTCATACATACCTAAATTCACATCAATTGGAATGTGAGGGTAAGTCAGAACAAGGTGACAAGGTTGATTCTCTTCGTGCTGTGTTCCCGACAAAAATACCGACGAAGGCTTATCAAAACTGATTTCACCATCTGGTTTTGGGTATGCAATTGGGTGGCACTCTTGTTTAGGTTTTAACTGCTCATGATCGTGCGAATAGTCCTTGATAGACCAAGGTAACGGCTTCTTAACCAGTGGTTGCCACAGGTTGTGTTCAAAAGTCGAAAGAGCACCGCCAAGTATGCTGCCAAACTTATGAATGTTCGCACCAAAGTTACGCGTTTCGGCGAGTTCGTCATACAACCATGATGATTCAAACAACGACTGGTAGTCTGGCTCAGAAGCTCCAGTTTGTCGGGCCGTATGTACCGCTTCTGCTGCAATGATTCCGGATTTCATTGCTGTGTGGCTGCCTTTAATTTTAGCAACGTTCAAAGTCCCCGCATCACAACCAATCAATAAACCGCCAGGGAATTGCTGTCTCGGCAGAGAGGAAAGCCCACCTTTCGCAATGGCTCTTGCGCCGTAAGCGATGCGCTGAGCACCTTTCAAATGTGGTTCAATAGCAGGATGGTGCTTAAAGCGTTGAAATTCGTCAAACGGACTCAAGTAAGGATTGCTGTAATTCAAGTCGACAATAAGCCCCACGGCGATTTGGTTGTTCTCCATGTGATAGAGAAAACCGCCGCCTGTGGTATTTGTTTCACTCAAGGGCCAGCCAGCGGAGTGGATAACACTGCCAGATACATCCTTACTGTCAGTGGGTAACTCCCATATCTCTTTTAGGCCAAGCGCGTAGTGCTGTGGTTGCTTTCCTGCGTCTAGGTCGAACCTTTGAATAAGTTCTTTACCCAGATGTCCGCGACAACCTTCAGCAAAAAGGGTGTATTTTGCCCTTAGCTCGATACCTGGTTCAAAGTTAGGTTTGGCCTGGCCGTTCTTATCTAGTCCCATATCGCTCGTGTTAATGCCTGTCACTGCGCCAGTCTGATCATAATTGATGCTTGCAGCGGCAAAGCCCGGAAAAACTTCCACCCCAAGATTTTCTGCTTGGTTAGCGAGCCAACGGCAAAGGTTGGCAAGGCTAATTACGTAATTATTCTCGCCATTTATCATTGGACGCGGTGTAAGGATGTGAGGAACTCGAATATGGTTTTGTTCAGTAGTAAGATAAAGGAAATTATCTCGTTGAACCGAGGCTGCTAGCGGGGCGTCCATTTCTTTCCAATTGGGGAAAAGCTCATCTAAGGCACTAGTTTCAAAAACAGCGCCAGATAAAATATGTGCGCCCACTTCTGAGCCTTTTTCTACAACGCAAATTGAAAGTGCGTCACCTTCACTGTCTTGGCTGAGTTGAGCTAGCCGACAAGCGGCGCTTAAGCCTGCAGGTCCGGCCCCCACGATCACGACATCAAACTCCATGCATTCTCGTTCCATCTTTATGCTTCCTTTCTATTATCGTCATCTGCGTGACAGGTTTTGGTTTCTATACAGAAAACTATAGCTCAGTTGACGTTAACGTGAAGTGGACTAAGCTCAAGTAATGGATCTGACGTGTTATATGAGGCATGACCATGGAAGACCGACCATTAGCAACACTTGTGCTCGCAGAGCATGACAACCAATCGTTGGCTGTAGGGACGCTGTGTGCAATTAAAGCGGCATTTGAGATTAAGGATGATGATAAATCGCTTCCTGTTTCTGTGTTGCTTATTGGTTATCAGTGCCAATCAGTTTTGGATGAGTTGAATTGTGTTCAGGGTGTTGCAGAAATTATCTGGGTTGATGCGAAGGGATATGAACATGGATTAGCGGAAAATATCGCACCTTTGATCTCACAAGTAGCCAAAAACTACTCACACATTCTTTCTCCTGCCAGTACATTTGGTAAGAATGTGATGCCTCGTGTGGCGGCGTTGCTTAATGTTGGTCAACTTTCTGACGTGATGACAATCGAGTCTATCGATACGGTGATTCGTCCAATTTATGCTGGAAATGCATTGGCGAGAGTCACGTCGAATGATCCCTATAAAGTGATGACCATAAGAAGTACGGCTTTTGATGCCGCAGAGCTATCTGACACACCAGTTGTCCCTAAGCTTACTCAAGTCGACACGGTGATTATCAATAAACTTAGTGAGTTTGTTTCGCAACAAACGCCAGAAAGTGAGCGACCAGAATTGCCAGCGGCTAGAGTAGTAGTGTCGGGTGGTCGTGCATTCGGGAGTAAAGAGAAGTTTGTTTTAGTAGAACAATTGGCTGACAAGCTAGGTGGAGCGGTAGGGGCGTCACGAGCGGCGGTCGATGCGGACTATGTGTCTAATGACCATCAAGTCGGGCAAACCGGCAAAATTGTTGCACCGGAGTTATACATTGCCGTCGGAATTTCTGGCGCGATCCAGCATTTGGCGGGAATGAAAGATTCCAAGGTGATTGTTGCAATTAATAGTGATCCTGATGCGCCTATTTTTGACATTGCAGATTATGGATTGGTCGGCGATTTGTTTGTGGTAATGCCTGAGCTGTTAGAGAAGCTGTAGATATAGTCTTGTTCCCTAAAACAAAAGGCTTCCAAATTGGAAGCCTTTATCATTTGATTTTAATAAGTTACTTTTCGCTCGGACGTTGCAGGTGCTCTGCAAGTACTTTCGTAAACCTTGCAGCTTCACCACCAGTACAAGCGCGATGATCAAACGTTACGGATAGCGGCATTGCTTTCACCGAAATTGCTTGACCATTTCTTATCACAACTCGGTCGAGTATTCGGCCCGCGCCGACAATAGCGACTTGTGGCGGTGTGACGACAGGTGTTGCGTAAATACCGGCAATCGCGCCGAAGTTGGAAAGCGTAATCGTCGCGTGTTGCAATTGCTCACGACCGATTTTTCTCTCTCTGATCCCTTCAACGGTTTGATCGAGCCAACGACGAACATCTTGTGGCTCGTATTCATCTGCGTGGCGCAAGACTGGCACGTACAATCCATGACGGCTATCTACTGCAATTCCTACATTGACCGTTGTGTGTACACAGCGTGTCATGGTTTCGGCATCAAACCAAGCGTTTAAAGCGGGCTCTTCTTGACACGCATGAACAATCGCTTGAACAAGGCGGATACTGATATCTTCGTTTGGCAGCCAATCTTCCAACAATGCTTCTTCCGTAATGGTTACGGCAGCAACATGTTCGTGCGATTCGGTCATAGACGATACCATGGTACGTCGAGCGCCTTTCAAAACTTCGGTGCCTGGACGCTGTTTTCCGGCTTCGTCGTAAATATCGGCATCTACGATAAGTCCGTTCGGGCCACTACCTGACACAAGGTTAAGATCTACCCCAAGTTTTTGTGCCAACAAGCGAGCCGAAGGCAGGGCGGTAACGAGGTTACTTTCTGTCGTGTTGTGGTTGCCACCAATCCAGAAATCATCAACGTTAACATGATGCGCTTGGTGAGAAACGCTACCGACGACGGTTGCGGCGTCAGCAGTGGCTTTTTTCTCTGCCGTTACTTCTCTCCCGGCACCTGTTTCATCAATCTCTAGCAGTAATGCACCAATATTGACGATTTCACCTTCCTCACCATGACGGCTGACCACACGGCCCGAATAGGGGGCAGGGACGTCGACCGTCGCTTTTGCTGTCTCTACGGTTAAGATCACTTGATCTAATTTAACCATGTCACCGACATTAACGTGCCATTTTACAATTTCTGATTCAGCGAGGCCTTCGCCGAGATCGGGTAAGTTAAACGTCTTCATTTCCAATCCTCCACGAGTTCGCGCGCTGCGGTCACAATGTCTTCTTTCTGAACCATGAAATAATCTTCGTTACGGTAATAAGGCATAATGGTGTCCATTCCAGTTACTCGTTTAGGTGGGGCTTTAAGTAAGCACATGGCGTGTTCAGCGGTTCGAGCTAATAGCTCAGATCCCACACCACAAGTTTTACTCGCTTCATGAACAACGAGTAAACGTCCAGTTTTTTCTAGTGAGCTGAAAATCGTCGCGGTATCAATTGGCTTAATACTCGCCAAATCAATCACCTCGACTTCAATTCCCTGACTAGACAAGGTTTGCGCGGCCTGAAGTGACTCTACGACGCATGCGCCCCAAGTAACGAGCGTGATATCTCGCCCCTTGCGTAAGGTGAAGCAGGTGTCGAGTGGGAGTGCTTCGCCGTTATCAACGACTTCAGATTTAACGGTGCGATATATGCGCTTCGGTTCGAAGAACATGACGGGATCATTGCTTCTAATTGCAGCGAGAAGTAAGCCGTATGCGCGTTGTGGAGAAGAAGGAATCACCACTTTAAATCCAGCAGTGTGAGCAAATAACGCTTCCACGCTTTCTGAGTGGTGTTCCGGAGCGTGGATACCGCCGCCAAATGGCGCACGGAAAACCGCGGGACAAGTGAGCCGACCGCGAGTTCTGTTACGCATTCGAGCCGCGTGGCACATTAAGTGCTCCATCGCAGGAAAAACGAAACCTTGAAACTGAAATTCGGCGACAGGTCGTAATCCTTGCGTTGCCATACCGACCGCAACCCCGCCGATTAAGGCTTCAGCGAGTGGCGTATCGATGACTCGTTTAAGACCAAACTCTTGCTTGAGTCCGACAGTGGCACGAAATACACCACCATTATCGCCCACGTCTTCACCTAATACGACAACATTGGGGTCTTGTTGCATTTCGTGGTGCAGGGCAAGGTTAACTGCTTCAACCAACGTTAGCTCAGCCATGTCTGCCTCCCTGCATTCTCATTGCCTTGTTGATGAGTTCATCTCTTTGTGCATGAAGCTCTTGAGGTAGCGATTCATACAAATAATCGAAACCGGTTTCTGGTGCTTGTGGCGGTAAGCTCAGATAGCGTTCAACAGCTAACTCTACTTGCTCTTTACAGTAATCTAGCCATTGCTGTTCTTGTTCGTCGCTCCAAGCGCCTTGATTAAGGAGGTACGTTTTAAGACGTGCGATAGGTTCGTATTGCCATGCAGTTTGAACATCATCTTCTTTACGATAACGAGTCGCATCATCGGCCGTAGTGTGGTCACTCAGTCGGTAACTCACCGCTTCGATGAGTGTTGCGCCTTTCCCTTTTCTTGCTCTCTCAAGGGCGGTTTTAGTTGCATCATAAACGGCGACGACATCGTTACCATCGACAGTAATACCCGGTATACCTGCACCTTGCGCTTTTTCTGATAAGAAATCGGCGGCACATTGGAGACTACGCGGCACTGAAATTGCCCACTGGTTATTGTTTACGACGAAAACAAGTGGAATATTCCAAGTACCTGCGCAGTTTATTGACTCAAGAAAGTCCCCTTTGGATGTACCACCATCGCCACACATGACTAGCGCAGCTTCATGGTTACCTTGAATTTTTAGCGCGGAAGCCACCCCGACAGCATGCGTACATTGCGTCGCTATGGGTACACAGTAGGGAAGGTCTCGGCTAGGAACCGGACTGCCTTCAGGAGCAAAATCACTCCCGCGCTCATCGCCACCCCAGTATTGAAGGTTCTTTTCCATGCCAATGCCACGACACCACATCGCAGGCATATCGCGGTAGTAAGGGACAAACACATCATCGGCTTTAAGTGCTCTGCCGACCGCAATGCCTATGGCTTCCGCGCCTAAGTGTGAGGGATAGGTCCCTAGCTTACCGGTGCGTTGCAAGGCAACTGCTTTGTTGTCGTAAGTGCGAGTTAATACCATATCTCGGTAAAACCCGACCAATGTTTCAGTGTCAGCCCAGTTGGGTAGTTGGCCGACTAGGTCCCCACGATGGTCGATAAACCGATGCATGGGTAATGCCTGAACGTTCATCTCAAGCTCCTTTTGACGCTGCGGGTCTTTTGGACTGCAGCTGTTCATACAAAACCAGAGTTTGTATGGGTACTCAAACTCTGATATCAGCGCAAAGGCCATACCTAAGGTTGCGTGTGCTTTCGATAGCGGTAGGCATCTGTTCGTCCCTTAAACTATTTGTCGATAACATCGCTGCGACTATTTCACCGCAAGATACAGAGAAAGGCTTTTCTGTATCTAACCCTCTAACTAAATCGTGGTATAGCCAGATACAATAAGTGTAAACAAATTGTTAAATTATGCTTCATTTTGACTTTCGCTCAGTAGTAAAGTTTTGCTTACACCCTGATTTTGCAGAGTAATATGCTGCTATTTTGTTGGTGGTATTTTTAAACTCGAATTTAATTACTGGTTAATGAAACATATTTGCAACAAAATTTGGCTGTAAAATTTGACAAAGTGAGTCATTATTAATGAATCAACTCAAACAGTTGCTATATGATGAATTGCAAATTTTTGTTGTGCTCGAAGCCTCGACCTTATGAGAATGCATAACTTCTTCCCAACTGAGTGGAATCAAGGTAGGGTGACGGCATTACAAATGTATACCCTCGGCAGTCCTTGAGCTTATCCAAAGTAGGTGGTGCTCAAGCGGAAGTGATTATGGAGAAGTTATGTACCACGCTCATGTTTATTTTCCCCTAAGAGAACAAGATAAAGCGCAAGCCTTGAACGAGATCATCCGTCAAGAGCGTCAAGATGTGCTGCGTGTGTTTCCATTAGTTGGAAGGTTAGTTGGCCCACACAAGATGCCGATGTTTGAAATTCACCTAGAATCACTGAGTGAAGAGTTCTTGGCGTGGCTTGATACGATTCGAGGCGATTTTTCTGTGCTTATTCACCCAGTAAGCGAAGAAGAGTTGCTCGATCACACAGAACGCGCGATTTGGTTGGGCAGAGAGATTGGTGTATTTGAAGAAAAGTTAGAGAAATAGTTGCTCTTCTCGCCCATGCATGACCGCTTTGAATCCTTCTCTTCTCATTGCGGTCGCAGCTTCTGCTTAACGCCTCATCTTCATTGATGGGTGCGGAATCCCTCTCTTACGCTTTGCTGTAGTTATTTTTGTGCTAAACCTAAAAGTAGGCTTTCGAACTTCACGCACAAAGCGTGAAAATGTTGCTGTTTAGCATGCCATTAAATGAATTTTGGTGGTAATAAAATAATAAGTCTTTGATAAATCAAATAGGTATAGCAGGGAAGTGCAGTTTACGACCCCAACGCCATTGGCAGTGGCGCCGATAATTTCTGAGGGGGAAGGGTATGTTTTCAATACTCTTGGTTATACTTGCACTCTATATATTTTGGCTGTTGTTTCGCAACGGGCCTGAGTTTGCCGAGCGTACCGCCCAAAAAAAACGTGACTGGGTAGGGCCTACCGCCAACAAAGAAGAATGGCGAGGATTTTGTAGGGATGTATTTCAGCCGTTCAGTTCTCAAACGACTTTCTACGCTATTGCTTATTTTGCCAATTACGTAGCAGCAGCGAACGCAATATCTTGGTCAACGATATACGAAGGCGATTATCCGGTCATCATAAGCCGATTTGGTAGCTACTTCATTTTAAGCACGCATGATGCACTGGTCGTAGCTGGGTTTATTGCGCTTGCTTTCTTTATCATTAATTGGCAACTTGCCATGCGCTGCTCCGGTATTCTTAGCCAGTATCTAGTGCGGATTCTTATTATTAATCAAAAGCGCTTTGTCGCGATTAGCTTGGTGTTTTGCAGCTACTTTTCGTACCTACTGACGCTTGGTATATTCTGGCTGTTCCATGATGGGTATTCAATCTGGCATGGATTAATGCTTAGCCCTGTGTTCCTGCTGTTAGCTTTATTGGTAGCGGTTGTTGTGCCATCTGCAAAAAGAGAAAGTAGTGTACCTTAGATAGATTTTCCACGTTAAATTACACTTGATTTTGGGATAGTAATTCTTATGCCATTAAGTTAGCATTGCCAGCTTTTTAACGCTCAAAAGGCCACTAATCAGTGGGACAGTGGGAGAAACAATGTTTATCGGCTTTGACTATGGTACTGCAAACTGTTCAGTGGCTAAAATGGAATCGGGTGATCCAGTACTGCTTAATCTGGAAGGAAACAGCCCTTTTATTCCTTCCACCCTTGCTGCACCGACTCGTGAATCGGTATCCGAGCATTTATTTCGCCATCGAGATATTAAACCATTAGATCAAGTTGGTGAGCAGGTTTTACGCCGGGCAATCAATTTAAACCGAGAAGAAAGTATTGACTTAGAATCCGACGACATCGCGTTTGGTCAGGCTGCACTTAATCTCTATTTGGAAGATCCTCGCGATATCTATTATGTGAAATCGCCGAAGTCTTTTCTTGGTGCATCTGGCTTGCGTGATGTGCAATTGGCTTTCTTCGAAGACCTTGTCTGCGCGATGATGGACAATATTAAGTCTCAAGCCGAAAACGATGCGCAGCAAAGTATTACCGATGCTGTGATCGGCAGACCAATTAACTTTCATGGGCGTGGCGGTGAAACGGCTAACATTCAGGCTGAACGCATTTTGTTGCGGGCAGCGAAACGTGCGGGCTTCCAAAATGTGGAGTTTCAGTTTGAGCCTGTCGCGGCGGGCCTAGAGTATGAAGCGACACTCAGCGAAGATAAAATCATTCTAGTAGTCGATATTGGCGGTGGTACAACGGACTGTTCGTTGATCCAAATGGGACCGTCTTGGCGCGGCAAAGCAGATAGGACCGCAAGCTTGTTAGCTCACAGTGGCCAGCGTGTCGGCGGGAATGATCTTGATATCGCGCTAGCATTTAAGCAGCTCATGTTCCCTTTTGGCATGGGAAGTAAAATGGAGTCAGGCATTGTGATGCCGACTACCCAATTCTGGAACCCGATAGCAATCAATAATGTAGAAGCGCAGAGTGACTTCTATTCGCGAGAGAACCTATCAGCGTTAAAGTTGCTTCAAAAGCAGGCTCAAGAGCCAGAAAAACTTGCTCGTTTGCTAGAGGTGTATCATGAGTCTTTAGGCTACAACATTGTTCGCCGTGCCGAAGAGGCAAAAGTGGCACTTTCAGAACAAGCTTCTTACCGAACTGGCATCAACTTACTATCAGAAACGATTGAAGTTGATGTACAACGTGACGAAATGATCGAAGCGATCCAGTCGCCAAAGAATAAAATGACGGCGTTGGTGACAGAAGCGGTAGAGCAAGCTGGAGTTAAACCCGATGCTATCTTTATGACTGGAGGTTCGGCACGCTCGCCAATCTTGCGCGATGCGGTGCAAACCGTACTGCCAAGTATTCCGGTTGTCAGTGGAAACTATTTTGGCTCAGTAACTGCCGGCTTAGCTCGTTGGGCTGAGGTTTGTTTCAAGTAGAAAGAAAGCCGATTAACAGTGGGTCTTTGTTGCCAAACTTATGATTTCATTTAGGCTTGCCAAGTGATGGTTGGAGAACTTTGTCGAGAGGTTGAGTTTTAAGCGGGTAGGGAACCTTTTTAGGATCTTAAGTCTTTCAAGGTCATTCTGAATAGTGAGGGACGAGCGTGATTTAGAATCTCTTGCCCGAGCACGCTGTTATGATATGTGACCCCGTTTCGCCGAGCGTTATTCATCACCATTATTCTGAAGAGTCGAGTTAGGATCTACCGGAATAATGATTTTGACTAAGCTGAGATAAAAATGCCCGCTAAATCAGCGGGCACTTTTGTTTACGTCATTAATGGTGCATGTGTTTTTCCATGTGACCTTGTTTTTCAACCGCCATTTCTACTTCCACTTTACCCGCGTTTTTGAATGTTAACGTCATAGGGAAGCGGTCGCCTTCTTTAAGAGTTTGTGTTGGGTCAAAAATCATTAAATGGAAGCTGCCTGGCTTAAACAACACTGAGTCATTGGCTGGAACGCGCACTTCGTCAATCTTAATCATTTTCATCACACCATCTTCTTTCTTATGCGTGTGAATTTCGACATGCCCTGCGATTGGGCTTTCTGCTGCGATCAATGCATCTTCACTGTCACCGTGGTTGGTTAATTGAAAAAAACCACCGATAACAGGTGCGTTTGGTGGCGCTTCGCGGCTCCATGGATGGTCGATATGAATTTTTCCTGCTTCATAATCGTGCGCTAAACTCAGTGGGCTAGCGATGACAGCAATAAGCGCGATAGCGGCGGTTTTTAATGATTTAAGCATGTGTTTTTCCTTTTGAATTAATAGCTTCTCTGAATGGACAACAAACAGAGTCATCGTTATTTTTGAATAAAGTTGTCAATGATTAGATGCCTGTTAGGCAGGAAAAACACTCGGCGGAGAGTGCTTAGGCGCGATGTGTTTGTAAACGAGCTTATCGCATTTTGAAAAGTGATAAGTCGTCAGTGCATACTTTACTCGGCGCAGCCAATGGATGGTTGTCAGGTAAAGCCCAATCGCAACTAAAAGAAAGAATTGAACAGCTTGAAGAAGCGGGCATTCAAACTGGAAGCCGTCGTGTAAGTTAAGATCTTGGATGAGCTTAGAAGAAGATTGAGCGTTAGCCTCAATCAACGTATTGATATCCACCCATTTGAAACCATCTGCGGTACACAGTAAAACCTTTTCACTTTGGACTTTGTTGAGCCAAGTTGTGCTGTGAACTTGTGTAGGGTTAAGAGCGGCTGTGGACGCTAAATACAACTGAAACAACACCGCGATAATAACCGCAATAGCGTGCAAGCGATGGTGTTTGTGCTGTATTAGAGTGTTTTCCATACAATTGAGTGCTTATCTTCTTCGGCGCGGGATACTAACAAATTAACCAAACAATGTAATTATCAGTTTACTAAAAGGTGATGCAAGTGTGCATTATTTGTTTTATTGTCTATTTTTAACGCTTTAATGTCTTGATTCGGCTGACATTCACAACCTCCAATTCAACTTGTCAGTCTTGCCTAGTCGCTTTTGAAGATACCGAATTAATCTCTCTTATATGCCACTGAAGCTTCGGTTAGTGGGTGTCGTGGTGGTGTTTTTACGTGCTAGATTTGGCTGATATCGATTCAAAATGCACACCGAATCTTCACTTGTTTTCCATTAACGGAATTATGACAGTAATTTAATAAAGGATACGGTATTCTGCGCTCCTTTGTACATGCCAGAAACGTCCGTCCTACTTAGTCGGAGGGGCGATTAATCTTAAGAAATTTCTCAAATGAAATACGAACAACAGATTGGATATCGATACCCTAAAGGTCGATTTGCCATGGTGAGTGTATATGCATTCACCGGTGCTGCGATTTTAGCATCGACTATTTTTTCTCTATTGCTGTTTTTGTCTATCGACGAAAATCCGATGATGCAAACCTTATTTGGTGGTTTAGCGATCATTTTTGAAGCGGGTAAATTTTACGCTTGGTATGAATACGGTGAGCGCCGAGCCCATCGCAACTACACAGGAGCAGCAACCGCTCTCGTGTTTTATTTAGTCTTAGCTGCGATTTCCATTGGCGGTAGTATTGGTGGCATAAATAGTGCAACCAATAGTGCACAAAGTCATATTTCGGTAGAGCAGGCGAAAGTGGAAGCGTTTAATCGTCAGATTGCGGCAATCGATAAGCAGATTGAGCTCAACAATATGGCAGCGCAGAAATACATCGAGATGGAGCGTATCGCGACTGGTGTAACTCGCATTCAGGATCAAAACAAAACCTTACGTGAAGAGCAGCAACGCTTGGCTATGGAGCGTGATAGTTTACCGCCGGTTACGCAAGGCTCAGTGATTGGTTTGATTGATAGCCTAGCCAACGCATTTGGTACCACCTCTCAGCAAGCTCAGCTTGGCTTGGTTGTATTTCTTTCGATTCTTTTGGACTTCTTTGCTGCATTTTTTGTTGGCTTGATTGGTGAAGAGCAACGGTTCCGATATTTCTATCGCAGAAATGAGGGCATGATATTGAAAACAGTTCGCGATATAGATCCAGCGCCTGCGGGTTATCTTCCTTATATAAAAGAGGAAGAAGAGCAAGAAATACCAGCTGCGCCGGAGCCAGAAGAACCAAAGGAACCGAAAACCTTGTTAGAGCAAGTTAGCGATGCACTTAAAACGCATCAAATTACGTGCACCAAAAAAGCCGTTGCTAAACAGTTTAAGCTGTCTGCGGAAGAGGTAGACAAGGTATTTGAAGAATTGGCAGAGCTCGGTTTAGTGGGGAAAAAAGCCAACCACCATTATCATTGGATAGGTGAAGCAGAAACCGCATAATTGGTTATCTATTAAAGTTCGGAAAGAGCGTCAATCGGCGCTCTTTTTTTGGGGGGGAATTTTCGCTATTAAAGTTAACGACAAGAAAGCGTATCAATCTTTATTGAGCTTTTTGGTTACGTCTTTCACCGTTTTCTTCTCTTTTTCAGGTGTCATTGCATCAACAGCTTTACCCGCCATCCCTTCATCTGGCAATTTGTCTTTTCCTGCATCAACTGCGGTATCTTTCAGTGCCTCTTTAGGCGTACAGCGACCACCAACACCAACCACGGCTTTTGTCGCAGCGGCTTTAGCTGCCTTTTCTGCATCGCAGTCAGGATCCATAACGCTAGCTAAGCTCGTGGCTGAACCAAAAAACAAGATTAACAAAATGAGGTTGCGTTTTTTCATATTCGTCACCAATGTTGTGAAACATAGGTAAAGTGTAACGGAGAGAAAAGGCTTTGGCTGAGAATTTGTTGGTTTGAGCTTGGGAAGCAAAGTAAGGTGAAAAGAAAAAGTGCCACCGAAGTGACACTTTTTCTTAAGCGTAGAAGGGATTAGTTGTCGTAAACGTCTAACTCCACTTCACGGGCAATATTTTGCTCGTTAATGATCACACCTTCGACTTCGACTTCGACACGAGCACCATTTAGGTTAAGTTCTTCAATGCCTTGGAAGCGTGTTTGTGCATCAATCACAACGGTGGTGTTACTTAGTACTTGATCAGCATCATTCTCACAATGCTCGATTTCAAACACTCTTGAATCAGCATCGTAGTTTGATACATAGCCTTCACATTCAAACTCTTTACCTCGCCATTGGTTGTCATTGTCAAACTCCGACCGCTCAAATTCGATGACGGTAGCGGTGCGTTTGCCATTTTTCATCACAGAGGTCACTTCTACTTCTTGACCTTGTTCTAGATTAGCTTTGCTACCATCCTCAAAGCGTGTTGCGTTATCAATGAAGAAGGCTCCTCGGTAGTTTAGAGAGAACTCACTATAATCCTTGGCAACCCAAGTCACGATGCCTTCCACATCGCTGTCATTGCTTATGACGTCGTAGCCTTCAACTTGTACCTCATGTGCCATGAAGATACCGTTTTGCATTTCACCTTCTACTTCCACCCATTGGCCGATGCTAAGTTGGCTAATGTTGTCGTAAGATACGGTTATATTTGTACCAAGCTCAAACGTGCCAGCATTTTCATCGATACTGGTAATACGGCCTTCCAGTTCGTAGTAGCTTCCAAGGGCTGGGTAATCGTTATCTACGTCGATTTCGACCACAGACAACACTCGATAACCCGCATCAGCAGTTGGCAATGATGACACCATCACCCAGTCGTTGACCTCTATATCATCACTTAAACCGTCAAACTGCAGATCTACGCCGTTTACCGTAAATGTTTTCTTCACATGATCAATCGCTGTGACACGTCCTGTAATGGTTGGTTCAAGTGTGACTCGGACGCCATTATTCGAAGCTTGCTGAATATCTGACCCCACGCGAACCACCATTTTTGGTTTTACATCGGCCAGTTGCACTTGTGTGTCGTCATAAACCACCTCAGACACACGATACGTATGTCCATTGACGGTTAACGTGCTTTCTTCAGCGTTGACCGCTTCAACAGAGCCAATCGCTACACTTGGTTTCACTGCTGGTTGAGTTGATGTGCTATCGCTATTGCTGCCACCACCTGAACCACCACAACCAGACAATGCCAAACCTACTACAGAAATAAGAGCGAGTTTTTTCATTGTATTAACCTCAATTTACGAGCGAGTTTAGGAAATTGCCTGTATCTTATTGGGCATATCGTGAAGAGATCGTGAAGAAATGTGATTTTATGAAAATTTTAATTGTAGATGACAACCATAACGTCTCGGAGACGATTGCAGACTATCTTGAGCTAGAAGGCATGATTATCGATTGTGCGTTTCATGGAGAGGCTGCGATTAAGTTAATCGAGGAAAATCATTAAGATGTAATCATCATGGATATCATGATGCCGAAGCTCGATGGCATCAGTACGGTACAGAAGCTTCGACAAGATAAGTTATGTGGAACGCCAATTCTCTTCCTAACGGCAAAAGATACGCTAGAGGACAAAATCGCGGCTTTTAAAGCGGGGGGAGATGACTATTTAATGAAGCCATTTGCGATGGAAGAGCTCAGTTTGCGTGTTCATGCTTTGGCTAATCGTGGTCCAAGACAAGATATCGGAACGCTCAAATTTGCAGATATTTGTTTAGATGCGCGGACAGGAAAAGTAACGAGAAAAGACAAAGAAATTAAGCTGAGTCGAATTCAAACTAAAATTTTAAAATTGCTCCTCCAACGTGCTCCAGCAGCGGTCACGCGCACAGAAGTGATCGATAGTGTGTGGGGAGACGAACCACCCGGAAGTGATGCACTTCGTAGCCATATTTACGGTTTAAGAACCGCGCTAGACAAAGGTTTTGAAGAATCACGATTAGAGACTATTCATGGACAAGGTTACCGACTTAAAGCATAACGAATATCCAAGCATTTATCGCAAGATCCGTTGGGGTTTTGGGGTCATGACGTTTGTGATGTTTACTCTTTTTTGGTCGCTGATTTATGTGGCAGAAAACAAACTGGAAGTGCTGAGTTTACATCACTGGCTCGATACTGAAGCGGCGCTTTATAGTGAGAATTTCGAGAAACAGGGTTGGGATGCGCCATTGCCAAACGTATTGGAATTCAACTCATATTGGAGTGAAGCACCGACACCCGATTGGTTGCTCTCTTTTACTTCACCTGGTTTTTACGAATACCTGCTTGGTGAAGAAGATAAACACTTTGTTGTATTGAAACACCCCTCAGGGAAGGGGCTTATGTACATTGTGTTTCAAGATGACTCAGATGATTACTTGGACGAATACGAAAGCTCGCTGCATCAGTTTACGCTGCTGCTCGGTGGCTTATTTTCATTTGTTATGGTCGGGTATGGCATTTATATGGTGCGAATATTGTCTCGACCACTAGCGCAAATCGAAGACAAAATTAGCCAAATGTCACCGGATCAACCCGCTTTCCAAGTTGAAACTAAGTTCAGCGAAACATGCCAGATAGAGCAAACTTTGCTGGATAATAAAAACGATATCGCGGGCTATTTCAAACGAGAGCAAGAATTTAGCCGTTTTGCATCGCATGAGTTGAGAACGCCAATCATGGTGATTAAAGGCTCAACAGACATTCTGACGCGTATTCCTGATCAACCTCGAGTTGCGCAAAAAGCCATCACGAGGATGCAGTCAGCTTGTGACGAAATGCGTGTACTGACAGAAGCGTTTCTCTTACTTGGTAAAGAGAAAATAGAGCCTCAGCATTATGGAGAGCATCAGCTTCTCACTTGTTTACAAAAACAGTTGGAAGAGCTAGCGCCTTTATTTGCCAAGCAAGATTCGAATTACGCTTTGCACGAACAACATAGTGGTGTAATGAAGGCCCCAGAGAGTTTTGTGACCATTGTTATCAACAATCTGATTAAAAACGCCTTTAGCTATAGTGTGGGAGATATTGAAATTGAGTTGAAAGGTCATGCGCTTAAGATCCTAAACCGTCACGATGGCAACGAGACGTACAACGCTGGTTATGGTTGTGGGCTTGTTATCGTACAACGAATATGTGAACGGATGGGGTGGGCGTTAGTACTGGACGATGATGGTGTTCGATTTAGTGCAAAAGTGGAGTTCTGCTCTTAGCTTTGCGCGTATTGATTCAAGTGAGAATTAACGCTCTGGATTTTTCTTGTCGTACGCATCTAACCCGTAGTCAAACAAGAAAAAACTGGAATTTGAATTAGACTGAAGTTAGTGAAGCGGAAACTCGAGGAACCGTTATGCTCTCTTATCAGGTCAGCCGAAGTATTGAAATTAATAAGAATCAAAGTGAAATTATTGGCTATCTCAAGAACTTCAATAACTGGCCCAGCTGGTCACCATGGATCATTCTTGAACCAAGCTGCGAGCTGACATTCAGTGATAATCAGGGCCACGTTGGAGCTGGTTATCAATGGAATGGTCAGCGTATTGGGACTGGCGCGATTGTACTGGAAAGTACTCAAGAGCATCGATTAGATATGGAGCTACATTTCTTTCGCCCAATCAAGAGCCATGGAAAGGTGACTCTAATCGTGACGCCGTCACAAAATGGCTGTTTAGTCGAATGGCAAATGCAATCTCGCGTCCCTTGGTATCTGTTCTTTCTGAAAAGTATGTTTAAGTCGATGATAGAGATGGATTATCAACGTGGGTTACGCATGCTCAAAAGTAAGCTTGAAACCGGAAGAGTGCATTCAGACTTAGTCGAAATAGGTAACCGAACGTTGCCTCAAATTCATTACATTGGGATCAAGGGTGTGGCTAGCTTGCAGGAATTAGGTTCGGTAATTGAGAAGCATGTTCAGCAACTAGAACAGTTAATTAGTGACGAAACCCTATCCGTGAATGGTGAATTGTTTTGTTATTACCAGTCGATGGATATGCAGAAAGGTACATTCGAGTTTATCACTTGCTTTCCTCTTCATAACTCAGTACCAGCGCCTCAAGGGGCGGTTACTGGTACCATTCCTGAGAGTGAAACATTTGTCGTTGAACACCGAGGTGAATATCAGTTTTTGGGAAATGCATGGGCTTTAGCGATGAACTTGGTCCGTCAGAGTGGCATGAAAGTCAAAACCAGTCCTTTAGGAATCGAACGCTACCTGAATAGTCCGAAGGAAACCACGGAAGAAGAGCTAAGAACGGAAATTATTTTGTTTAAGAAATGACAGGCGCAGGCGAGTAGGGTGTTTAGGTATCATACTAGTTATGCGAAATGTTACTAAAGAATAATAGCGTATCTGTTCCTACCCATAAAAATGCCTCAGCAATCGCTGAGGCATGGTTTTACAGGCCAACTTCTCTTGTTAGAGAATTATTGTGCACGGTATTTACCGCTGTTTAGTTCAATTTTAGACGCTTTTACCCGGCTGTCTGCATTTAGGTAGTCGCTAATACTTAGCAGATCTTGATCTTGAGATGCTTTTAACACCGCTGATTCCCCCTCTGCGAAGATAACTTCTAATTTTAACTCTTTGGCGACTGCTTTCGCTTCGTTAGGATTGTTTACGGTGATGTAAACCAGTCCAGTGGCTTTGGATACGTTACTAAACGCATTCTTAAACACCTCATCACCCGCTTGAAGTTTTACGTCTTCAGATAGGGTTCTAACAGTGCCAGTTTGCACTTTTCGATAGTCTTGGCCATTAATCTCAACCGCTTCTGATGGCACAAACAGTTCTGGTGCAGGTTGTTGAGAGAGCTGTTGCTCTGCGTATACACTCGACGTCATGATAACGAGAGCCAGCATAGAAAATGATTTGTATTTCATGTTATTGACTCCTTAGTGTCCAAATATGCGCATCGACCAGTTCTTAATAACACCGGGTTGAGCGTTGTTTGCCATCGGAACGTCATAGGTGGTGGAAGAGTTGAAATATGCAATGTAAGAATAGACTTCATCGCCGTTCGTATCTATTGCTCGCAACGTCCATTCGCCTTTTGCATCTTCGCCATAAAATTGGTTAGACAACATTAATTGATCTTTGTAGCCTGTAATCGTTGGATCAAGAGATTGACCAACAAGACCATTGCGCGGTGTTTGCAAAACGGAACGAGTCCCTGATGGCGAAATGAGCTCAATAGCTAAGTCGGGCAGACGAGCGTGGTCCAATGTCAATGTCACTTGAACGGATTCTACTGTCAGCTCATCGGCAATGGCGATACTTGAAGAACCACCAACTAGACTTGCATCGGGTACACTTACTTCTGTAGCGTTATTAACCCATGGCGTAATGACTTGAGCTGGTAAAACACGATTCGTCATGCGAGCACGTTGCATCGCTTCATCTAAATCTACAGCGCCGAAGCCATAAAAAGTATGGAAATCTACGCCTGCTGCGTTTTTCTGCCAAGGGGCAATTGCCTCGTAGCTAACCTGTTCACCTTTATGGTTAGTAAATTCAAGCTGTACGCCTGGATGCGCTTTATCCGTTACTTTTGCTGTCTCCGCTAGTAAAGCACGTACATCACGAGCAGAAAGTGCGTGGTTGGTTGACATGATTGCTGCGATGGCACCCGATGTGTTTGGCGCAGCCGATGAGGTTCCGTTCATCGTACTGGTATAGTTACAGTTCGGATCGAGCTCCGTTCCGCCGTGTAACCCATTAATGCCAAGGCCTTCACTGGTATTTTGCCCTTCTTCACAACCCATTAAATCAGTGGTGACCATAGCAGGGAAATCTTGCCCATATTCACCTGCTGGTGCTGCAATCCACACGTTCGAACCCACCGATGAGTAACTCGCTCGCGTACCATCCGCTCGTAGTGCACTAGTGACTAAATTGAAGTAATTGGCGTTATCATAAGACTGAGCAGAGTTGTGCATCGGTAAGCCTTGATTGTCTCCACCAGCAAAGAAGTTACTTGGCAATACGAAGAATCGCCCTGCATTGAAATAGCGGTAACCATTACCTGCTGACTTTACAAATACAGCACCTCGACCCCAGGCGTTACTCTCGCTGACGTTTTTCATCACGTCCATTTCAAGTTTTAGTTGAGGGTCGCTTTCATCAAAAGTAATCGGGTTTATAGGGCTGAAACCGTAACTTTGGTTAAATACGCGAACATCACGTGTTGCTGGGTCCATGCCATGGGAGATTAACCAACCTTCTAATGTCTGGTTGGCTAACCAGTTAAAACCAATGAGGGAAGAGTGAGAAGCGACACCGCGTCCGCCTTCACCGTTGTTGCCGACGGCGCTAATCAAACCGGCTACAGCAGTGCCATGACCATTAGTATCAACCGGATAACTTAGTGGGAATGAAGAGTCTTCGACGAAGTTTCTGCTACCTATAACTATATTACCTGCAAGGTCGGGGTGATCGATCTGCACTCCAGAATCAATGACGGCAACTTTCACACCAACACCTGCAATCCCCATTGCCTGAGTGAGCTTAGTGTTTAAGTCGTTCCCAGCAACAGCAGGATTAGCCGCAAACGCAGTTTGCCCCGTGTTGTCTAAGTGCCATTGTTCAGAATAGAGTGGATCAAACGCCGAGACGGCAGGTGCAATGCCTACTGCCAACATAGCGGCAAATAGGCGATTAATGCGTATTTCCATTTTTGACCTCATGTCTTTGTTTGGAATTTTTTAGTTCCTGTTTCATATTCCGCTAACAGGAACAAACAAAGCTAACGACAAAGAATAAGGACGAAAACCATTTACAACTTGTTTACATTAAAAGTTCGATGGACAACATAAGTCTTTGTTAATTTACTGAAACCATGAGGTTTTTATATGTCGTATCGAACATGCATGAAAAGTGAAAAGCAGAAAATACTAGTGTACCGTCTGCTTCAAGAGGGGGTTATTTAGTTGAAGCGGGTTGAATAGTTGCCATTGGTTTCTTAGGTTCGGCTTTTTCCTTAGGCAGCACATTATCAATCCACTTTTTAATGTACAACTTATCGAATTCTTTATCACACCACTTTTTGTTTAATCCACGTCGATTGAACTCAGCACCAATCGCCACTTTGGTTTGGTTGGTTGCACGGTTGTAGTAGAGAGTTTCACATAGTTGAGTGTTACTCATTTGCTGGGCATATACGTTGACACTGCTGCTGCGCATTCCCAGTTGAGATGCTTGCTGATTACTGCACGCCATAAGAAATAGAGGCGCAAAAGTAATAATGATTAGATTTTTTTTCATGTGTGCTTTTTTATGATGTAGGGTGAATGATGAACTGGTTTCTGCCAGCTTGCTTCGCATCATACAAAGCTTGGTCTGCCAAGAAAAACCACTGATCCCATTCTTGTTTAATTGTTTGTGCCGACAGTTTGTCCACTGCTCCAAGGGAAATTGTCGCGCTTAATGGTTTAGAGTCAACCACCAATGGTGTGTTTTCAACAGTATATCTCAATCGCTCCAAAAACTTAGCGCAATCTTCAACTCGCTGTACTTCGAATAATAGGACAAACTCTTCTCCACCCCAACGAATGAGTAGGTCACCAGAGCGGGTGGATTCATTAAATAGCGTGGCAATATGAGTCAGCATTTTATCGCCAATATCGTGTCCATATTGATCATTAAAGGTTTTAAAATGATCAACATCTAAAACTGCTAAGGCAAATGTTCTATCTGGGCTTCTACGAGCCATTTTGTCCAGCCAAATGTGAAGATAGCGACGGTTATGCAGTTGAGTTAACGGATCGGTAGTATTTTCTTGAGTGAGTGCTTTATTAATACGTCTAACGCGCAGTACGTAACGAAAACCAACGACACCAATTGCCGTAATAGCGATAAAGTAGAACATTTCTCGATAGCGCTGTGAACGCAGTTCAGAGGCTTGTAGCGCATTTTTTGTTTCTAGCAATTTGAGTTCTTTCTGGGCTAACTTAGCTTCGAGGTCAAACTTAATGTTAATCATCTCTTCACCATGAATATGATGAGAAAACTCAGCCTCTAGCTCTCTTAATTGGGTTAAATAATGAAAAGCCGCTTCATAGTCATTAAGAATTTGATGAGCGTTTACCAGTACCGAAAGCATATCAATACGCTGACGCAGCTCTAATTCACTGGTTGATTTGGTTTGTTCTAGAACGTTAAGCGCTGTTGTAATAGCTTTATCGTATTGTTTGTTTGCGAGGTAAGCCTCTGCAAATGCCTCGTAACAAGACGTTTTTAGCATTTCTAGATTTTTTGGAATGGGCAGGTCTACGCAACGTTGTGCGACCATTAATGCATCATCAATTTTTCCTACCGAGCTCAACATTTGTGAAAAGCTGGATAAAGAGTGGTGCTTGACTGTGTCCGACCCCGTTTGCATTGAAAGTCGAATGGCTTCATTGAAATAATATTCCGCTTTTTTGTTATCTCCGAGGCTCGAGTGAACGATGCTAAGGTTTGCGTAGATAACCCCCATAAAAAAGCTATTATCGTATTGATATTCGCTCTCTAGGTAAGTGTCGAGAGCTTGCGTTAGGTAACTGTTGGCCCGAGCCCAATCTGATGCGTCGATGTAGACCGTCCCAATGTTGTTCAGTGTCATCGCGACTTGTATTTCAAACACTGTTTTTTCTAATAACTCATAGGCATTGCGATAATATTTTAGGCCACTGCGTAGTTGATTGCGAGATACTTCTAGATTGCCTAACCAGCGGTAAGCACGGCCTTCTAATGCTAGATAACCAAGATCACGGGCTGTAGAAACAACGTCATGGAGTAACAATTCTGCGTTCCAGTTATCGTCTTGCTCAATCATTGTTACAGCCTTATTGAGCTGTGCTTCAGCGACGACCCATTCCAAATGGTGCTTTTTACCGAATTCGATTAAATCGGGCATATCTTTCGGTAATGGAACGCCTTCGTAACGCTTAAGGTACTTTCGTGCAAAGTAATACAGAGCAAGAGACTCCGCTGATGCATTCTGTGGCGCATTTAACTCATCTTTTTGAATTGATCGCGGCTTACCCATCGAGCGAAAGTAGAGTTTTAACATGGGCTTGCTTTCTGCTGAAATGTGTTCTTCCAGATAAGCTTGCTTTTCGGTACTCGCCAGTACGTTGGTGGGATGCAAGAAAAGTCCAAGTGCAGTACAAAGTGCGCAAGCCAGTTTTTTAATTGAGAAGTGCATGAGCGTATTAATAAAATGTGATCTCTTAACCGAATACCAGTTAAGTCTACCATTTCTTGTTGGTTAAGTGCGGATGGATTCCCAGTGGTAAAGTGTTTTGGGAGTGAGAGACGAGAAGGCTCTCTATAATATTATGATTTATAAAACAAAACCTATTGAAAACTTATGCAATGATTAGACGATGGTATAGACAAGGTAACGATGACAGGTAGGCGAGCATATTCGGTGGACTCAATCTAATGATTTAAGCCGCGGATTCATCGCTCGAAATCAGGGTGAAGTGTAAAAAATTACGTTTCTGTCATAAATATTTAATGTTTGTATGGGTTGTTAAAAAACTGGATATTAGACATAGTGTTATTAAGCCAATAAAAAATGGCTTTTATAATAAATAGGAGATTAACTATGCATAATGAAATGATTCAACCTTCGCACTTCGGCATTATCGGCCGTACCTGCATTGCTTCAGTACTTATGATTGCGGGTGTTTTCGCTCTTATTTAAGAGTCAAGGGTAACGATGATTACCTTTTAAAGAGTAAGAAAATTCAGGGAATCACCTTAACCTTGTGTAAGGTATTCCCCTGAAAATCCAAGCTAGTCTTTAGTTATTAGCTGAAGAAGCTAAAAATCAATGCACTTACCGCCACAATGCCTGCTGCTAGAACAAAGTAAGTAGAGACATTTCCTCGATATTGTTTCATCGCCTCGATTTTATACACCGCTAACATTGGCATAATAAATAAGATCATTGCAATAACAGGCCCTGACAATGCTTCCATCATACCAAGAATACTTGGGTTCATGATCGCCGCCGCCCAGATTGAGAAGAACAGTGCTGCCACGCTGATACGATCAACACGCTTCTCAGATAGGTTAAAATGCTTGTTAATTAAACCATTTAAGCTTTCACGCGCACCTAAAAAATGCCCAAGGAAAGATGAAGTGATAGCAACAAACGCTACTAAAGGACCAAGTGTTGCAATAAATGGATTATCGGTTGCGTTCGCTAAGTAAGACAATACGGATACGTTTTGTTCTTTTGCTTGAGCCAATTGTTCAGGTGACAGTGTTAGCACACAGGAAAATACAAAAATAAGAACAAAGGCAATCAGCATGATGCTAGTGCGACGAAGAATAACTTCGGATTTGGCATCTGCCTGCTTACCGTAATGGCGACGTTGTACATTTGCAAAGCTTGAAATTGCAGCTGCGTGACTAAACGAGAAAATCACTACAGGAACTGCTAACCACATAGTGCTAGCAAAAGCTGACGCTTCTGGCACATCCATGACAGGCATGGTCCAGTTCGGTATTAAGTAAAATGATAGAAAGGCAAGAATGGCAACAAGTGGGAACACCATAATGGCAAAGGCCCGTAGCATTACTTTTTCACCCGCCATCATAATAGCAATTAGTGCAAACACTAGTACGCCAGAAAGCAAAGGTCTAGGTAAAGAAGCCATATCAGCCTGATTTACCATGAAGCTATCTACTGTGTTTGTTATTCCAACCCCATATATCAACAGGATCGGGAAGATCGAAAGAAAATACAGCAGTGAAATAGAACGGCCTGCTTTTGCGCCGAAGTGCTCTTCCACTACATCAGTGAAGTCTGCGTTTTTGATCTTAGAAGATAGTACAAAACGAGCTAAGCCACGGTGCGCAAGATAGGTCATTGGAAAAGCAAGTACTGCCATCGCGACTAAAGGCCAAAAACCACCAATCCCAAGGTTAATTGGCAGAAACAGGATGCCTGCGCCAACGGCCGTTCCAAATAGGCTAAGAACCCAATGTGTATCATGTTTTGACCAAGCTGTGGTTGTGTTTATTTCACTAGGATTTAAGGCATTTCGAGATTCTTTCACTTTAAAACTCGCTTTTATAAAAATAATAATGCTGAAAATGGTAAAGGTTTTAGTGTTTATTATCACATGCGAAGCTTGGTGAATAATGCTGTGGATTTGGTGTGGTTGTAAATTATCCAACTATGAATTTTTCAATAAACCAGAATAAAGTTCTTAAATTTAATTTGTTTAATGGTTGTATGTGTTGAAATTTTCATCTTGTGTGGTTTTTGATTTTGTGGTTAAAACTTAATCACAGATGTATGTTCTAAGTGAGTTAGGCCTAATTTTCAGGAAGAATATTACATTTCTTAAGCACTTAATTGAGATGTTTGTGTCCCGTCATTTAGATGAGATTTAGGTATACTGCTGCCATTCATGTTAAAGAAGGAGTCATTGAATGGACATCTTGTCTGCGCAAAAAGAGGACTTATTTGCCATATATAAGCTCGAAAATACTTTATTTGGAGAACACGCCTATCCTCAATTTTTCTTTCGGCAAGCTTTTGATTGTTGGGGAGAGAGTTTACTGGTAGCAAAAGAGGGAGAGCAGGTCGCAGGGTATATATTGCTAACGACTAGCACAAATGCACATCAATATTGGATCATGTCATTGGCCGTCGATATTCAACATAGAGGTAAAGGTATTGCGCGTTCCCTCCTAGAAAACGTTATTGCGCCGTTGACGTTAGGCTCAAGCGTGAAATTGACTGTCGATCCTAAGAACCAACCTGCATTGTCTTTATACCTCTCCCTTGGCTTTAAAACGTTAGAAGAAGAAGCGCATTATTTTGGTGACGAAGAATCCAGGTTAGTTATGGAATTAGTAAAGTAATACTGCACGATAATGACCGAAATTTGCACACAATCAGTGCGTAGCATTACGTTGCTATAATTGGTTTTAATCTAACCTTTTGTATAGTAAGGGTTTTTAATCTTGGCACCTCACTTGCTTTACATAAACGTTCATCGATAACTCGATGCGCCGCTCTTAATAGCAGGCGAGAGCGGTATAGGGTATTACTTTTTGAAAATGTACTAACAGCGTTAAAGGCATTGTTGCCTCTCTCGATTCGGGAGAGGCTTTTTTTTGCTAGTAAGTTGGGCTGAATCGCACTGGAGGTGTTATGTCGCAAGGATGCAAAAAAACCACTTGTCCCTATTGTGGTGTTGGATGTGGTGTCGAGGTCAATGCGAAAGGAATCGTTGGGGATGCGTGTCATCCTGCAAATGCGGGATCACTGTGCGTGAAGGGTGTCGCGCTGGCAGAGAGTTTGAATATGCCTTCGCGCTTGTTGTATCCAAAGCTTGTCACCAAGCAACGACCTCAAGGGCAAGAGGTGCAATGGCAACAAGCCACGGCTCTGATTGCTGAAAAGATTCATCAAGCGAAAGCGGAGTTTGGACCGGATTCCGTCGCGATGTACGTGTCAGGGCAGTTGTTAACGGAAGACTATTACGTCGCCAACAAACTCATGAAAGGCTATGTTGGCAGCGCAAACATCGATACGAACTCGCGTTTGTGTATGTCTTCGGCGGTTGCGGCTCATGTACGAGCATTTGGTGAAGATGTCGTTCCCGTCAATTACGACGATATTGATAAGACTGAGCTATTGATAATTTGCGGTGCTAATACCGCTTGGACGCATCCTGTTTTATTCCGACGTATTCAACAAGCGAGAGAAAACAATCCTAACCTCAAGCTAGTGGTCATTGACCCGCGTGAAACGGTCACAGCGCAGCAAGCCGATTTGCATCTACCGATTAAAAACGATGGGGATGTATCACTTTTTAATGGGTTGCTTAAGTTTCTTATTGAGCAGCAATACATTGATTCTCTATACATAAACTCCTATACCGACGGGTTTGAGGTGCTTGCAGAAGAAGTTGCTGATTTGCGTTACGATATCACTAATTTGACGTCTTCCATTGGCATTTCAGAAGTAAAACTCACGACATTCTTCCAATGGTTTGCGCAAAGCCCAACCGCAATCACATTGTTTTGCCAAGGGGTTAACCAAGCCGAAAATGGTGTCGATAAAGGCAATGCCATTATTAATGCACATTTGGCGACAGGTAAAATTGCCAAGTCAGGTTGCGGGCCGTTTTCTATTACAGGTCAACCGAATGCAATGGGTGGGCGAGAAGTCGGTGGACTGGCAAATCAATTAGCGGTTCATCGTGCTTTTGACGCAGAGTCTATCGAGCAAGTGCAAGCGTTCTGGGATTCACCAGAAATTGCCACTCAGCCCGGTTTAAAAGCCGTTGAATTGTTTGAGGCGGTAGAACGTGGTGAGATTAAAGTTCTGTGGATCATGGCAACTAATCCTGTTGTCTCTTTGCCAGATAACCAATTGGTAAAACGAGCACTAGAGATTTGTCCGTTTGTGATTGTTTCCGATATCACAGCGGATTCGGATGTAGCGCATTACGCGGACCTATTGCTACCCGCCGCTGGCTGGGGGGAGAAGCAAGGCATGGTGACCAATTCTGAGCGTCGACTTTCAAGGCAGCGCCAGTTTCAAACGCCTCCGGGTGAAGCAAAATCAGATTGGTGGGCGATAAGCCAAGTCGGGCAAGCTCTGTGTGCATTGGAAAAGATACAAAATGGCTTTGCGTTTACTTCTGAGCGGGCGGTATTCAGGGAATATGCCGCGATGACAGGCATGAATGCAGATTCGCCATTGAAGCTAGATCTTTCTCAATACGCCAACTTAACCGAGCAAGAATACGAAGAGTGGATGCCGACACAATGGGGAGGAGAGCGTCCTTTTGCTGATGGCATCTATTCGCACCCAGATGGTAAAGCACGTTTTGTCGTGACCAGTGAATCTCCTACGCGTTTAGAAAGAACAAAAGGCTGGTGGCTCAATACGGGCAGGCAACGTGATCAATGGCATACCATGACGCGCACAGGTCATATCGCACACCTTGCCGCCTCTGAGTTAGAACCAACCGTGTACATGAACACACTCTCTGCAACTCAAAATCGCTTAAAAGCAGGACAACTCACCAAGCTGTTTCAGCCTACTTCAAACACCAGTATTTATGCCAAAGTTGCAATTGATGAAGGTTTGGGTTTTCAAGAGCTATTTATGTCAATGCACTGGGCGGGTCGATATGGCGGTGAAAGCAGTGTTAACGCGATAGTAAACAGCGCAAAAGACCCTATTTCCGGGCAGCCTGCGTTTAAGTCGTCTTATGTTGAAGTGCAAGATGCGGCGGTAAAAACCTACGGTATGTTCATCGGTACACAGTTTGATTCCGGTAAATTTCTCTACAGCGCATTTCAAGCAGAAAGCAATTTGGGCATTTGGCGCTTTGCACACGATAAGCGACCAAAGAAGCAGAGTTTTTGTCGAACGGAAAAGAGCCGCAGAATTACGATAGATATTGCCCAAGGTTGGTTAGCAGTGGATTACGACCTTGTTGGAGACGTTCGTATCATTCGTTCTGTTTTAGTGGTGTCTAGTGAACCGATTCAAACCGACTACACCAACTTTACCGGCTTGATTGGCAAACCGATGGAGCTATCGCAACTGCTTACCATCACTCAATCGCAAAGTAGCGCCAAACTGGTTTGTAGTTGTTTCCGCGTCACCGATAAACAAATACATGACGCGATGGAGAAACAAGACTGCACTTCACTGACTCAACTTCAAAACAAACTCAAATGCGGCACTAACTGTGGCTCGTG
The DNA here is from genome assembly GCF_033338775.1 of Vibrio sp. Vb1018. Lineage (NCBI taxonomy): Bacteria > Pseudomonadati > Pseudomonadota > Gammaproteobacteria > Vibrionales > Vibrionaceae > Vibrio > Vibrio sp. Vb1018. The sequence goes on from NZ_JAWOTI010000004.1 coordinate 145,953, forward strand.
CGTTTCTCAAATCAAACAAATGGTCGACAGCCATCAGCATCAAAAGGGCAAACAGCAAGCGAGCCAGCAAAGTCTGGCGATTCAAATAAAGTAAGTCACAAAGAGGATAAGCACATGGAGGCGCCTTATCAAAAGTCTTGGTTTAAGAAAGGACAAGCGAATCAGAAAGAAGAACGCTCGTCTCGCTTTTCTAAGCATGATCAAGCAAGCAAACTGAGCCAACTTTTAGAAGACCATTCAGTAAACCTAGACGCGAACCAGGAAGGTTTTGTCTCGATTGTCGGAGCTGGGCCGCACGATCCAGACTTGTTAACCGTAAAGGCAGTGAAAGCGATTATGTCGGCAGAGGTTCTGTTGTACGACCGTTTGGTTAACAAAGATATTTTGGAGTTGGCTTCGCCACAAGCCGATTGGATTTACGTGGGCAAACGATGCGGACAACCCAGTATTGGTCAGGAAGAAATCTGTGATTTGATGGTGTCGCTCGCTCAACAAGGAAAGCGAGTTGTACGCTTAAAAGGGGGAGATCCTTTTGTATTTGGCCGTGGAGGTGAAGAGGCGTTAGCACTCGTCAAACACTCAATCGCTTACGAAGTCATCCCCGGTATTACTGCTGCGATTGGGTGTTCCGCAAACAGCTTGATTCCGCTGACTCATCGTGGCGTTGCTCGCAGCGTTACCTTTGTGACAGGGCAAGTGGTAACAGGCGCATTTGAGGCTTGGAGCCAACTGATGCAAAGCGGACAAACGTTAGTCTTCTATATGGGGTTAGAAAAGTCATCGCAAATACAAACGGGTTTATTAGGCTCCGGTTTGAGAGAAGATTTCCCTGTCGCGATCATCACTCATGGTTGCAGCCCTCAACAACGAGTGCACGTTACACAACTCAATCAGCTCAATGATTTATCGATTACACTTAAAGGCGTGAGTCCAGCATTGATTGTGATGGGAGAAGTTGTCAAACTGCGCGAACAACTAATAGAAACCGTACAGTCAGTGACGAAATACGAGGGAATATGAGCAGCATTTTGGAATGTATTAGAACAGTCGGTCGTGGCGAACGTGGTAGAAAACCACTGAACTTTGACCAAGCGTTTCGAGTTATGGATGAATACCTAAACGGTGAGTGCGATGACGATCAGATGGCAATGTTATTGATGCTGATTCGTGTACAGAACGAGACTCAACAAGAAATCGCCGGCTTTGTGAAAGCATTCCAATCCCGCATGCCTGCTATTGGTGCAGACATCGACTGGCCATGTTATGCAGGTAAACGTGAAGCGGCAGGTCAACCTTGGCACCTGTTGGCAGCGAAGATCCTCGCCGATAATGGCCATAAAGTGCTGATGCATGGTTATCACGACCGTCAATCTGGTCGTTTGCATGCTGAAGATTACCTCGACAAGTTTGCTATCAAGAAAGCGGAATCAGCCGAAGACGCAAAACGTGTCTTAGACACACAAAACATCGTGTATCTGCCGCTCAGTGCGTTCGCTCCTCAAGCAGAAACCATGATCGGTTGGAAGAATCGTTATGGGCTTAGAACGCCGATTAATACTGTGGTTCGAGCATTGAATCCGGGGCAGGCGACGGTTGGTATTCGTGGTAGCTTCCATCCTGGATTCCAACAACTTCATGCTGAAGTCGAATACGAGATTGGTCAAACCGCTCATGCTGTTGTGTCCTTCAAAGGACAATCGGGTGAGTCAGAATACAACCCGAAAGTAAGCCAAACGGTCTGGTTAAGCCAAACAAGCGGCGTGACATCGCACTACTGGACGGAGCAAATGCTGTCTGAGGTGACAATGCCTGCGAACTGCCCGTTTGGGACGTCAGAAGATGACATGAACCAAATGGCGAATACGGTTCTTGCCACCATGACAGTGGTGCTATTTGCACAAATGCACGACAGAGAAAAAGCATTCGAACGAGCCTTCTCTTACTGGCAAGCCTATTGCGCCCAGCAATGACGCACTATTGTCAATTAATGTAAAACCAACGACGCAAAGTTGTTGAATCTGAATCCATTATCTATTGTTTGAAGAAGGTAAAAGATCCTAGCTCGCCAATGATGTGTTTCACCACCTTGCTTCGTATCAGAGTGGTGAAACCGCAGTTTTAGCCTCAATCGCGTTCGTTTTTAGCTTCGCGTTTGAGAATGAGAAAATCCCATATGGTAAGACACAGAGGACATGGATAATGGTTCTAAAGCATACCACTCCTAGTGAAAAGGCTTCTCATCCGATCCCGCAAGAAGCCTTCGATTGGTACGACGAATACGCCCACGGAAAAATCTCGCGCCGTGAGTTTCTAAATAGGCTGGGTGGCCTTGCTGTGCTTGGCTTTAGCATGACAGCACTGGTCGACGCGCTAACCCCGAATTATGCACTCGCAGAACAAGTTTCATTTAACGATCCTGACATCAAAGCAACTTACGAAACCTTTCCATCTCCAAATGGGCATGGAGAAGGGCGTGGTTATTTGGTGATGCCACAGAAGAAGACCTTAAAATCGCCGACCGTGTTGGTGATTCATGAAAATCGAGGTCTGAACCCTTATATCAAAGATGTCGCAAGACGACTTGCAAAGGATGGCTTTATTGCTTTCGCTCCAGACGCACTTTATCCACTCGGCGGCTATCCGGGGAACGACGATGAGGGGCGCGCCATGCAGAAAGAGATGGACAGAGCCAAGATCGAACAAGACTTTATTGCAGCCGCTAACTTCCTCAAACAATACGAGGGTGGAAACGGTAAATTGGGCGCGGTTGGATTCTGCTTCGGTGGATACATTGTCAATATGCTTGCAGCGGTAATGCCTGAAGAGCTCGATGCAGGTGTGCCTTTTTATGGAACACCAGCGGCACAAGAGATCCAAAAGCAAGTCAAAGGACCGTTGATGATTCACTTTGCAGGGCTCGATAAGCGTGTTAACGACACATGGCCTGCCTATGAGCAGCAGTTAATCGCGACCGACGCACAGTATCAAGCGTTAATGTATGAAAACGTCAACCACGGCTTCCATAACGACTCAACGGCACGCTACGCTCCAGAAGAAGCAGCGCTCGCTTGGGAACGCACACTCGGCTTCTTCAAAGAACATCTCGCTTCTAGTTAAAAGGCATCTACTTTAGTTGGCACATTCCTTGTTATGTCTCTCTTAGTGAGTGAGATATAAACAAGGAATGTGCATGACTCAATCAACGTCAAAAACACCCATCATAGTGTGCTGTGATAGCCTACAAGAGCAGGCTCGATTGTCCGGCTTATTGAGCAAAGATTACGACAACATCATCGGTTGCCAATTGGCACAACTAGAAACGTTAATGCAACGAGAACCGTCGGCAAGCGTTGTGGTTGGATGGCAGCAACCAACCGCGGAACTGCGTTTGATCGTCGATTTCTGCCGCAGAAAATCGGCACCACTTCTTATCGTCTTAAAGCAGTTATCATCTAATGATATCAATCGGTTATCAGAAAAAATGGACTATGTGCTCATGCCGCACGATAGTGAGTTTGCGCTTCAGCCTTGGATTGAACATGCGACACTAGTGAGAGCGAAATTCGAAAGTATGCAATCGGAAATTGAATCGCTGACCCATAAGATTGAAGAGCGCAAGCTGGTGGAAAAAGCCAAAGGTCTGCTGATGAAGATGCACAGCGTTGATGAAGAACAGGCTTATAAAGCACTTAGAAATTCAGCCATGCAATCGAGCCAAACGCTCGCACAAGTTGCCAAGAATTTGATAACTACTTTGGAGGTGCTTGATTAGTTGCTCTACCACTTTGGGGTTAGAGTACGTTTTCTAACGTGGTGCGTGTTGCACTATCAGCAAGCAATAACAGGGAATAAGAAACGGTAGAACAAGCTAATTCATTGTATTTAATGTGAAAAATAAGTTGGCACAGTAATTGGATTAGTAGAATTGGGTTTATTGTTGAATCGCTTATCTCAATTATCAACGGCGGTAATTGTAGACTTAGCAACGGCGCTACTGCTCTTCGGAGTAGTGGCGCTTTTTTTATGGGAGCAAACCAATGAAATGGAGTTCGATGCTGAAAGTGTCAGCAATTTCGTTATCGGTATTCACCGCGGTCAGCGTAAAGGCAGAGTTGGGTGAGCCAGAAATTGAAGACCTGAAGTTTGGTTTTATTAAGTTAACTGATATGGCACCGCTGGCGGTTGCTTATGAGAAAGGCTTTTTTGAAGACGAAGGCTTGTACGTCACTTTAGAAGCGCAAGCAAACTGGAAGGTGCTTTTAGACCGAGTCATCGATGGTGAGCTTGCGGGCGCGCACATGCTTGCTGGTCAGCCATTGGGCGCGACGATTGGTGTCGGCACAAAAGCAGAAGTGATTACCGCGTTCAGTATGGATTTGAACGGCAACGCAATCACGGTTTCCAATGATACTTGGGAACAGATGAAGCAGTACATTCCCAAACAACCAGATGGCAAACCTGTTCACCCAATCAAAGCGGATGCACTGAAGCCTGTGGTCGACAGCTATCTGGATAAAGGCAAACCGTTCAACATGGGCATGGTGTTCCCTGTATCGACGCACAACTATGAGTTGCGATACTGGTTAGCAGCGGGTGGGATCCATCCAGGTTTTTATGCCCCAGAATCAGGTGACAACAGTGGTCAGTTGGATGCTGACGTTCTTTTGAGTGTTACACCGCCACCACAAATGCCAGCGACGATGGAAGCGGGCACGATCAAAGGGTACTGCGTGGGCGAACCATGGAACCAGCAAGCCGTATTCAAAGGCATTGGCACACCAGTCGTGACCGACTACGAAATCTGGAAGAACAACCCAGAGAAAGTATTTGGTGTCTCCAAAGCTTGGGCTGAGAAGTATCCAAACACGCACATTCGCGTAGTTAAAGCCTTGATTCGAGCGGCACATTGGTTGGATGAAAACGACAATGCCAACCGCCAAGAAGCAGTGAAGATGCTATCAAAAAGCGAGTACGTCGGAGCCGATGCCGAAGTTATCGCCAACTCAATGACCGGCACATTTGAATACGAGAAAGGCGACAAACGAGACGTGCCAGACTTCAACGTGTTCTTCCGTCATAACGCCACGTATCCGTATTACAGCGATGCGATTTGGTATCTGACTCAAATGCGCCGTTGGGGACAAATCTCAAGCGAGAAATCCGATGATTGGTACATGGATGTGGCGAAAGAGGTTTACCGTCCAGATATCTACCAACAAGCAGCTCAAGCGCTAATTGAAGATGGTGTGTTGAGCAAAAAAGACTTCCCAGATTTTAGTGCTGAAGATGGTTTCCGTGCGCCACAAACACACTTTATCGACAACATCGTTTATGACGGTCGCGAGCCAAATAAATATCTAGAGAAGTTCTCTATCGGGCTTAAAGGAAAAGACAAGGTTTAACCATAACGATAAACGCCACAGGCGAGGGAATTCGCTTGTGGCAACAAGGATGTAAATTTCTTAGGAGTGAGTATGTCTAGTAATGTCATTTCCCTGTTTCCTGCTAAGCAGGTAGTGAACCGAAGTCGGTTGGTACTTTTGCCCGTCATTGGTTTGCTGATCTTTTTGGCAATGTGGCACTTAGCAGCGAGAGAAGTGCAAACCTCATTAGGTACGCTACCGGGGCCTGTGCAAACTTTTCAGCAGTTCAGCAACCTTGTCGATGACCATTGGCAAGAGCGAGAAAAGGAACAAGCGTTTATCGAACGTCAGGAAAAACGCAATGCTGCGAAGTTAGTCAAGAATCCGGATGCGGAAGTGAAGATTCGTCCTTACACAGGTAAACCGACGTTCTTCGACCAAATCATAACAAGCTTAGTGACTGTGACAGCGGGCTTTCTGCTGGCGACGATTATAGCGATTCCACTTGGCATCGTGCTTGGTCTTAATCAAGGGCTGTATCAAGCGTTCAACCCAATCATTCAATTGCTCAAGCCCGTATCACCTTTAGCTTGGCTACCCATCGTTACCATGGTGGTAAGTGCCACTTATGTGAGTGATGACCCGATGTTTGCTAAGTCGTTCATTAACTCTCTAATCACTGTGGCGCTGTGTAGCTTATGGCCGACGCTGATTAACACCGCTGTGGGTGTAACGAGCGTTGATAAAGACTTAATCAACGTGAGCAAAGTACTCCAACTTTCGTGGTGGCAGCACATACGCACCATCGTTTTACCTTCTGCCATTCCAATGATCTTCACCGGTTTACGTCTCTCTTTAGGTATCGCTTGGATGGTATTGATTGCGGCAGAAATGCTCGCGCAGAACCCTGGGTTAGGCAAGTTCGTTTGGGATGAATTCCAAAACGGCAGCTCGGCATCATTGGGTCGCATTATGGTCGCGGTCATCACCATCGGCTTTATTGGATTGATGCTCGATAGAGGCATGTTGCAACTTCAAAAGTGGCTGTCTTGGAATAAACAACAAGCGTTGAGATAAGGGAAAAGATCATGGAAAAAGCATTATTAGATCTAACGCGTTTAGGGATGCGATTCCCAACGCCAGATGGCGAGTTCATCGCGCTTAAGAACGTCGATTTACAAATCAATAAAGGTGAGTTTGTATCCCTGATTGGCCACTCTGGCTGCGGTAAATCAACGGTATTGAACTTAGTTGCGGGTCTACACATGCCAACAGACGGCGGCGTGATCGTCGATGGACGAGAGGTGGCAGGACCGGGACCCGACCGCGCAGTGGTGTTCCAAAACCATTCATTATTGCCTTGGTTAACCGTGTATCAAAACGTTGAGCTCGCAGTAAAACAAATTGCCGGCAAAAAGGGCAAAGCGTGGATTCAGGAACAAGTGAACCACTATTTGGAGTTGATTCAAATGCAGCATGCCGCGCACAAAAAGCCCGATGAAATCTCGGGTGGTATGAAGCAGCGAGTCGGCATCGCGAGAGCACTGGCACTTCAACCAAAGGTTCTGCTGATGGATGAACCATTTGGCGCGTTGGATGCGCTAACACGCGCGTATTTACAGGATGCACTGATGAAGATTCAAGCCGAGCTAAACAACACCGTCATCATGATTACTCACGATGTGGATGAAGCGGTGCTGCTATCCGACAAAATCGTGATGATGACCAACGGACCGGCGGCAACTATTGGTGAAGTGTTGGAAGTGAATCTACCGCGTCCTCGTGAGCGTGTCGCACTGGCGGATGATGCGCAGTATCAGAAGTGTCGACAAGCGGTGTTGAAGTTCCTTTATGAGAAGCAATCCAAAGTCGAGATTCCTGCTTCGAAAGAAGACAAACCCAAAACCGCAGCGCAAACGGCATAAGGAGGCAGCGATGAACAGTCCTTTAACGATTCCAGTAAAGAACGCATTGAGCCACATCGTTGTGGTAGGCAACGGTATGGTCGGGCAACACCTCGTCGAGCAATTAGTGCAGAAAAACGCGCATTTGGAGCACCGAATTACCGTGATTGGTGCAGAGCGCTTTATCGCGTATGACCGTGTACAGTTGTCCTCTTTGTTTGCGGGTAAGTCTCATGATGATTTGATGCTGAGCAACCAAGAATGGTACGACATGCATGGCATCCAACTCGTACTTGGCAGCCAAGTAACAGGCATCAACAGAGAGCAAAAGCGCATTCTTCTTGATGGTGAAGATGTGCTGGGTTACGACGAACTTGTGCTCGCGACCGGTTCTTACCCATTTGTGCCGCCAATTGAAGGCAAAGACCGCGACAACGTGTTTGTCTATCGCACGCTTGATGATCTTTCACAAATCAAAAAGGCATGTGAAGGCGCAAGAACAGGCGCAGTGATTGGCGGCGGCTTGTTGGGTTTAGAAGCGGCAAACGCACTCAAACTATTGGGGCTAGAAACTCACGTTATTGAATTTGCACCCCGCCTGATGCCCGTGCAGTTAGATGATGGTGCTGGCTTAGTGCTAAAAGAGAAGATTGAAGCGCTAGGGCTAACCGTTCACACCTCAACGGGTACGGAGCGAATCTGCGATGGTGAAACGGCTAAGCATCGTATGGTGTTTAAAGACAAAGATCCTCTCGAAGTGGATGTGATTGTCTTTTCCGCAGGCATTCGCCCTCAAGATGAGTTGGCAAGATTGGCCGAGCTAGAAGTCGGTGAGCGAGGCGGCATTGTGATCAACAACCAATGCCAAACCAGCGATGAGAACATATACGCGATTGGCGAATGTGCCCTTTGGGAGCAGAAGATCTTTGGTTTAGTCGCACCCGGTTACACTATGGCGAGAACCACTGCCGATGTCTTGACTGGGATGCCAAGCGAAGGTTTCAAAGGTGCAGACATGAGCACTAAACTTAAGCTGCTTGGGGTAGATGTGGCGTCTATCGGCGATGCACAAATGCAAACCGAAGGCGCACAAGAAATGGTATTGCAAGATGCGGTTGCAGGCATCTACAAAAAGCTGGTGGTTGATGCGAGTGGTACCCAATTGCTTGGTGCAATTCTTGTTGGTGACAACAGCGATTACGATGCGCTCTTACAGTGTTATTTGAACAAAACGGTCCTGCCAGACCACGCAGCGAACCTGCTGTTTGATACCGGAATGCTTGATGGAGAGATGCCAGACAGCGCCATCATCTGTTCTTGTCACAACGTCACAAAAGGCGACTTAGTTGCCGAGATTCAAGCTGGCACTACCAACCTGACGGATCTTAAAGCAAACACTAAAGCCGGTACTGGCTGTGGTGGCTGTAGCAATATGGTCAAGTCGGTATTGGATACTCAATTGGCAGCCATGGGGGTAGAGGTTAACAACCACCTTTGTGAGCACTTTGAGTTAAGTCGCCAAGAGATGTTCCATATTTGCCAAGTGGAACAAATCAAAGACTTCGACACCTTAATCGCACTGCATGGCAAAGGGCATGGGTGTGATATTTGTAAGCCGACAGCAGCATCTGTGTTTGCTTCTTTGTGGAATGAACACATCATGGAACCACAGCATCAATCTCTGCAAGATTCCAACGATGCCTTTATGGCGAACCTGCAAAAAGACGGCTCTTACTCGATTGTACCTCGTGTTCCGGGCGGCGAAATTACACCAGACAAACTTATCGTGCTAGGCGAAGTTGCTCAGCAATATGATTTGTACACCAAGATCACTGGCGGTCAGCGCGTGGATTTATTTGGTGCGCAGTTAGAGCAACTCCCAGAAATCTGGCAAACCTTGATTGATGCTGGTTTTGAAACAGGACATGCCTACGGTAAATCGGTACGCACCGTGAAATCTTGTGTCGGTTCTACTTGGTGTCGCTATGGTGTTGATGATTCAGTTGGATTAGCCATTGAGTTAGAGAACCGCTACAAAGGATTGCGAGCGCCCCATAAGCTTAAGTTTGCCGTATCGGGCTGTACTCGCGAGTGTGCAGAAGCACAAAGTAAAGACATTGGGGTGATCGCCACTGAAAACGGCTGGAATCTATATGTGTGTGGTAATGGCGGCATGAGACCAAGACACGCTGATTTGTTTGCATCCGACTTATCTAAATCAGAGTTGATCACCATGATCGACCGAGTCTTGATGTTCTACGTCAGCACCGCTGATCGCTTGCAGCGCACGTCGGTGTGGATGGAGAACATGGAAGGGGGCTTAGATTACCTTAAACAAGTGATTTTGGATGACTCTCTCAACCTATGTGATGCATTGGATGAGCAAATGGCGCGAGTCATAGATACCTATCAATGTGAGTGGAAGAGTACGCTGGATAATCCTCAAAAACTGCAACGCTTCCGTCCTTTCTTGAACAGCACGTCGGGCAGCAAAGTCTTGCCTTACCAGCGTGTGCGCGGTCAGCGTATTCCAGTGAAACAGGAGGTGTAAATGGCAGCTTTAACCAAAGTGAAATTGTGTCAGCTTGATGACCTAATGCCGTTCATCGGTGCCACTGTATTGATTGAAGGCGAGCATGTCGCGCTATTCTACATTCCTGATAGCGGTGTTTACGCCGTTCAAGATTGGGACCCAATTGGTAAGGCTTATGTGATGAGTCGAGGGATTGTCGGTGATATTGATGGTGAGATGTGTGTTGCATCACCACTGTATAAACAGCACTTCAGTTTAAAGAGTGGGCAATGTCTGGAAGACGATGCGCACTGTCTAAAAACGTGGCAAGTAACAGTCGACGATAATCAGGTTTGTTATTTAGTCGAAGAGTGATCCTAGAAATTTGCCTGCTCGATATGAGTAAATTCTTAGCGTAAGAGATAAGCGAATAAAGCTCCAGAGACAGCACAGTATGGCTCTGGAGCTTTTTACTATTTGGAAGGATTCACTTGGAGTTCGGTATAGCCAGTCGAGTCGTCCATCGCTCTGGTAAACTCAAGTTTTGAGTAAGAATGGATGATCAATTCTGCGGTGGTATCTATAACCGTGCCTTCCATTAAATGCCCACCCCAAACTCGTCCCTCACGATCAGACACCGAGATATGAACGTGTTGATGTTCAGGCGTTAGGGTTCCCATCACAGAGACGATTTCAAATGGCTCTTGTTTGGTTAACGTACTCTCTGCACCTGCCAAACGAAGGTTGAGGTCAGAGATACAGCCAACGCATGAGGCAATCGAGCCTGCTTTGATACCATACTGCTCGACCAATTTCGCTAGGCTCAGCTTTAAGTCCATGCCTTTGGTAAGACGTACTGCTATCACTTCAATCGACATGTCACTTCCTAATCAAAACCAGCAAGCAGGAAAGCGCGGTATCCAAGTCGGCATAACGTTTGGCTTTGCCAAGTACGCGCATGCCTTGCATGTTGTTGAGAACGAAACGAGCGAGTTCTTCTGGTTTCAGCGTTTTCGGCACTAAGGTTTCTTTTTGCGCATTGGTCAGCGCATCCGCAATGATGTCGATAAGATGGTCGAACAAAAAATGTCCTTTGCGCAGTACATCATCGTCTTCACCAGCGTGCTCAATCAACGCATTTTGGATAAAACACCCACAGCTGCGTTTGCGTTGCAGATCAGCAAAAGATTTAAGGAACGATTCCAACTCAGGTAAAGACGCGTCGTCTTTTTCCAAATCATTCAGTGACGGTAGCGAGACCTTTTTTAAGTAAGTATCGAGCGCTTCGTAGTAGAGCTGTTGCTTGTCACCATAGGTGTTGTAAAGACTGAAGCGGTTGATGTTCAGTTCGTCGGTGAGATCCGAGATAGACGTGTTCGCAAAGCCCTTGCGCCAAAACACATCCATAGCCACGAGAAGCTTTTCATCTCGGTCGAAGTTGGCTTTTCTTGCCATAAATTACCTGCCTGGGTCTGCTTATTGGGTAATTAAATTGCTTTGGAGGGATGGTACAGAGAACCTCTAGCGTTAGAACTGAACCAATATGATGAATACCCATCTATTCTTGGGTATCAGCCCCCAAATTCATGTGAACTCACAAACGGCATCAAAAATCTCGCTCAGCAAACAGACCCACAACTGTTTGAAAATTTTTGATAGTGAAGTTCTTGACTGATCGTTTATAAACTGACTACAGTATATCCTAACCAATCGGTTAGAAAAAGATAAAAGGATGTGAAATGAAGCTCTATGAAACCGCAATGACTCCAAGTTGTAAGCGAGTTAGCATTTTTCTGAAGGAAATCGGTGGCGAGGTTGAGCGAATTGCGCTGAACGTTCGTGAGGGCGATAACCTATCTGAACCGTTTAAATCGAAAAGCGTGAATGGCAAAGTGCCTCTGCTGGAACTGGATGATGGTACGACGATCTGTGAAAGCGTGGCGATTTGTCGCTACCTAGATGAAGCGTTTGGAAATGATCTGGCGCTGTTTGGTGCTAACCAGCTCGAACGTGCTCAGGTAGAAATGTGGCATCGTGTGGTGGAGTTCCAAGGACTAAATGCGGCATTTCAGGCGTTTCGAAACATGACCGGAGTTTATGGAGACAGAGAACGTTGTGTTGAAGCATGGGGCGAAGAATCAAAACAACGCGTCTACGAATTTCTGCCTGTCTTAGACAAGCGTCTTGAACATAATGATTTTATCGCCGTAGACCATTTTACTATCGTCGATATAACAGGCTTTATTTTGATCAGTTTCGCAATTAAAGGCCTAGAAATTGATGTGCTATCGACGTCGCCAAACATTGCTCGATGGTATAACCAAATTTTAGCTAGACCTGCATTTCAGAGTTAATGTATTGCAGCGAGTGGATGATAGCTCGCTGCTACCACCTTACCGATTCTTAACTCAGCAGGATATTCAAATTTTTTCAGATTTTTCTTATTTTTTCTCCTATCGCCTATAATTGGAAAAACAACCTCAATTTGCTTCGTTGCGTTTTAGAGCCTTGAGCTCTTGGTCCGTAGACGCTCTCTTTCATCATGGAAAGTCTAATAATAGACAAGGAGAGGTCATGAATATTCAAGTGAAAACTATCAATAATATTCTAATCGCCCTGTTAATGGTTTCGGTTTTTGGTCTATTCGCACTGTACCTCAATTACACACAGCAGAATGAACAGATTGAAAGGCTGCAAAGTCAGTTAATCGAAAAAGAGCATCAGATACTAATTTCTAATGAAGCGTTGTCTTACACTCGATATCAACACCAATTATTAGCCGAAGACTACAGCCGTTTTAGAAATGAGCAGTCAGTGACTAGTGTTTTGCGTTAGCCAGTATAGCAACCACTTTAAGGAGGCAGATGAAACCCATTCTTTTGGTCGATGACAGTAAAACAGTACTGCTTTACATCAGCAGTGCATTGGAAAAGCAAGGCTATGAAGTGCTTGCTGTTGAAGACGGACGAGCGGCGCTCGAAGTGCTAACCCACCGCCCTGATATTCAGTTTGTGCTGAGTGATTTAATGATGCCTGGAATTAATGGTATTGAATTGTGTCGCCAATTAAAATCTAAAGTTAGCGAACGTTACATTTTTTTTGTTCTACTGTCTTCTAGAAATGACCAAAGTTCGATCGTGAAAGGCATTGATGCTGGCGCAGATGATTTCGTAGATAAGAAGACGTCTGTAGAGGAACTTCAGGCCAGAATCCGTGCGGGGTTTCGTACTTTAGAACTGCACAACAAACTCGTTGAGAGAAATAAAGAGCTAGATGCGGCCTACCAAACAATTCACCAAGACCTGCAGTCTGCGAGTCAACTGATGGAGCAACTACTCCCTGCTGAATCAACTATCCAAAATATACAGTTTAGTTATGTCTACAGACCATGCTCCCAGATTGGTGGTGATATGTTGGGGTATTTGGAGCTCGATGAACAACATGTTGCGTTTTATGTATGTGATGTTTCTGGTCATGGTATTTCTTCAGCTTTGATGGCTTTTTCTATTCAACAGACACTATCTCAAAGTCAGGGGCCTGATTCGATCACGATGGAGTTGAGAGATGACTGCTATTGCGTAAGTGAGCCAGCATCTGTGATTGAACGGCTAAATCGGCGTTATCAGCAAACTAGAAACAGTCAACTTTACTTTACTATGGCTTACGCCATTCTTAACACAAAATCAGGGCGACTTAGCTATTGCACGGCTGGCCACCCCAGGATCTTAGTTTGGCGAGCGAGTACGAACACGATGGAACAGATAGGTGACGATAACTTTATCGTTGGTGCAATGCAGCCGATAGAATATAGCGGTAACCAAATTAGTCTAGATGAGGGCGATGCATTGTGGCTTTATTCGGATGGTTTGATTGAAGCGAGGCAGGGTGAGGAGATGTTTTCACTACAACGATTGGCATCGAGTATAAAAGCTGTTTGCACGCTGCCAGTTGAAGATCAAGTGGGAGACGTCTTTAAAAAAGTACAATCTTGGCACAACGAAGATGAGTTTGATGATGATGCCAGCCTTTTACAGGTAAAATGGCATGGTGAGAGGCTCGATTTTAAGGAAAAGAATGTCAAAGAGCGAATTTAAACGAACTTACGGGAGCTCCCTTACTCACTCACGAAGTGCGAGCAAAGACGTTGTTCGGTTTTTGATGGGTCATCAAATCCCCTTAAATGCAATTCAATCATTGGAGCTTTGTGTCGTTGAGCTCATGAATAACGCTTATATTCATTCTTACAGTGAAATAGAAGGCCTGCCAATTGAAGTGGAGTGTAGGGTTGGGGATGACCAAGTGTCCGGTTTCGTGGAACTGAGAGTCTCTGATTGCGGAGCGCCGATCAATGAAAAGACGTTCATCCAACATAAAAATAAACAGATTGAGGCACCTAACTTAATGGATGACGATAGTTGGTCCTCCTCTGGTCGCGGACTGATGTTAGTCGCTCAATTATCTGACCTGTTTACATTGGAAAAAGGTTTCGAAAACAATACGTTTGTTGTAGTGAAAAGGAATAGGGAGAGAAACTAACAACCAAGCAAAGTCGATTTGCTTCACTTGGTCCCTAGCGTTAATCTGACGGTTGCGTTGTATATCATTGTTATTTTGTATTCGTTGTTGGTGCCGGTGATAGTAACGCCTCCAACTCTTCTGGTGTTAGAATATCACTGATGTTTAACATATTACTTTCATCATCTAGCGCCATCTTTGTACGGCTAAGTAAGTACCTTTTTTGAGTTGGTGTTAGGTCTTTGAGAGACTCAATCAACTCCCTGAAATTGCTATTATTCATTGCCATATTTCCCCCAGTTAAGCCTTGAATTTCTTTATTGCATATTCTTCAAGTAAGCGAAGATTTGTTGATTAATTGCAGCTAGCTCTTTAGTAACTATAGCTATATCTGAGCTATCTGGCGCTGTATCGTTTCTGGTTTTTTCTTCTATTCTTTGAAACGCAATGACCGCGGTGTCTTCTCCGAAACTCTCTAGAATGCCCTTTAAACTATGCGCTAATAGATAGAGTTCTGACCAACATCTGCTTGTATATAGCTCATCTATACGCTCTATATCATTCGTGTGATCTTCAAGGTATGTAGAAAAAACAGTGACGATCAGATCTACGTCGTTATCCATGTATGTATTGAGAACATCAAAATTAATCATGTATACCCCTATTAAACGTTGAGGTAGAGGAATGTTTCGGATAATGAAGGCTTAGCCGAAGGTATGAATGGCATAACCAGTATTTGAGCAGAAATAGTTTGCTTGTCGCTTGAGATAAACTTACAAAAAGAAAGTCATTGTTAAAGATATTTTGACTTATATCCAAACGGCAATGGTCGAAATGTAGGGATGAAAAAACTTCAACTCGCGTGTTTTTAACACAAGTAGCAAAGGGGATGTTTCCAAGTAAAACGCCGAGTCGGTAAGTGTCTTGCAGTCCTAGTTTAAGGCTATCATTACATACGGACGCCAGACGTTCGCCAACTTTGACTATTCCTTCAGTCAAGGCTAACTCTCCTCATTAAGTACAAGTATAAATTAGCAATCTAGTTGCATATTGGCAAGTAATCTACGGCAAAAAAGGGACTCGCGTCCCTTTTGTATTACTAGCCTTGCTTAGAGTCCTGTTCTATTTGCTTCATAAGCTCGTTGGCTTTCTTCATAGCGCGTCTTGCGCTTGAAGTCCTTCGCTTATTAAGCAATATATCGGAGAAGCGTAAGTATTTATCAGCAGTTTTGAATCTTAAATCGTTAACATCCTGAAAACCAATAGGAAAGTTTTTCGAGAACAGATCCACATCCTTCACCAAGTTATCGAGATGAGTTGTCGTCCTTGCCTTTTCTAGGCGAGAATAAAAGTTTTCAAACTCTTCTTGGAACAGGATTCTAGCGGCATCTTCTGGAAACGGTAGAGGGCTGTTGGAATCTAGCGCTGTCTCATATAATTTCATTTCCAGCACTGCATCTTTCATCGCATTACTTATCTGTAAGTTCTCTTGATGCTCTTCTACGTTTGAAAAGAAGGTGTTCCCAACCTTAATAAGAGCAACAAGTGCAGCTGCGTCTTTCTTTTTGAGTGCTTCAGTGAGGTGCTGACCGAAAACATCGCTAGATAACGAACTTGGCGTGAAAGGATAACCTTGATGAATCTGATTTAACTCATCCTTGAGCTCATAGATGGATTTACTGCCGTCTTCTTTACTGTACCGAGACTTTTCAAGTTGACTGTTGATTTGCCTTGCTATCGAAAGTAACGTGGAGTGCTTGCTTGACTGAATATCTAAGGCAAGAACTTCTATTTTATGTGAGTCAGGGTAGTAGGTTTTTGCTTTATCAAGTATGGACTCAATTTCATCATAATTCGGGTAGTTGTTGGCATCAGAATTCAAAACCTGATCAATTTCAGATTCAAACTCGCTGAGAATATAGGTCTTGTGTAAGCGTAATAAGCCAGCCTTAACGACTGGATGTAAGCTTTTTTCACTATCAATCAGTGCCAAACTTTTTTCTGCTGACGTATCAAGCTGCCACTCTTGTCCGGCAATTTGATCATTTTGCTTGCTAATAACGGTTTCCAAAGTGGCGATGGTTTCTTGTTGCTGCTGATAACCAAATACAATGCCGCTAACTAATAATATACTCGCTGCCGCGCCGCTAGCGATAGGCCAATAGCGCATATTCAATTTGCGTTTCAACTGCTCAGGGGTCAGCTCGTTCGGAATGATGCCAGTTGAAAATACGCTTGAAAATATTGGCCACTTAGATGCGGGCATGTTAGTTGGTTTAGAGACCTTGATCTTCTGTTTGAGAGCTTCATTAACTGGAGTTCTTGCGTAAGGGTGTTTGCAACTCAATAACTCGTAAGCAATACAAAATAGAGCAAACATATCGTCGCTTAAGTTCGGTTCCTTACCGGATAACAGGTTGAGTGATGCATAGTTGGGAGTATAACCAAGCGTTTCAACATTTTCGGATTTACGTTTAGCCGCATATTGATCCTGCTTTAATTGATGAGTTTTAGATACACCAAAATCAAGCAGCTTAACGTTACCCTCAGACGTTAAAATCACATTAGCGGGCTTTAGGTCGGCGTGCACTACACCAAGAGAGTGAGCATATGAGAGTGCATCGAGTACCTGATTTAGGATTGATAAAGTTGCATTAAACTTCAGCCCATGGGGCCTAGAACGCTGTATTAAACTCTCTAATGTTTCTCCGTTAATATACTCCATAACTAAAAAGTATATTTCGCCATCAACACCAAAATCAAAAACCCTAATGATATTAGGGTGGCTTAACCTTTGAGTTTGTTGAGCTTCACGTATTAACATGCGTGCAGTCTCTGGTTGAGAAGCAAACTCTTTCTGTAATATTTTTAACGCAACGTAGGGTGTTTCTGAACCTGAAGATTCAAGAATCTTATCTTTAGCTAAGTAAACATCGCAAAGCCCACCATGCCCAATAACCGACTCAATTTCATACCGATTTTTAACGGTCGTTCCTATTAAGCTTTCGTTAATAACATCTTTGTTATTATTTAATGAGTCATCTTTATTGTTTTTTTTCTTATTAACTAACGGAGTGTTTTCTTTTTGAGACAGTTTTGTATTTGTTTCATTTTTATTTTTAACGGAGGTTTCATTATTAGTGAGTTTGGTTGATTTAATTGCATTGTCTCGTTTTTGAGTCTTTACAATTTTAGTTTTATCTCCGCTTTCTTCGTTATTTATAGAATTGTTTTTATTACTGTCTTCCATCACAAGAACTCCGTATAAATGATGGGGGAATATATACCTTTCTGCTCAATGAAAAGTCATTATGTTAGAATTTCTCGGCCAAACTAACATTCGTTTTTTTATTGATGAAAGTCTAAGTGTCAAAAATTTGAACTTGGTTGGATAATTAAAATTGTTGAACAATACGTGATTGCTTTGATAAAAAAATGATTCATTATTCCGTGCATGATTTTCAATGGCATTATTAAGATTTTTATTAATCTTACTGTTAATAAGAAAGCAGTTAATAATAAAATTAAAAATAATATCTAGCAGGTCTTTGGCGAGGTTTACATGAAGTTGGTTTTAACCATAACAAGTTTTCACAAATTTACTCCAGAGATTGAGAGTGAGTTCGTGTTTGAATCAAGTGATGAACATGCCAAGGTTACATTTGGTAGGTCTGAACAATGTGATTGGACACTACCAGATCCTGAAAGAGTGGTATCCGGAACCCACGGAGAACTGATTAAGTTTGGTGACAAATACTTGATAAAAGACCTCTCAACTAATGGTACTTTTGTAAATAATGCTGTAACTCCTGTGGGTCAAGGAAATGAAATAGCACTAAGCGATGACGATATGGTTAGCTTAGGGGATTATCAAATTTCAGTTTCTATTCAAACAGATACAGATGTATTCAGTCTTGAGACAAGTAAAAGTCTTTCTAGCGCACCCCCTGAAGTAGTCTCAAGTCCATCGGAAGCAGAATTTGTTGACCTAGGCCTTAGTGCTAGTGAACTCTTAAACGAAAGTGTTCCTTCTGACTTTCAGCTAGATATTGGTTTAGTCGATGATTTTATTGATATCCCAAAGCCCGAAAAACAGAGCATCGTATCTGAAACTTTACCGAAGGTTAACCGACAATCAGAACACCTATCGACTCCCAACTTTGATACCAATGGGGGTGAACTTGCGGCTTTTGTTAGAGGGGTGGGTATAGATCCAATGATGATTCCCAGCGATAACCGAGAGGAATGGTTTGAACAACTGGGGGAGTCATTTTCTTTGATGCTAGTTGGTTTAATGGAAACACTGCATAACAGAGCAGTGTTTAAACAAACAAATCGACTGAGTCATACCGCATTTCGTAAGTCAGAAAATAACCCTTTAAAGTTTTCTGCAAACTTAGAAGATGCGATTCATAACTTATATAACCGTCAAACTGCTAGCTTCTTAAAGCCAAATGCAGCCATTAAAGAAGCATTTAATGACATCGAAAGTCATGAGCAAGCCTTAATGAAAGGTGTTGAAGGTACGGTTTCAAGTGTTATGTCACTTGTTGAACCTACTTCTATATACTCAGATGCTTTAGCGAAAGACACGGTTATTAATAAGGTTATTCCAGCTAGAAAATATGCTCAAAGTTGGAAGAGGTTTGAGGATATTCATGAAAAGCTATCCGATGATATTATCAATAAAGAGTCTCCGTTCTATTTAGAAGACTTCGCTAAGCACTATGAATTAGCATTAAAAAACAAGGGCTAGGAATTAGGGTGATGAAAAAGTTTTACCAATATATTTTGTTATTAATTTCAATGGCTTTATTTGGGTGCTCAGCAGCGAACCTAGTTGTTGATCCATACTCAGATTTAGAAATAGCAGCAAGTCATAACATTAATCCTGATTCAAACGGCAGGCCTTCTCCTGTAGTGGTGTATGTATTTGAATTAACGTCAAATACCATTTTCGAAAGCCAGGACTTTTTTTCTATTTATGAAGAAAGTGAAAAAGTCTTAGGACCTGATTTAGTGAATAAATATGAAGTTTCATTAACTCCAGGTCAGAAAGAAACATATCAAGCAAGTATGTCTCCAAAGACAGAATATTTAGGCATTGTCGTAGCGTTTCGAGATATTGAAAACTCAAATTGGCGACAAGTCATTAAAGTGGATAAGACCGGTTACAACACATATCAAGTATTGTTAGAAGATCTGTCTTTGGTCGTTAAATAACGTTTAGTTGGCTAATTATAAATGACGCAATACTCCAAGACGGCTTGGTGCGAAGGAATGTTTTTACGTCCCCAGCACTTCCAACAACAAGAACGCGCAACCTCTCAAGAATTCAAGGGCTTACATCAGTTAGGTGGGGTTTACAATTGGGGAGTTTGGAAATGTCGAGTAAAAAAACACGCGCTAAAAGATGGTCTTATTGAACTTGAGCATCTTGAAGCTGTTTTGCCAGATATGACGTTGGTTAATACGTTAATATCCAACGATTCAGTTTCGCCTCTACTTATTGATAAAAACACTGAAAATACGTTAGTAAAAATAACTCTCCCTCTTTCAAGTGTTACAGGTAAAAACGTTTCGGATGTAAGCGAATCGATCGTCTCTCGTTATGTACTTCAAGATATCGACGTGATAGATAACCTTACAGGACAAGATGAAGAAACCATCCAAGTTGCAGCCCTCAACCTTGAGTTGAAAGCGAGTAATGACAAATTAGCGGGTTATGTGGAGTTACCTATCTTAAGGATCAAAGAGGTAACTCCTGAAGGGGAAGTTATACTAGACGATGAGTACGTTCCTCCGCTTATCAATCTCCTGAGCGATAAAGTCATGTCAGCTTATCTACGTAACGTTATCGCGATGACAAAGATGCGTGCTGACGTTATTGCGCAGCGCTTGATTAAGGGCAAATCTGCATCGGCATCTGCTGTTGATTTCATCATGCTCCAAATGTTGAACCGATATGAGGCGAAGTTAAAGCATTTCAGTGAGTTAGATAGGTTACATCCACTGGAATTAGCGACGACACTTAAAGGTTACATTGGTGAGTTAGCCACTTTTTCTAATAAAACTAAAAGACTCCCAAGTTTGCTTGCGTATGATCACTTAGATGTATCAAGTGTTTATAGCGAGTTGAATCAGATACTCAGTCAGTACCTCAGTGTTGTTCTTGACCAAACTGCGACCAAACTTCCGTTGGAGCCTCGCCAATACGGTATTCAAGTGACGCCGCTTCCAGATAAACGCTTGCTTGAGTCATGCCAATTTGTGCTAGCAATTAAAGCAGATACCACAACAGATGAAATAAGACGCCTGGTCCCAGCGCAACTCAAGTTTGGCCCGGCAGAACAGATTCGCGATCTAATTAATAATCAGATCAACGGTATAAACGTAGTGCCGTTGAGTGTCGTCCCGAGACAGATTCCTTACCAAACGGGCTATGTCTATTTCGAAGTTGTCAAGAAAGGGCCATTTTGGATGAGGCTAAAAGATAGTGGCGGTATTGCGCTTCACCTATCAGGGCATTTTCCGAATGCTGAACTTGAGCTTTGGAGTATTAATCAATAGGCGCGCTCTGTATGGAACAAACGATAGTAAAACCAACACCGGGTGGAAGAGCACCCGCATCGAAACCACAATCAGAAAAGTCTGTGGATAATACCGTAGTTATCTCAAAAAGCCCTGAATTGGTGAACAATGATTCAGTGGTCGCTTATGGGAATAACTCTCTACTAGCAGAGGCGAATGGCCTGTTATCTATTATCGGTCAAATTCGGTCGACAGCGACTCATTCCGATCCGTTGTTTCTAAAAGAGACATTGGCACAAAAGCTTAGAGATTATGAGAACCGATTACGTCAGCATGACGTTGATTTGGATACCATTGATACAGCTCGTTATTGTTTATGCTGTTCACTAGATGAAGTTGTCCTTAACACCAATTGGGGTGGGCATTCATTCTGGAGTCACGATTCATTACTCAGCTCCTTCTATGCTAGCAGTCAAGGTGGGGAAGCGTTCTTTAAGCATCTTGATAAGTGCATGGCGAAACCAGATGCGAACTTAGATTTGCTTGAACTAATGTATGTGTGCTTATCTCTCGGGTTTCTGGGTCAATACCGTTTAGAAAAAAATGGACTAGAGTCGCACCGGAAATTGAGAAGACAGGTTATTGCTACTCTTAAGCCTTATGGGAGAGGAGTCCCTCAGGAACTAAGCAATAGTATCGACCAACACATTTTGAATGGCTCAAAGGCTTCTGATAGAGCTCCTCTTTGGGTTGTATGTTCTGTAACGGCGGCACTATTGGTCTGCATATATATGTATTTTAGTTATGAGCTAAATAAGGCATCCAATCGCACCTTTTCTCAATTAGTCAATTTGATTCAACCGCAACAACTTAACCAAGATGCAACGTCAGAATCAAAATCAGCGCCAATTGCAGAAAAGATTTCAATGTATCTAGCAACTGAGATCGGTAAGGGGCTAATCAATGTTGAGCCGCTGCAAGACAGGGTAAGAATTTCGTTAAAGTCTCAAGATCTATTTGAATCAGGTAGTGCTGATGTTGTCGCTTACATCCAACCCGTTATTTCTAAGCTTGCGAGAACATTGGAGTCGACCCAAGGCAAGATCATTGTTACTGGTCACACCGACGATAGGCCTATTTTCACGAGTAAATATCCCTCGAACTGGCACCTATCATTAGCTCGAGCCACTGCTATGTCTGAACAACTGATCTCGAATAGTGCATTAGAAGGGCGAGTGATACCCGAGGGATTGGGGGATGCAAGACCATTAGTTGAAAACAGTAGTGATGAAAACCGAGCTATTAACCGCCGGATTGAAATCGACCTTCTTGTCGCGAATTAATAATAGGTAGATAGAGATGCGTATTAAAGAAATTGGCAGAATATTTACTCAAAGATGGTTTCTCGGTCTTATAGGTGTCGCTGCTTGTTCTATTTTCATTTGGGTTGTTGGTCCACTTATTACCATAGCGGGATATGAGCCCCTAAAGAGTGACTTTCAACGGCTAGTCACTATTCTTGTGTTGGTGTTGCTTTGGGCGATATTTAACGTTACCAAGCAGCATAAGCAGAAGGTGAAAGAAGACGAAAGTATTCAAACGTTGCTTGAGGTTGATAGCCAATCAGATAAAGAAGCGGCAAGTGAAATTGACTTAATGCGCGAGCGTATTGAGCAAGCTGTCAAAGTAGTGACGAAAACACACAAAGGCAAGAGAAGTTTGTATGACTTACCGTGGTATGTATTGATTGGCCCTCCTGGAACGGGGAAAACAACCGTATTAAAGCAGTCGGGGTTAGAGTTTCCATTAGGAGACAGCCTTGGCTCTGACTCTATTGCCGGTGTAGGTGGCACTCGCCACTGTGATTGGTGGTTTGCAAATAAAGCAGTTCTTATAGATACGGCTGGCCGGTATACGACACAAGACAGTCAAGAAAAGGTCGACTCTAAAGCGTGGCATGGTTTCTTAGGATTGTTGAAAAAGTATAGAACGCAAAGACCAATTAATGGTGCGATTGTTACGATAAGTTTAGCCAGCGTGATGTCTCAGACTCGAACCGAGCGAAGTCTTCATGCTCGAGCAATTAAGTCGAGACTTCAAGAACTGAAAAACCAGTTAGGCATGCAGTTTCCGATTTACGTATTGCTCACCAAAATGGATTTAGTTGCCGGTTTCAATGAGTTTTTTGCCGATTTAAGTAAGGAAGAGCGAGAGGAATTATTTGGTTTCATGTTCCCTCGTGAAGTGGATGATGAAAGAGGCGTTATTTCTCTATTCAACAAAGAATTTCATGGCATGTTGGAGCGCCTTGATGCCCGTATGCTTAGAATACTTGAAACAGAGGACGATTTAGATAAACGCGCGCTTATCTTTGAATTTCCAAAGCAATTAAGAGTGCTACAAGCTAATCTTGACGAGTTTTTAGCTGAAATTTTTGCACAAAACAGTTTTGAAGAGCCTGCCTTGATTCGTGGTGTGTTTATGTTGAGTTCGGTTCAAGAAGGCTTACCAGTCGATAAGCTGATGAATGAATCAACCAATGGACTTGGGTTAAATCGTTTAGCTCTAGCAAAGAGTCAGACTGGTTCTCATAGTTATTTCGTAAAGAATCTTTTTGACAAGGTTATTTTCAAAGAGCAACTGTTAGGAACAGTTAATCGTCATTATCAAAAGCAGTCAGGTTGGATGCGTCGAGGTGTTTACATTGGATGTACAACGCTACTGCTAGGAGCTTCTGCGCTTTGGTTTATGAGTTATAAGTGGAACTCACAGTTAATTGTCGATACCAATGAACAAGCGAGCCATATTGATGCAATGATTGGCGCTCAAAGTTTAGATTTTGAAGCGGATATTGTTTCAGCTGTAGAAACATTAGATAGGTTGATGACGCTTCCTCTCGGAAAGCAAAGCGACTACGGTGATGCCGACTCTGTAAAGAGGTTTGGTCTCTATCAAGGAGACAAAGTGTCTCAGGCGGCAAACAATGCATATTCTGATGCTTTGACCCAATATTACGCCCCTCTGCTTCTTGATAGCTTGGTGTCAGAAATGGAGAGCAATCAACAGCATCGTGAGTATTTGTACGAAACGTTAAAAACGTATTTGATGTTATTCAATCCAGACAAATATCAACAAGATGAAGTGTTGGCTTGGTTTAACTTTTATTTCGAACGTCAATATCCGGGTGAGCTAAACGCAGACTTAAGAAGACGTTTGCTACAGCACACTCAATATTTATTAGGCAACGATGGACAAGGCTTTACTTACAACACTGCTGCCGTGACGAGTGCTCGAGAAGTGTTGACTCAAATGTCTCTACCTGAACGTGCTTATCAGCGAATGAAAATACAATTTTCTAAGAGTCATGTACCTTCATTTCGCTTGACTGATGTATTGGGACCTAAAGGGCTTGAGCAGTTCGAGCGAGCTAGTGGAAAACCGCTATCACAAGGCATTTCGGGTTTCTACACGTACAATGGTTTTCATAGCATTTTTCAGATTCAGATCAACCGTACAGTAAAAAGCTTAATGGAAGAGAACTGGGTTTATGGTGACGATCTTAAGGCTCATGAAATTGATCAAGATAGTGCCATCCAAGGCGTTCAGTCTCGATACTATCAAGATTATGTTAATGAATGGAAAACGTTGATCGAAGATATTCAATTGAAGCAGGCTCCGAGCCTAGAACTTGCGACAGAGCAAGCGAGGGTTTTATCTGGAGTTGAAAGACCAATCGAATCTTTGTTGAGAGCAATCCAAAAAGAGGTTGCTCTATCAAAAGTATCATTGTCAGAAAATCAAAAAGCCGCTTCTGAAGTTGCTGGTAAAGTTGCCAAAGTTAAGTTTTCAAATACGGCAGATAGACTAGACATGTATTTACCTGAAGAAAACGGTTTCAATGTTGCTCTGCCAGGTAAAGAAGTCGAATCGCATTTTTCAGAGATCTTACGCCTTGGTGAGCAAGACTTTGATGATATTCAACAAGCAATGGTTAACTTGCGTTCGTATTTAAGTGACTTATCAAGCTCTGGTAACAATCAGAAAATTGCCTACAAAAGTATTTTAGATGGAACCGTTACACAAGATGTCGCAGCTTCCTTTTCTCGTGCTAAAGAACTTTTGCCGAGACCATTTAATCAATGGCTAGGTGATCTTTCTCAAGAGTCGGTTAAGTTTGCGGAGAGCGGTTCGAAGGATCATCTAAATCAACTTTGGGTAACACAAGTGGTCCGCCCTTATCAGCGGACTATTGCTGGCAGATATCCATTCGAGCCCAACGCGAGCAGAGAAGTTAGATTGAAAGACTTTAAGCGATTCTTTGGTTATGGAGGTACGCTTGACGCATTCTTCCAAGAATACCTCGAA
This sequence comes from Vibrio sp. Vb1018, assembly GCF_033338775.1. NCBI lineage: Bacteria > Pseudomonadati > Pseudomonadota > Gammaproteobacteria > Vibrionales > Vibrionaceae > Vibrio > Vibrio sp. Vb1018. The sequence goes on from NZ_JAWOTI010000004.1 coordinate 171,143, forward strand.
CCGTTTGTGGATACTTCGAAAAGTCGTTGGCGATTAGAAAAGGAAATTGGAGTTCGCCCAGAAACACTAATGGTCTTTCAAAGAGCGCAACGTATCAGGCAGTCTTTCTTTGAATCTGATAATTCCTTACGCGTAGAGTTTGGGATGAAGCCTGTTTATCTAGACCAGCACATTACTCGATTTGTCTTAGAGTTGGGGGGACAAGATTTGGTTTATAAGCATGGACCAGCAAGAGCTAAATCGTTGAGTTGGCCTGCCGGTCAAGATCAGACTCGAATTGTGTTCACACCACCTGAATCTAAACGCGAAATTGCGCATACCTATGAAGGTGAGTGGGGCATATTCAAGCTTTTGGATCAATCACTTAAAGCAAGGCCAGAATCGCGTAAAGACAATATAGTTATGATTGATTTAAAGGGAAATAAGGTGCAGCTAGAGCTTATTCCTTCTAGTGCCATTAATCCTTTTTGGTCAAATGAAATGGAGAGGTTCAGATGTCCACGAACCTTATAACATCAGGCTGGGGCTATATCGGTAAAATGCCCGCAAAAGGGGACTTTGTGAAAGATGGTTTATCACAAGATTTCTCGGAGCGTTGGCATGATTGGCAACAGGCGGTTATTGCAGTCAGCAGGGAACAACTGGGTGAAAGCTGGAATGAGCACTTTTTAACGGCTCCTGTGTGGCACTTTGCTTTGGATATTAGCTATTTAGAAGACTCAACCTACATTGGTAGCATGATTCCTAGTGTTGATGCATGCGGTAGATACTTTTTCTTTACTATAGCTCGTGCCGTAAAAGGTGAAGCTGCGCAATATTGGGGTGACAGAGCTTGGACAGAGGACAGTGCCGCTCTTGCTCTTTCAGTACTTGAGGACGACTTTGTCTTTGATGTTTGGCATAAGAGTACTCAAGAAAAAAATGACCTCGTTGCGAATGTAACAAGTGGAGTGAGGCCTCTAGAGTTTCTTTATCAAAGCCAAATATCTACAGTTTTTCATGATCACGGCAATACTGATCAAAATACGCTTTTGAATTACCTCATTAAAGAAAAATTGAGTAAACCATGTTTTTGGTGGACTGAAGGTTCAACGAAGGTTGAACCATGCATGTTCATTACTAGTGGATTTCCTTCAATTGGTCAGTTTTCAGCCATGCTTGATGGCGGCTGGAAAAACTGGAATTGGTAGGATAGAAGAATGAATTGGAACTATTTTACCTTTGCTAAATCGCACGCAGGAAAAGTACGCCCTTATAACGAGGATGCTCTGTTGGATATGACAGAGCAGCATATTTGGGTGGTTGCCGATGGAATGGGTGGACACAGTGCTGGCGATATAGCAAGCCAGATGCTAGTGGATAGAGTCGCGCGCCACATGCAGGATGTCTCCAATACTAATATCGATGATATCCGAAGAGTGGTTCAAGAAGCGAACTTAGAAATTTACCAATACGCACAAAATCACTTAGACGGTAAAACGATGGGAACAACACTTGTTTTGTTGTTTATTCAGGATGGGTATTACCACTGCCTTTGGGTGGGGGATAGCCGAATTTACCAGCTTAGAAGTGGTAATTTTGTCCAAAAAACACGTGATCATAGTCAAGTCATGGACTTAGTGGATCAGGGCTTATTGGCATTTGAAGATGCCGAATCTCACCCTCTTGCAAATGTTATTACCAGAGCTGTTGGGGTCGACGAAAGTGTCACTATTGATCAAGTTTCAGGGCAGTTGGCTGACGGCGATCAGTTTCTACTCTGTAGCGATGGACTCTCTAAGGAACTTACGAGTGATGAAATTCATCGGACATTGTATGCAGACTCAGTCAACCAAGCTGGATTAGCGCTCATGCATTCGGCTTTGGTTCGGGGCGCAAGTGATAACGTAACTTGTGCTTTGATCAAAGTTCGCCAAGCGCAAACGGAGTGCGAAACAGTAACTAGAGAAGACGCGACAATACCTGTCTTTCTAAGAGGGAGAGCTTATGAGTAATGAAATGTTTGATTGGTATGAACAAGCGTTGGCTCCTATATCTCAAGAAAATCCTACAGGTGTTGATCCTAGAGAGGATGTATCACCACAGTCTGCTTACTATCGGTTGAAAGATCAGCGTATGGCCGCCCGCAACGCTGAACGTAATGCTCTTATAGAAGAAGAAAGTATCTATACCCACAGTAATTTATGGCGAGTATTTATTGAAGATGTCCCAGAAATACTCACGAATCAGTCTAAAGATTTGGAATTTGTTGCCTGGCTTATAGAAGCCCTAACTCGATTGTATGGTTTTCGTGGTATGGGCGTTGGCTACAAACTCGCAACCAGTTTAATTGAGAACTTTTGGGATGATCTGTACCCAATGCCTGATGAAGATGGTATTGAGACAAGAATATCGGCGATTATTGGCCTCAATGGTATCGATAGTGAAGGAACACTTATTTTTCCAATTGCTTGTATACCATTGACTGACTTAGGCGTGGAGCAAGCTTATGCCTATTGGGAATATCAGCAAGCTATAGAGCTTGAGCGCTTAGACGAAGATAAGCGCCGAAATCGAGTCGAGCTTGGGGCTGTTGAGTTATCTGAAATTATAACTACGGTTAAGTCGACTTCTGATACGTTTTATCAAGAATTAATCACGGATTTGGAGTTCGCTACAGAATCATTTAATGAATTCAGTCAGCGATTAGACGAAGCGGCCGGTGATGTGACTCCTAGCTCTTATATATCAAAAAGACTTGAATCAATACACTCGGCATTAAAGCACCTTCTAGGAGATCGTTTCAATCAACCACAAGCCGTGTTTGAAGAGCTAGAGGATCTTGATGAATCTTCTTCTGAACAACCGTTAAGTTCACAAAGTTGTGATGCATTATTAGCGACAAACATGAAATCACGAGAGCAGGCAATTAGACAATTGCAGCAAGTAGCTGATTTCTTCCGAGAGAGTGAACCTCACTCACCAGTTTCTTACTCCATCGAACAGATTATTCGTTGGTGTGGGATGCCTCTGCCGGAGTTACTGGCGGAACTTATCTCCGACGGGGATGCAAAGAAAAGCTACTTCCGTTTGGTTGGCATAGCAGAACAAAATGAAAATTAATAAAGGGAGAATGGTATGACGAGTATCCACTCGAAACTATCACGAGTACGGAAGCCTCGTGTCCACATTACCTATGATGTTGAAACTGAAGGTACGACTCTTAAGAAAGAACTGCCTTTTGTTGTAGGTGTAATGGGTGACTTCGCTGGTCAAAACACAGAAGCGTTGAAGCCATTAAAAGACCGCCGTTTTATTCAGATCGATCGAGATAACTTTGACGATGTACTCAAAAAAATGAATCCATCGGTGAAGTTTAAAGTTGCGAATAAGCTTGCGAATGACGATTCACAGTTTGAGGTCGATTTAAACTTTAAATCAATGCAAGACTTTGAGCCTGCTGCGATCGTAAATCAAGTTGATCCACTACGCCAATTGATGGAAACGCGTAATAAACTGCGTGATTTGATGACAAAAGTTGACCGCTCAGAAGAGCTTGAAAATATCCTAGAGGATGTTTTGAACAATACAGACAATCTGGCAAGACTTGCAGGCGAGTTAGATCTTGACAAGAAAGCGAAGTCAGACAGTACTGAAGGAGCGGAATAATGACGACTGAAGCTGAAAAACAGTTAGATCCAACAGTTAATGAACAGACAACTTCATTCTTAGATCAAGCTATTGGTGCGACTAAGCAGACCGAAGCTTCTCGTGCTGAGGAGCTGATTAAAACGCTCGCTGAAGAAGCAATGAAAGGGACAGTTACTTGGAACAAAAACCTAACAGTAACTTTTCGTGAAGCGATTAATTTGCTCGATAGGCAGATTTCTGATCAGTTGTCTGAAGTAATGCATCACCCAGAATTACAGAAACTCGAAGGTTCTTGGCGCGGCTTAAATTATCTAGTGATGAATTCAGAGACCAGCTCTACTCTGAAAGTTCGCATGATGAGCATGACCAAGAAAGAGCTACATAAAGACTTGAGCAAAGCTGTTGAGTTTGATCAAAGCCAGATCTTTAAAAAGGTTTACGAGTCTGAGTTTGGTAGTGCTGGTGGTGAACCGTATGGTGCATTGATTGGAGACTATGAGTTTACCAACCACCCAGAAGATATTGAGTCGTTACGCCTAATGTCAAATGTAGCGGCTTCTGGCTTCTCTCCATTCTTGTCCGCGGCTTCACCAGCACTATTCGGCTTTGATGAGTGGACTGAGCTGTCAAAACCACGCGACCTAGATAAGGTATTTGAATCACTAGAATACGCCCAATGGCGTTCGTTCCGCGAGAGTGCCGATTCGCGCTTCGTTAGTCTGACGATGCCAAAAGTCCTTGCTCGTTTGCCATACGGACAAGCTACCGCTCCAGTCGAAGAGTTTGGGTTTGAAGAGTTCGAAGTAGATCCTGTTTCAGGTATTGCTGTTAACGCTGAACATAACGACTACTGTTGGATGAACTCTTCGTATGTTCTTGGTGTTAAGTTAACCGACGCATTTTCAAAATATGGATTTTGTACTGCCATCCGTGGTGCAGAAGGCGGCGGTCGAGTGGATAACTTGCCAACGCATTTCTTCATGAGTGATGATGGCGACCCTGATATGAAGTGCCCAACAGAGATTGGTATTACCGACAGACGTGAGGCGGAGCTTGGTAAGCTTGGTTTCTTACCGCTTTGTCACTACAAAAACACCAACTATGCAGTGTTCTTTGGTGCGCAAACCTGTCAAAAACCAGCGAACCATGAATCCCCTGAAGTAACGGCCAATGCGGCCATTTCTGCCCGCCTACCTTATATGATGGCAACATCTCGTTTTGCGCATTATTTGAAAGTAATGGCTCGAGATAAAATTGGTAGCTTTATGGAAGCAGAAGACGTTGAGTCTTGGCTGAACCGCTGGATCCTAGGTTACGTCAATGCTTCTGAAGGCGGTGGTCAAGAGATCAGAGCGAAATACCCTCTAGCAGACGCTCGTGTTCAGGTTAAGGAAATTCCTGGCGCACCTGGTTCTTACAATGCCGTAGCATGGCTGAAGCCTTGGTTACAAATGGAAGAACTGACCACATCTTTGCGACTTGTGGCAAAGATCCCTCAGTCAGGTGGATAAGAAATGAATTGGCTGGTCGAAAGGCCAGCCATGACCAATCTTTATGTTCTAGATGGAATTAGCAGTGTCACTTAACTTTCGCGACCCTAGCAAGCTAAAACATGAGTTCAGTACCGGAGGCTATGCTGAACTTGATAGCCCGTGGTTGACTCGATTCAATGAATCTTCTGATCTTGTATCGTCAGCTCGAATTTGGCTAGAAGGTACACGTTCAAGAGATTTGGACAGCTTTCGTCATAGTGTGATGAACACAATTAACCGCATTGATGAGCTATTAGAATCTCAACTAAATGAAATATTACATCATCCTGAGTTTCAACAGCTCGAAAGGGGGTGGGTTGGAGTTAGGTATTTATGTGAACAGGTTGATTCTCGTTCATCGGATTCTGTAAAAGTTAAGGTTTTAACGGCGACATGGAATGAAATCAGTAAAGATGCTTTAAAAGCCATCGAGTTTGACCAATCAGCACTATTTAAGTTGCTCTATCAAAATGAATATGGCATGGCAGGGGGAGAACCCTTTGGTGTGGTGGTTGGAGATTATCAGCTTCGCTGTGATCCTAGTAAAAATTATTTTGATAGAGATCTGTCTGTGTTGAGTAAGATCTCTCAGTCTGCAGCTGCAGCATTCAGCCCATTTATCATGTCTGCATCGCCAGAGATGTTTGGTGTTGATAGTTTCGCTCAACTCTCTGCGATAAGAGATATAGCAGCCCAATTTGAACAGGAAGATTATGCAAAGTGGCGTAGTTTGAGAGATAACGATGACGCTAAATTTATTGGTTTGACTGCACCTAACGTCTTGTTCCGTCAGCCATACAAAAGTGATGGCTCGCGGAATGATAAATTCAATTTTCAAGAACACGTCTGCGACTCCAACCGAGATTTGCTATGGGGGAGTAGTGCGTACTGTTTTGCTGCTGTATCAATTAGAGCATTTCAGGAACATGGTTGGTTCACGCATATGCGAGGGATTAAACAAGGCGATTACAGTCAGGGTATTATCGTCGCTCCTACAAGGAGCAAGATGCGTGTTAATGGCAAGAATGATCGTGAAAGATGTCCGTTAAACTTGAAAATCTCTGAGAGAAAAGAACAAGAATTGTCTGAGTGCGGTTTTATTTCTATTTCTCCAATACCTGAGACCGATATGGTAGGGATGACCTCGAATGTATCTCTCTACAAGCCCAAACAATACGCAGAAAAGCATATTTCAACGAATGCAAAACTGACATCGATGTTGCAATACACATTGTGTGTATCGCGAGTCGCACATTATCTCAAGGTTATGGGGCGTGACAAAATTGGTGGGTATCAAGACGCGGAAAGCCTAGAGCGTGACTTTCAACGCTGGTTACACCAGTACACTACCGCATCAGATGAAGCGTCGGATGAGCTTCGGGCTAAATACCCCCTAAATGAAGCAAAAATTACAGTTCGAGAGAAAAGAGAAACTCCTGGACATTATTACTCAGTTATCCATTTGCGACCGCATTTTCAACTCGATCAAATGGTATCTAGCATTAAATTAATTACCGAATTATCACCAGAGCACATGGTGTAAGGAAATAACAATGACTCAATGGAAAAATGCTTTGTCCCAAGGCCTATTGCAACACGCTCTAGAGCAATTAATTGATGAAATTAAAGCAACCCCTAAAGATGCGAGCTTGAGAAGTTCCTTCATTGAGCTTCTTTGCATTGATGGGGACTTCGAGCGTGCGGACGCTCAGCTCATGCAATCGATTAAATTGTTTCCTGAGTATCTGCCTGGTGCAAGTCAGCTACGACATTTAGTGAAAGCAGCTCAAGCTAGAAAGGATTTTATCAATGGTGCGGCTAGTGCCAAAGTATTAGGTGATGAGGAATTAACTAAAGAGCTTGTTCGATTTAATCTTGCTCTCGGAAATCAAGAGTACGAAGAAGCGTCACGTCTATCGCATCGCATTGAAGAGCGTCGTACTATTAAAGGGTTTAACGTAAACGGCACAAACTACGAAGATGCTAGAGATATTGATGATCGTTTAGGTGGTTACATTGAACTGTTTTCTACAGCAGGTAACTATTTTCTTGTACCCATATCGAGCATCCATACGCTAGAAGTTAAAGCACCTACTTCTTTGTTAGAAAGTATTTGGCGACCTGTCGAGTTTGATATCGATGGACTTGGTGAAGGCGAAGGCCATATGCCTTTGACGTATGTCGACTCAGAGACCGATGCACAAAAGTTAGGCCGAGAAACGGATTGGAAGCAGATTGGTGAGCAAGAATCTTTTGTTGGCTTGGGTCAAAAATGTTGGTTAGTCGGTGACTCAGCGCTTCCAATCTGTGATTTGACTACATTATTAGAACAGAAACAAATAGCGTAGAAATATCATGTCGTTAACCGTTTCTCTGCTCGACAAATTGATAGATAGTGATCCTCTCACTCGAGATGAGAAAGACTTCCCTGCAAGCCAGCAACAGATGTTGAGCAGCTTACTTAGAGATCTAGAGTCGATGCTGAATAGTCGTATTGGATGGAAAAATATTCCTGATGATCTTCTAGAGGTTCGTTATTCAATATTGAACTATGGGCTGCCAGATTTTTCCTCAATGCCCTATAGCAGCCAAGAAGGGCAGAATCAGCTTTGCGACATCGTTCATGATGCAATTAAAGAGTTTGAGCCGAGGTTAAGGAACCCTCATGTCCAGATTTCGGACGAGAAAAACGCTATTGATAGGGTATTGAGGTTACAGATAAATGCCACTTGCTTAATTGATAACAGTATTCATGAAGTGCGATTCAATTCTGAAGTAGAGCCGGTAAATTTAGGTATGAAACTGAGTAGAGCAAAATGAGTGAAGAGTTTCTCAAGTACTATAATCGCGAGTTAGCTTATTTGCGTCACAAAGGGCAAGAGTTTGGTGAGCAGTATCCCAAGATTGCCGCGAGACTTCGTATTAGTGAGGAACAGGTTGACGATCCACACGTAGAAAGATTGTTAGAAGGCTGCGCATTTCTAACAGCAAGGATTAGACAAAGCTTAGACAATAGTTACCCTCAGTTTACAGAGTCTTTGATGGGACAGTTATATCCGGATTTTCACGCCCCAATCCCGTCAATGTCAGTCATTAAAATGAGCTGTTCTAACTCCACTTCCTCTTATTTTGATGTAGAAGAAGGCGAGCGAGTTGTTATCGGTGCTACTGGATATCATGAATGCGAGTTTAGAACTTGTTATCCGGTCAGAATGTATCCTGTTGATGTGACCTCTGGCGTTTTTAAAAATGCGCCTTTCAAGCCAGTTGGCTCACGATGGGAAAGCAATGCTCATTCAGTTTTGAAAGTACAGCTCACGGCTCAAGATGAAGAGACTCCTCTTGGTGAAATGGGGATAGAACGGCTGCGCTTCTATTTAAACGGTCAATCTCAATTGACTTTTAAGCTCTACCAAATGCTGTTTCAAAACCTAATTGGTTTATCTGTTGTTGTGGATGGCAAAGAAGTTCGTCCTTTAACCAAAAGACATCTTTCTGAAGTAGGATTTTCAGAAGATGAGAAAGTTGTGCCATACAGTAAAAGAAGCTTTTCAGGAGCAAGATTACTTGTTGAGTATTTGCACTTTCCTGAGAAGTTTATGTTCTTTGATATCACCGAACTTGGATTATCTGAGCTAGATCTTGGAGAGCAAGTCGAACTGTATTTTTACTTTGATACCAACGATGACTGGCTTCCAAAGCAAGTGGACGAAGAAAGCTTAATGGTAGGTTGTGTGCCTGTAATCAACTTATTTAAAAGTATTATGGAGCCTAAGCGTATTCTACCAACTGAATACGATTACCACTTGTCTCCGCAATACCAAGAATCTGAAAGTAATGAGGTTGTCTCAATTTCTGACGTAACGTTGAGAAACTGGAACAAAACGTACCACAATTTGCCATGTTATCACGCTGGTGAGCACACGCATTATACAAACACTAGTGAGATTTATTGGTTGATGAGACGTGAGGATAAGAACTGGGCTGGTGGGTATGATGAGCCAGGTAGAGAAACTTACATTTCTTTTGTTGATAAAAAACATCAATTGTTCAGCCCGGATAGCCGGGAAAACTGGTTAATGTACGTGGAAGCTGAGTGCTGTAACCGCAACTTAGCGCAGAAACTTCCATTTGGAGGTGGGCTGCCGCAAGTATCTTTACCGGAGGTAAATGACAATTTCGAATCTGTTCGTTGTTTAGTTTCTTTATCAGAAACTATTCGGCCAGAAATGGATGAAAGCACACGATGGCAGTTAACTAAGCTTTTAACTTTAAACCATTTTACCGAGGAAGATGGTTTAGCAACTTTGAAGCAGACCCTTAATCTCTATGCATTTTCTGGGACAGCAGAAACGAAAGCGGTAATCGATGCTTTAACTAAGTTAGAGTTTGAGCCTACTACAGGAAGAATTAGTCAGAAAGGCAAAGTTGGATTTGCGCACGGTATAAAAATTATTTTGACGGTTTCTGATCAAATTTTACCTAAAGAGCAGATCTTTCTCTTAGGTAGTGTTTTATCTGTTTACTTCTCGCAATATGCTGAAATTAACATTTTTACGCAGTTAGAAATAAGAATTAAGTCCACGGGAAAGTCTTTCCACCTATGGCCCGCATTAACTGGCGATAAGGTGTTGCTATGAGCGCGGAACAATTTTATCGAGAATTAAAGCAACATCCATTGTTTGAAGCGATTCATCTTATTGAACACGAAGTTCTGCAAGCAGAGGCGCAAATAGGAACAGATGCGTTACCGAAGCATGAAAAGCTAAACTTAAAGGTTAATCCATCATTAGGTTTTGAAAATGCTCAGCTTTGTGAACTGAAAAATATAGATGACAGCAAGTTAGAGATTGAGACCAATTTAATAGGCCTAACGGGTGAGCAAGGTGTGCTTCCCCAGCACTATAGTGAATTAGCTTTACATCGCCAAAAAGAAGGCGATACGGCTATGGTGGACTTCTACGATATTTTCAATCATCGCTTATTATCTCTTTATTATCGATGTTGGCAACTGAGTCAGCTGACTGTTCAGTCTCGTGCGCATGCGCAGGGCGCGCGTTCGCCGTTAGAAAGCTGTAAATCGGCATTAACTGGGAAAGGGAGTTCACTGTCCCGGCACTATGGTGGTGTGTTTGCTTCACCAGTGAGAAGTAAAGGTGGACTGAAAAGTATTCTTGAATGTTTATCTGGATGCCAAGTAAAAGTTCATGAATTTCAAGGACAATGGTTACACCTTACGAAAGAAGAGCAAACACGCCTTGCATCCCGAACTATGCCTGAAGGGCAGTTTGCTCAACTTGGTTTAGGAGCGTCTTTGGGTTCGAAAGCATGGAACATCAACGCGGGGACAACAATAGAATTTCTGCCAAAAGATAAACAGCTAGTTAGTAAATTGCTTCCTAACCAACCCAATATAGCAATCATTAAGAACGCTGCTTATGAGTTGATTGGAAAACATAAACAACTGAAGTGGCAGCTCACCACCAAACATAGTTTGCTACCACAAGCTTGTTTATCGAAACAGCAGGGGCAGTTAGGTATTGGTTCTGTGCTTAAAAAACACGAACGTACAAAAGATCGAACTATAACAATTACTATTTAAAGGAAATGTAATGGCTTCACTCTCACTTTCAGCGTTGGTCGAAAGATTGTCTCCTCAGGCTAAGGAAACACTTGAACAGGCAGCTGCGATGGCAAGCTCCCGAACTCATCACAGTATTGAAATGTCTCACTGGTTAATGATGATTATCCGCCATCCTGACGATATTTACTCTGAAGTTTTTGACGAATTTGATGTCGATAAAATCAAGGTTGAAACCGATATTCAAAAGGCATTAGAAAAATACAAAACAGGATGCCAGTCGGTGCCTGGGCTATCAGCTCATACGGTGACTGTTATGCAAAATGCCTTGTTGTCTGCAACCATTGAATTCAATCAAGAACAGTTGGGGTGCATCCATCTTTTATTTGCCTACTTGTCTGATGATACGTTAGTCAACATGGCTGGTTCGATTAGTCCTGAACTAAACAAGATAGAACCATCTCGCTTATTGAACTTTAAAGAAAGTAATGCGCCTCAATCAAGATCGAATGACTTAGCGCAGTCAAACGCGAATTCCGCCTTGAATCAATTTACAACAGACCTTACTGAGCAAGCTAGGGAAGGTAAAATAGATCCGGTGATTGGTAGAGATAATGAAATTCGCCTAATGATCGATATTTTATTAAGACGCCGACAAAACAACCCGATTCTTACGGGAGAAGCTGGTGTTGGAAAAACAGCCGTTGTTGAAGGTTTGGCGCAAAAGATCATTGATGGCGATGTACCTCCCGCTCTGCAAAATGTGGCAATTAAGTCTCTGGATTTGGCGTTACTGCAAGCCGGCGCAGGCATGAAAGGTGAGTTTGAAAACAGGCTTAAGAACCTTGTTAAGGAAGTAAACGACGCTCCACAGCCTATTATATTGTTCATTGATGAAGCTCATGGCCTAATTGGCGGTGGTGGGCAAGCGGGCCAAGGTGATGCGGCGAATATTCTGAAGCCAGCATTAGCGAGAGGTGAACTCAGAACGATCGCAGCAACAACGTGGGCAGAGTATAAAAAGTATTTTGAAAAAGATGCAGCTTTAACTAGGCGTTTTCAAGTCGTAAAGGTTGATGAGCCTGCCCCTGAACTCGCGATCGAAATGTTACGAGGCTTACTTGATGTAATGGCACAACACCACGATGTTCATATCACTAACCAAGCTCTCAATGCAGCGGTCCAACTGTCAGCTCGATACATTAATGGTCGTCAACTGCCAGATAAAGCGGTTTCTGTTTTGGATACGGCCTGTTCTCGAGTTGCGTTAAGTCAGTCATCTACACCGGGAGGCCTAGATGCGAAAAGAAACAAACTTAAAGCAAAGCAAGCTGAGTATGAGCATCTTAGCCAAGAGAGTCGGCTAGGAGCATCTCTTGATGTGCAGCTGCAAGGTGTCCGAAAAGAGATTGATGCGCTATCTAATGACATTATTGAATTAGAAGTACTTTGGGAAAAAGAAAAAGAATGGGTAAATGAAGCTAAGTCACTTAGAACCCAAATAATCCAGGAGGGTTCTGAAACTGCTAGAGACAAGTTACAAGAGCTTGAAAATAACCTTTCCGCTAACTCACAGCCCTTAGTTTTTTCGCATGTAAATGAAGCGCTAATCGCAGAAGTTATTTCGGATTGGACCGGTATACCGCTAGGTAAACTTCAGGATGATGAAATCCAAGCAGTATTGGGTTTGAAAGAAAGTTTGTGTAAGCGAGTTGTCGGGCAGGATCACGCTTTAGAGCTCATGTCTGAAGTGATAAAAACCGCGAGTGCGCAGCTCACGGATGAGACACGACCAAATGGTGTATTTCTCCTAACCGGACCAAGCGGAGTGGGTAAAACCGAATCGGCTTTGGCGATTGCAGAGAAAGTCTATGGTAGTGAAGAAAATGTCACGACTATCAATATGTCGGAATTTAAGGAAGAGCATAAAGTCTCATTGCTATTAGGTTCTCCTCCTGGTTATGTCGGTTATGGAGAAGGAGGTGTACTGACTGAAGCTGTTAGACGTAAACCTTATAGTGTAATTCTCCTCGATGAAATGGAAAAAGCGCACCCTGGTGTTCAAGATATTTTTTATCAGGTGTTTGATAAAGGCTCAATTAAAGACGGTGAAGGTCGAGATATAGACTTTAAAAACACTATTATTATTATGACCGCGAACACAGGGACCGAAACGACGATGTCTTTGTATTCTGATCCTGATTTAGCTCCTGAGCCGTCAGCACTAAAAGATGCTTTACGCGATGATTTGTTGGTCGACTTTAAACCTGCATTTTTAGGGCGTGTGAACGTATTACCTTATTTGCCTCTATCAAGAAAAGTATTGATAGAAATAACAAAATTAAAGTTGGATAAAATTACGACTCGTATTCGTAAGCACTATAACGCTGACCTGTTTTTTGATGAGGAACTAATTAATGATATTGTAGACAATAGCAATGAGTCTGGCAGTGGTGCGCGTGTGGTACAAACAACCATAGAAAATACATTGCTTCCGAAGATTTCTCATGAAATATTGCATGCAATTCTTAATGATAAGACGTTTGATGAAATTATTGTTAAAGGTACAACTAGTGGACTTGATGTCTCAATAGTTTAACATCCTTTACACTCTCAATAATAATTGGGAGTTGGTTCATATTAACTATTATTTTTTATAAAAAACGCTTAAATTAAATCTTATTTAAAGATATAACAGGGCGTATTTAAAATGAAGTTTTTGATACATTAATCACTAATTATCACCAAACGTCAGATAATTAAATTACTACGATATATGTCAATTAATAATGCTATAGGAGATTAGCATGCAGTCTAATACGTATCTTAAATACGCAGATATTAAGGGTGAGGCAACAGCCGAGCAATACAAAGATTTGATTACACTACTATCTGTAGATTGGAGTGTAGGTCGTGAGATCTCATCATACACTGGTACAGCGATGGACCGTGAAGCGAGCGCTACTCGTCTATATGATTTGACTATCACTAAACTTCAAGACCGTTCTTCTCCTGACTTATTTAAAGAAGCGACGATTGGTAAAGGTAAACCAGCGGTTTTCCATATTACTAAGCAGGGTGAGAAGGTTGAAGAGATCATGAAGATCGAACTGACTGATGCGATGATTTCTAACTACTCAGTTTCTATCCAAGACGATCGTCCAGTTGAAACTATCACAATTTCTTACACAGAAATGATGATGACAGTGACTCCTACTGACGATAAGAACAACACTTCTGCTCCATTGGTATACGGCTACAGCGGTGTTAAAGGTCAACAAATGTAATTTTCATGCGGGGGAGTATTCCTCCGCATTTTTTTGAAAGAAGTATTTAATGAAAAGAGCAACTCAAGATAACAATTTCATCCGAATTTCTTCCCCATTCGGTAAAGATGCCATCATACTAAACTCGTTTGAGTATAAAGAAGAGATCTCAGAACTTTTTTCATTGCGTGCTAAAGCTTACTTTAATGATCAACGAAGTGAGTTAAACGAAATTATTGGTAAGGAAGTTACCATTACCCTTGAAAATAATGAGGATGTTTCTTCAAATCCTCGTTATATGCATGGTTACGTTTCTGCTGCAAGATTAGAAGGGAAAAGGGTTTCTAATACACATAAAGGCGAAAATTATAAAAACATAGAATTATTAATAGAGCCTAAATTACGTTTCGCTGAATATCGAAAAAATTGCAGAATATTTCAGCATAAAGATATAAAGGAAATTATCTCTGAAGTACTATCGGAGCATAGTGTTGCCTTTAGTTTTGAGCTAACCAAGTCCTATCCTAAATACACGTACAAAGTACAATATGAAGAATCAGATCTTGAATTTGTTCGACGTCTGTTATCGGAGGAGGGGCTATCATTTTGTTTTACACATACTAAGTCTGCCCATACGCTCAATATTTTTGATGACATCAGTTTTTATAAGCCGGGTACTGAGTTTTTAGTCGATTTTGATACAGGTACGGCGAAGTCTAGCCACATTTCTTCTTGGCATGAAACGCAAATTCTGACTACTAAAGCGAGTCAAAAGTCAGGCTATAACATGTTCAAGCCTTCTTCGAATCCTAAAAATACTGCAAAGGGTGAAAGTGATTTTTTTACAGTACCTGGAAGCGAGTATTTTGAATACATGGGTGAAATGGAGAGCAATGATCAATACGCACTGAGAAACACGCATGCAATAGAAGCACTACAGCAAAATGCATATTTGTGTCGTGGCGAGGCTACGTGCAGAACATTCAGCGTAGGCAAGTGCTTCAAGTTTAAAAAACATGAAGATAAATCTCGAGTTGGCAAAGAATATGTACTGTCTTCTGTTTTTTTGTCTGCTGCTGTTTATAACCAGACTGGTCAAGGTGGCACCGGTGCGCAAGGTGTCAAAGTCTCGTTTAGTTGTGTTGACTCAAAGACAATCCTTCGTCCTTCAGTTAACTATCCGAAACCTCAGATGAAAGGTTTGCAAACTGCAATAGTTACGGGGAACAAAGATGGTGAAATTTACATAGACAAACATGGCCGTATCAAAGTTCAGTTTCACTGGGACCGTGTTGGTAAATACGATGTAAATAGTTCATGTTGGATTCGTGTTGCGCAAAATATCGCAGGTAACGGATGGGGGTCGGTGTTTCACCCTAGAGTCGGACAAGAGGTCATCGTCGAGTTTGTCAACGGAGACCCTGATCAACCAATCGTTACGGGGTCACTATATAACGGTAGTCAACTCCCTCCTTACGCTTTACCAGAGCAAAGTTCTCAGAGTGGTTATAAATCACGCTCTGTACAAAAAGGTACATCCAATTTTAATGAGTTGCGCTTCGATGATAAGCCTGGTGAAGAGCACATTTATCTTCATGCTGAAAAACTGTTCCAAATGCTAGTTGAAGACTGTGTTGATATCGCCGTTGAAAACAGTAAAACCGAAAAAGTGACCAATGATGTTAATCAAGAGGTTGGTCAGAACGCGAGCTTGAAAGTAGGTAAAAACTTTTCGAATGAAACGGGTGAAGTGCTGTCTTTTAATGCAGGAAAGAGCGTCGAGATCAAAGTAGGTGGTGCTTCTATTCAGATGTCTAGCTCTGGAGAAATCAATATCAAAGGTAATAAAATATCTATTAACGGCTCAGCTATTGCTCTTAAAGCTGGGCAAATTTCATTGAACTAAGGTGATTTAAAGTGGGTAAACCAGCCGCAATTTTGGGCAGCTTTCATCTTTGCCCTAAAAAAACAGGAAAGATACCGCATGTCGGTGGTCCCGTCGTTGTTGGTTCACCAAACGTAACGATTGGCGGGATACCTGCGGCAAGACAAGGCGACAAGCTTATTTGTATCGGTCCTCCGGATAGTATCTCAGCAGGTTCTTCTAGCGTAACAATCAACGGTAAACCAGCCGCAAGAGTCGGCGATTCAACGTCTCATGGTGGCAAAATTCTATCTGGTATGCCTACGGTTTTAATCGGAGGCTAGATGCCACTCGCATTTCAAACGCATCTTCTATCCTTTAATGGCCGTTCACACACCGTTCGCGAGATAGCTGATGATTCTTTTAGATTGTCCGAGGAAATCCGACCCCCTGACTTTGCTCAATCAATAGATGAGCATATATTAAGCCTCGTGCGCTCTGAGCGCGAGAGTCTTGAGCAAGCTGATATCAAGGAGAATCTCTGTGTTCTTTTACCATCTTCGGTGGACAAAAGTTTGCTTAAAGCATTGATAAGCGAGCTTTCTATTTTCGTTGACCAAACTGTCAATACTGAAATTTACTTTTATCCTTATGGCCAAGCTGCATTTTTGATGGCACTAAATCGGATAAATCGTGAAGTTAATGAAACGCAAGCGACTTGGATACTGGCTATAGAGGTTACGAGTGATGTAGAAGGGCATGTCAAACCTCAAAGCTCTATCATTTTAACCAAGTGTTTTTTTCGACATTCAGGTCTTGTGCCTGATGTTGTTCGAATTGATTTAGATGCCAAACAACAACGCATCGCCGTGGACAAAGTGTTTAAGCAATTAGGAGTAAGTTGTGAACATCCACTCAGTCAATTGTATTTATCCGTTAATGAGGAAGAACCGCAATGGTTAAACTCAATGCAATTCTTGTCTCCGTGGGTGACCGATCAAACTCAGTATCAATTTGTTGATATCAAACTTGGCGGATTGGGTGCATGTGGCGGCGTTTTAAAAGCGTTAGTGATTGATGAGCTTCAAAGAAGCAGCCCCTGCCCAGACTTTCACGTGTTGCAAGCCGACATCGAGTCAGATGGCTATGCGGTAGGAGTAATATACAATTGGCGTAGTGAATAGGTCTGGCTATTGCTTTTCCTTCTAGTAGCTGAGGTTTTAGTGATGCAAATGTTATGGGGGATTGACTCGAAACTGGCCCTTTAATGATGTTTGGACAATGACTAGGCGCAGCTTGCTTTTCAAAATAGCTTTGCTCACCGCGTTTTTACAGTGTTCTTCTCGCTTTCTGATTAAATAGCCAGCCATAGAACACAAACCACATGAAAAGCTGTTCGACTCAAGATATCCTTACCGATATAAAATAACTTGAGTTTTGGTTTGTTCGAGATCCCACCCGTGACGCATTCCTTTTTATAAACGGTACATGGACTCTGACAGAAGCAAGCCTACTCATAGAATTGGCGGAAAGTGAATTCGAATGAAGTTTATCCACACCTCAGATTGGCATCTTGGTCGACAATTCCACAACGTATCACTACTCGAAGATCAACAAGCAGTACTCGAACAACTGATTAACTATATTGAACGCAACCCCGTCGATGCAGTTGTAGTGGCGGGAGATATCTATGACCGTTCGGTGCCACCAACGGTTGCAATAGAACTGTTAAATCGAGTCGTGAAACGCATTTGTACCGAGTTAGAAACACCAATGATATTGATATCTGGCAACCATGATGGTGCAGAAAGGTTAGGTTTCGGCTCAGAGCAAATGAAAAATGCAGGTCTCCATATTGTTAGCAACTTTGAAGAGATGCTCACTCCCATCATCATAAAAACGGACTCTGCGGACGAGGTCGCGTTTTATGGTATGCCTTATAACGACCCTGAACAGGTCAGGTTTGCCTACAAAGCCTCGGTATCCACTCATGATGAGGCTCATCAATTGCTTGTTGAGCAAATTAAAGAGCGCTTTATCTCTAAGCAAAAGCGCGTGCTCGTGAGTCACTGTTTTGTTGATGGGGCTATCGAGTCAGACTCTGAACGACCATTATCTATTGGTGGTTCTGATCGCGTGAGTCATGAACACTTCTTAGATTTTGACTACGTCGCACTTGGTCATTTGCATCAGCCTCAAAAGAAAGGCGCAGAGCATATCCGTTACTCTGGCTCTCTCATGAAGTATAGCTTTGGTGAACAGAACCAGAGAAAAGGTTTCACGTTAGTTGAACTGGACAAGAAAGGATTCGTTTCTGCAAAGCATATTGATCTTACGGCTCCTCATGAAATGCGCATTGTAGAGGGCGAGCTGGATAAAGTTATTGATCAAGGCAAAACAGACCCTAAGAATGAAGATTATTTGTTAGTTCGTTTGATGGATAAACATGCGATTTTAAACCCAATGGAAAAGCTTCGTTCAGTGTATCCAAACGTTTTACACCTTGAGAAACCTGGCATGTTAATTGGGGTAGAGCAGGAAATGGCGCAAGCAAAGTTGGCGCGAAGCGAAATTGATATGTTCCGAGATTTTTTTATTGAGGCGCAAGATAGCCAGTTGTCTAAAGAGCAAGAGCAAGCTGTTACTGACATTATTAAGCAATTATCACAGCAATAGGGACCAAAGATGAAACCAATTAAACTAACCATGCAAGCCTTTGGTCCGTTTGCAAAAACTGAAATCATTCATTTTGAGAAGCTTGGCAGTAACCCTCTATTTTTGATTAATGGTCCTACAGGTTCCGGTAAAACGTCGATCTTAGATGCCATTTGCTTCGCCCTTTATGGTGAAACCACAGGTAATGAGCGACAAGGTATTCAGATGCGGTGTGACTTATCCGCGCAAGATTTACCAACCGAAGTAGTTCTCGAATTTTCGTTACACGGCAAACAATACCGAGTTGTTCGATCTCCTGAGCAGGAAGCGCCCAAGGCCCGTGGCGAAGGGATGACGATTAAAAAGCACACTGCGGCTCTTTATGAACTCGGTGAGACTGAAACGCTTATTACCAGCAAGGCGACTCAGGTTAAAACTGAAGTTAGCAATATTATTGGCTTGAATGAAACTCAATTTCGTCAAGTTATGGTGTTGCCTCAAGGAAAATTCCGAGAACTGTTGCTTGCTAGCTCTAAAGAGCGTGAAGAAATTTTTGGCCAGCTCTTTCAAACTGACATATATAAAAAAATTGAGTACGCGCTCAAAGATAAAGCGAGTGCAATTAGTAAAGCGAAAGGCGAATTTGATAATCAAATTCGAGGTGCTTTACAAGTTGCAGAAGCGAGTTCTGAACAAGAACTATTACAACAACTGGAACAAGTAACTAAGCAATTAGAGTCTGATAAAAAGAATGAGCAAGCAGCGTTAGATAAGCTCAATACTGCTAAATCTGAATTGCAAAAAGCGGAAACCTTGAATGGAGAGTTTTCGAAACGAGAGCAAGCAGAAAGCGCACTCAAGCTGCATCTAGAACACTCAGATTCGATAAAAGCTCGTCAACAGCAATTAGAAAACGCTAAAAATGCCAATAAGATAGAGTTGCCCTACGTCTCATTACAAAATGCAAAAGCTCAAACGCAAGAGCTTAGGCAAAAAATCGTAGCTTTGAAAGAGAGTCTCGAAAAAGCTCATGTCGTTGCGAGAGAACAAGAAAACTTGCAGCAAAGTGCAAAAGAGGCCGCGGCAAAGGTCCCGCAGTTAACGCAACTGCAGTATCAGCTTGAAAGTATGAAAAACAAGTTGGTCGAGAAAGACAATTTGGAAAGTAAAATAACGGCGGGTTATCAACAAAAACAACAATTTGAAGCAACGTTAAAACAGTACATAGAACTAAAAGATAAGTTAACGTTACAGGCCCAGCAGGGACAGAAGGAGCTAGAGAAAGCACGAGTTGATGTTGCGCTTATTGGCAGCATCGATGCGGAAATAAAACAAAAACAACGGCTGTTACAGGATCTACAAAAGCTGCATGATCTTACTTTAGAGCTCTCTAAACTCAATGCGCTAACTGTAGGTAAGCAGCAGTCACTAAACGAAGCCAGTCAGCGCTATATGCAGTATCAACAAGACGCTGATACGATAGAGCTTAAGTGGCACAACGCTCAAGCAGCAGTATTAGCGCAGCGACTAAAAGCAGGTGAAGCATGCCCGGTGTGTGGTAGCGAAACGCATCCTAACCCCACAACGTTTGTTGAAGAAGCCGTTACAAAAGAGCAAGTTCAGGCGGCTAGAGCGAAAGAGCGAGAAGCTCAAACCTTGTTGAACCAACTAAGCAATCAGCTAGAACAACATAACGTTGTCATTAGTCAGTATCAGAATCAGTATAACCAGTTGAAAGAGGAGTTGGGTGAGTATGCTACATCTGAGATCTCGACGGTTCAAAATGATTTGCAAGCGCTTAATGCTCAACTCCTACGTCTACAAGCTATTGATATTGAAAAACTAGAAAGGAACGTTGAACAGCTTAATCAACGCTGCGTCGTGGGTGAAAATAAAATTCATGAGCTGCAGAATAAAATGGCGGCAAATGAATCAACCGTTAAAGCGAACCAAGAACAATTGGCTCAATTACAAGCTTCTATTGACCCAAAATACAGTTCCGCTGACTTGCTTGAACGTGAAATTTTGCTGACAAACGAGCAAATTCTGAGTTTGAACACAGGCTTAGAAAAGGCGCAAAACGCTTTGCAGCAAGCGATATTGGAGAAATCAAATGCGGAAAGTCACTTAGCGACGAACAAGCAGTGGTTATCTGAGTCAGAGCAAAAACTTAGCCAAGCAGAATTAGCGTGGAATGAGGCACTACAGGCGAGTAAATTTGAGGATGAAAGCCATTATCTAAGTAGTCGAGTGGGAGATGATGAACTTCAAGCCTGGCAGCAAGAAATAGACAGCTTCAAACAGGCACAAACCAAGCTTGAGCAAACACTACATGATTTAAATCATGCATTGAAAGATCTTGAAAGGCCTAATTTAGAGTCGTTTAACGACAGGTTAACCACTCTGCAGACGCAATATATTGAAGTAAGGAATCAACTTGATACCACACGCTCAATATTTGAACGCCTTGAAAAGGTTCGTAAAGATATTGCCGTGTTGCATGAGAAAAATAGTAAGTTAGAAGAAGAATACAAAGTCTTTGGTACGTTGTACGACGTTGCTAGTGGTAAAACAGGCAGCAGGGTTAGCCTACATCGCTTTGTTCTTGGTGTACTGTTGGATGATGTGCTGATTCAGGCCTCTCAACGCTTAAGCCTTATGAGTAAAGGGCGCTATATTCTTGCTCGAAAAACAGAGGGCTTCAAAGGCGCTGCGGGTCGCGGCTTAGATTTAATGGTTGAAGATGGCTACACAGGAAAAACGCGTGATGTTGCGACACTTTCCGGCGGTGAATCATTTATGGCAGCGCTTGCTCTGGCACTTGGTTTGTCGGATGTTGTGCAATCCTATAGTGGCGGTATCCGTTTAGACACTTTATTTATTGATGAGGGCTTCGGTAGTTTAGACCCAGAGTCTTTAGATCTTGCTATTCAAACGCTAGTGGACCTGCAACAGACTGGGCGCATGATCGGTGTTATTTCTCACGTTTCTGAGTTGAAAGAACAAATGGCGCAGAGGATTGATGTAGAACCATCAAGACTTGGTTCAACGGTGTCGATTAAATCTCAATGTCGCTTCGCTGTCTAATTCAGTGACTACTGTTAGATCAAAAAGCCCCTAATGTTGGGGCTTTCTGACTAAGTCGCTACTGTTCGCAAAAGTGGCCTTCTTTTGGCGATTGGGTAATCGCATATTCGCCATCGAGGTTGCGATAAACAATCGTGTTCCAAACAGAGCCATCATCCAATTCAAACTCAATAGCATAGTTGACGCCGCTAACGATTTGCGCGTGAACATTCAGTATTTGTTTAAACGACGCTATTGTGTCCATTTTCTTTAAAACAAAGGCCATTGCCTTTTGTGCATCAGGGGTCGCGTTAAACTCATTCCACCCACCTGGCATGTTTCCTTGTGCATTACATACATCTGCCGAGGTCGTTAATTGTGTCGTTTCGCTCGGCTTTTCCTGCTGACAACCTGCAAGTAAAACCAAAAGTGTACAAACTGACACTGTTTTTAATTTCATAACAATAACCTCTGTCTATAACGCAACGTATTATAGGAGGGTGATATGCCTACGAATGTCTATGTTGTGCAAAGTTTCTATATGCATAGGGTTAAATGCTGACAAAATGTACAAGCATGGTCAGCTTGTAAGTCAAAAATAGAGCAATCTTGTTATCGATTTGCTGAGATGACGAGGTTTCGGTGTTCAGCGCGCTATTGATGATGAAGAATTGTGATGTGTACCTATTAGGGCGATGGTGCGGCTTAGTGATCGATTTGTTATCTTCTAGAGTAAAATCAATCACTAATTAAAATTTAGGTGTTGTATGAAATCGATAAAAATATTTTTACTTTTGTCACTTGCAACTTTATTTGGTTGTACCTCGAAGCCGGATGGGGTGGAACCCGTCAATAATTTCGATTTAGAGCCATATCTAGGTAAGTGGTACGAAATTGCACGCCTAGACCATTCATTTGAGCGAGGCTTATCCAACGTTACCGCTGAGTATCAGGTTCGCGAGGATGGTGGGGTTAAGGTGATAAACCGTGGATATTCCGAAGAAGAGCGACAGTGGTCAGAAGCTGAAGGCAAAGCTTATTTTGTTGAAGATAAAACGGTTGGACACTTAAAGGTTTCCTTTTTTGGGCCAATATACTCTTCTTACATTGTTTTTGAGCTAGGTGAAAACTATAACTATGCGTTTGTTTCCGGTTACAACCACGACTATTTGTGGCTATTGTCTAGAACGCCTAACGTTGATGAGAAAGTAGTGGAGCGCTTTAAGTACGTAGCTAAAGAGAAAGGTTTCGCTATAGACGAGCTCATTTTTGTTGAACAAGAGAAACAAAGACAGCTTTAAGTTCATCAGCGTGGCTGAAAAAGCGGACAGAGGGGAAGCTTCCTAATTAAGAGCTCAGTTTGTCATTTCGCTTAACAGTAATTTGTTACCGCGTAACTTAATGTGGTCAAAATGGATATAGCCCCATCATTTGTGATTACTCGTGATGGGGCTTATATAAATTTGAGTGAGCGTCGAAAGGTTGATCTATCAACAAACGGTTATGGTTTACTTAATCAAACGAACGATCAGGGAGCCTGGTGCTCGAATAGATTCAACATTGTGGCTAAGTACTGTGCCGCTTGTTGGGGCGGTGTAGCGTTTAATCTCAGCGCCAAAGCTGTCGTATTGAATCGCAAGAAGTTGACCTTGCTCGACAAAATCCATCAAACTAACATGAGGCAGTACAAAGCCGCCGTGTGTCGCTTTCACACTGATGATTTCGTTTCCTTCCAAGCATGACGTAATAGTGTCCACATCACCTTCAGCAATGTTATGCTCTTTCAGCACATTAAAAATGCCTGTTACAGTTCGACTGATGAGCTCTTGCTCGGTGTATCGCCCCATACCTACTTCAACTGTAATGCTTGGGACACCGTGGTTATTCCAAACCGTTTCAAGGACGCCAGCATCTCCAGGATCATTTAAAATCGCATCAGGATTAATGAGACGAGCCATTTCTAATGATTGCTCGATTCGGAAATCTGCAAACACGTAAAGCGGATAGGCCGCACCACTGGTTTGAGTGTGAAGGTCAATGGCTAAATCAGCATTTGGTTTGAGCAAATCATTCCACAATGCATATAAGTAGCGTTGGGCTTCATTGCCGTTTTGGTCACCAGGAAAAAAGCGGTTTCAGTTTGCAGGAGACGCATCAGGGTCTGCGGAATAGAAATCACGGCTGTGGTTTAGCATACCTGGCATGTTAACGGTTGGAACAATAGTGACAGTACCAGCGACTTCAGTGCCGATGAGCTCTCGAGCAGTTTGCTGCGCTGCTAACACACCATTGTACTCATCACCATGAACCCCTGCGGTAATCATGATTTTCTTGCCAGGTTTTTCACCTTTGAACACTAGCACAGGTAGGTGTTGCCACTGAGAGAGAGCATTCGTTGCGATGCGAAACCAAAACTTATGCTCGCCCGAATTTAGGTCTGCTACATTGAGAGATTGAATCACTTGATGACCTTGAATCACGTCATCGAGAAATTGTGTTGCCATTAAAGTTACCACTCCAAAACCATGAGCTAATCTAAAACCTTAGCGTCGTCATACCATGAATATTAATAAGGCGAGAACATGTCTCGCCTTAATTACCAATTGGCTTCGTTTTACGCAAAACCCATAATATGAGCTGCGATAACGACGATACTTGATAGGGTAAAGAGTAATAGAATAAATCGCCAGCAGAATTTTGCCCAGTCACCCCAGTCGATACGGCAGACACCAAGCGTTGCCATGAGAGATGCCGAAGTAGGGACGATAACGTTAGTAAAGCCATCGCCAAGTTGGAATGACAAAACTGCCACTTGGCGCGTAACTCCTGCAATGTCTGCCAGAGGGGCCAGTAGAGGCATCGTTAGTGCCGCTTGTCCGGATCCTGAAGTGACGAAGAAGTTGAAGATAGATTGGAATACATACATTAACCATGCCGCAGCCACGTCAGGAAGCCCGCTAATCACGCCGCCAGCACTGTTTAGAATTGAATTCAGTACACTCGCTTCATCAGTTGTACCACCACCAAGTATAAGCAATACACCTTTCGCACAACCCACTAATAGGGCAGGTGCAAGCATAATAGCTGCACCTTCTTTAAATGCATCAGCTGCGCAGTTTAGCGTCATACCGTTCAGGCGGAAAATCGTACCGATGATCGCGACAACAAAGCCCATAGTGAAAAATTGAGAAGCGATTTCTGGGATGTACCATGCGTTAGCGACTACGCCCCAAACGACCCACACCGTGGTCGCAATAACCGTAAGGATAACGAGTGTGTCACCTAGGTTCCAACGAGAATCTTGATTGCCAAGCTCTTGCTGACGGAAATACTGGTCTGTGCGGTGGCTGTAAGAAAGTTTAGGATTTGACTTCACACGAGCGGCGTAGATCATTGTGAAAGCGATACCGATTAACGTAAAGCCAGCCCATAACCCCATGCGCACTGTCATGCCAGATAAAACAGGTACACCCGCAATGCCTTGCGCAATAGCGACGGAGAAAGGGTTCATCCAAGAAGTAGCAAAGCCAATTTGAGTCGCAACATAGGTAACCATTACCGTAGTGATACCATCATAACCAAGGCGAACCATAAGCGGCGCGATAATAATCGCAAATGCTACGGCTTCTTCACCCATACCAAATACCGCACCGCCTAGCGAGAACAGCAAAAATAGCACTGGAATGAATAGCGCTTCGTTACCTTTGGTCTTATCGATAAGGCGCAGGATACCGTTATCGATTGTGCCTGTGCGCATTACAACGCCGAAAGCACCGCCGATAACCAACATGAACATAATCACGCCGATTGCGCTGCCCCATTTAGAGCCAGAAACTAGCCCTTCGAAAGGGAAGTTCATCAGACCAATGCCACCACCAGAAGCAAACAGGCCAACCTTGTTGTAAACCAATTCACCGTTTTCGTCGGTTGCATAAGAGAAAGAAGAAGGATCGATAACTGTGCGAGTTTTTTCTGCACCGTCGACCATGTAGGTCACCTGTTGGCTATCAAAATGACCAGCAGGAATTAAGTAGGTAAGAATCGCAGCAAGAATACCAACAATGAAGATCAAAATGAGGGTATCTGGCATCTGCCACGACTTAGGGGTAGCAACCGAGTCTGCTG
Source organism: Vibrio sp. Vb1018 (assembly GCF_033338775.1). Taxonomy (NCBI): domain Bacteria; kingdom Pseudomonadati; phylum Pseudomonadota; class Gammaproteobacteria; order Vibrionales; family Vibrionaceae; genus Vibrio; species Vibrio sp. Vb1018. The sequence goes on from NZ_JAWOTI010000004.1 coordinate 196,862, forward strand.
GTTGCGCATGTGTGTGAGACATAACTTACTTCACGTCAAATTCAATAAAGCATGAAATATCGATAAAATAGAATAAAAAGTCAATATTAATGCTTATGTTGAACTATAAATTCATCAAATATTTGAAGTGAAGTTAATTTGATTGTTTTGTGGTCAAATGTTGGGTTAATGTTTCAATATGCGTTGAGTTTGGATGATTCACGAGCTTTCATAGTCATCTACAGGTGATCTAATTACTTGATTTCTGTCTGTTCTGCATAAAAAGCAGCGACATCACGAAGGTCTTCATCATTTAACATTTTTAACTGTGCTGCCATCATTTCTGCAAGCGGCCCTTTACGCTCACCGGCTTGATAAGATTTCATTGCATTGTAAAGGTACTGAGAATTTTGACCAGCAAGGCTTGGATAGGTGTTGTTCGTTGCGATGCCTTTAACACCGTGACAATAGACACAGCTAGGTGATTTGATTTTACCTTTATCAGCATCACCAAACGGCTCGGCATGGATAGCGGAAGAGAAAATAAAAGAGATTAGAAGTACAAACCTGAGCATGGAGGTTATCTATTCGCTAAAAATCATGGCGATACAATAAAGCTTCCCCTTAGGGGAAGCTCAATGATCAAAATCAAATTAAAGTAGAGATTTTATACTTGATAAGAAAGTGTCGATGTCTTTCGCTGAAATATCTTTATGAGTTACAAAACGAATTGGATTTCCAGGGGTTATCGTGATGTTTTGTTCCTTTAGTTTCGCAGCGATACTTACTATGTCCACTTGAGGATCAAGCTTCGCGAACACGATGTTCGTTTGAACAAATTCAGGGTTGACTGAAAAACCAGGCAGTTCTGCTAAACCTTCCGCTAAGGTTTTTGCGTTGATGTGGTCTTGTTTTAGCTGTTCCACTTGTTCGGTAAGGGCAAGTTTGCCTGCTGCGGCAAGAATACCCGCTTGACGCATACCACCGCCGACCATCTTTCTTAAGCGACGTGCTTTTGCGATGTAGTCTTTGCTACCAAGTAGTAGCGAGCCAACAGGGGCAGCCAGACCTTTCGACAGACAGATCGTCATTGAATCAAAGTACTGACCGATCTCTTTTACCGGAACATCAAGTGCAACGGCTGCGTTAAAAACGCGAGCGCCATCTAGATGCATCTGCAAGTTATGTTTATTCACGAAGTCACGTGCTTCTGCTAAGTAAGACAGAGGTAGTACTTTACCATTAATTGTGTTTTCTAAGCTGAGAAGCTTAGTGCGAGCAAAGTGACAATCATCTGGTTTAATCGCAGCAGCCAGTTTATCAAATGGTAGCGTGCCATCTGGGTTATTTTCGACTGGTTGAGGTTGAATTGATCCCAAAACCGCCGCGCCACCAGCTTCGTATTTGTAGTTATGTGCTTGTTGCCCACATAGATATTCATCTCCCCGCTCGCAATGCGCCATTAAACCGAGCAGATTGGCTTGAGTGCCTGAAGTGGTAAACAAAGCTGCTTCGAAACCAGCAAGCTGCGCAGCAAATTTTTCAAGCTCATTGACCGTAGGGTCATCACCATAAACATCATCCCCAACGGGGGCCTTAAACATGGCTTCTCGCATGGCTTGGGTGGGCTGTGTAACGGTATCTGATCGAAAATCCATGAATGTCTCCTTGGTCAAAGTCCTAAATATATCCGCAAAGGCGCGCTTTGCTTAAGCAAGCGATCGTTTTGGCATCGGTGATCGTGCCATCGACTATCTTTTCTTCGAGTTGCTTGATTGACAAGGTGACGACCTCAATCACTTCGTCTTCATCGCACTCGTAACGGTTTGTTTTGTTGAGCTTTTCGGCAACAAATAGATACTGTATCTCATCACAAAATCCGGCAAGAGGGGTGACTTGGCCGAGAGACGTGAATTTCTCTGCACTAAACCCAGTTTCTTCCTCTAACTCTCTTTTGGCGCAGCAGAGTGGCTCTTCGTTGCCTTCTCTGGTACCAGCAGGAAGTTCCAATAGCCATTTATTAAGTGAAGGCCGAAATTGGTGGACAAGGACAATGTGACCCTCCGCTGTAATAGGGAGAATCACCGCAGCACCCGGATGATGGATTGTGGTGTGCGTAATTGCCTGTCCTGTAGGAAGCACAACGTCTTCTTCAATCAGAGAAATTTGCTTCCATTTATGAATTATCTTGCTCATGCAGTTATAAACCCTAGCTGTTACCGCATTTTTGACGTTTTTCGACATTAACCACAAATGGTGGGAAACAAAAGCAAAAAATACTGCAACACGACGAAAGCGTTTGCACTTTAAGTGAGCAATGTCTCATAAATGGAAACTTTGATTGCTTCGTCAAGAAGGGGAAAAGCATCTGCTATAAGGGGAATTCGACAAAATACATTTGTAACAAAGTTATAACAAGTGTATAAAAATGTTAACGCAATACCACTTCAGCAGCCGGAGAACGTATGACACAAACCTTATTTACCTCAAATGCCGAAAAAGCGCTTCTCTCAGAACGCATCAATAAATTGGCGAAAGCGTTAACGGATGGCGTTTATGAGCGTGAACATACGATCAAGCTCTGCCTTCTTGCTGCACTTGCTGGTGAAAGTGTTTTTCTTTTAGGTCCCCCTGGTATTGCAAAAAGCTTAATTGCCAAACGACTCATCCAAGCGTTCGATAACAGCAGTTACTTCGAATACCTGATGACGCGCTTCTCAACCCCTGAAGAGGTGTTTGGGCCACTGAGTATCCAAGAGCTAAAAGACAACGGCCGTTATGTTCGCTTAACTAAAGGGTATTTGCCAACTGCACAAGTCGTATTTTTGGATGAAATCTGGAAGGCGGGCCCTGCAATTCTTAATACATTGCTGACAGTGGTTAATGAGAAAACATTCAAAAATGGCAGCGATATCGAGCGTGTGCCAATGCGCTTGTTGGTATCGGCTTCCAATGAATTACCCGATGAAGATAGTGGATTGGATGCGCTCTACGACCGCATGTTGGTGCGTGTGTTTGTGAATCGAATTCAGAATAAACAAAACTTTAAGTCGATGTTGACTGTGGGCACATCGCAAGAGGCACAAGTACCAGAAGGCCTAGCGATAACTGATGAAGAATATCATCAATGGCAACAACAGCTCGACAAATTGACGTTAACCGACAATGCATTCGAAAAGCTTTTCCAGCTTAAAACGATGTTAGAAAGCAAAGTTGAAGCTCAGTTTGGTGATGTGGCCAATACCGATATGTATGTCTCTGACCGCCGCTGGAAGAAAGCCGTGAAGTTGTTAAAAGCGAGCGCGTTTTTTAATGGTCGCGATGAAATAAATCCGCTTGACCTTTTACTGCTGCAAGATTGTTTATGGAACAGTCCTGAATCGCGAGATGTGGTACGTGAAGTGGTTCAAGAGTTCGCCTTAAAACATGCATTTGATCAACAAGACGCGGAGCAGGAAATCGAGTACTGCCGTGAGTCTTTGGTTGATGTCCAACATGAACTAGAAGATGCCTACCGCATGACGTTAACGTCTGAAGCGGCCACGGGTATTTTGCGTAAAGAAACCATGCGCTTTGATACCTCTAAAGCCAAGATGTACAAAGTTGGCGCAGCCGTTAACTTAGTTAAATTGGTTGTCTTGCAAAGCAACATGTCGGTTTCAGAATCAGAAAAAGGTGATAGCCGCTGGGTTTATGTACCCAAAGATGAGTTAGATCGAGTCATTAAAGAGGGAAGCGGTGATGTGTATGGTTACGTCAATCAAAACACCAACATGTGCCGTTTACGATTTGATGTTGACGCGGCGAATAACCTAGTTATCCGTGATATCGCGAACCGAGGCATTTTGGTTAGCCTAGTGACTCAAGAGGGCTTGGATGTAGAGCTTTACCAAAAGTGGTTAACGCAGAGCGAAAAAGCCGTAAATCAGCTTAGTGAGGCAGAACACCATATGCGCAAGGTGAAAGCGAACTTTCATGATGCGCTTCCGCATAGCTTTGTTGATCCTGAACTACCCCGCCTTATGGAGTCGAGTCTACAACAGGTCAGTCAGAGACTTGAATCAATCCAAGCAGAAAGTGAAAAAGTTATCCAACGCTTTAAAAACTTAAATCAGTTTTTCTCATAAGGAGACGACATGCTAGGTGCAGACGGACTTAACCTCGCGCTGATGGTGGCCGACTCCGGCATCATCGATAGCGCAGTTAATGATTTGATGGCTCGTTCACAAGTCATGATGATGGCAGAAAACCGAGGTGTTAAATCTTCGGTCAAAGGTCACTTGTTAAAGTGGCGAGGCAGCGTCAAAAAACGGATCACCAAGGTATGTGAGACAGAGCGTTTCCAACAAGAGCTGTCTTTATATCAAGAGGTTATTCATTGGGATGAAGAGGCGTTTTTTGAAAACATCGAAGATGTGATTAAAAAGCTGGAATGGCACTCTGCGTTTTACATGCAAGCTCGCCGAATGATGGAAAAGAACAAAGGGATGAATAACCCTATGTTCCCTCATTACTTTTGTGATCAATGGTACAAAAGCCTCACCGATGCTATAAAACAAGCGCAAGTAAGCGAGCTTGAAGCCAATAAAGAAAAGGTGCTGAATGACCTGTATCAACGTATGGAAACCATGCGTAATATGGATAAAGTCACGGAGTCGGGTGACGCTGAAAGTGTAGGGCGCCTGTGGGATATGGCATCTGCCAAGTTGAGTAAAACAGACTTAACGGTGATGAAACGCCATGCTGAGTTTCTGAAGAAGCACCAAGGCTTGCAAGAAATTGCGGAGCAACTCGGTCGTATGGCGGGGCAAGTAAATGATCCTGAACTAAATCGTGCGCCCACTGAAGAACTTCAATTGGTCGAAGAGAAAAGTGATGAGGCGACGGATGATATTGTCGGTATTCACGAAAGCGATGATCTAAATAAGCTACTTCCCAACGAAACGATGTTTTTGGCGTATCCTGAACTTGAAGTTGTGTTCTATAAACACTTAGTTGATAAACGGCTCATGAACTATCGTACACAAGGCAAATCGCGCACGTTACGTAAAGTTAAAGCTCACCGACCTGACCATAAAGCGGTAGATATCGAAAAAGGCCCCTTCATTGTTTGTGTGGACGCGTCCGGTTCCATGAGTGGCTTTCCTGAGCAATGCGCCAAAGCCATGGCTTATGCTCTGATGCAAATCGCACTAGCGGAGCAACGTGATTGCTATGTCATTATTTTTTCTACGGAACACATTACCTACGAACTAACCAAACAAGATGGTCTGCGCGAGGCGGCGGACTTTCTAACTTATAGCTTCCATGGTGGTACAGACTTAGAGCCAACTTTGATTAAATCTATCGACTTGATGAGCGGTGATAAATATAAAAACGCAGACATGGTAGTCATTTCCGACTTTATCGCGCCAAAACAACAAGACGAGTTACTGGCCAAAGTGGATGCGCTCAAAGCGAAGAAAAACCGTTTTCACGCGATTAGCTTATCGAAATACGGAAATCCTGCATTAATGTCGATGTTTGATCACACTTGGTCTTATCACCCTAATGTTGTGGGAAGATTGCTAAAAAGGGTCAGCAACTATTAAACGCCTTAATGTTTCATGGGACAAAACGAACTGAAAGCGAGATTTATATTGCTTCGTTTTAAGCCAATAAGATCGAACTTTGGTCGAATTGACTTAAAAGAAATCAAACGAACAGAAAATGAAATGTTTTTGTTTGACTATCTTCTCTCAATCCGTAAAGTAGCCACCAACGCAACGGGGTAGAGCCCTGAAGCGTAATAAAAAGGCGCCTTGGCAGAGTGGCTATGCAGCGGATTGCAAATCCGTGGACCTCGGTTCGACTCCGGGAGGCGCCTCCATTATTCTTTTGAGAGCGAATGGCTTTCGAGAATAAATGCGACACTAGCTCAGTTGGTAGAGCGCAACCTTGCCAAGGTTGAGGTCACGAGTTCGAACCTCGTGTGTCGCTCCAAATTATTCAGATATGGCCATGGCGGTATCTCGATGCCAAGTGCATCAACTTAAAACCAGCGAAAGCTGGTTTTTTTGTATCTGAAGACTGATAAATTCACACCATCTCTTTTTCATTACCTGTGAGCTTAGCAACCCCATCTCTGTCACGAGTTTCTGATATTAAGTGTGACCCGATGTTTCGCACCTCAGCCAATTTCAGTTTACAATACGGGCTTCCAAAGGATTTGACGAAGACGCATGAGAAATACCGACGATTACATCATTTTTTATCACTTGATCGAGCAAGGTTCATTCAGTGCTGCCGCGAGACATATGTCACTGACCAAATCGGTCGTCAGTAAACGGATTGCCAAGCTTGAACAAGAGCTTGGTGTACAGCTTCTCTACCGAACAACGCGAACGCTAACGTTGACTGAAGCAGGACGAGCGTTTTTTACTCATGCAAAAGCGGTTTATCAAGCGGTGGCAACGGCGGAAGAATCCATTGTGGGTTTAGGTAAAAACTTATCTGGAAACATTAAAATTTCGGTGCCTACTATCTCTGGTGAATTAATTCTTCCTCAAGTGATTAATGAATTTAATCAGAAATACCCAGACATCAATATCGATATGGATCTAGATAATCGTTTCGTCGATATCGTGAATGAACGTTTTGATTTGGCAATTAGAACGGGTGTGTTGCCAGATTCTAGTCTGATTGCAAGAAAGCTGGTGGATGCGAATTGGATCATTTGCGCGTCACCCCAATACCTAGCTAAACATGGCATACCTAAACAACCTCAAGCCTTGGCTAAACACAATTGTTTAGTCTATTCCTACCAAGAAACCGGAGCGCATGAGTGGGCGTTTAAAGATGGAGACGAGGTATATCAAATCACCGTCGACGGTAACCTCTGTACCAACAATTCTTCTGTATTGAGAAATGTGGCGCTGTTAGGGCAGGGAATCATCTATGTACCGCGTGTATTGGTTTATGAAGACTTAAAGCAAGGCAGTCTGATTCAGTTATTTAAAGACGAAACCGCCAAATGTTTGGGTATTTATGCGGTGTATCCTTACACTCGTCAGCAACCAGAAAAAATTAAGATCTTTATCGATCATCTATACTCAAGCTTTCAAAGTCAAAACCATCGATTTTAAGCCAATAACTCAACACCGATCGTTATATTGGTGTTGAGCTTATGTTTCCATCTTCATTTCTAAGAATCCTCTTAAATTTAGGGGCTTACGCTTCTCCTCGTTTTCTTCACTAATATTGATAACAAGATACCCCGCACAACTGTTAACAAATGGTTTTGCTATTGTTTCTTTTAAGAAACGGTCTGTTTCTTACGTTAAATTTCTCAAATGTGAAAGATAAGTGACAGAAAAATAAAGAATTATTTTGTTTGTTGTTTATTGATTACGTATTGCACGCCCGTCTGACATAGACGCAGAGAAATGGACTGCTTATAGTGGCTCAAACGCCATGCCTGCCGCTAAGCGGTGTTGTGAGCGAAGTACAATAACTAGAGATACGGATATGAAACAAAAGCAGCTGATTGAAGAATTTAAAGCCATCGTTGGGGAAGAAAATGTTCTAACCGACGAGGTTAAAACGAAATATTACCGCTCGGGGTTTCGTTCGGGTAGTGGTAATGCGCTTGCTATCGTGTTTCCTAACACTCTTCTAGAACAATGGAAGATTATTAAACAGTGTGTTGAAGCAAACTGCATCATTATCATGCAGGCGGCTAAAACAGGTTTAACAGAGGGCTCGGCTCCGAGTGGTAATGATTATGATCGCGATGTGGTTGTGATCAATATTACCAAAATCAAGAAGATTCACTTATTAGATGGCGGTAAGCAGGCGGTTTGCTTGCCTGGTGCGAGCTTACACTCTCTGGAGAAAGAGTTGAAGGCAGTGAACCGAGCACCGCATTCTATCATCGGCTCTTCATCCCTAGGTGCCACTGTGGTCGGTGGTATCGCTAATAACTCAGGCGGTGCGCTAGTTAAGCGTGGTCCTGCTTATACGGAACTGGCGATCTATGCGCAGGTGGATAAGCAAGGCCAGTTACATTTGGTGAACCACCTTGGTATTGAAGGATTAGGTGAAACGCCAGAAGAAATTCTAACAAACCTGCAAGAAGGGAACTTTGACCCAGCGAAGATCATTCATGATGAGCGAATGGCGTCAGACAAAGAATACGATGAACGTGTTCGAGACGTGACTTCTGACATTCCTTCTCGCTTTAATGCCGATGAACGCCGATTATTTGAAGCCAGTGGCTGCGCTGGTAAGTTGGGGATTTTTGCCGTTCGGGTTGACAGCTACCCAGTCCCAGAAAAAGAGCAGGTTTTTTACCTTGGCACCAATGACCCTGCGAAACTAACGAAGTTGCGAAAAGACTTCTTATCTACGTTTGATAACTTGCCTGAGATGGGAGAATACTTGCATCGAGATATCTTCAACATGGCAGAGAAGTACGGCAAGGATGTGTTCTTATCCATCGACTTGTTAGGCACAGATAAGCTGCCAAAAATGTTCGCACTTAAAGCTAAGGTAGAAAACTTCTTAGAGCGCATCCCGTTTGTCAGTAAATATCTGCCAGACACCATTTTGTACTACGCGAGCAAGTTGTTCCCACAACATTTACCAGAGCGAATGCTGGATTTCCGTGACAAGTATGAGCATCACCTGGTATTGAAAATGAGTGATGGTGGTATTGCTGAAGCACAAAAATACCTCAAGGAAGTTTGGGCTGTTGAAGACGACTGTGATTTCTTCGAGTGTACGCCGGAAGAAGGTAAAAAAGCTTATTTACATCGCTTTGCAGCAGCAGGTGCAGCAATTCGTTACGAGACGATTCATCGAAAAGACGTAGAAGACATCGTTGCACTTGATATCGCTTTGCGACGTAATGATGAAGAGTGGCTAGAAACTTTGCCTGAAGAGGTGAGTAAGAACCTTGTTCAAGCGCTCTATTATGGTCACTTTATGTGTTACGTCTTCCATCAAGATTACATTTTCAAAAAAGGGACTGACACGAAGTTGATGAAAAAGCTGATGCTAGAGCACCTCAATAGCCGTGGTGCCAAATACCCAGCAGAACATAACGTGGGTCACTTGTATGAAGCCGAAAACTCGTTGCAGAAGTTTTACCACGAATTAGACCCAACCAATACCTTTAACCCTGGTATTGGCAAAATGGACAAATATAAGCGCAATTGTAACTGCTGTGCATAATGTGCTGCATCACCATGATTAATAATCGTTGTTCATCGTTAAAATGATGAGCATAAGATAAGCCCTGATGACACTTGTGACATCAGGGCTTTGTGTTTTGGGTCTTTTATTGATGATTGGTATCGGCTTTGAAACAACGACTAAAGAGCACGTACTGCAGCGGCAGCGATGATGCCTGCTGCGATTGCGGGTAGAGGCTTTTTCACGATGAACATGACAACGGCAGTAGAAAACAGTGCTGCTCTAGCACCATTATCACCCTCTACTGCTAGCGGAGCTAAAAGCGCAACCAGTACGGAACCTGACATCGCAGTAATGAAACGTTGAACCCGTTCGCTAATTGGAATGAATGACATAACATACACACCGCCCCAGCGGGTTATGAGCGTGACTAACGCCATAGCGATAATGATAAGCAGTGTGCCACCTAAGGTTGTTTCGATGTTCATGCTTTCTTCTCCTTCCAACAAGCACCCAATACTCCGCCAGTAATGGCGCCAACCACTACGTGGCTATTCTCTGGCAAATACCAATACGCCAACATAGAAGAGGCTGCTGCTATGGCCCAAATCGCAAAGATTCTTAAGTCTTTCGGCCCGGCTACCACCATAGACAGCAGGAAGCACCCCATAACCATATCGAGCCCGAGGCCCACCGGATCTTTGATTGCGCTACCAAAATAAATGCCGATCCAGGTGCCCACAATCCAAAAAGACCACATCGCTAAGCCGCCACCAACAAGTAAGCCAAAGCCTGGTTCTTTTCTACCGAATGCATTGAGTGCCATTGCCCAGTTAGCGTCTGATGCTACCAGCATTACACCGTAACGTTTTGTTGGTGGGAGTTGTCGTAACCATGGATAAAGTGTGGCTCCCATCAAGAGGTGACGAGCATTAATCGCAAATACAGTAATAAGTACTGGAATGAGAGGGACTTCTGCTCCCCACATTTCTAACGTGGCAAATTGTGAAGCACCGGCGAAGACCAGTGTGCTCATCAACATAGTGGGAAATACATCTAGTCCAGTCTGTACGGCAGCAACACCGAAAGCGAGGCCAAATATGACCACGAACATAGAGAGGGGTAAAAGTTGGGTGAATCCGTTCCAGACGTCAAGCCGATTAAATTCGTGCAACTCAGTGGAGGAGCGTTGAAGATGTTGAGTATTTTCTGTCATAGAGATACCTAGCTAGCAGGCAAAGGGGCAGTGCCATACGAGTGTGTTTGTTATTCTTTTGTAAACTTCATGTTTAACATCAATTAGAGGGGCTTTCAAACACTAAGTGCTATATAAAATTGAGCCATCCAAGCGGCTTTAAGAAACAGAGTGTAGAGAGTCGCGCTTGGTAGTGCTAAAGGAGAATAAAACAACAGAAATAGTAAGCTCTGTTCAATTGATAACATCACGAGCTAGTACAGATTAGTAAATAAGAAAGAAAGCGAGCACGAGGCTCGCTTTTTCGCTCTGTTACGAATAACTGAATAGGTTTATTTTACGTAGACACGAGGGTTCGCGCTTCCCCAAACCGTGTATAGTTCAGGGAAGATGACTTCTGCGTGTTTTTCCATCTCAGCAGCTGAAATCGTTTTGCCTTGTTGGGAGCCAAACAAAACAACTTCAGAACCAGGCTCAACATCTTTGATACCTGTAACATCTACCATTGTAGTGTTCATTGAAGCAACGCCCGCAACTTTTGCACGTTGGCCATTGATCAGAACTTCTGCTGTATTCCCCATTTTTCGTGGATAACCATCAGAGTAACCAACAGGAATGTTCGCCATTAAGCTTTCTTTGCTTGTTGTGTAGCTGCTGTCGTAACCGACTGTGCTATTTTTTGGAAGGTGGTGAACGGATGCCACGCGTGTTTTGAAAGACACGATAGAAGGGTACTCAGGGTTAGTTGGTAAGTCTCCGTATAAAACGCCACCAGGACGAACCATATCAAGCTGGGCCTCAGGAACATTAAGCGCGGTGTAAGAGTTTGCTACGTGCAGTAAAATGTTGTCGCGTTTTAGATTCGCTTCTTTAATCAGCCATGCAGAACTGTCTTTGAATGAAGCTAACTTTTGGCGCACGTCGTCTGCATTGTAGTTAGGGAAATGAGTCATGATACCAACAATACTAACGCCAGCTTGTTGAGCGATTTCTAGCGCTTCTTTCTTGCCCGCTTCTGTCGTCATATCAACACCATTACGTCCCATACCACCGTCGTTCAGAGCAAGGTGAACTTTGATTTCTTTACCAGCTTTCTCGGCTAGTTTAGACAGTGCTTTAGCTTGCTCTGCTGTGCCTATCAACTCTTCGACATTTAGGTCGATTGCGGCTTCAATCTCGCCAATATCCGCTGAGCGTACACGCATGAGTTGGCCTTTAAAGCCACTGTCGCGAACAGTTTGTGCTTCGGCGTTACTTGCAACGGCAACGCAAGGAATTTGTTGTTCGATAATAGTCGGCATCAGGCCTGCGATACCATTACCGTATGCGTCGGCTTTCATCACGGCGCAGATTTTCGTTTTGCCATCCATGTGCGATTTAAACTGCTCAATATTATCGCGGAACTGACCTAAGTTTATTTCTAGCCAAGCGTTAGCACCTTGAACTTGCTCTGCTTTTGCTGCTGTATTGCTAATTTGAAGAGGAGCGGCAGTGGCTTGCATTACAGGAACCGCGATTGCAGCAGCGATAGTCAGTGATAGTAAGGTTTTATTTAAGCGCATAAAGTCTCCGTACGCGTTTTTTGTATTGGTTATGTTATTGAGTACTTGGGGAAAGTACCTGACGAAGTAAAACGCTCCAAGTGGTGCTTTGGAGCGTTTATTAAGATAGTGATTTAATATATACCTAAATATACCTCAGTGATGACATTCAATTTAAGCAAATCGGGATTGATTTGATATCTACTAAGGTATCCACTGAGTTTAACTCAGTTTAAAGCGGCTCATTACATCTTTAAGAGAAATGGATAGCTGGCTTAGTTCGCGGCACGCCTGTGCGGTTTGCTCCGAACCTTGCGAGACCTCTTGAGATGCCAAATGTATGTTTTCAATGCTGCGGTTAAGCTCTTCTGCAACAGAGTCTTGCTGGTTACAAGCCGTGGCGATTTGGGTACCCATGTCTGAGATGTCCGAAATCGAATGCTCAATGTCGCTCATCAGCTGTTTTGATTGAATGCCTTGTTCTGCACATTCTGAAATACTGGTTCTAGAAAGTTCAGTGGCTGATTTTGCGTCTTTTGCAAGTGATTGTAGCTGCTCAATGATCGAAGTGATTTCACTCGTTGAATCTTGCGTACGGCCGGCAAGAGTTCGAACTTCGTCTGCAACGACGGCAAAGCCACGACCAGACTCACCAGCACGCGCCGCTTCAATGGCTGCATTAAGTGCAAGTAGGTTGGTTTGATCGGCGATGTCGCGGATAACATCCACGATCACGTTAATTTTATTCGATTGCTGTTCAAGCTCTGCTACGGTATCGCCTGCAGCGCCAATTACGTTTGAAACTTCTTGAATCGCGTCAACCATACCTTGGGTTTCACGAACACCGTGTTGTGTGCGGCGGTTTGCTTCGTTAGCTTGGTTCGCTGAGTCTTCAGTGTTACGAGCAACATCGGCTACGGCCGCTTTCATTTCTGTCATTGCTGTTGCGATGTGCGTAATTTGCAGCTGTTGATCTTTCATACCAGACGCAGAAATATCGGAGATTTGGTTCATCTCTTCGACAGCGCTGCTTAACTGAGTAACTGCAGCAATCACATTATCGATAACTTGGCGTAAGTCGTCTTGCATCTTAGTGGTCGCGTCTGCCAGTTCACCAAGCTCGTCATTGCCGATTGCTTTACGGTCAATGTCACTTGATAGATCACCTGTCGCGATGGCATTTGCTTGCTCAACAACAAGTTTAAGTGGGCCACAAATTAGGCGAGTCAGCACGTATGTCATGCCTACCATGATCAGTAGAATAATCACGTTACTTGCAATTGAAGAATTACTCAATCCATTTACAGAGGACAGGATATGAGTTTTGTTGCTGTCCATAGCTTCTTTAAGGAGACGGATTAGTTCGCCTAACTCTGAGTCAACCGCTTCGAAAGCAGACAAGGAGTTCGCCAAAATAGGGTGGGCCTTGCTTTTGTCGTTAGCTAGCATCGCTTCATTGTACTGGTCCATAGTAACCAAGTACTTTTTCCATTGACGCATAAGACGCTGGTAAGTTTGCTGCTCTTCGCCAGGCCAGATAGTTTCACCGTAAGCGTTGAGCTCTCTAGTGATCTTTTCGCGTTCTCTAATATTGTTAGAAATTTTAGTTTTGACTTGGTCTGCGTCTTCATAAGTGTACGCAGCAAATTGAGCTCGGCGCCAGCGAGACAAGTGATCTCGAATCGAATCGACCCTTTCCATTGCAGGAAGCGTATCGTCGGTATAGTTTAAAAGCTCAGATTTGATGCTTTTGAGCTCTGTAGATAAAAATACGCCAAATGCAATGTTGACGATGGCAATGAGTAAAAACGATAGCGATATCTTTTTCGCTATAGAAAGATTCTTGATAGACATTAGTGATATACCTTGTTTTTCTTATGTTGTGTCGCCAAAGTAAACCACATCCTTATATGTGATATATGTCCATTAAATTACTGCAACTCGTGTAACGTACCATTATTTATTGATATTTTCGATAATGAATTGAGCTTTGTTTGAAAATAAAAAAAGTCAATGATTTTATAAAGGTACGACCACATTCGATATAAAGTTATCGGTAACAAAATATGATGTTCTGTACGCAGTCGTGCCAAGAGTAGGGAATCAAATTGTTACAGATGTTACAACGATGAAAAGATCAGCGTTCATAACGTGATAGTCGCGTGTTTACCTCGAAGCAGTTACGGACACTAGTATGCGTATGACTTCATAGCTAATGAAAGGGAACGGGTGCTTATTGGTCTAATTGAATGCCAAACGTACTAGTCAGATCGCTTTTTAAGCACTTAAATCAAAAAGATAAAATTTATTGTTGACCAGATAAATTAATCCGTTAAAGTACGCCTCGTTCTCACGGCAAAGGCCGCTGAGACAGATGGTGTCTAACCCATCGCATGATTGCGTTGCCCTGGTGGTGGAATTGGTAGACACAAGGGATTTAAAATCCCTCGGCGTTCGCGCTGTGCCGGTTCAAGTCCGGCCCGGGGCACCATCAAAATCTTTGGTGACAGAGATACAAAATCAGAAAGGCGCCTTGGCAGAGTGGCTATGCAGCGGATTGCAAATCCGTGGACCTCGGTTCGACTCCGGGAGGCGCCTCCACTATTTCGAAAGCCAGTCTTAAATGACTGGCTTTTTTCGTTTTTAGTCCGCCTTTTCGTAACCCTTCGCGCTTTCCTAAAGTCTCCCATGTTTTGATCACCATTCAATATTTTTAATGCGCTAATCATTGATTTTATAAATGTTAGACAACTCAATAATTGTATAGTGTGATTGGTGATAGTTTCTCTTCGATTGTAATCCGAACTTTTTGTATTACAGGCAGCAACCTAGCTAGCGTCATAGTTAGTATCGCTTGGTGCGTATATGCAGAAAGGAGGATTCTAGTCCTTAACGTGAGAGAAAAATAATGAAAACATTCAACCTTAAACCTACACTTTTACCCTTAACTTTGCTGCTCAGTTCGCCTGTAATGGCGGCACAAAATGGCACCATGATGCAGTATTTCCATTGGTATGTGCCAAATGACGGTGCACTCTGGACACAAGTTGAAAACAACGCGTCGGCACTATCTGATAACGGCTTTACTGCGTTATGGTTACCACCCGCCTATAAAGGTGCTGGTGGTAGCAACGACGTCGGTTATGGCGTTTATGATATGTACGATTTGGGAGAGTTTGATCAAAAAGGTTCGGTGCGCACCAAGTATGGCACCAAAGATCAGTACCTAAGCGCCATCAATGCTGCCCATAAAAACAATATCCAGATTTATGGCGATGTGGTGTTCAACCATCGCGGTGGTGCGGATGGAAAGTCTTGGGTTGATACCAAGCGAGTAGATTGGAACAACCGAAATATTGAACTTGGTGATAAATGGATTGAAGCGTGGGTAGAGTTTGATTTCCCTGGGCGCAACGACAAGTACTCAAACTTTCATTGGACGTGGTACCACTTTGATGGCGTGGACTGGGACGATGCTGGCGAAGAAAAAGCTATCTTCAAATTCAAAGGTGAGGGTAAGGCATGGGATTGGGAAGTTAGCTCGGAAAAAGGCAACTACGATTACCTTATGTACGCTGATCTAGACATGGATCACCCTGAAGTGAAGCAAGAGCTGAAAGACTGGGGCGAGTGGTATATCAACATGACGGGTGTGGATGGGTTTAGAATGGACGCGGTGAAGCACATCAAATATCAATACCTGCAAGAATGGATTGATCACCTACGTTGGACAACAGGGAAAGAACTATTCACGGTCGGAGAGTACTGGAACTACGATGTGAATCAGCTGCATAACTTTATCACCAAAACTTCTGGCAGCATGTCTCTATTCGATGCACCGTTACACATGAACTTCTACAATGCTTCTAAATCGGGTGGTAGCTACGATATGCGTCAAATCATGGATGGTACGCTGATGAAGGACAATTCAGTCAAAGCGGTAACCTTAGTAGAAAACCATGACACTCAACCTTTGCAGGCTTTGGAGTCGACGGTTGATTGGTGGTTTAAGCCGCTCGCTTACGCGTTTATCTTATTGCGTGAAGAAGGTTATCCATCCGTGTTTTATGCAGATTACTACGGCGCGCAGTACAGTGATAAAGGACATGACATCAATATGGTCAAAGTGCCTTACATTGAAGAGCTAGTAACACTGCGTAAAGATTATGCGTATGGCAAACAACATTCTTATCTCGACCACTGGGATGTAATTGGTTGGACTCGAGAAGGTGATGCAAAGCATCCACATTCAATGGCCGTGATCATGAGTGATGGACCTGGCGGCTCGAAGTGGATGTATACGGGTAAACCAAGTGCTCGCTACGTAGACAAGTTGGGTATCCGAACTGAAGAAGTTTGGACTGATGCGAATGGTTGGGCTGAGTTCCCAGTAAACGGCGGATCTGTCTCGGTTTGGGTTGGCGTTGAATAATCCATTCCCGTGATTTTGATACAGAGTAGGCAATTCTTGATAAAACTTTTCAATGAATCAATGTGTTATTTGATATTCATTCAGCAAATGAGTAACTTATATTTGAGCATAATCTAGAGGAAGATAAAGAATGGAATCTATTGCTGATGTATTGGTTGTGGCTATTGTGTTCGGTGCCATATTTGGAGGCGGGATAATAAAGTTAATCTTGAACCATCGTAAAGAAGTAAGAGCGTTGGAGATATCTGAACGTAATATGATGAGCCGAGAAGAACAAGATGACCTTAACAAGCAAATTGGTGACTTGAAGCGACGCGTTGAAGTGTTAGAGCGAATTGTCACAGATAACAAATATCAACTTGAAAAAGAAATTGCCTCTCTGTAGATCACCACTTAATCGTAAAGCCGGCGGAGTCCGGCTTTATCGTGTCTGTACGTCATACCTTTCGGATGTTTAACTCAGCGTTCATCAAAAAAGTCTTTGTCGCGAATGTATTTACTCATAAAGTGATAAGAGAACGGTCGCATTAACCAACTAAATAAGGAGCGCCCAAGCCGTATGAGCGTTGGGGTGTTCTCGTATATTCTCCCGTTATATAACCATAGCATTTTGCCTACATGCCAATACAAAAAAGGTACGGGCGGCATGAAGGTCACGATGTCGATGTCGCAACAAATCCTGTATGTTTTGTGCCCCAAACGGTAGCGTTTCTTAAACGTCCAATCTCCGACAGCGGGCTGTCCGAAAGTGACCACGCGTTTAATGCTTTTGGGGTATTTTTTCTCAATATAGTCAGCAAAAACACTGCCAATCGCGCCACCTGAAGAGTGGCCAGTAATAGTGATTCTTTTTCCCCTGAGAATAAGTGGTACAACGATACCTTCGAGGCGTTCGATCACGGTCAACCCTAACCGATCTTCATTCCGGCTCGGTAAACTTTCTTGGAACAACAGATGATAGAAACCCGCGTGAATGCGATAGTTTAGTCCCAACCTTCGACAACTTCTCGTCCACATCGCGAAGTTCAACAACCAATCACTGATACTGTGTGAGCCTTTAATCACTACGACCACTTCACTCTGTTTTTTACTCCAGAGCACGCGAATCATAATCTTACCGTGTTCATTTCTAATGACTCGTTGCCCATTAGGATCGAATCCATATTGAGTTTGTCTGAAGACGCGAGGGTAGGCGAGATTACAAAGCACCGCATAGCGCTCGTATTGGTATCGTTTTAATGGTTTCACGTTATCTTTCTTAGTGGAGCCCAACGATTGACTGTAATTAATGAATATTAAGAATACGTGAACCTTGATTTAGGGTCGGTAGAGATTTTGTGTATTGGAATCGCGAACGAAAGACTCTAACTGGCTTAAATGCGTCAAGATGGTTTGGCGAGAGAGTTCATGATGTTCGCTAAGCACGTTAATTAGCTTTTTCAAAGCCTTACGATCTTGTTTATTGAGATTTGCTGTTTCTTTGAGTTGTGCGAAAAATTCAATTTGACTTGAAGTGTCGTTAAAGTCACCGAGCTTGTCTTGCAATAGTTTTAGTTGTTTCACGTTGTTTTTGTGCTGTTGGGAAGGATAGAGCGTGGAAAATCCTTCTAACAAATAACGAAGCGCTTTGCACTTTATCCGCATCGAATGAATCACGCTGTCACGACTTTTGTCCGAGATTTTGCGTCGTGCTTTATCAACTTTTTTAAATTGAACGGAGATTTTTTGGCTTGCGAAAAGTAACGCAGGTACGTTGCTATCCACTGGTTCGTGTTGCGTACTTCGCAACATACTATTCCTGATCAAAGTGCAGTGCGTTGTGTATTCTTGTGTAGCTAGCCAACGCGTAACTTTTGCTTGTTCGTAAGCACGTTCAGATTCTATAAAGCAAAAAAGTTGCTCAAGAGACGATTTGTGATTTAGGAGCATTTCAATGTATTGGTTTTTGTCCAAGATAAATACGTCCAAATCACGCAGCTTATTTGTTTTCTTCATCATTATTCTTAAATGAGGTTTCAAAATACGCTGTTCAAAAGGAGGGATCAGTTCGCGAAGTAGTGAGCATAGTGAGCGTATGCGCCTCAGTGTGACGCGATATTGGTGTGTATATTCAGGATCCAAGTCGTCGATGACTCCCTGCTCCAGAGAGCGTGCATAATCAAATTCAGTAAGGAAGAAGTGGGGCACTACGAAGTCGAGTTCGGAGTCGGCATGTAAGGGTAAGTGAAATGATGGTTTTCGAAACATGATGAGCGCTATTTTGTTCTCTGAAATACACATTAAGTTTATACCCATACTGTTAACTTGCGCGATTTGTTGGCTCTTCATTGATATAAAATGAGAAGGTTAAAAGGCACGAAAGCAAAGTGTATTGATGATCAAATAAGCAAAATGATCGCCCTTTGTTCGTTAGAGTCGTCTTTTTAACCATTTGAATAAAAAAGACTAATTTTTTGTTGACCAGATAAATTAATCCGTTAAAGTACGCCTCGTTCTCACGGCAAAGGTCGCGAGATAGATGGTGTCTAACCCATCGCATGATTGCGTTGCCCTGGTGGTGGAATTGGTAGACACAAGGGATTTAAAATCCCTCGGCGTTCGCGCTGTGCCGGTTCAAGTCCGGCCCGGGGCACCATCAAAATCTTTGGTGACAGAGATACAAAATCAGAAAGGCGCCTTGGCAGAGTGGCTATGCAGCGGATTGCAAATCCGTGGACCTCGGTTCGACTCCGGGAGGCGCCTCCATTCTTTTACTTGTCCATGAGTTCCGATAGTAACCTGTAGGATCTCAACTTCTCAGATTGTTCAAACACCATCGTGTTTACCATAATTTCATCTGCCCCAGTGCGTTCCAAAAGTTTCTCAATTTTCTGTCTTACATATGTTTGATCACCATGGATAGATTCACGTAATTGAGTTTCAACGTGAAGCTTTTCCTGTGCTGACCATAGTGGTGCCATACTTTTCACTGGTGCGCGAAGTTTTTCGCGATTGCCGCGAATCATTTTTAAGAATTTTTGCTTCTCTGTTGTCGCGAGAAAATCTGCATGTGACTGAGTATCCGCTACGATAACGTTGGCACAAATCATCACATAGGGTTGAGCTAAATGCTCGGATGGGACAAACTCATCTCGATAAAAGTTTAGAGCACGAGACATTGCATCTGGAGCAAAGTGTGCAGCAAATGCGAAAGGTAAGCCTCTCTTAGCTGCTAAACGTGCGCTGTATGTACTCGACCCCAGAAGCCAAATCGGCAGAGATGTGTTGTTACCTGGATAAGCCGCGACTGGTTGATTTCGAGATACGGGACCAAGAAAGAAATTAAGTTCCTCCAACAGCTCTTCAAAGTCAGGATCTATATGCTCTGGTTCCCGCCTTAATGCATGCATTGTTTGGTAGTCGGTGCCTGGTGCGCGTCCTAATCCGAGGTCAATACGACCAGGGTATAATGCCTCTAACGTTCCGAATTGCTCTGCAATAACTAGTGGTGCATGGTTAGGTAACATGATTCCACCTGATCCTAAACGGATCGAGTTCGTGTGCGCTCCAATATGACTGAGTAATACACTGGTTGCGGCACTGGCGATGTCGGGCATGTTATGGTGTTCAGCCATCCAAAACCGATGATAGCCCCAGGACTCGATTGATTGAGCTAATTCAACGGAGCGTTCGAACGTTTCGGTGAAGTTTGTTCCGTCGGACACGGGTGCCAAATCCAGAACAGATAAACGAGGAAAAGACATAGGATAGTTATAGCCTGTTAATGAATCTTAACTATCATATGGTGGTGAAAGTTGACGTTTAAAAGGGGAGGATTAACCATTCACAATGGATTATTTTTCTTCAATGCCTGGAGAGCGTTTAGCTTACGAGTTTAGCTTTTGCTATGTGATAAAAGCGGCTTTATTACTGTAAGTGGCCACAGTGGTCGATGTCGTTGAATATTCGCATGTAGAACGTTTCCACAGCTACTTTAGATTAAAACATAGGCCTCTTTAACAGCGAACTGCTGTTGTCGACAATAGTGAACGAGCTAGCTTTAGAACGTTTTGACTGATACATAGACTTGTCTGCCGCTGTTAATAATTCATGTACATTCGACCCATGCTCAGGATAGAGTGCAATACCAATGCTAGCTCCGACGCATAACTCTTTACCTTTAAAATGAATTACTTTTTCTATTTCTTGGATATAGCGTAGTGCACATGCAGACAGAGACGTACCTGTTGTGTGTGAACGATGAATAATAATAAATTCATCTCCACCAAAGCGGCCTACCATGTCTGATTCGTCGATAATACTTGATAATCTACTAGCTACAGATTTTAACACTGCATCACCTACCTCATGGCCATGGCTATCGTTAATATCCTTAAATAAATTTAAATCTATAAAAAACAAACTAAACCTATTCTCACTGCCTCTGAAATTACGCGTAAGCTGGATCAAATGTTTTTCTATTGCTCGACGATTGTAGATATTAGTTAAGGAGTCGTGCTCAGACAAAAATACCAAACTTTCTTTTTGACGATTTAGAACTGAAGTTTGATTCTCTACTTCTTCTTTAAGTTTTGATTTTGATATTGTTGTGTGGTTTAACAATGCCGCCATTTTATTGAAGTAACAAGACAGATTTTCAAATTCCGTGAATTGATTTTCTGAAGGGATTTTATAGTCAAAATTTGACCTGCTTAATTGTTTTATTCCATTTATAAACCTTTGAAAGCTTCTCTTGAACTTTATTTTTATATAAAAGCATAATAGCATAACAACCAGAGAGATAAAAATAATACCTGCTTGAGTGTAATAATTTAAATTTTGTAGTTTTGTAGACTTATTATTAAGTATTTTTTTATAAATATATATTATTTCATTATTCATATCCTGGGATACAATGTTTATTCTGGATTGTATGACAGGATTTGATTTATTATAATTTACGACTGAATCATAATGGCGATCTTTGTCTAGTAAATGATTATTTTCGTATTGAACTAAAAAATACAGTTCGAGATTCATTTTTTTTAGGTCTTTAGTAAGGTATAAAACATCTTCATTTTGAGATAATAATTCGTTTAATTTGTTATGAGAAATCATGAATTGTGTGAAATTGTTTTTTCCTCTATTTTGAGTGTAAGCCCAAAGATAACTACTTAATGACTCTAATGATATTTGTATGTCCATTATTTGGTTTAATTGTTTCTTGGCTTTATAATCTTCTATTTTTATGAAGCTTATGTATACTATAACGCTGATACATAGTATTACGCTTAGACTGAATAGTGATGCTAAATAGTGGTTTAACGAACGATGCATTTTAATCTAGACCATCAAAATATGAATTGATATAGTTTTCTTTAAATATTTTTCTGTAATTTGGAATCTGTCCTTCTACATAGTTTTGTTTTAATGCCCAATTAGCTTCTGATTGTAATGTAAATAATAAAGAATTCGTTAAATTTAATCGAAAGTTATAATCATCCCAACTCCAAGATATTTCTTCAACTGTTATGTTAAGTTTTTGTGATAGTATTTTCATTGTTAAATGAGGGTTTTTATCCATCCAGTTAATTGAGTGATGAAGTGACTTTATTATTTTCATTACTTCTTGATCTGATTTTTCAATGTGTATTTCTTTTGATACAAGCAAAAAGTAAAGTTTATACACGCCAATAATTCCTATGTTCTTTACTTCTTCATTTATTCTATTCTTGGCCATAAATCCGTATGGCTCCCAAGTAGATATTGCATCGACGTTTCCTTGCATTAAATGATTTATAATAACCTGCGTTGTTGATGATATTTTTTCTACTTTTTCTAAATCAATGTCATTTACCTGTAGCAACAAGTCTAAGTAATATTCGCTAGCGCTCTTTTTTATTACACCAACCTTTTTTCCTGGTAATTTATCTATACTTTCTATGCCAGACCGCTTTTTAGTTAGCAGCTTAATATCATTCGTAGAAGATGCAAAAGAAGTGATTAATGCTAAATCTTTGTATTCAAAGCTTTTAAACATCAGTACGCTTTCAGAAAAAGTGGCGTAATTAACATGGTTTTCTAGAAGTAGGTTTGAACATTCGACCCCTCCAAAGCACATGATAAGCTCAACGTTTAAATCGTTTTCTTCAAACGCACCTATGTGCTCTGCAATGATAAAAGGTGCTGACAGAGGCGTCTTAGATATACCGATTGTTGTAGGTTTGTGGATAGCATTTGATACCGTTGTTAACTTTAAATAAGAAACCACTAATACAGAAAGAACTAAAATTATGATAACTGTAGAAATCTGTTTTGTATCCATCAAAAACAACTCCCTTCATAATAGTAGTAATTAATCTATCAGTTAAATGAGTGTAGTTGCTTATTGGGTTGATGCTAGGAGAGGAGGGGATTTATTTGTATCGTGCCAAATTTATGAGTACCTAGGGGTAATTTCGGTAACTGGCTTAGATATAAAGAATTTATCTTGAGTTAGTTCAAGTTGTAGCAAATGACTGATTTCATAACATGATGATTTATGGAGAGATATCAACTTTTTAAGTTGAAAAATTGTACTCCATTTTTGCCATTTTTCTTTATCTCATACATTGCATGATCGGCTTTTTGATAAACTTCATTAAACTGTTGTTTTCCTTTATCAAATAGACAAACACCGATGCTCATTCCAATCGTTACTTTATTTAAGTCCTGATTTATCGCAGGAATGATGGAACTTAAGAGTCGATCACAAAGTTGAGATATTTCTTCTTGATTTGAATAAGAGCTTAAAACGACAAACTCATCTCCTCCTATGCGTCCGACTTGAGACTTGCTTGGCGCAAGCTCTGTTAAGCTATTGGCGATATTGATGAGGAGAGTATCACCAGTATGATGGCCTAGCTGGTCGTTAACTGCTTTAAAATTATCTATATCAACAAACACTAAGGCAGACTGCTGAGACGGCTTGGTTTGAGGTTGATGATTAAAGTTTTCCTCAATTGCTTTTCTATTTAACAGTCCGGTCAATGGATCACTCGAAGCTAACTTAGCCAGTTGCTGCTCATATCGCTTTTCTTTTGTAATATCGATATGAGTGCCCATCATGCGCAGTGGTTCGCCATCAGAACCATACTCGACGATGCGCCCTCGATCGTAGACCCAACTATCACTGCCGTCTTTATGAATCATGCGATGAACTACCTCATAAAGGTCGGTTTTGCCAGCTAGGTGATCTTCAAATGCACCCACCGCAAGATCATAATCTTCAGGGTGGAGATTGTTTTTCCACGTTTCAACCGTCGCGGTTAACTCATGGGGCTGATAACCTAGCATTTTGCCCCACTGCATATTGAATATCGTCAAAGTACCTGAAGGAATATGCTGCTCCCACAAACACAGTCCATTACTGTCGAGTGCAGCATTCAACTTTTCTTGTAGTCGCGCATTCTTCCGCTTCAGCTCTTCATTTTCTTTTTCTAAGCAGGCAATTCGAGTTAGATATTCTTCCATTTTGCGCATAATTTACGTCGTTTTCGGAGCGACAATATACGAAAAATACTTTGCAATTTCTATGATTGAGCTTGGAGATATAAATATTGAATATGCGGTAAATAATAAAGAATCGGTGATGTTACTTAAGAGCAGCAAAGTAAATGCTTGGAAAACAAAGAAGGAAATAGGGGGTAAGCGAGGGGCTCTCCTGGTGCAAAGTCTTAAATGGAGGCCTTTGCACCGGGACTACTGAGGGCTAGCGGTTTAGTGCACCACAACGCTCAGGTTGGTATGTGATATCGACAATTTCAATTGTCTTCACTTGATTATTTGGCATTGGCCATTCAAGTTTTTGGCCGACAGACAAACCGATCAGTGCGCTGCCTACGGGCGCAAAAATAGAGATATCATCACTGCTTTTCAGTTCAGAAGGGTAAACCAGTGTCTTTGTCATGGTTCTATCTTCACCTGAAAATTTAAACTCTACAGTCGAGTTCATCGTGACCACGTTATCTGGCATTTGTTCTGGCTCAAGAACTGTTGCTCGGTCGAGCTCTGCTTCTAATTCCACAAGCTCCGCTGCGATGTTTGGCATTTTATCCAACAAGGCCGTGATTCGGTTCATATCTAAGCTTGAGATGTAGATAGAATTGTTTTCTGACATTTTATGACTCCCAAATAAAAGGCCGCCTCACAAAAATGGGACGGCACTCTATATGTCAATTACGGTATCAATCATATGGACGCTATTCCATATGAACTAAACCTGATTTTAGTCTTTATAGTGCGACTTAGCTAGTAAAAAATTTTTGTTGTGAAGCTTGATTTTTCTAAATCTTTCAATCACTTCAGATATTGTTCTCTGATCACCTTGAAACGGTGAAGTCAAGTGAGTGCGTCGTTTAGAAGCAAAACAGGATTTATCGTAGGTGTGCTCGGTTTCGATGGTCAACCTAACTTCATAAAAGCAAAACGGTATAGTCCGTTGCTAGCATGGCTTCGGTTATCTCAGTTTATTAAAACTACCAATATCCGTTAATAAATTACTTTTTATTTCGCAATAGTCAGATAAATACGTTCATCTACCCCTTTAGGGTAGTTTGAAATTGTAATTGATTTACATCATGTATTAATTTTCTTTCACAATTAACAATGAGCTCAGTGATAAGAACCTAACCCTTAGGAATTATAATGAGCAAGTTGAAGCTAGTAGTCATCGGTAACGGTATGGTAGGGCACCGTTATATTGAAGACTTAGTCGAGAAAGCTGATATGTCTAATATAGACATTACGGTTTTCTGTGAAGAACCTCGTGTCGCATACGACCGTGTGCACCTTTCCTCTTACTTTTCTCACCATACTGCAGATGAACTTTCTTTAGTAAAAGAAGGCTTCTACGAGAAACACGGTATTAACATGCTGATCGGCGAACGCGCAATTAACATCAACCGTGAAAACCGCATTGTTTACTCAAGCACTGGCCGTGAAGTTCAATACGACAAGCTTATTCTTGCTACTGGCTCATTCCCATTTGTTCCACCTATCAAAGGTCACGAAAGCAAAGACTGTTTTGTTTACCGTACTATCGAAGATCTTAAAGCGATCGAAGCGTGTGCGAAGAAGAGCAAATCAGGCGTTGTTGTCGGTGGTGGTCTGCTAGGCCTTGAAGCAGCAGGCGCACTGAAAGCACTGGGTGTAGAAACGCACGTTGTTGAGTTCGCGCCAAAACTAATGGCTGAGCAACTTGACCTGGCTGGTGGTAACCAGCTTCGTCAAAAGATCGAGCGTATGGGCGTGAACGTTCACACCAGCAAAAATACGCTTGAGATTGCGCCAGAAGGCACAAACGCACGCAACGTTATGCGTTTTGCTGACGGTTCAGAACTAGAAACAGACTTCATCGTATTCTCTGCAGGTATTCGTCCACAAGACAAACTAGCACGCCAAATGGAGCTAGAAGTGGCACCTCGTGGCGGTGTTGCTATTAACGACCACTGTCAGACTTCTGATGAGAACATCTACGCTATCGGTGAATGTGCGTCTTGGAACGAAATGTTCTACGGCCTTGTTGCTCCTGGCTACAAGATGGCGACAGTTGCCGTTGATCACCTACTAGGTAACACAGAAAGCAAATTCGAAGGCGCTGATATGTCTGCGAAGCTGAAACTTCTGGGTGTAAAAGTAGGTTCAATCGGTGACGCGAACGGTCGTACTGAAGGCTGTAAGAGTTACGTTTACCAGAACGAAGAACAAGAAGTTTACAAACGTCTTATCGTTTCTAAAGACAACAAGAAACTGCTTGGCGCGGTTATGGTTGGCGATACGTCTGACTACGGCGACCTGCTTCAACTTATGTTGAACGAAATCGACCTACCAGAACACCCGGATGCGTTGATCCTTCCTGCACACGCAGGCGCTGAGAAACCAGCACTAGGTGCAGACGCTCTACCAGAAAGCGCAGTGATCTGTTCTTGTTTCGACGTGACAAAAGGCAAGGTCGCACAAGCGGTCGCTAATGGTCACCACACGTTGGGCGACATCAAAGCAGTGACGGGCGCGGGTACAGGCTGTGGTGGTTGTATTCCTCTAGTGACCTCTGTTCTAAATGCTGAGCTTGCTAAATCGGGTATCGAAGTGAAGAACGACGTGTGTGAGCACTTTGCATACTCACGCCAAGAGCTGTTCCACCTAATCCGCATTGAAGAGATCAAAACGTTTGATGAGCTTCTAGAGAAATACGGCAAAGGTTACGGCTGTGAAGTTTGTAAACCACTGGCTGGTTCTATCTTGGCTTCTTGCTGGGGTGAGCACATTCTTAAGCCACAATTGGTTAAGCTGCACGACACGAACGATAACTTCCTAGGTAACATCCAAAAAGACGGAACTTACTCTGTTATCCCACGTATGGCGGGTGGTGAAGTAACACCTCAAGCACTGGGTGCGCTAGCGAACGTTGCTGCGGAATACAACCTATACACCAAAGTAACC
This sequence comes from Vibrio sp. Vb1018, assembly GCF_033338775.1. Taxonomy (NCBI): domain Bacteria; kingdom Pseudomonadati; phylum Pseudomonadota; class Gammaproteobacteria; order Vibrionales; family Vibrionaceae; genus Vibrio; species Vibrio sp. Vb1018. Next base: position 223,644 of record NZ_JAWOTI010000004.1, read on the forward strand.
GGCGCTCAACGTATTGGTCTGTTTGGTGCTCAAAAAGACGATCTTCCAGAGATCTGGCGCAAGCTTATCGATGCTGGCTTCGAAACAGGTCAAGCGTACGCAAAAGCACTTCGTATGGCGAAAACATGTGTGGGCTCTACTTGGTGTCGTTACGGTGTTCAAGACTCTGTTGGTCTAGGTTCTTACATCGAGAACCGTTACAAAGGCATTCGTACACCTCATAAGATGAAGTTCGGTGTTTCTGGCTGTACTCGTGAATGTGCGGAAGCACAAGGTAAAGACCTTGGCATCATCGCGACTGACGCAGGTTGGAACATGTACGTATGTGGTAACGGCGGTATGAAACCTCGTCACGCAGACCTACTTGCAAGTGACCTAGATAAAGAAACGCTGATTAAGTACATCGACCGCTTCATGATGTTCTACATCCGTACTGCTGCGCCACTACAACGCACATCAGTTTGGATGGAAAACATGGAAGGTGGCGTTGACTACCTACGCGAAGTGATTGTTAACGACAAGCTTGGCATCAACGCTCAACTAGAAGCTGACGTAGCGAAGCTTGTAGACGAGTACGAGTGTGAGTGGACTGCGACCATCAACGACGAATCACAACTGACTCGTTTCGCGCACTTCATCAACTCTGACAAGCGCGATGACAACGTTGTGTTTGTACAAGAGCGTGAACAGCACCGCCCAGCAACCTTCACGGAAAAACACCCTGAAGCGAAAGGCGATATCCTACACGTAGCGATCACTGAAGCATAAGGGAAGGTTGATTATGTCATTTGAAAAGATTTGCCAAATCAGCGACATCGTACCGGGCACGGGTGTTTGTGCACTGGTTGATGGTCAGCAAGTTGCGGTATTCCGCCCAACACAAGCAGAAGAAGTGCTGGCGATCAGCAACACTGACCCGTTCTTCCAATCAAACGTGCTTTCTCGCGGTTTGATTTGTGAGCACCAAGGCGAGCTTTGGGTGGCAAGCCCACTTAAGAAGCAGCGCTTTAACCTGACAACAGGTGCGTGCATGGAAGACGAGCGTTTTAGCGTGAAAGCGTACAAAACCCGCGTAACAAACGGCGAAGTAGAAATCTCTGCGTAAGCTTGGTTTTCATTCCCTCCTCTTAGGGGAGGGAATGAACTGAAACCTAGATTTAATAGACAAAGGCTTTCCAAGCATCAACTCAGGGGAACAGGGAAGCGAGGTGTTGTAGACAGCGTTCAGGTGTCAACGGGAAGCCTTTCTCTATTAAATCTTTAACTTTTTAACTTTCAATTTTGGATAAGGACACATTCATGTCTACTGATTTTAAGCCTGCAGAATTCGTGCAAACCATGATCAATGTTGGTGAAGCGAAAACCAATACAAGCACGCGAGATCTTCTGCTTCGCGGTACGATGGCTGGCGTTATTCTTTCGCTTGCGGTGGTGGTTGCTATTACCGCGATTGTACAAACGGGTATCGGTCTTGTAGGAGCACTTGTTTTCCCCGTTGGTTTCGTAATTCTAAGTGTGATGGGGTATGACCTAGTAACCGGTGTTTTTGGTCTAGCGCCTCTGGCTAAGTTTGCTAACCGTCCGGGCATCACTTGGGGTCGTATCTTCCGTTGTTGGGGGCTTGTAGGCTTGGGTAACCTTATCGGTTCTCTGATCGTTGCTTACCTAGTGGCTATCTCTCTAACAGGTAACTTCTCTCTAGAACTGAATGCAGTAGCGAAGAAATTTGTCGCTGTTTCTACCGCGCGTAGCCTTGGTTTTGAAAACATGGGTATGGACGGATGGATCACGTGTTTCGTACGCGGCATCTTCTGTAACCTAATGGTATGTCTAGGCGTTATCGGCAACATGACAGCACGTTCAGTATCTGGTCGCGTAGCAATGATGTGGTTCCCAATCTTCATCTTCTTCGCTCTAGTATTCGAGCACACAGTAGTAAACATGTTCCTATTCCCACTAGGTATGATTCTAGGTGCGGATTTTGGTATCGCGACTTGGTTGAACTTCAACCTTATCCCAACCATCCTAGGTAACATTGTTGGTGGTCTAGTAATGACTTGTATTCCACTGTACCTAACTCACGCTAAAACTGCGCCTTCTATCAATGCTGAAGAAGAAGTAAAAGCGCAACCTGCAATGGCTAAATAACCATTAACGGGTAATTCGCTTAATATGGTCCCGCTTCTGGATGGGCGGGACTATTCTCTAACTAGATTTCAATTTTTAACTTTCACTTTCGCGACATATTTTATTGATTTAGCTATAAAAAGTAATAACTCCTTAGAGTGGTTTTAGCCCTAAGTGCATAACGCGAGTGTTACTCTTTATATCTAAATTTTTCGATAGGCGTTGATATGACTACTGCTCACTCATCTTTAAACAGCGGCTTTGTTTCTCTTGTTGGTGCAGGTCCAGGTGATCCTGATTTGCTCACAGTAAAAGGCTTAAAAGCCATTCAAGCGGCTGAAGTTGTGGTGTACGACCGATTAGTGTCGAAAGACATTCTTGAATTGGCTCACGCATCAGCAGAGATGATTTACGTAGGAAAAAAATTGGACTTTCACTGTGTGCCTCAAGATCAAATTAACCAAATCTTGGTGCAGAAAGCGCAAGAGGGTAAACGCGTTGTGCGCCTAAAAGGTGGGGACTCATTTATCTTTGGCCGTGGTGGTGAAGAGCTAGAAGAGCTAGCCGAATTTGGCATCAAATACGAAGTGGTTCCGGGTATTACGGCGGCGGCGGGCGCGACGGCTTATGCTGGTATTCCATTAACACACCGCGACCATGCACAAAGCGTTCAATTTATCACAGGTCATGTACAAAAAGATGGTCGTGAGATTGAATGGCATTCACTAGCGCAATCCAACAACACACTTGTGTTCTATATGGGTTTGAAGCAAAGCGGCCATATTATGGATAAGCTGATCACTCATGGGTTAGATCCTGAGATGTCATGCGCCATTATTGAAAACGGTACGCGCCCAGAGCAGCGCGTGTTCCAAGGAAAGTTGAACGAGCTATCGATCATGGCAGAGCAAGCCGTGAGCCCAGCATTGATTGTGGTTGGCAGCGTGACTCAACTTCACAACAAGTTGGATTGGTTCGCAAAGTAATACTGCTCAGAAGTGACTATATTTTACAGGGGCTTTGTTGCCTCTGCATTTCTTGCTTACGCATAGGCATTTGATCAATGAGGTTGTTGATAAACGGCCAGTCTGTTTCTGCGCCCCAGCGGTGCTTTTCTAGACCATCTTTACCAAGCAAAATAGCGGTATGAGAACCTTTTTCGACCTCATAAAGACGAGCTAGCATTTTTAAGTCGAACTCTTCTTTAAGCCAAGCAGGAAAGGTATAACCTTGTTCTGTAATGACAAGTGTGACGACATCTCTGTCTTCCAACTCACACTCATTCATAAGTGTTTCTAGCAAGAATTGTTTGACGTATTCATCATTTTCCGGCGCAAAGTAGAGCACACTTCTATGTGGCCAGTATTTGGAGTGCGCTGGATAACCAAATGCTGTCGATGACAAGATACAAGAAAGTAGTATCACTAGTAACTTTCCGCCCATGACAGTTCCCCTAGAAACCCAAATAACTTTTTATACGTTAAGTTTAGTGGAATTGGCTCATTGTGCTTTTTCCAAAACTGGCATAGGGTAGGCAGCAAATAAATTGAGCGTAGAAATAGATGAGTTCGGAAAGCAAACAAAAAATCGCCATTTTGGTTGATGTACAGAATGTGTATTACACCTGTCGCGAAGCGTATCGAAGCAACTTTGATTACAACCAGTTTTGGTATGTTGCCACACAAGGGAAAGAGGTGGTATGTGCTCGTGCTTATGCTATTGCGAGTAACGACCCTAAGCAGCGTCAGTTCCACCATATTCTTCGTGGTGTTGGATTTGAGGTGATGCTTAAACCCTACATCCAGCGTCGTGATGGCAGCTCGAAAGGCGATTGGGATGTGGGTATTACTCTCGATGCAATTGAAATTGCTCCCGAAGTTGAGGAAGTGATTCTAGTTTCGGGAGATGGAGACTTTAGTCTGCTAGTAGAGAGAATTCAGCAGCGCTTCAATAAAACGGTGACCGTTTATGGTGTACCTAAGCTAACATCCCAAACTCTGATTGATTGTGCCGACAATTTTGTCGCGATTGATGACGATTTCTTGCTGTAGTTAATAGTGCAATAAAGAAAGGCGAGTCACTCAGGCTGTACGAAACGTACAATGACTCGCCTCTAATTTATCCTTGATTTGGCTAGTTACGAAGGAATGATCATTTGCCCTAGCAAGTAACCCAAGCAACACGCACCAATCACGCCGATTAAGCCCACAGACATGAATGAGTGGTTGAAGTACCACTTACCAATCTTAGTTGTGCCCGAGGTATCGAAGTTCACAGTCGCGATATCTGAAGGGTAGTTTGGAATAAAGAAGTAGCCGTATACCGCAGGCATCAAGCCGATAAGCAGCGCAGGTTCCAAACCTAAGCCGAGACCAACAGGCAGCATCATGCGAGCCGTTGCAGCTTGAGAGTTCACCACAACCGACACAATGAATAACGCAAGCGCGAATGTCCAAGGATAGTTGGTTACCATCTCTACGATGCCAGATTTAAATTGAGGCATAGCGTACTGGAAGTAGGTATCTGACATCCATGCAATACCGAAGATAGCAATCGCCGCCACCATACCAGATTTAAATACCACCCCATTTGGTACGTCACGCGGGTCAGTTTTGGTCGCAAGCAAAATGATACCGCCGAAGCAGAGCATCATCATTTGAATCACAACTGCCATGCTGATTGGCTTCGAGCCATCTACGATGGTACGAATGTCTGGCCACATCGCGATAACGACGATAACCAAGATAGAAGCAATGAACAGCAATACAGAGTTACGAGCACTTGTTGGTAGTACTTCATCAAGAGACGTCGCAGTTGTGTTGAGGATCTTTTCGCGCCACACAGGATCTTTCAAACGCTCTTGGTATTCTTCATCGTCGTCTAGCTCTTTACCACGCTTTAGGCTGTAAAGTGACATCAACAACGTACCGAATAAGGTTGCAGGTACAGTAACGAGCAGAATTGAGAGCAGAGTGATCTCGTGTTGAATATCAGAGAGTTGCGCCAAGTAGTAAACTACGGCCGCTGAAATTGGTGATGCCGTGATTGCGATTTGAGACGCGACAGAAGCGGCAGCCATAGGACGCTCTGGACGAATGCCGTTTTTCAATGCAACGTCGCCAATGATTGGCATAATGGAGTAAACCGCGTGACCTGTACCGAGCAAGAAAGTCATAAAGTAAGTCACAAAAGGAGCAATAAGGGTGACGCGTTTTGGGTTCTTACGAAGCACACGCTCGGCAACTTGCAGCATGTATTTCAAACCGCCAGCGGCTTCAAGAATGGAAGCACATGTTACCACCGCTAAAATGATCAACATGACGGTGACAGGAGGAGAGGTTGGCGGCATCTTAAAGATGAATACTTCAATCACCAAGCCAATTCCGGATACGACCCCAAGGCCTATACCACCATAACGTGAGCCGATATACAGCATCACGAGCAAAAATAGAAACTCAAGATACAACATGTGGATTTCCTTATTCAAAACAGAGGGCTACATAGCCAAATTACCTCTTTGTATTGTCTCGATATTCAGAAAGAAAATACTTCATGTTGTTCACAATCCGCTGGATAAGAAACAGCAATATTCAATTATTGGCAATAACTCACGCTACACAGGGAAACTGTTAACACAGTTTTATCAGGGTGTTTTTATGCTGTGTATTTTTGCGATCATGTGAGCGTTAAATGCGAAGAGGTTTAAGAGTTTGTTGCTATTCATCGCATACGTAACCAGACCTTACAGCTTCACAGAACTCGGAAATACAGTCATAACTAACCCTAAGAGTGCTTCTTTGTTATGAAAACGCAAAGGATAATAGTTTGCATTGCGATTGGGGCTTGGGTATAAAGGTGTCAGAATGACTACACCAACAATAAGCCACCATGTCTGAGCAATTTTTCCCGCAACTGTTTCAAACTTCGAGTGAGATTACACCTTACCTACACGGTGATATCGGCGAGATAGGGCAAGAAGCTATCCATATAGAGAATGATATCAACCCGATCATCCAAGTCCTTTACCAGCAAATCTCGGAGGCTCATCCGGAAGCGGGAAAAGCATATTGGTTGACAAGAACGTGGGATTTACTTTGTTGGCAGCCAGTTTATGTCGCATTCATCTCTATTTACGGTTACCACACGTTGCCAAACATTCGCGAGATAGCGCAGCACCTCAAACCTTGTTTTGTTTCTGGGTACCGATTCGCCGACGAAGCGCATATACATGGCGAGCCAGAAGCGTTGATAAAAGAGGCGGGGCGTCAAATCCGAGAACTGTTCGACTTCTATCAACAAGAGATGAGTCAATGGACACGCATTCGTCCTGGCTTCACCCATCAATTGATGTCGGACGGAATCATGGCTTGTTTAATTCGTCTCCAACAGCGCTTTCCGCAAATGACTAACTCGACACTTCAGGAGCATGCGGTCTTGTGGCTAAGCGCAATGGGTTTGGATGTTGATAATAGTCGCTCACTTCATGAGACGGAATCTGATCAGCCGCTAAAGTTAGTAAGAAAAAGTTGTTGTTTAGTCTATAAGTGTGAAGGCAGAAAGCTTTGTGCAGATTGTCCTCGTTTAGAGGAAAATCGACAGCTTATGAGCAAGAAGGTTCTTAATTAACATTTATTTAACTTGTGTAACAGTGCTCGATTTGAGAGTGAGAATAAGTATCATTGCATGCTCTTGTTGACAACAAAAAGATAAATACAATGATGAAAAGGACGTTTTCTTTCAATCTCATCGTACTTGCGATGAGCAGTGGATACGCAGTTAGCTCAATAGCAGCAGAAGATCTTCAACAAACATCGACTCCGAGCGATGAGCAATTGGTTGTTGTAGGCAGTGTGATGCCGAAATCGATCTCCGATATTCCAGGAACGGTTTGGTTTGTTGGCCAAGAAGAGATTGCTCAGCAATATCGTGCGGGCAAGACACTGGGTGATATTCTTTCTGCAACCATCCCTTCTTTAGACGTCGGCACCGGTGGTCGAACTAACTATGGTCAGAACCTTCGCGGTAGAGCAATGTTGGTAATGATTGATGGTGTCTCGTTACAGTCTTCTCGCCCGATTAGTCGTCAGTTAGACGCAATAGACCCATTCAACATCGAGCGAATTGAAGTACTATCTGGTGCAACCTCCATTTATGGTGCAGGCGCTACTGGTGGTGTTATTAACATTATCACCAAGAAAGCGTACTCGGATGACTTGTCGTTTGAATCCTACGTGAGTGGCACTACAGGTTTTAATAGCAGCGATGACTTTGATTACAAACTCGCTCAGTCTATCTCGGGTGGTAATGAGCGAATTACCGCTAGAGGTTCGGTTGTGTACACCGAGACACAAGGTGCATTTGACGCAAATGGCGACATTGTCACCCCAGACATTTCACAGGGCTCTTTGCAGTATAATTCAACGCTCGATGTTATGGGATCGACCGAGATTCAAATCTCCGATGCCAGCAAGTTAAACCTTGTCGCACAATACTATGACAGCCAGCAAGATTCGCCATACGGTTTGTACATTGTTAACAATAAATTTGTTGACGTACGAGAGGGGTTCGATTCCGACCGTGAACATGGTACAGAGCGAGTTCTCTTAAGTGCGAACTACGCTCACGACAGCGTATTCGGTCATCAACTGATAGGCGAGTTATCTTACCGTAGTGAAGACCAAACCTTTACTCCTTATTACCAAAGTGCCTCTCAACAAAAAACAGAAGTTTTTGCTGGGCGCTTAGCGTTAGCTAAAAGCTGGGAGTCATTCAAACTTGTTTATGGTGTCGATGCGTACTTAGACCGTTTTGAAAGTAACCAGGCTCTGTTCGATCCAACCATTGCGAACAGCTCTGGGAACTTAATTAATCGAACCTATGCCGAAGTGGGGCGTTACCCAGATGTTGATGTGGCGTCTTACGCAATGTTTGTCCAAGGGGATTACCAAATCAATCAAGATTGGTCAGTACAAGCAGGCTACCGCTACCAATACATGGACAATAAGATTGATGATTTTGTTGCCTATAGTATACAAAAGAAGATCGCATCGGGTAATGGTGTATCAGCGGATGCGGTACCAGGTGGCAGCACTGACTACTCTGTGAGCTTATTTAATTTGGGCACCATTTATCAGCTTAACGATGAATCTCAGCTTTGGGCGAACTTCTCTCAAGGTTTCGAACTCGCTGATCCTGCAAAGTACTACGGCCAAGGTAGCTACGATGCCGCGGATGCAAATGGTCACTACGCGTTGAACAATAGCATTAACGTATCTGACTCAAAAATGTCGGGCATCAAAACGGACAGCTATGAAATCGGTTACCGATTAGATACCGATACTGTCGCACTGCAAGCGGCGGGTTACTACTCGGTGTCGGATAACTCAATCAAGTATGACAAGAAGACGCTCCTAATCACCAATGTTGATGACGAGAAACGTGTATACGGTGCCGAAGCAAACATTAACTACTGGGTAAACCGTGATATTTTGTTAGGTGCATCAGGTCACTATGTGGTTTCTGAGCTGAAAACCAACGGTAAGTGGGAAGATCTAAGCGCGGGTAAAGCAAGTACATCAAAAGCGAACGCGTGGGCGGCTTACTATCAGGATGGCTATTCAGTACGTTTACAAAGCCAGACGATGTTTGATTACGAAGATGACGCAAACAATAAACTAGATGGATACACTACGTTTGATCTTCTTGGTAACGTAACACTACCTATCGGGCAGTTAGGTTTTGGTATTCAAAACCTATTTGACGAAGACTACACAACCGCTTGGGGACAACGTGCGCAGATTCTTTATGCAGCACACTACGATGCAGCAGCGTACGACTACAAAGGAAGAGGTCGCACATTCACACTGAACTACAGTGTCGAATACTAAAGCTAACTCTCTCCGAATATCAAAAAAGCCGCTGAAAGCGGCTTTTCTTTTAGGCTTGATCTGTCTGCGCTGTGTCTACAACGTTTTCCGTGTGTTCTGAAGCTTGGTTTTGTTCTTCAGCTTCCATTTTCGCGCGTTCAGCTTTGGAGATATAACGCGGCTTATTGCTCTTATGTAGCTTAGCGTTATGCTTCTTCTGCTTCGCTTTCAAGATCTGATTGATTTTCTTCTTGCGGTTCATGGTGGTGGTCCTTTAATTTAGCGAGGCAGGATAGTTACTTTTTTATCAAGTTACAACTAAATAAGCGCCGGTATCGGTCGCAAAATTCAAGTACGTTCCTATGTCCAATCATCTATCGCGTTTTAATGGAGCCCAAATGAAAACACTGTACACCGAACGTTTGATACTGCGTCTTGTGAGTGTAGATGATGCACCATTTATACTAGAACTTTATAACCACCCAGACTTCTACCGTTTTGTCGGAGACAAACAAATTCGTACCGAATATGAAGCGGCGCGTTACATAAAAGAAAACATGCTACGCATGCAACAAATTAAAGGCGTGAGTTTACTCGTTGTAGAGAAGAAAGAAGATGGGCAACCCATCGGGATTTGTGGGTTGGTTAAACGTGACACATTACAATACTATGATCTCGGATATGGATTTTTACCTTCCGCTTATGGCTTCGGCTACGGAACGGAGTCTGCAACCGCAGTGCTGGAATACGCTAGAGAGGAAATGAAACTCGATAATTTGGTTGCCATCACCAATAATGACAATATTCGTAGTATAAGTTTGCTCAAAAAACTGGGCTTTGAGTTTGAACGAGTTGAGCAGCAATATGATAATGGCCGCACGTTAGAACTTTACACAATGATGTTGTGATTTTTGGATAGCGCATGAGCGATATTTTACTTGGCAAACTCGCCACTGAATTTAAGACAGTAAAAGCCATGGTAGAGGTTTACTGTCATGACCATCATGGAACAAAACGTGACTTATGCTCAGAATGTCGTGAGCTGCTTGAATACGCAGAAGTGCGCCTCGACCGCTGTCCTTATGGAGAGAATAAACCGACGTGTAACAAATGTCCGATTCACTGCTACAAACCAGAGCCGAAAGAACAAATGCGTTTGGTCATGCGTTACTCTGGCCCCAGAATGTTACTGAAACATCCCATCTTGGCGGTTCGTCATTTGCTTCATGAAAAGCGCATGGTACCGGAAAAGCCTGCAGCGAACGCGTCAAACCGTCACAAGCGTTTATCTAAAAAAAAATTCGAAGAATAAAAAAACGAGGGCGACATGCCCTCGTTTTCGTTGAGTAGAAGCGGCGTGGTTAGAGGCCAGCGGCCATACGCTGCTTGGTTTTGCTCGCAGCAAGTAGCATGTATACGCCAGTCGCAACCAAAGCGGCAAACAAGTAGCCTAGCAAGCCGTGTTCTTGGCCCATGAATTTATCAGCGACAACAGGACCAGCAACAGAGCCGATGCTGTAGCTAAACAGCATGACTTGTGTCGCAGAGACAATAAAGCGTTCATCAAGACCTTCGCAACCTAAGTTGATTGCAATCGGGTACAAAGCAAAAGTAGCTGCACCTAAAAAGAATAATGCAGCAGCCAATACCACGGCTGACGAGGAAATAAACGTCATACCGATCGAAAAAATACCCAAAATACAGAAAAACGCCATTAGCACTGTGCGGCTCATGTATTTGTTTAACGCGGTCACCATTGGTTGAACTAGCATGCCACCTAGAATCACTAGCGCCATCAATGTACCAATGTCTTGATGGCTAATTTTACGGTTAGTTAACTCAACTGGCATTAATCCGTAGATCGCGCCTAAGGTCAAACCTGAAACAACACAACCAATAATTGCTGCATGGTTTAGTTTGGCAATTTGCTTAAATGATAAAGCGGTTGATTCATGGCTGTTTGGCTGCTCACACTCAATGAACATTAGCACCAGCATCGCCATTAGGATCAACGTCGTGATCGCAATAAACGGAACGCCGCCACTTACGCCAAGCACGCCAATACCAAACTGGCCTAATGCTGAACCACCATAAAGCGATAGCATGTACAAGCTCAAACGTTTCGCACGCGATGCTTCGTCTCCAGACATTAGCCAAGACTCAACAATGACAAAAACACCAGCAACCGCGATACCCGCAATAAAGCGAGCGGCAAGCCACATCAATCCGTTAGCAAACACGGGTAGTGTGACGATAGTTAGCGAAAATACGGCCAAGCAACCAATAAACGCGTTACGGTGACCAACTTGACGTACGATACGTTCAATAAAAATAGCACCGGTTAATAAGCCGCCATAAAACACACTCGCCAACCAACTCGCGTAATCTGCTGAGATGTTGTATTCACCGAGCATGAGAGGGATCAAGCTCATTAAATAGCCCGAAGCCACCGCATAAAGAGACAGTGCGACGACTGGAACTGTAACTCGTGGTGATGCTGCAGGAACGACTGTGTTTTCCACTGTTTTGCGCCTATAAGTTAAATGAAATCTAAGGGTTATTCGGCGCGAATATGAGGCTAATAGTTAGGCAAGTAAAATGATAAATTTAAGTCGTTTCGATAAATAATATTTGTTAACTAGATAGGTTGATAAGTTGCATAAAAACGCCAACCTACAAACAAGGTTGGCGTGGAAGATTATTTAGTAAGTGCTTGATTTAACCATTGATCGAATTGAGTTTTAGGTAACGCACCATTGATCATATCAACGCGTTGACCATTCTTGAAAACCATAATGGTAGGAATACTGCGAATACCAAATTGCGTCGCAAGTTGTTGTTGAGCTTCGGTATCAATCTTAACAAAACGAGCCGTTCCGGCTTGCTCATGAGCAACATCAGAGAAAACAGGAGCAAAGCCAACGCACGGGTTGCACCATGGGGCCCAAAAATCTACTACAACAGGCATATCACTTTGTAATAGAGCAGAAAAGTTATCTTGTGTACCTTCGATAGGCGAGCCGTCTAAAAGTGCACTTTTACATTTACCGCAAGTTGCAGATTCGGCAACGCGCTCATTAGGGACACGATTTAGACCGCCGCACGAAGGGCAGCGAGTTTTAAACGATGACATGACTTCTTCCTTTATTACGTATTGATGAAAACATGACTTACCAGTCAGCCTCATTATTTGTATACTTATTTTTTAACCTGCCGAAATAACGCAGCGCAGGTTTGTATTTGAGCCTAAGGTTCTAAGAAATTTTATTAAAATACAACAATAAATAGGTCTGCGATGACAAATTACTACGCTGAAATTACAGGTTGGGGGAAATGTGTTCCGCCAGCCGTGCTCTCTAACGATGATCTTAGCACTTTCCTCGATACTTCCGATGAGTGGATTCGTACCCGCACTGGTATCGAAAACCGCCGTATTAGTCATGTAAACACGTCAGACATGGCGACCGTTGCTGCTAAACATGCATTAGCTCGAGCAGGCGTCGATGCAACAGACGTGGATTTAATCATTGTGGCGACTTGTTCACCAGATTCATTGATTCCAAATATCGCGTCTAAGGTACAGCAGAACCTAGGTATTCGTGCAGCCGCTGCCTTTGACTTAAATGCCGCATGTACGGGATTTGTCTATGGCCTAGAAACGGGCACACGTTTGATTCAATCAGGTAACTATCGTAACGCGATCATTATTGGTGCGGAAAGATTGTCTTTCTACATCGATTGGGCAATGCGAGATACCGCTGTTCTATTTGGTGATGGTGCGGGCGCCGTTGTGTTATCAAGAACGGAAAAAGAAACGGGTTTACTACAGTCTCAAATCGGTTGTGACGCAAAAGGCCGCGATATTCTGTCCGTACCAAAGTTTGGTACTTGTATGGATCGCTTTGCGGAAGACAACGGTTACTGGGATTTCAACTTTGTAGGACAAGAAATTTTCAAACGTGCAGTAAAAGGCATGGGGCTAGCTGCGAAAACCGTACTGAAAGCATCACAGTTAACGACGGAACAAATCGATGTTGTGATTCCGCATCAAGCGAATATTCGTATTATTCAAACCTTGTGTGACCTGTCTGGAATTCCACACGACAAAGCGTTTGTTAACATTCAAAACTATGGCAATACTTCAGCTGCGACGGTGCCAATTGCATTGTGTGAAGCGGTAGAGCAAGGTCGAGTTAACCCAGGTGATAACATGCTTCTCGCTGCGTTTGGTGCTGGTTTGACATGGGGTGCGGCAGTATTGAAATGGGGTGACCGCGTAACGCCAATTGGTGAAAGTGATGCGGTTCTGCCTGAATGTGAGCAATCCGCGCTAGAATTACTTGAGCGTGCCATTAAGCTGTGTAACGAACGCCGTCGCGACGAGGTGTAACGGACACTTTGCAAACATAAGATGAGTAAGGGAGCGCGAGGCTCCCTTATTTGATGATGTGTTCTACAGCTACCTGTAAAATATCTTACGACATAAAACCCAGGTTTGAATGAGTAAAATTACGGATGTTCGGGAACACGTATTCCAGTGCAGCGTTATCACTCACGCCCATCCACTGTGCTAGTGTTGAACCAACTTGATCAGCGGCAATTTTGGGTATGAGTCGGCCTTGAGAGTAATCATCGTTTCCGCCCAGTATTAGTTCCGGCCATGTACCGATAGGTTGTTTCCCATTTACCGCGCCTCCAATTAATAGTTGATGGCCACCCCAGCCATGATCAGTACCATTTCCGTTGCTCATCATCCGTCGACCGAAGTCAGACATAGTGAAAGAGGTGACTTGCTTGTTTAGCCCTAACCGTTCGACCGCACGATACATTGCCAAAAGGTTTGTCGCGAGATCCTCAAGTAACACTGGATGACGTGCCAGTTGCGAATCGTGTAGGTCATACCCAGAGTGTTTAACGAAAAAGACTTGTCGTTGCTGCTTCAGGACATCTTGGCTTGCTATCAATTTGTACACGGTTTGCATCTGCTTGCCGAGCGTCGATGACGTAAACAGCGGCTCGTCAGCAATGTGGTTGAGTTGCTCGCTCAGTACACTGCTCATTACCATCGACTCATCAACCATCAAATTAAAATGACCATTAAATGGATTGTCAGTTTGATGAGAGAGAAGGCGATCATAGATCCCCTTGTATAGCGGGTTATCAATCGCGGTAAGCTGAACTGCGCGATCTTTTTTCAGGACGGTTTGGCGGTGTTCCATTGCCCGTAACCAAAGCGAGTTGCCATGCACACTGTATAGCGGTGTTATTTCTGATTTAGAGTTTAATACATCCAACATTCTGCCAGCCCAACCAAGATTTTTAGACTCGCTCATTCCACCAAGTAACCAAGCGTCTGTTTGAGAATTATGAGAAAACAGTTGCTCGGGAAGTGATGCTTCACCTTGCTCAATAGCTTGTTTGGTGACGGGATGGTTGAGAATGCCACTATTGAGCACGATGCTGGCATCGCCTTGTTCGAAAACGGAAGTTAACGCATTTAACTTTGGGTGTAAGCCGAGCTTCACTGGGTGATTTGAGCTATCGACAGCACTCAAATTGATAGGGAGTATGTCTTCTTTGGCGACAGAGAGTGGCCCTCTGACTTTGGAATATTGATGATAATGCGCCTCCGATAATGGCAGTATGGTGTTGAATGCATCGTTTCCGCCTGCTAAATACACACATATTAATGCTCGAAAGTCATTGGATGGCGCTGCGAGAGAGTAACCTGGCAGACTAAGAGAGGCTAATGCGCCCATCGATAGCGTGCTTTGTATAAAATGTCGTCGTGAAATATCCATAATTCACTCCTAATCCTGAATATAGAATTCGTCGCCAGAAATGGCGGTAAATATCACTAGAGCGAGTTTTGTTGTTGGCACATAATCCCCACGATAATCATTCAGGGCGGTGAGCATGAGCTCTTTCAATTCAGCAGAAGCCGTTCCAGCAAAGAAACGCTCGTTAACCAATTCGACTAAGGCATGGTGATCGTCCAGAAGAAGATAAAACTCGTTAAGATCGAAGTGGTAGGAATCACCACCTCCTCTACGAGTGCTGGTTAACATATAGTTGACCAAATCGGTATAAACAGACCAATTGAGAAGTTCATACTCTGGAGAGTTAATACCAGACTCCGTAAACTCGTTAGACGGCTGATAGTCTGGAGAGTAAAAATTAAACACGGAAGGAGAACGAAGCGGCCCTTGATTAGCGATGTTCATCATCGTTGTTGCGTCTTCGTAACGTGATCCTTTAACCGTAAAACCTGATGCTCGATGAAAATTAGTCAGGACCAGTATCGGTTCTTTCACTTTTATAGGCGGGGTATCCGTCATCCCTAATGCTTCAGGGTCGAGCAATATGGCTCGAACAACGGCGGTTAGATCGCCTTTTTCTCCTTCCCCATTGTTGTTAAATATCGTAGCAACACGCGCGACGTACTCTGGGCTTGGATTTGAACTGACCAAACGTTGGATAAGTAACTTTGAAACAAATGGAGCAACATTTGGGTGAGACATCAACATATCAATCACTTTTGAAAGCTCTTCTTGTGCGGTTAGACCCGATGGGATCACGTTCCCTAGAAATCGCTTCTCGCCGGTGTCGTGTCTTTGACTGATAACTCGCATCGGTTTCACGAATGCGATGTCGGAATTTTTCCATCCAGTTAATGCTCGCGCGAGCTCTTGAATATCAGTTTGATTGTACGTGGGGATAGGTTTGCCTGTTGCGTGGTTTAGCTTTTTACTGCCATCTAAATTGAGTTCATACAAACCGATAGTGAATAACTGCATTAACTCTCGAGCAAAGTTCTCATCGGGAAGCGTTCCTGTCGCACTATTTTCTTTTGCACTACCGAGCATAGACAAATAGCTCCCCATGACTGGATGGATGGAAACGTCATACAACAGGTCTCGGTAGTTGCCAAACGCATGCTCAACCAACAGATCGTAGTAATTCACTAACCCTGTAGGTTTGCTGGAAAGAACGCCGCCATAACGAGAAACGACTACGATCTGACTCAATGCATAAGCCGTTCGCTGTCTGAGCTGATCTTCAGCAGTAACAACAATCTGATACCAAGCATTTTCTCGGTTTGACTGTAGGCCTTTAGAAAAAGGCGTTTGATAAAGTGGTTGATGGTAGGTTGCTGGCAGGTTGATTTGTTTCTGTATCCAGTCCCCTAACCCGTTTTCCCTAACCTCATTAATTAACGCAGGAGTTGGTCCAAAAGAGGTTTGATAGAGAAAACGCGCAACGGTTTGACCGGATGGGGATTGCTGTATTTGTGCTGATACATTAGACCCATGGCTCAGCAATAAGATAGCCAATCCTAGTACCCAAGCAGAGATTTTATTTAGCTTCTGACGTCTCATAGTTAACTCGCTTACCCGAAGTAACGATTTAAGTCCATTTAACGGGAGTTATTAAGCTCTTTTGAGCTGTTTAGTAAATTTATGAAAATCAAGCAGCTGCATAGGCGAGTATAGTAGCAATAAGTGGTGAACAAAAAACTCAAACGATGAATTTGGTACTATAGTGCTAGAATTTTTTGATGCTATTTTTTCTAAGATACTGATATTAAATATGGCCAATGAAGAGTGACAAGCAGAGGTATCGCAATGGATATAGAAGGGGGACAGCTAAAGTACTGTTAACAAGAGATTGGTATGTTTGTTAAGGCTTAAGTTAGTTTCAAGAAATTATTGAGCCAATAAATAAAGTCCATTGGTTTGCACAAGAGAAAACCACACGGATGTTCTCTTGTACAAAGCAACAAAGGTTATTTTCGGGCAAGCTTATGGTGAGCACGAGAAAAGTGATCGGCACAAAATGCGCCCACAATCGAGAGTTCGCCAGCCAGACAAAGCGAAGCTGCGACTTCGGCTAACGCTTTCGCATTGCCGTTGCCGTGCAAACCCAAAATATCCAAACATGCTTTTTGCGTTGGAAGGCCAGTACCACCGCCAACCGTTCCCACCATGATGTTTGGCAAGGTCACGCACGCGTACAAGTTGCCTTGAGCGTCCACATCCATACGAGTGATTCCAATGGCAGACTCTGCAACGCAAGCGGCATCTTGACCACAAGCAATGTAAAGCGCGGCAAGGGCATTTGCGTAATGCGCGTTGACGCCAATTGTCCCGCTGAGTAAACCACCCACCGTGGTCATTTTGCCAAATTGAACCATAGACTCCGGCGTCGTATGCAGATATTTTTCCACCAACTCAGCAGGAATGGTCACTTCGGCGGATACTTTCTTACCGCGTACCGAGCGCAGTGTGTGTGCGTTTGGTTTTTTGTCGCCTGATAAGTTGCCATCCAAGAATGCTTGAGTTGGTTTGATTGGGCTGGTCGCCAAAATATGATGGAACACTTCGTTTGTTGCGATGGTCACCATGTTTTGTCCGGAAGCGTCACCAGTCACGTATTCAAAGACCAAATAAACATGGTTTCCTTCGATATTTACATTGATGTCTTTGAGTTTGCCATGTGAGGTGGTGGATTCCGCAATTTGACGAAATACGTCAAACTGGGTCACAACCCAACTGACGAACTGGCCGGCGTCAGCAAGGTGATTAAAGGCGAATACTGGTGTTCGGCTCACCCCTTCACTTAGTAACAATGCGCTCGCGCCACCAGCGGCGGTGATAAGATTTGCGCCACGGTTGTAGGAAGCGACTAACGCGGCTTCTGTCGTTGCGAGCGGAACCAAAAAGTCATCGTTCGCATACAAGCCGTTGACGCGCAAAGGGCCTGCAATGCCGACCGGCACATTAACAGTACCAATGAAGTGCTCGATGTTGTTGGAGTAAGCATCGCAATGTGACTGCGTGAAAGGATCAAGGAGATGATCTTTATTGGTCACGTGTTCCAATACTTGCCAACGGCGCGCCAAATGATTATCCGACAGGCCAGGGCTTAAGCAGAGACGTTTCTCTGGCTTGTGAAACTTCGGTTCTAATGCCGATTGAATCTTACTGCTGGTTTCGATATCGGAAAGGGCGGAGCTTTGAACAGGGTTATCTTGGTTTAACTTCGGCATACAAACGTTAACTGAAAAATCGAACCAGAGATTGTAGTGATTGAGGCTTTGATTACAACGTTGATTATACGTTTTGCAACAAATACCACTGTGCAAGCGCCTTTATTATCCAAGTGATTTGATATTGGAGCGACGAATTTATCGGACATAAATGGGTTTTGACAATGAATGTTGAGTAAATGGTAGATCCGGGAGGTTATGGCTTTTAGAGAAACTGGCCTGTAGGTGTTTTGATTCGACAAGGTGTAAGCATGAGTGCCTTAAGAGCGGAATGGTTCAATCTATGAAAGGAATAAATTGTCTAACCCAGTCCCTTGGGTCAGACGTTAGTTTGAATCGGTTGTTCAAAAACTAGTTGAAGGCGCGAGCCACACGTCCCGCACTTTGAATACGGTAATGGCCAACGTAAGCAGGAACAAATACAGATTGTCCCTTCGCGGCGGTTAACGTCTCACCGTTATCACTGATGAGTGTCAGGTCGGCATCAATCGCCATCAAAATCTCTGCGCTATTGGCATCAACCACTTCATTGTTCGGTTGGTTAAGAATGCTGAAACTAAAGTCTGCCACTGGGACCGGATAAAGGCTTTGGCAACCATCGGCATTGGGTTCTAGAACAAGGCTGTTAAACGGCTTAGGCACAAAGTCTGTGCATTTAACCAGTTCTTCAACATCCATGTGTTTCGGCGTGAGTCCTGCACGCAAAACGTTATCTGAGTTCGCCATGATCTCTAATCCCGTACCTTTAATGTAAGCGTGTGGCGTTCTTGCGCTCAGGAACATCGCTTCGCCAGGTTGCAGCGTGATGACATTCAACAGTAATGGCGCAAACAAGCCGACATCGCCAGGGTATTGAGTGGATAGATCCAAGATGAGCTGGAAAACGTCGCTGTCAGTGCCTTGCTCCGATTGACGTGAAGCGTGGGCAAGAAGCTGTTTCAGTGCTCGCTCTTTTGTTTCTCCTTCCATGGTAAGAATGTGCACAAAGAAATCGCGTAAACCTTGTGAGTTGATTTCGCGTTTGAATGTGTCAAGAGGCGCGCGTAGCTCATCGATATCGCAAAGGCTAAATGCCTCAATAATCTCGGCATACGAGCGAAAACCGTTCATGGCTTGGTAACTTGTCAGCGCGTACACCAACTCAGGTTTGTGGTTTGGATCCTTGTAGTTACGATGGCTTGCGTTTAGTGGGATCCCGGCACTTTGTTCTTTTTCGAAGCCTATTTCGGCATCTTGTTTGCTTGGGTGAACTTGAATCGACAGTGCATGTTCGGCCGCTAAGATCTTAAACAGAAAGGGCAGGTCGCCAAATTTCGCTGCGGTTTCTGCTGATAAGTAAGCGGGTTGGTTTTGTTTGATCAGTTCAGACAAAGGCAGCGTGTTTTGCTCAATCTGAACTTCAGAGCAGCCGTTTGGGTGAGTACCCATCCATACTTCTGCTTGAGGCTCATTCGTTTCGTTAGAAAAGCCAAACAAATCGTGAATAGAAGAGGTGCTTCCCCAAGCGTAGTTTTGGATTTTGTTGTTCATTTGAAAGAAGCTATGCGATGAAATAGTGTTCAAATTCATGAATTTTTCCCATAGTTAACCCTCCGAACTGAATCGGAAGAAAAATTGAGCAGAGATACGTTAAATAAGGAGGGCGAGCGCGGTTAGGTCACTCGCCAATTTGCCCTAAGGGCGATAAGTCGATTTACAACCGAGGCTTTGGTTCGAGTGGTTTTCGTGATGGCTGCGCTTGCAAAAATGGCAGCAACAAAAGGCCAATGACGGCTGCACAAACTGAAATGGTGATGAAGAAACCCGTCCAATGATATTCTTCAAGAATTAACGCCAGTGGATAACCAGACAATGCTGCGCCCATGTAGGCGAACAAGCCCACGAATCCTGTTGCCGCGCCGGCAGAATCTTTGTGAGAGCACTCCGCCGCCGCCATACCGATCAGCATTTGTGGTCCAAAGACAAAGAAGCCGATGGAGAACAATCCCGCCGCTTGGAATACAAAGTTGGTCAGAGGCATCAGCCAAAGCGCAGAGACAGATAAGAAAATCCCAATCGCGAACAGCAAGTTCATTGGCCCACGGTTACCGCCAAAGAGTTTGTCTGAGCCCCAACCCGCAACCAATGAACCAACAAAACCGCCGATTTCAAACATAGACAGAGCAGCGTTGGCGTTAATCAGGCTATAGTGATGCTGCTCGGTCAAGTACAGGTTTCCCCAGTCATTGATTGCGGTACGAACGATGTAAACCAACACATAACTGAACGCGAGCAGCCAGATGTATTTGTTGTTAAATACGTACGATTTCAGAATTTCGCGGTAGGTGAGGCCACGTCCGTAATTTTCTTGCGCAAGTTCTAGCGCGTCGTTGCGCCATTGGCCGACACTTGGTAAACCCATTGTTGTGGGTTTGTCGCGCAATCGCCAACAAACGAATAGACCGAGTAATACACCGATGATGCCGGGTAGAATAAAACCTTCACGCCAGCTGTAGTGCAACGTTAAATAGCCCACCAAAATAGGGATCAGCGCGCCACCAACGTTGTGTGCGGTGTTCCAAATCGCCCATAAGAAGCCACGCTCGGAACGTGAATACCAAGTCGTTAACAGCTTGGAGCATGAAGGCCAGCCCCAGCCTTGGAACCACGCGTTTAAGATCCACAGAGTAATGAAAGCCGCGAGTGAGCTAGAAAAGCCGAACGCGATGTTGACCAGACCTGTCGCAATCAATCCTAATCCCATGAAATAACGAGGATTAGAGCGATCCGAAATCGTGCCAGAAATAAACTTCGAGCAGCCGTAGGTGATGTAGAAAAGCGTACCGATAAGACCCAAATCGCCTTTATCTAAGCCAAGATCGGTAATCATCGCTGGTGCGGCGTAGTTAAAGGTCTTACGGGTAAAGTAGAAACCTGCGTAGCCGATGTACATCCCCAACATAATGTGCAAACGCCAATGGCGGTAACGCTGGTCGATTTGCTCGTTGCTTAGACTCGGTTGAGTAAATTTAGGTGAACGTAAAAATCCAAACATCTTGAGTTACACCTTAGGTAAAGTAATGCTGATTTGTGTGCCAGTCACTTGATCGCTGGTGGAGTAGATAACCATTTTTCCACCTAACGCGTGCACACGCTCTTGCATGCCGCGAACGCCCATGCCTTTCATACTCTCCTGAACTTTGAAACCGACACCATCATCGTGAATCATCAGTGACAGTGCCGTTTCTCCAATTGTCAGCTCAATATTGATCAACTGCGCTCCTGCGTACTTGGCGGCGTTATTCAATGACTCTTGGCATAAACGGAATAGGGTGACTTTGAGTGTGTCACTCAGGCTGGTGTAATCGCCTTGCCAGTTCAATTGAACAGTTGTTCCGTGATTGGCGAATTCCATCTCTCGCGTCAGTTGCTCGACGGATTCTTGCAAGTCCAAATCATCCAGCATTTTGGGTCTTAGCTTGCTCAACAGTCGCTTAGTGGTGTCGTACACGTTGAGCGAAAGTCTTTCAATCATGTCTGCGCAACCTACGCGTGTTTCTGTGTTATTTACCCGCTTAATAATGTTGGCTTGTGTGCGGATTGCCGTGATGTTCTGGCCGATTTCGTCATGTAGCTCGCGCGCAATATCGCGTCTTACCGATTCTTCCGCTTTGATAAGCTGGCGAGACAAATTCTGATTGCGTGCAAGTTCGCCGCGCAGTTTGTGATTGAGGTCTTTTTGTTTCTGAACCCCTAAGCCGAGCATAATGCCGGTGATGGTTTGCGCCGAGAGAGATAATAACAAATCGGTGATTTCTAGATTTGATACGCCGCTGCGAGCCGCAATCAGCGCAATGCTGTTGAGCATGGTGGCGAGCAGGGCTCCTTGCCAGCCGTAACGAAGTGCCAACACGATGATTGGGATAGCCATACAAAATGGCGCAAATCGTTTTAGCTCTTCAGGTAAACTGGTTTGCACCAAAATACTGCCGATCAAAAGCAGCGCATAAAGCACGATATGACGCACCTGAAATACAACGGCATTACTAAGTAGGAGAGAGCTAAGCGGAGACCAACGACTTTGGAACAAATAGCTCCACAACAGGTAGCACATAGGCACCACGAGCAAGCCTCCAGAAATGCTAGCCAGCCATACCATGTAAACAGAAGGCACGTGAAATCCGACCGCCATTACGTTGATGAAGGCGGTAATGATGATCACAATGCCCATGACGGCTAAGTGGCGGTTTTGGTCACCGTAGTAGTATTTTTTCGCAATCAGAGTGACCGGGATACTGGCAATGCTCGCAATCAGCACGGTAAGCCACTGCGGTTGACCCAGTAAGATCGCAAGTGCGATGGAAAGCCCCCACTCTGAAAGATAAATCGTTGGCCAATAAACGGTGCGAGTGTGTAGGGCGACACCTAATCGTAAAGCGAAAGGAAACAATAAGATCGCCAGCTCGGGATCATTGACAAAGTAATAGGCAATCACCCATAAGCAGAACCAGGCGCAAGCCATAACAAAAAGTCCGCAAATGGTGGTAACAGCATAAGCTCGCATTAAAAGGACTCTTGAGAAAATAGTTTGGCGAGCTCAACGTTGTTTTTCACGCCGAGTTTGTCGATGGCATTCGCACGATGAACATGCACCGTCTTGTGGCTCAAGCCAAGCTCTGCCGCGACAGACTTTACATCCAACCCAGTGGCAAGTAGCTGACATACCTCGTTTTCACGTTTTGTCAGTTGGCATAGAGAGGTGGTGTTGTCGCTAGGCGTTGCAAGTTTAAGTGCAATATCTGATGTGAGGTAACAGCCGCCAGAAGCACTGGTTCTCACGGCTTGAATAAGTTCGTCTGGGCTACAGCGTTTACTAAGATAGCCTTTTGCACCTAGCTTTAGTGATTTTTCCACCATCGCAGGGGAGTCATGCACGCTAAGCATCACGCAGGCAATGCCAGTTGGTATTTCGCTGAGAAAGTTTAAGCCGCTTTCATCTGGCATGGAAATATCTAGGATGACGACGTGTGGGTGTACCGCAGGCAACCCTTTTCGCGCTTCGGCGACAGAGCCGAATTCACCAACAACGGTAATATCACTTTCTAAATTTAATAATTGTGCGAAACCTGAACGCACGATGACGTGATCATCAACTAGAGCAACATGAATCATTATTACAACCAAATAGAGCAGACGACTAACAACAATAAGCTCCAACAGGAGCTAATAGAAAAATCTTTAATGATACTGAATTGAGCCATGCTTTTTAATGATCTTGCGCGCTTTACCGAAGTAAAGCGCGCAGAGAAGCTAGGCTTGGTTTTGTGCAAGTTGAAGCTTCTTCGCGTGTCGAATCTTCTTCTCTTCCGCGATAGCGACGAAAGCAAGCAAAACAATACAAATCATGGCGGAGGTATCTAGGGCTGCGAAGGTACCTTTCCAACCTGTTAAGCCGAAGATAGGTGTACCGTCTGCAATCATACCGAGACCAAGTTTCGCGAAGCTGTCACCGATTAGGTAAGCGAATGTACCTTTTACTCCGTCAGCTACACTGATTGCTTTTTTAGGGACAAAACCAACCGCGGCAACACCGATAAGAAGTTGCGGACCAAACACCAAGAAGCCCAATACAAATAGAGAGGCTAAGTACATGAACTCGCTAGTGGCGTGTTGGTAGAACTCAAGCGATACGATGATCAAACCAAGAGACACACAAGCAACCAATGCGCGGCGACCGTTTGCTAAGTCAGATAAGTACCCCCACATCAAAGTACCCACAAGCGCACCGACTTCGAATAGAGTAAAGCCAGAGATTGCCGTTTCTTTTGACAGACCAAGTTCTTGGTACGCGTATACCGTTGACCATTGGTCGATACCAATACGCACGATGTAAAGGAAGATGTTGGCAAAGCAAAGTAGCCAGATAACTTTGTTTTTAAGAACGTATTCAACAAAGATTTCTTTTTTGGTCATCTGGTTTTCTTCAGCGGCGGTGTCTTCTTCACTCACTGCTTCATCGAAAAGTTCTTCTACTTTACCTAGACCGTAAGCTTCTGGTGAGTCGCTACCAAAGCGCATACCGATAAAGCCAACGATGATCGCGATGATAGAAGGGAACACGAACATGCCGATTACGTGGCCGTCGAATAGGTAGTTGGCACCGAAAAGAGCAACACCCGCTGCGCCCGCACCACCAACGTTGTGTGACATGTTCCACAAGCCTAGGTAAGAGCCGCGCTTGTTACGAGGTGTCCATTTTGTAATGGTTGAGTAACTAGAAGGGCCACCAGTACTTTGGAAGAAACCACTTAGAGCGTAGAAAGCCACCATCAAGAACAGGCTTGCACTACCGCCGCCCATGCTGAAGCTGAAACCAAGCATTGCAAGACCAGAAAGGATCAGCATAAAAGGGAGGAATTGCTTGGTGTTCTTACCGTCAGCGTAGTAAGACACAACGGTTTTACCGATGCCGTATGTGATGGAGAAGCCAAGGCCAATAAGACCTAGGTCTGTCATGCTCAAACCGTAAGTTGAGATCATGTCGTTTTGCGCGACATTGAAGTTCTTACGAATCAAGTACATGGTTAGGTAGCCGATGAATACGACCAAGTAAGATTGGATGAACGGTTTAAACCACATCTTTCTTCTAACTTCGACAGGAAGATCGAGGGTCGGCTTCCGCACCTGTTCGAGGAATTTTAACATGATGAACTCTCTTGTAATTGTTTTAGAAACACAACGGCGGCCGTTATGCGCTCTTGTTACCTTTGACTGAGCGGAATTCTAGAGAGTGGTTTTGTAAGGCACATGAGATGGTTGCCTAGATCGGCTAGGAAAAATTCCTAGAAATGCCTAGGAAGGCGGAAAAGCGTGAAAAGAGTCACACAAAATCCTTACTAATTTATGGGTTTTTGACAGGGTTCTTATCGGGTTGGAAAGCGTTCAAATGCAAGCAGGTTAATATACGCAAGCTTAGTGCTGACAAGGGGTGAGCACGTTTGGTTGGAGAGAATGGTGTCTTGTCGCTAAGTATCAATTGGGAACGAGAAGCAAACAACAGAGACCCCGAGGTCTCCGTTAGAAATATTAGGAATTCGATTAGGTTGACGTGTTAAGGCGCGGGGCTGTATAGACGCGGCGAGCCGTGTTTTGGCAAGTGAATTAGGTTCAAATGGTTTCTTCTTGCCCATTCGACAGTTAACGCTGTAGGCGCAGATAAGCAAACCAGAGTGGGGATACGCGCGCGAACGGCTTTGTGGATCAATTCCAAGCTGCAACGGCTTGTCATGATTGCGAAGCCACTTTGAGGCTCGATGTGATTGTTGGTCAATGCGCCAATCAACTTATCTAGCGCGTTGTGACGGCCGATGTCCTCTCGGCACAACTTGATGTTGCCTTGTAAATCTGCAAATAAAGCGGCGTGTAACGCGCCAGATTCACGTGCGGCTTCTTGATGCAGTGCGACTTTGTCTCGCAGCCCTTCGAATACATCGGAGCGCGGAGGAAGAGACGGTGTTAGCGGTGCCAAATCAGGCAAAGCTTGTTCCAGAGCCTCTACACCACAAATGCCGCATCCGGTTGTGCCGGCAAGATTTCGGCGCTGTGTTTTTAACGCCCAGAAAGCGCGGTTGCTGATTTCCACTTCCGCATAGTGAGATTCGTGATCGCCACCAATTTCAATGTCTTTAATCTCTTTGAAATCGTGGACGATGCCTGTGCTTAGGCTAAATCCTTTCACGAAGTCTTCCAGATGGCCTGGCGTCACCATCATGACCGCTTGGCTAATGCCGTTGTAGCTGATAGCTAAGGCGGATTCACTCGCCAGCGACATTTGTTGCACTGGGCGGCCATCAATCAATTCTCGGTAATTGAACGCACTTGGTTGAGGTGGTGCTTGATTGAAATCGGACAGTTCAAAATAAGATTGAGTAGTACATCTCATGAAATCACCTCATAAGCCGTTATGTATGCCAAAAATTGACGTGTGGATTCTTGTTATCGATTAAATATGTTTTTTGCTTCTGCGAAGCACTGATCGGTTAGCGCGGAGAAGGGTTCTTGTTTTCGCTTTAACAAACCTAGTGGGGCGTGAACGGCGGCTTCTTCGATAGGGATAATGCGAAGCGTATCGTTCAACTCTTCCAATCCACAATTCAGAGGCATAATGGCGCAACAAAGGCCACTGGTTACTGCTTGGATCAAGTGAAAGGTGGAGTTACTTTCAATGACGGTTTGCGGAACCAGCCCTTTACTCACAAAGCTAAGATCAATGGAGTGGCGATAGTGCATACCCTTTGAAAGCAGCCCTAGCGGAATGTTATTGAGTGACTCCCACAACACTTCAGATTCGGCAAAATCAAAATGACGCTCATCGAATAAAACGCCAAGTTTGGTTGAATCTAGCTCGATAACATCGAAGTAAGCGGTGTTAACTTGATCGACATAACACATCCCCAAATCCAGTTGATTGCGATTGAGTTGGTCTATGATCTGCTCGGTCGTCATGGAGAGTATTTGAAAGCGTAACTCAGGGAACTGTTGAGCTAATGGTTTGAGCAATTGCATAGGGTTTTGGCTGGCGAGTGGCACCATTCCAAGCCGAAGAGAGCCGACCAACTGACCACGGCAGTTGGCGGCTTCGGCTTGCAATCCATCATGAGCGGCTAAGACGGTTTTTGCCCAAGCTAAAATGCGTTCTCCTGCTTCAGTAAACCCTTCAAATCGTTGACTTCTTTGGATTAATTCGAGATCGAGTTCTTCCTCTAAGCTTCGGATTCTCATGGACAAGGTAGGCTGCGTAATGTGGCACAATGCGGCGGCTTGACCAAAGTGTTTGGTCTGTTCAAGTGCGATGAGATATTTAAGTTGTTTGATATCCATAATGGCTTGTTAACCTTGCGTTGTGAGTCACATGTACGGGGAACTCCCTAAAAAGGGCACAGCACTACCGTACTTTTTAAGCGCTGGAGCGTTTTAACTGGGGAATGAAAAACCAAAACCAAGTCAAGAATAAAACCACACTCAAAATTGATCTGAATCAAGGCTATTCCTGATATTAATTAGGGTCAAATTTAAAGTATCTATAGTGTGATAGATACTATCTATTATCAAGAGGGCCGATTTTATTGAGTTCGTTAAGCGAACTAGGTGGAATCGAATGGGAAAACGATTAACCTCATAAATTGTATTGATTAAAAATGTGATGACCGTCAGTGGAAAAATTCGTCATAGATTTTGTTTATCACTCGGTCAGGATTATCAATTGGACGCATATTGAATAACGACTTAATCTTTGATTTAGATCAAGACGCAACAATGCACATTGAATCTAACAGTCTTAGAAACAGTAGGCGGGTATCCGATATCAAGAATCTAGATAAGTAAACGCTCGGACAAGCGAGAGCATGTTGAGTGGTTACTTATTTGGATTAAAAAATACATGGATTAGAAACTAAGCCCTTCAATACTTCCGCATTATCTCAATAAATAACGCGCTTGTTTTCACGGGCACCCTGCTTGCTGGTATATCTGCGAGGAGTAAAGTCGTGAGCCAAAAAGAACAAATAAAAACATACAAAGGTCCAGCTGGTGGTTGGGGTGCACTGAAAGCGGTAACCAGAAGTTGGTGGGGCAGTGAAAATGCAGTTAAAAACATTCGCACTATGCTCAAAACCAACCAAAATGGCGGTTTCGACTGCCCGGGATGTGCATGGGGTGAGTCGCCAGATAGCGGTAAAGTCAATTTCTGTGAGAATGGCGCGAAAGCGGTAAACTGGGAGGCGACCAATCGTCTGGTTGATCCTGAGTTTTTTGCCAATCACAGCGTTTCTTCTCTCTCAACGCAAACTGATTACTGGTTGGAATACCAAGGCCGTATCACGCACCCAATGCGATACGATGCAGAATCCGATCACTATGTGCCAGTCTCTTGGGATGAGGCTTTTGCACTTGTCGCGAAGCATCTCAATCAATTGGATTCACCGCACCAAGCGGAGTTTTATACCTCTGGTCGTGCAAGCAACGAAGCGGCGTTTTTGTATCAGCTATTTGTCCGCGCATTCGGTACCAATAACTTTCCAGATTGTTCCAACATGTGTCACGAAGCCAGTGCAATAGGGATGAAAGACACCATTGGTGTTGGTAAAGGCACAGTGATCTTTGATGATTTTGAAGAAGCTGATGCGATTTTCGTGATTGGTCAAAATCCGGGCACGAACCACCCACGAATGCTGGAACCTCTGCGCGAAGCGGTAAAACGTGGTGCACAGGTTATCTGTCTAAACCCGCTCAAAGAGCGCGGGTTAGAGCGTTTCCAAAACCCACAAATGCCGATTGAGATGTTGAGTAACGGCTCAGAGCCTACAAACACGGCGTACCTGCGTCCTGCTTTAGGTGGAGACATGGCAGTGTTTCGTGGCATCGCGAAATTCTTGTTGCAATGGGAGCGCGAGGCATTGCAAAACGGTGGCAAAGCGGTATTTGACCGCGAATTCATCAAACAACACACGATAGGTATTGATAAGTATTTGGCTGAAGTGGATGCAACGTCTTGGGAACACATCGCGGAACAATCGGGTCTTGATTTAAGTGAAATCGAGATGGTGGCGAGCATGTATCGACGTGCAGAACGTGTGATCATGTGTTGGGCAATGGGGTTGACTCAGCATCGTCACTCTGTGCCAACCATTAAAGAAGTCGCAAACGTGCAAATGTTACGAGGTAACGTTGGAAAGCCGGGCGCGGGTCTTTCACCTGTGCGAGGTCACAGTAACGTTCAGGGCGACCGTACGATGGGCATTGATGAAAAACCTTCAGATCTGTTGTTGGATCGCATTGAAAGTCGATTTAACTTTGCCGTCCCGCGTGGTGAAGGCCACAACACTGTGCAAGCCATTAAAGCGATGGAAGAAGGGCAAGCGAAAGTATTTATCGGTTTGGGCGGTAACTTTGCACAAGCAACGCCAGACACAGAACGTACGCACAACGCGATGCGAAACTGTAATTTAACCGTACACATTTCGACGAAGTTAAATCGTTCTCACCTTGTCACAGGTAAAGATGCGCTTATTCTTCCATGCTTAGGCCGTACTGAGATTGATCAGCAAGCGACTGGCCCACAAGGCGTGACGGTTGAAGATACCTTCAGCATGGTACATATTTCATTTGGTCAGCTAAAACCGCGTTCGGAGCATTTGCGTTCAGAACCAGCGATTATTGCCGGTATTGCCAATGCTACACTCGGGGCAAAACCAATTGATTGGTTGTGGGTGATTGAAGATTACGACCGTATTCGCGATTTGATTGCCGACACGATTCCGGGCTTTACCGACTTTAACCATAAGCTCAAACACCCGGGTGGATTCCACTTGGTAAACCCAGCTGCTGAGCGTCGATGGAATACACCAAGCGGCAAAGCACAGTTCAGCTCTAGTGAGTTGCCGAAACAGTTGATCAGCGAAGCGATACTCGAAAAAGGCCAAAAGCCAGATTTGATCTTGCAAACCATGCGCTCACACGACCAATACAATACGACACTTTACGGCTTGAATGACCGTTATCGTGGAGTATTTGGTATGCGCGAAGTGCTGTTTATCAATGAAGCGGATATTCGTAAACTCGGTTTTGAACCAGGCGACAAAGTGGACATGGTGTCATTATGGGAAGATGGCGTTGAGCGCCGTGTGAGCGGATTTACGCTTGTTGCCTATGATGTACCAGCAGGCCAGGCGGCGGCTTACTATCCAGAAACAAACCCATTGGTTCCTTTAGATAGTTATGGGGATAGAACATTTACGCCAACCTCCAAGTTTATTGCGATAAAATTGGAAAAATCGACATCCGATAAGATCGCTTTGGTGGAAGCGGAATAGTGACCAAACCGGCACAACGACATTTCCGATAAGCAAACGGCTGATATTAATTATCAGCCGTTTTTAATTGCGCTCAGTCTGCATTTAGTGCACATAGCTTGTGTATAATGTTAATGACATTATGCTGCTCGATAATAGACAGATAAGGCCGATTTGAATCTAATTTCAAGTAGTAAAACTAATAAGAAGATGCTTATGACCTTGAAAAATATAATTAAATTAACAATCAGTAACTTAGTGGCAGTTTCTATTGGCATTGCGATAGGTATCTATACTTTACCGATCCTTATTGCACCACCTGCGCCGACCGATGAACAAGTTGCTAAGAGCAAGCAAGGTGCAGAATACAGCGCAGTGTTTAAGAGGGAACTCAAAGGTAGCGATGCTTTTCATTGGGGAGAGGGAGAGATTCATTTGAGTTCTGAAGTCATTACGTTGGTAGGAAAACTCGCTCCCGGACCAGACTATAAACTCTATCTATCTCCTAAGTTTGTCGAAACGGAACAAGAGTTTAATGACCTTAAATCTGAAATGAGCTTAATTGGTGATGTAAAAACGTTCGATAACTTCGTTGTTGAGGTTCCTCAAAGCACTTCAATTTCTGAATACAATACGGTTGTTGTATGGTGCGAGACATTCGGTGAGTTCATTACTTCGGCAAAGTATCAATAAACCTTAGCAGTAGAGTAAAAGGCTTTTCTTTTCACTTTACGCTAAGATGTTGTTTCGCATAATTAAGAGGCAAAGACTCTTAAACATTCTAAATTTAAGAGCCTTTGTTTAGAGTTATTGACAGAACCATTCGACTTGTTTCGACTTGTAAGTCGTTTGCACCTTTCAGGCTACGTTCTGGAAAAACAAGATTTCGAACTATTTAGAGTTATTCTCTGTTTGGCTTGTTTCGTTCGATGACGCTAATCGCAATGGCTAAAAATAGAATATCTTTTACTAAAAAGAAGTTTGTCACCAAAACCCCATCAGACACTTTCCATGTATTCGGTGTCGTAATTAGAAAGCTGAGTGTCGCAAGAAAAATAATTGCGGCGGCTATGCCAGAAAAATAAGCGACTCGTGTGTTTTTAAGGCCAACGATTAATCCAATAGCGACAATGATTTCTGTTGCGCCAATGATGTTTGATACGGCTTGAACTGACATCACATCATACAACCAACTCATCAGAAAATGATTTTCAACGAGCGGTTGTATAAGCTTGGCCTCTGTAGGTGTGAATTTATAAATACCAATCCATATTAGAACTAAAGAAACGCCGAAAACTCCGATAAGATATCCAATTGAGTCACATTGATGATGGCTTTTTACGTTTTGCATAATTAACTACATTCTCCTGTTTGTTAGCGCTTCCAACAAGACCTATAAGGTTGGTAGAAAATTTCATAGGTTTTTTTCGCTCAAACAACAGATATTAAAAATCACGTGATACAGAATTACGTGTTTGATAGAACTTAAGGATATTTCGTGGAAGTTAAAATTTTTCAGGTTGACTCGTTTACATCAGAGGTTTTCAAAGGTAATCCCGCGGGTGTTTGTATCACAGAGTCAAGCCTTGATGAGGAAACGATGTTGGCCATCGCGGCCGAGATGTCGTTATCTGAAACGGCATTTCTGTCACTCAATACAATGCAACTTCGTTGGTTTACACCGAGGACGGAAGTTGCTTTGTGTGGACACGGCACACTTGCAACGGCGCACGTTCTGAAAGAGCAGGGGTTATATAATACTGGAGATACGATTGAGTTCGTTACGCTATCTGGGGTTTTAACTGCACAACTCGATCATGAAGAAATTCATTTGGTGTTTCCTGCGCCAACTTTAGATATGAGAGCGAGTATTAACAAAGACTTACTTCATGGCTTGGGGCTAGATGCCGCCAATGTAGCCGCCTACGGTCAGTTTGATAATAAGCAGTTGATCGTCATTAATAATGAATTTGTGCTTGAACAGCTCGACCCTGATTTTGGTGCGCTGCTTAAACAAAAAGGCCGTGGCGTCGTCATCACTGCTCAATCAAGCACTGACGCCGATTTTGTCTCTCGATACTTCGCGCCTTGGGTAGGTGTTAATGAGGACCCAGTTACAGGCTCTGCACATTGCGCTTTATGTGTTTACTGGGCTAAAGAGCTCAACAAAAAGCAACTGAAAGGCTTCCAAGCCTCCAAGAGAAGTGGGGTCGTCCATACAGAGTTGTTAAGCACTGAGCACGTTAAGCTTTCTGGAAATGCAGTAACGATATTGCGAGGATATATGAGAATCGCGTAGCGGTCCTTGTGGGAATGATTTTATTTTCGTGTTACCCAATGCTCAATAGTGAAGACGCTTGAATGCTGCTTATTTAAGTGGCTGATTTTTTTGTAAAAACACCCCTGGCACGGTGGTGTATAACGATTGGAGAGTTATATGAAAACTATCGGTCTTCTAGGTGGTATGAGCTGGGAGTCGACGCTTAGTTATTACAAATTGATCAACGAAGGAGTCAAAGAGGCGTTAGGCGGCCTAAATTCCGCAAAAATTTGTATGTATAGCGTGAATTTTTCGGAGATAGAGAAACTTCAACATCAAGGTAAATGGGAAGAAACGGCAAGCATTCTATCTGATGCTGCATCTTCAATAGAAAAAGGGGGCGCTGACTTCATTCTTATTTGTACTAACACAATGCACAAAGTTGCGCCTCAAATTGAAGCCAGTATTAATATCCCCATACTACATATCGCAGACGCGACTGCTGAGTTACTTCGTGAGAAAGGGGTTCAAAAGGTCGGACTCCTTGGTACTCAATTCACAATGGAGCAAGACTTTTATAAAGGAAGGCTTTCCGACCGTTATGGGCTTGATGTCATAATTCCCGATCAAGACGACCGCTCTAAAGTACATAACATTATTTATAAAGAGTTATGCCAAGGTGAAATCAAAGAGGAGTCAAGGACGATATACTTGCAAATTATTGAAAAACTAAAAGAGCAGGGAGCTGAAGCTGTGATTCTCGGGTGTACTGAAATTGCCTTACTTGTAAACCAAAGTCACACCGATGTTACACTACTCGATACCACTTCTATCCATGCTCAAGCAGCAGTCCGTTTGGCAATTGAAGGTGAATGATCTACGCTTTCTTTCCTGCAAAAAAAGAGAAAACCAAGCACGTGGTTTTCTCTTTTTATTATCAAGTTATAAGCGAGCAAATTTGAGAGTTCTGTATCCACCAATCAAGTTGCGGGCTTTGTAACCATTGTTGACCAGCTGACGGTATGCTACGTTACCACGTAACCCAACTTGACAGTAAATCACGATCTCTTTGTCTTTAGGAAGTTCGTGCATGCGACGACGTAGTTGATCGACAGGAATATTAATTGCACCTTCAAGATAACCAACGGACTCCAATTCACCAGGATTACGAACATCAAGTAACAGTTGGTCTTCTGTCAGTGAATCCATTTCATCATAATGAATCGCAATCGCGTCACCTTTGATGATGTTATTTGCCACAAACGCCGCTTGGTTAATTACATCTTTAGCAGAGCCATAAGGTGGCGCGTAAGTTAGCTCGAGGTGTTGCAGTTGCTCTACCGTCATACCAGCACGCTGAGCAACTGCCATTACGTCGATACGTTTATCAACACCGTCTTTACCTACTGCTTGCGCACCTAATATTTTACCTGTTACTGGATCAAACAGCATTTTGAATGACACGGTTTCTGCACCTGGGTAGTAACTCGCGTGACTTGCTGTATGCACATACACTTTTTCATAAGCGATGTTTTCACGTTTCAGCTGTTTCTCGTTTTTACCAGTAGAAGCGACGGCTAAATCAAAAATCTTACAGATCGCCGTGCCTTGCGTACCTTGGTAAGTTTCTTGGCGGCCAAGCATGTTGTCTGCTGCCATTCGGCCTTGACGGTTTGCCGGGCCCGCAAGTGGCACTAGAGTTTGCTCGCCAGTCACAAAGTCTTTCTCTTCTACCGCGTCGCCGACAGCGTAGATCGAAGGATCGCTGGTTTGCATGTATTCATTGATATAAATACCACCAAGAGCGCCGATTTCTAAGCCAGCTTCTTTTGCTAATTTGGTCTCGGGGCGAACACCAATTGCCATAATCAGAATATCGGTGGTGAGTCTTTCACCATTGTTTAGTGTTAATTCCAATTCACCTTCTAGATGTTGGTGTTTTTCGCTCTCACCAGAGTCGAAACTTGCCACGTGCTCGTTAGGTACGAATTTCACCGACTCAAGTGCGACGCCAAGTTTAAGGTCGATGCCTTTCTCACGAATTTCAGCATGTGCGAAGCCAGCCATTTCACGGTCAACGGGCGTCATCACTTGATCCGCCATTTCAACTAATGTGGTTTTTATGCCTAGCTGGTGGAAGGCTTCCATCATTTCCAAACCGATAAAACCACCACCAACGACCGTAGCGTGTTCAACTTTGTTGGTTTCGATCGTTTTAATGATGCGATCCATATCTGGAATATTGCGCAGCGAGTGCGTTAACGGGTTATCAATACCCGGAATAGGCGGCACAACTGGACCTGCGCCAGGGCTGAGTAGAAGAAAGTCGTAGCTCTCTTGGTATTCAGAGCCATCAAGCAAATTGTTAACCGTAACCGTTTTGTCTTGACGGTTAATAGAAACCACTTCGTTCATCACACGGACATCAACATTGAAACGCGCTAAAAAGCTCTCAGGCGTTTGAAGAAGCAGTTTGCTGCGCTCTTGGATATCGCCACCAATGTGATAGGGTAAGCCACAGTTTGCAAAAGACAACTAAATGTTATACTACATTTTATAACTCCTAGAAATGTGTAAGAAAAAGTGAATAAGTATCATCTATATCAACGTGTTAGTAAGCAAATTCAGGCTGAGGAAGGACAGGGTATACAAAGACAGGAACAGGCTTGTGAGCATTGGATTTCTGATTACAACAAGCGCCTTTTAAGTGAAGGGAAATCGGCATACTCAAAGGGATTAATTTATGAAGATCGTGGTAAGAGCGCTTACACAGCCGCGAACTTTAAAAGAGGTGAACTGGGGGCTTTGATTAATGATATTGAAAATGGAAAGATCGAGAAAGGCGACCTTATTGTTATAGAGCTAATAGATAGATTTAGTCGAGCTAATGTTGACTTTGTCAGAAGTCAATTTCAACGGATTATCGATGCTGGTGTTAAAATTGCTATCACGAAATGGAATCTTGTTTTTGAAGAAAATATGGAATCTGTATCTAGTGTAACAGGAAGAATACTACTTGAAATTGGAATGTACTTAGCATATCAAGAATCTAGTCAAAAAAGTTCAAGAATAAAAGCCAGTAGAAAATTGCTTGAAGATTCAGGAAGGAAATCTATAGCGAAACCACCTTTCTGGTTAGCTAGAAACTTAGATTTAAAATCTTATACAATAATTGAAGAGAATGCGGAAATTATTAGGAAAATATTTGATTTAAAACTTAACTTCAATTACGGGCCTCAAAAAATTATTAAGAGTCTCGGTGACTTGGATATCTACAGATACAGTTTTGATGAAAGTGGAAATCTAATAAAAACAACAAAAAATAGTCCTCTTAGTGAATCATCTATTAATGCATACATCAGAAATACGAATGTAATTGGAAAGTTAGATGGTAAGGATTACTATCCTAGAATTATTGATGATAGAACATTCTATGCAGTTCAAAAAAGAACTCGGGAAAATACAGGTGGAGTTGGTGAAATTTTCCGTAATGTGTTTGTTGGTGTTGGTAAATGTGGTTGCTTAATACGGAAGGAAAATGAGAACGGTTGTGGTAGTTTAGCTAAATGTGGTTATATAATGGCATTCTCTAGTAGGAAAGTTAAGAATCCAACTAAAGGTATGTATTTAAAGTGTAACAGAAAAAGAAAAAGTACTAAATGCGACTCTGAAAATATAAATTATTACTTGGCTCAAAATAAAATTTATAATGTGCTTAAGTCTTTAAAATTTGACATTGACCAAAGTGTAGACATTTCTCACTTAGAGGAGAAAATTAATACGATCGATAAGAGCATGTCAAAGATACGTGAATATATGACACAATATTCTGATGATGAAGAATGGGAGAATCAATATAAAATTAAAAGAATGGAAAGAGAAAAAATTGAAAATGAAATTAAAGCTAGTAAATCACGTATTACAGGAAAATTGTCTAACCTTGATATTGATTTTTCGAAAGAAAAGGATAGAGTTTTATTCAATCAGTTTTTGAAAGATAATCGTATAACAGTATATTTCACAAAGGAGAGAATGGAAATAATTATAGGTTCTTTAAACAACTTTTCGATAAAGTGTGGATATGATGATAGTAGCCGTGACATAGATCATATCATTGAATCTTATTCAAAAAATGGTTTAGTTGGAATAGAAGAAAAAGTTGGTAAATCAGAAGGTAAGGGATTACTTAGATTTAACCTACCCACTGTATCAGGATCGTAGGAGCATTCTAATATGTACAAGATACAAGACTGTTATACGATTATACCCGTGATCATTGAAGATGCTTGATTTTTTTAGAATCAGGATCATGCTACGAACTATGAAAATTATACTGACTCCTCAACAGAAACAACAACTCGAAGAGATGCACGATTCAACTCGTGATGGTCGAGTGCGTGACCGCATCAAAGCGGTTTTACTTGCGTCTGAAGGTTGGAGTCAGACCATGATTTCTCAAGCTCTTCGTATTCACGAATCGACCGTTGCTCGTCATCTCAGTGATTATGTTCTTTCTGAAAAACTTAAGCCTGAAAATGGTGGTAGCCAGAGCCGACTTTCTGCTGGGCAAACCATGCAACTTATCGAGCATCTGGCTGAAAATACGTACTTTCATACCCACCAAATTGTCGCTTATGTACAAGCTGAGTTCGGTATCCGTTAGTTGCTGGCATGAACAAGTGGTTACATCATCACGGCTTCTCATATAAGAAACCGAAAGGTGTACCGCACAAGTTTAATCCAGAGATGCAGCAAGCCTTTATCGAATACTACAACGAGACGCTAAAAAACAGCGAAGACCCTGTGTTATTCATGGATGCTGTTCATCCTACGCAGTCAACAAAACTCAGTTATGGCTGGATACGAAAAGGCCAAGACAAAGTGATTGAGACAACAGGCAGTCGAACACGTCTTAATATTATCGGTGCGTTACCGCTTCAAAATATTGGCGCAACGGTGACAGAAACGTATGACACGATAAACAGCGAGAGCCTTGTTCGCTTCTTCTGGAAGCTCAAAAAGGAGCATTATCCGCTGGAGCAAAAAGTTCACCTAGTGCTTGATGGTGCCGCCTATCATCAGTCAGAGTTGGTGAAAAATACGGCAAAATTGCTCAATGTCGAGCTTCATTACTTGCCGCCTTACAGTCCAAATTTAAATCCAATAGAGCGGCTTTGGAAAGTGATGAATGAGCATGTGAGGAATAATATTTACTTCCCCTCCAAGCCTTAATTTACTTCAGCCATCAAAGAGTTTTTCGATGTGACGCTACCAGAAGTTGCAGGCACACTCGTATCCAGAATGACGGATAATTTTCAGATTTTGAAACCTGCATCTTCAAGTTGAACAGGTATAATTGCAAAAACAGTCAATAAACATAAATAGGTTGGTATTTAGATATCTGTGTCATTTTAGTATGATGTACATAACAGGAATGACACATGATCAAAGCCTATTGAGGTCAAATCGTGAGTGTTAACCAAGCCCTATTGACAACAAAAGTGCGACTTCGCGCAACTGCTCCGCTTTTGACTATTGAGTGATCGCTTTGGGTCTTCATTATGGGAGCATGACTAGAAAAAATCT
This sequence comes from Vibrio sp. Vb1018, assembly GCF_033338775.1. Taxonomy (NCBI): domain Bacteria; kingdom Pseudomonadati; phylum Pseudomonadota; class Gammaproteobacteria; order Vibrionales; family Vibrionaceae; genus Vibrio; species Vibrio sp. Vb1018. The sequence continues at coordinate 261,360 of NZ_JAWOTI010000004.1, forward strand.
TCCAAATACCAAGACTCACCACCTAAAGTCTATGGCTTGAATGAGGTTGAGGTGCTTATTGATTAGCTGTGGGAACAATCTCTATTAATTGTTGTATGCTAAAATTGCATTGGATTTATATTCTAAATAAATTACCCATTAATTAATGGTAAGTAATGGATACTTAATCTTCATATTATCATAATTACAGAATACTTATACTGTGAGAACAAGTTTTTATATGACTACTTAAGGTTTAATTTTTATATTGATGGTCTACTTACTTGGAAAGTAATCTATTAATTAAAATCTTCGATGTTATTGATTTCTATATGATTATTAAACTATCCTAATTATTGACCTTTAATCTGTGTCATTTGGATTAAACTTTTTTCTATTAAAAGTAAAATATAAGTTGAATTTAATATAAATATAAATTAATAATATAAAAAATGAAATTTTAAGCAAGCTATGTCTGTGAGTTCTATTTGTCCCAAATATCCTCATCAGACGATTTCCTCACAATTAGTTCGGTTGCACTAACACTCTTCGAGGTTAGCGCTATATTAAGCCATTATCGCTTCGCTCAAAAAAGTTGACATATAACAATTATAATAAGGAACACAAGCAATGAGTGATTACATAGATATATTCCATTCTGTAGATAAAAATGAACTTTTGAAAATAGAAAAAGCACTACAGTCTGCAAAGAAAGATAAAATTAAACAAAGAAAGTCTGATGAAGACAAGTTGTCTAAATCAGTGAAAATAAACTTTACAGAAATTGAATATCAAACACAAATAGATAATAAGAAAAAATCAGGGTATAGCACTTTATCTGCTTATATGAGAGCTATATTAAATAGGACGATGGTGGTTAAACCAGTTGTACTTGAAGCTTCAAAAAGCTTTTTCCATAAAACATCGGGTATTTTTAAAGATATTAGCTCTATTGCTTCACACCTAGAAAATGGAAAACAGCTTGATAGACAAGAGGTAGAGCTAGTTTTCCAAGCATTTGAAGTATTAAAACGAGAATTCCAAGAAACCAGGATCTTGTTAATAAATTGCTTTACTGAAGATACTGCGTATGAAGTAGCAAAGGAGCATATTTCGATTGAAAAATTAGAAAGTTTGATACAAGAAAAAAAGAGAAAAAACTATGATATATGAAGAACCTGAACAAAAACAAAAAAAGCACAATAAGAAGACTGTACATATACTTGTTGATTATATCAAAGGTAACGATGAGCGTGTTGCGAAAAACCTAATTAACTATTCCGCTGGTACTAGCAAAGAGCGTGCTGCAATAACTGAGTTCATATACGCCAACAACATCATCCACATTCCTCATGAAGCTAGAACAGCGGCAGGGGAGTTATTAGACTTGTCAATGGCCATCACGGAAATGCAGCAATCAATTGCTCTAAATCCCGCTGTAAAGCAACAGTTCAAGCACATGATAGTTTCTTTAGATACGAACGAACATTTGAGTAACACTCAATGGCAAAAGACTGTCAAGAGGCTTATGGATAAACTCGGATACGACAATTGTCGCTATATATCTTTCAAGCATAATGATACCGACGAAGAGCATGTACATATCGTGACTAGCACTATAGATATGATAACTCGAAAGAAAGTCTCTGACAGCTATAGCTATTATCTTGCACAAGAGGTAATGAGGGAACTTGAAATCGAGTTCGGCCTGCGGCAGTTAGTTTCGAGTATAGATATTTGCTATGACGATAGTTCAAGCATCAATAATGCAAGAGTTAAAACTAAAAAAGCGCAAGTTGCACGATTGATTTCGAGAGCGATTAACCGTCTTAATCATTGCTCAACGCTAGCGGAATTTGTCTTTGCGGTAGAGAAGCAACATCCAGAACTCACAGTCGAAGTACGAGAGAAGGACGGGAAAGTATCTAGCCTTATCTTTAAACTGAGCGACCACCGATTTTCTGCATCTCAGCTAGGTGGAAACCGCAAGTTTACCCTCGGTAAGCTTATAAAAAACGGAATACTATCGGCTGATTCACTCAATTTCGAGCGTTTTAAAGAAGAAATTAATAAGTCAGCTTTGCTATCGCAAAGGCAGAAAAGAGAAGCGCATATAAGTTACGTAAAGCGTCAGTCTGACGATAACGGCTGGTTACTTGTTTTGTTCACTGCTAACAAAATTTACTTTAATAAACTGCAAGCGATTTTACAGAACGATCGATTCCATTTTCGCTCTAGAAGGTTTATACAAAGTGGAAATAAAATGTCTTGTGCGATCGCTATTCAGATCAATTTAGTACAACTTAGCGACACATTCTCTGATGTTCTCCGCCAGTTGTTTATTGATTTGTTCTCTTCTATCAGAGATAACAGCAACGAGATTCAACACAAGTTAGCTATGCAAACATTCATCAACGATTTCAATTTAGAAGTGATCTCTTTAAAGGAACTTAAAAAATTTGAGTCACAGAAAGATGCTGAAACTTTTTGTACTGAAGAATTGATTGAGTGCAAATTTGAGAGCAAAGGAGAAGCTATTGACATAGTGTAATATATTCATAATTAATTTTTTATCTATAAGTTAGAAAAGGTTACTTCCAGAGGTGGTTATAAGTAGATGTTCGTTTTATATTAATTATCTTGGTCATTCAATGTAGATCTTTTATTATCTATAGATAATGATCTAGTCATTGTTTTTTAATATTTGCCTAATGCTTAAAAACTCAATGATTCATCATGGTTAATAAATAATTCATCAAATTTTCCCGCCAATAATAATAAAATATTAGTTCCTTTGTATGAGATAGATCTTTAAGATCAATATCTTAAAATTATTTTTTTTGAAAATATCAGTTTCTTTACTTATATTAATTTGACTGGTATCTTATATTAAAAGATAAAAATAAATGATAAGGTTTTAATCATGGCTAATAACGCAGATGCAATTAATGTGGCAGTAGATAAAGAAAGATATAACAAAAATAATGATGGTATGTATTATACTCCGTATCGACATAGAAAAGGTATGACTCTTTATCTTCGATTAAATATAAAGATAAATAATGAAGATTCTAGAAATAGATCTCCAATGACAATGGTGATTAATGTTGCTCAAAAACGTATTGATGAGTACCCCAAGTATACATTTGAAGAATTTGTAAGTAACAATGCTTCTGAATGTGTGAAGTCGGGGGAGTTCGAGATTACTCGAGGTGCATATGAGAAATTTTTAGCTAAGCATAAATACTATTACGGAATATATCAAAAAGCAAAAGTGAATGAATGCCGTGGTTACTTCGAGATTGACAGGGCGGGAATTAAGAAAGAGGCGGCAAAGATATCAAAGCCAGTTCATGACGTCGCAGATATGGCTGAAAAGCTTGCTTTAGATGGTCTTTTGACTGCTGTAGAAGCACAAGATCTGTATCAGTCAATGTACAGAATTAAACAAGTATTAGACGCATACGTTATGCCTGATATTCTTTTTCAGAATATGCTTTTCTATGATAAAAAATTAACTGATAAAATTAAGAATTACAATCATTTATCTAACTTCAAAATTTCAAGTAAAGCAAATGCTGATCGTTTTGTTAAACACATGAGCAAAATAGACGGTTTTGAAACTGGTAATAGAGTTAAAAAGTTAAGCACTGAAAGAAAGGTATTAGAGTCTTTGTGTTCCACTCTTTAATAAACCTCATTGATATCTGCCAGATCAAAGATCTGGCTTTTTACATTTTATGCGAATGTACATTTTGGAATCTAGTGGATGAATAGGATTGTTTTTCACAAAATGATGGATTAGTATTAACTCATACTCTTCTGTCAACATGTAATAGGGATGATTATGAATGATGATATTCATGAGCAGCTTGGCGTCAATAAGTCATTTCTTAACGAAACATTTGCAATGATCCGTATATCAAAAAATGGTGAAGTTTGGGTGCAATACCAAGATAAGATGGATATACCATCAGGCTCTAAAGCAATTAATATTACAGCTGATGTTCTTAAAATTATTGCGCTTTATAAAAGTAGTGAGTAATAATATTGCGGTTTAATGAAATTAGATTTAGATAATAAGGTTTGAGAAATCGACAGTAATTTATCATTATTATCACTGTTTTCTATTTCCATTAAAGGGAAGTATTATATTTTATAGATATGGACAGACTATGAAAGCTCGAATTGGAATAGCCGATGAAGAACTAGTTCGTAAGTATATGTTGGATGTTTCAGCTGGTAAATTAAACCATGTAGAAAATTTTCCTCATTTGTGGTTTACATCATTAACGGAGCTGGCCCAGGTTTTAACTAACGAAAATATTAAGCTTTTGTATATGATTTCTCGTGATAGAGCAAATAATGTAAGGAAGTTATCTGAGATAACAGGTCGCAATGTCGAAGAACTTTCGATTTCTATTGACGACCTTGCATCTAAAGGTTTTGTTCGTATTGATAGGTGTGGAAACGAAGAGTGTCTTACAGCAATCTATACATCTTTTGTGATACTAGTGGGCAAAGAACTGGAAGAGCTGCTTCAATAGCTACTTTGATACTAAAATCAAGCGCACTGATACTTCTTTTTTTGTTCCCAAGGCATAGAACAGAAGTGGGGCATGCGAAGAGAAATGGCTAACTCCGCAATATACGACTAACTGGCGAGATATTATACTTAAAGTAACGTGCTAAGAGCTTAATTCGGGACATAGGTATTTTTTTCATGCACATAACACCGACATGATTACGAGTTGCTAAGCTAGCTAAAACGAATGGCGATATTTCTGAGCCAAAAAAAGCTATTTACGATGTGGAAGAAAACTATTATCAAACTTGTTTTCTCAGTAAGGCTCAGTTTTAGTCCTAATTATCACGAAGCGAATCGATTCACGATGGCTTTACCGACACCACTGGTAGGGGGGCCGTGTAAACAGTTCCATCCATAATAACATGTTCCTGCTAAGGTTTAAATTTAGAATAACGAGCTGAACCTCGCACTAAAGGCTCCTCTAATATGAAGGGAATATCTTTGATTTGTGCCAAAATCGATCTCTTCTTCACGAGTGAAGTCTGCCATAGATTCAAATGTAAGTAACGTAGCATCAAAAAATAGAGCATTAAGAACAATAGGGAAGTTCGAGGGGCAGGATTTGCTTTTTCAGCAATTAGATAATCTAATCGAATTAAGAAACTGTACAAATAAAAGAGATGCTAATGAGCTTCTAAAGTCGGTACATGATAAAGGCTTTGTTGCGTAATTCAGACGAGAAACCAAACCTCCTAAAGTTGAGCGACTTTTATACAATATACTGAGTTTCAG